>NZ_KQ058810.1:0-128527 GCF_000982955.1 Micromonospora sp. HK10 | reverse complement strand
TGCACGCCGTGCGGGATCAGCTTGCTGGTGTCGGGCTTGTCGGCCTGCACGACGGCGGCTTCGGTCAGGGCGGTGCTCGGGGTGGCGTCGTGGTGGTTCAGCGGGCCGGCGGCGAGGCCACCGGCGACGGTCAGACCAGCGATACCGAGCACGCTCTTACGCAGCATCGTGTTCATGACAAAGCTCCATTCGGGGGTCGGCGCACACCGCGACCGGGGGGTCGCAAGGGTGGGTGCGCAAGCACCGTCAGGCGCTCAGAAAGCCTTGAGAGAGGGGGATCATCCCGGCCGCGAGGGCGGGGCCTCTTCGCGGTGCCGGGACCAGGTGTAACGACCGGCGGCCCACCATCATTCCCGGGGGCCCGGCACCCGGTGTCGGGCGCTTCTCCTCGACCGTTCACCCGGATGCAACGACCCCCGGCCGCCGGCCATTCCGGCCCGGGGATGCCGCCGGTCACCGTCAAACCGGACAATCGACTCAGGGTGTCCGCGCCCGGGTCACGGCGGTCCGAACGTTCTGCCAGCGGCAGATCCGCTCACCGTGAACATCGCCCGTCGGCCGGGCCGAGCGCGCGCAGGCTGGTACGCATGAGACTGCTGGTGCTGGGTGGGACGGGCTTCGTCGGCGGAGCCGTGGTACGCGAGGCGGTACGCCGTGGCTGGTCGGTGACGGTGTTCAACCGTGGGTTGCACGGGGACGTGCCGGCGGGCGTACGCCGGTTGCGGGGTGACCGGACCGCGCCGGGGGGCCTCGCCGCGCTCGCCGGCGGCGGGTGGGATCTGGTGGTGGACACCTGGGACGGGGCGCCCCGGGCGGTGCGGGACGCCGCCCGGGCACTGGCCGGGGCGGTGCCCCACTACGGCTACATCTCCAGCGGGTCCGTGTACGCGCCGCCGGTGGCGGCGGGGGTGGGGGAGGAGGCGCCCACGGTGCCGGCCGGCGCCGACGCGGACGACGGGGACTACGCGCAGAACAAGGCGGGCGGGGAGCGGGCCGCGGTGGAGGTCTTCGGCGACCGCGCGTTGCTGGTGCGGGCCGGGCTGATCCTGGGCCCCGGGGAGGACATCGGTCGGCTGCCCTGGTGGTTGCGGCGGATCGCCCGGGGTGGGGAGGTGCTGGCCCCTGGCCCGCGGGACCTGCCGGTGCAGTACGTCGACGTGCGGGACCTGGCGGGCTGGGTGCTGGACCGGGGCGTCGCGGGCACCGGCGGGGCGTACAACGTGGTCAGCCGGACCGGGCACACCACGATGGGGGAGCTACTCGACGCGGCCGTGGCGGTCACCGGCGCGGACGCGGTGCTGCGCTGGACCGACCCGGAGGTGATCCTGGCCGCCGGGGTGGAGCCTTGGAACGACCTGCCCATCTGGATCCCGCCGGGCCACGAGTACCGCTGGTTGCAGGAGCGCGGCGTCGACCGGGCGTACGCGGCGGGGTTGGTCTGCCGGCCGGTGACCGAGACGGTCGCGGACACCTGGCGCTGGTTGCGCGAGGTGGGGCAGGTGCCGGCCCGGGCCGGACGCCCGCCTCGCACCCCGGTCGGCCTGGCGCCGGAGCGGGAGGCGGCGCTGCTCGCCCGGGCCGAGGGCTGACCGGTCGGCACTCTCCTCTGTGGATATCGGTCACGCCGCGTGTTTCGGTAATCCATTTGCGCGGCTGGTGTCCGTTTCCTCCTCACGGACCGTGATGAATATAGACACGCGTCCGTCGCAGGCCCTACAGTTCGCGCGACTGGTGCACATCTTTCAATCACGGGGGTTGAGATGTTTCCTGGGCGCTCGATGCTGCCTGCCTTCTCGTCGTTTCCTTCCCGGATCGCCGCCGCCGGTGTCGCGGCCGCGGTCCTGACTGGCCTGTTGGGGGCCCCGTCGCCGGTCCGGGCGGCGGCGCCCGCCGCGCCGGCGGCCACCTCGGCGCTGGCGGCGGACGCCGCCTCGGCCGCGGCCCAGGCCAAGCGTTCCGGCCACCGGGTCGAGGTGCTCTCGGCGCGTACCGAGTGGACCCAGGTGTTCGCGAACCCGACGGGCGGGTTCACCGCCGAGTCGATCGTCCGGTCCCGCTGGGCGTACGCGACGAACAACAACAGCACCAACAGCGACACCAGCGCGGCGCGGGTCGGCAAGGACCCGGCCACCGGCACGCTCTACCGGTCGTACTTCGAGTTCCCCCTGGCCGGCCTGCCCGGCACGCAGATCCAGTCGGCGTCCGTGCAACTGACGCTGGACCACTCCTGGTCCTGCGGGGACACCCCGACCTACCTGTACCAGTCCGGCCCGATCACGAGCACCCCGCGTACGCCGTGGGCGCCGGCCCTGACCAGCCTCCGCGCGACCGCCCAGTCGCACGCCAACGGGAGCGGCACCTGCGGCTCGCCGCAGCCCGACCAGGTGGTCACCTTCGGCGGCGCCGGGGTCACCAGCCTCATCCAGAGCTACGCCGCCGCCCACCTGGCCGACGTCACCGTCGGGCTCTGCGCCTGCAGCGCCGCCGACGGCACCGGTGAGTCCACCAATGACCGGTGGAAGAAGTGGTACCCGGGCAGCGCCCGGCTCGTCGTCAGCTACCTCTGATCCCGGCGCACTGCGAGCCGGGGCGGTGACGATCCGGCCGGTCTGCTGACCGGCCCGGCATCGCCGCCCCGGCCTGCCCGCACCTTCCGCCACCGAGCGCACGCTCACCATCACGCCACGGCCCCTGCTGCGGGGCCCGGCGAGCGGCACTGCTGTGTGCGACCTCTCCCGCCCTGGACAGGGCTTCCCTTCGGTCACCCCTATGGAGGCACGGTGACACCCACTTCTCGCACCCTCCGCGCCACCGGACGACAACGGTCGAGTCGGGCCCGGGCCCGTGCGCTGATCGTCGCGATCGTCAGCGGCGCACTCGTCGCGTCCGGGCTCACCGCGCCCGCTCAGGCGGCCGCGAAGCCCACGCCGCACCTGGCGGCGCAGCGGGAAAAGGTCGACTCCCACGGCGCTGTGGCCACGGGCCGCGCCCGGCCGGCGAAGGAGGTGCCCAGCGCGCAGCTGGCGGCACCGGTGTGGCCGAAGCCGGGCCGGGCGTCGGTGGCCCTGCCGGCCGCGGTGTCGGGTCAGCGGCGGGCCGCCGCGCCGGCGGCCAAGGCCGGCGACCTGCCGGTGTCGGTGGCCCGCGGCGCGGGCGCGGCGGGCGCGCGTACCCAGGCGGTGTCGGTCGAGGTCCTGGATCGGGCGGGCGCGCCGCAGCAGTGGCGGGACGGGCTGCTGCTGCGGGTCGCCGGGGACGCGCCGGCCGGGGCCGCGAAGACGGCCCCGGGCCCGGGCGCGGCCACCGTGTCGGTGGACTACCGCAGCTTCAAGTACGCCTACGGCGGTAACTGGTCCTCTCGGCTCAAGCTCTGGAACGTGCCGGAGTGCGCGCTGACCAGCCCTGGAAAGGCCGGCTGTGCGGCCACTCCGCTGGCGTCCCGCAACGACGGTGGTGCGGTCAGCGCCGAGGTGCCGCTGCCCGCGGCCGGCACCGCCGCCTCGACGCTGGTCGCTCTCGCCGCCGGCCCGTCCGGCACGGAGGGCGACTTCGCGGCGACCCCGCTGTCGATCAGCTCGACCTGGTCGGCGGGCACCTCCACGGGTGGCTTCTCGTGGTCGTACCCGATGCGGGTGCCGCCGTCGATCGGTGGCCCGGCGCCGAGCCTGGGCCTGGCCTACTCCTCGGACGCCGTGGACGGCCAGTCGGACGCCTCGAACAGTCAGCCGTCGTGGATCGGGGAGGGCTTCGACTTCTGGCCGGGTTACATCGAGCGCAGCTATGTGGGCTGCTCGGACGACATGAAGGGCGGCAACAACAGCACCAACCGCACCGGTGACCAGTGCTGGCGGTCGCAGAACGCCACCATGTCGCTCAACGGCCGGGGCACCGAGCTGATCTTCGAGACCGGCAAGGGCTGGCACGGGCGCAGCGAGGACGGCTCGAAGGTCGAGAAGCTGGCTGGCGCGACCAACGGCGACAACGACGGCGAGTACTGGAAGGTCACCACGACCGACGGCACCCAGTACTACTTCGGGCTGGAGAAGCTGCCGGGGCAGAGCGCCGCCACCGACTCGGCGTGGACCGTGCCGGTGGCCGGCAACCACTCCGGCGAGGACTGCTACAACACCAGCTTCGCCTCATCCTTCTGCGACCAGGCGTGGCGCTGGAACCTGGACTACGTGGTGGACCCGCGGGGCAACACCATGTCGTACTGGTACGCCCCGGAGACCAACTACTACGCCCGCAACGCCACCTCCACCAGCAAGGCCAAGTACGACCGGGGCGGCGTGCTGACCCGGATCGACTACGGCACCTGGGACCGCAAGCGCGCCGACGGCAGCGTCGACCGGTCCGTCACGCCGACCGCGCAGGTTCTCTTCAGCACCGCCGACCGGTGCGCCGCGTCCTGTTCAACCCATGACGCGGCGCACTGGAAGGACGTGCCCTGGGACCAGGAGTGCACCTCCACCGCGGCGAACTGCGGGGAGAACTACGCGCCGACGTTCTGGTCGACCAGGCGGCTGTCGAAGATCACCACGCAGGTGTGGGACACCACGAAGACCACCGCGGCCTGGCAGCCGGTGGAGTCGTGGACGTTGACCCACAGTTGGCCGGCGGTGGGTGACGGCAGTGACCACGCCGGGATGTGGCTGACCTCGATCGTGCGGGCCGGCCTGGTCGGCGGCACCGACACGATGCCCGCGGTGACCTTCGAGCCGGTGTCCATGCCGAACCGGGTGTTGACGAAGAACAACACCACGAACAACCGCATGCGGATGGGCAACATCGTCACCGAGACGGGCGCGAAGATCCAGGTGACGTACAGCCGGCAGGACTGCACCTCGAGCAGCCTGCCGGCGACCGCCTACGGCAACACCCGCCGCTGCTACCCGGTGATCACGCCCGACCCGTACGACTACGACGGGCCGGAGATCACCGAGTGGTGGCACAAGTACGTGGTCACCAACGTCTCCGAGTCCGACCTGATGGTCGTCGTCGGCGACACCGACCACGGCCAGCCGGTGCAGAACACCTCGTACGAGTACCTGGGCGGGGCCGCGTGGCACTACGCCGACGACAACGGCCTGATCAAGCCCAAGCGCAAGACCTGGAACCAGTTCCGCGGCTACGCCCAGGTCGAGGTCCGCAAGGGTGACGCGCCGAGCCGGACGCTGACCCGGACCACGTTCCTGCGCGGCATGCACGGCGACAAGGCCTCCAACACCGCCGGGGACACGCGCAGCGTCCCCGTGGCGGCGTCGCTGGGCAGCGAGACGGTGTACGACGAGGACCAGTTCGCGGGGATGGTGCGCGAGCAGGTCGTCTACAACGGCGACGACACCAAGCCGGTGTCGAAGACCGTGAACGTCCCGTGGCGCTCGGCGCCGCTGGCCACCCGGACGGTCAACGGTGACACGGTGACCGCCCGGTGGACCAACACCCGGGTCAGCTACACCGGCACCGCACTCGGCGTCAACGGCGCCGGCGGCTGGCGGGTGACCAGCACCGAGTCGACCTTCGACGACACCTACGGCACCACCATCTCGGCGCAGGACAACGGCGACACCAGCAAGACCGGCGACGAGAAGTGCTACACCTACTCCTACAACCGCAACACCGGCAAGAACCTCACCCAGCTCGTCAAGCGGACCACCGCCGTCGCACTCAAGTGCGGGGTGGCGCCGACCAGCACCGACGACATCCTGGCTGACGAGCAGAAGTTCTACGACGGCGCGACGAGCGTTGACACGGCGCCGACCTACGGCGCGGTCAGCCGGGTCGACAAGCTCAAGGACTGGTCGGCGTCCGGCGGCACCGTCTGGCAGACCACCAGCAAGGCCACCTTCGACGTGTTCGGCCGCCCGGCCACCACCACGGACACCCGCGGCAACACCGTCACGACCGCGTACACCCCAGCCGCCGGGCAGGTCACCCGGGTGACCACCAGCACGCCGGATCCGGCCGGCGGCAGCTCGCCGTGGACCACCACGCTCGACCAGCTGCCGTACTGGGGCTCGCCGAGCCGGACCACCGACTACAACGGCCGGGTCGCCGACATGGAGTACGACCCCTCGGGGCGGCTCGCCCGCGCCTGGGAGGTCGGCTGGTCCAAGGCGGAGCACCCGGACAGCCCGTCGGTGCGGCACAGCTACGTGTTCGCCGCGAACCGGGGCGCCTACCCGTACGTCAAGACCACCAAGCTGCACGCCGGTGGCGGCTACCGGGACACCTATCAGATCTACGACGCCTTCCTCCGGCCCCGCCAGACCCAGTCCCCGGCGGTCGGTGGCGGCCGGGTGATCAGCGACACCCTGTACGACAAGGCCGGCCGGGCGGTCACCGCCTACCAGGCGCACCTCGAGCCGGGTACGCCCGCGGGCGGCCTCTGGTGGGAGCCGGAGTGGTCCGTCCCGGCGCTGACCAGGACGGTCTACGACGACGCCTCGCGGGCCACCGACGAGATCTTCTACGGCACCGACGGCGTCACCAACCTGGTGGAGAAGTGGCGCACCACCACCCGGTACCTGGGTGACTCGACGACGGTGACGCCGCCGCGGGGCGGCACGGTCACCACCACCCGGACCGACGCGCAGGGGCGGACCGTCGAGCTGCGCCAGCGGGTCGACGCCACCGGGGTCAAGCCCGACCTGAAGACCACCTACACCTACAACCGCAAGGGTCAACTGGCGAAGGTCGTCGACTCGCTCGCCAACGAGTGGGTCAACACCTACGACGTCAAGGGCCGGCTGAAGAGCGCCAAGGACCCGGACAAGGGCACGAGCACCACCAACTACAACGACTACGACGAGCCGATCAGCACCACCGACGCCAACGGCAACGTGCTGCTCAACGAGTACGACACGATGGGCCGACGGATCGGTCTCTACGAGGGGTCGATCTCCCCGGCCACCAAGCGGGGCGAGTGGAAGTACGACAAGCTCTTCACCGGGCAGGTCGTGCGGGGCCAGCTCACCGAGAGCACCCGCTACGAGGCCACCGGCGGCACCAGGTACGCGTACACCAACCGGGTCACCGGCTTCAACACCCGGTACCAGCCGACCGGCGCGCAGTACGTCATCCCCGACGTCGAGGGCGCCAAGCTCGCCGGCACGTGGGGCTACGGCTTCGGCTACTCGCCCTACACCGGTGACGCGACCAGCGTCACCTACCCGGCCGGCGGCGGCCTCACCACCGAGACCGTCACCACCGGCTACGACGCCACCACCGGCCTGCCCACCAGCCTCGGCACCAACCTGATCAACGTCGGTTCCTACGTGATCGGCCAGCAGTACACCGAGTACGGCGAGCCGACGCTCACCACCCGCAAGACCAACGGCGGGGTGTACGTCGAGGACACCACCTCCTACGACCTGACCACCCGGCGGATCAGCCAGTACCGGGTGCAGCCGGAGACGGCGGCCGGGACGGTGCAGAACACCACGTACGGCTACTCCGACATCGGCAACGTCATGTCGATCAAGGACGCGCCGCAGGTGGGCTCCGCCGACACCCAGTGCTTCGGCTACGACGAACTGCGCCGGTTGACCAGGGCGTGGACGCCGAAGGCCGGCGTCGACTGCGGTACCGCGCCGTCGGTGACCAACCTGGGCGGCCCGGCACCGTACTGGCACGACTGGACCATCGACGACGCCGGCAACCGCAAGACCGAGACGGTGCACACCACCCTCGGCGACACGGTCCGCGACTACGTCACGCCGACCAGCGGCCAGAACGCGGTCCGTCCGCACGCCGTCACCTCGGTCACCACCGGGGCGCCGGGGCAGTCGGCCGTCACCACCCGGTACGCCTACGACGGCGCCGGCAACATGACCTGCCGGCCGGTCGCCGCCGCGGCCAACGACTGCGGCACCGGCGCCAACTCGCAGACCCTCGCCTGGAACAGCGAGGGCAAGTTGTCGACGGTGACGGCCGGCGGCCAGAACGTCGAGACCAACATCTACGACGCCGTCGGCAACCGGCTGATTCGGCGGGACGCCACCGGAAGCACCCTGTACCTGCCAGGTCAGGAAATCCGGGCCGAGAAGACCTCGGTGGTGACCGGCACCCGCTACTACACCTTCGCCGGCAAGACCGTCGCCACCCGCAACCCGACCGCGCTGACCTGGCTCTACTCCGACCACCAGGGCACCCAGCAGGTCGGCGTGGACGCGAACAGCCAGCAGGTCAGCGTCCGGCGCCAGACCCCGTACGGCGATCCCCGCGGCAGCCAGCCGCAGTGGAGCAACCAGAAGGGCTTCGTCGGCGGCGACAAGGACCCCACCGGCCTGACCCACATCGGGGCCCGCGAGTACGACCCCGGCCTGGGCCGCTTCATCTCGGTGGACCCGGTCCAGGACCTGGCCGACCCGCAGCAGTGGAACGCCTACGCCTACGGCAACAACAGCCCGATCACGTTCGCCGACCCCACCGGCCTCCGGGCCTGTTCGGACGACGCCTGCGGGCCGGGCGCGGACTACGAGGACCTGTACGGCCGGTACGTCAAGGTCAAGGGCGACAACGACGGCTGCGGCGGTAAGTGCGGCGACGACGACTGGGCTCAGGCCCGGGCCGCGCACCAGGCCGGTGGCGGCAACGGCGGCGGCAAGGGCAGCGGCGGGGGCAAGGGCGGCAAGACCGGTCCGAGCGAAGAGGACATCAAGCGGGCCCAGGAAGTCAAGAAGCAGAACGCCATCTCGATCATCATCAAGGCCGGCGGCCAGCTTCTGCTCGACTTCTTCGGCATCACCGACATCCTCGACTGCATCCACGGCGACCTGATGGCCTGCGCCTGGACCCTCGTGGGCATGCTGCCCTGGGGCAAGGCGCTCCAGATGGCCAAGAAGATCAAACCGATCGCCTCCACCTTGGCCAAGGCCGGCCGGGCGCTGATGAAGTGGTCCGATGACGTCAAGTGGGCCGACGACGTCCTCCAGATGGCGGCGAGCTGCGTCAAACACAGCTTCGCCCCCGGCACGAGGGTCGCCATGGCCGGTGGCGAAGACAGACCCATCGAAGAAATCGAGGTCGGCGACGAGGTCCTGGCCACCGATCCGGAAACCGGAAAGACCGAAGCGCGACCGGTCACCAGGACGCACACCAACAACGACGTCGACCTGACCGACGTCACCGTCCTCGGCGAGGACGGCGCGGAGGCAGTGCTCGACACCACCCAGCACCACCCCTTCTGGAGCGAGGACCGGGGCGACTGGGTCGACGCGCAGGACCTACGGGTCGGCGAGAAGCTGCGCGCGCTCGACGGCGACAAGGTGACGGTCAAGGCCGTCCACTCCTATGCCGGTGCGAAGCTCATGCACGACCTCACCGTCGCGGAGACCCACACCTACCACGTGGTGGCCGGCGAGTCGTCCGTGCTCGTGCACAACTGCGGGGGCGATCTGCCGAACCACGCTCCGACCTGTGAGTGCGCGACGGGTGGGCAGATGCGGGTCCAGCTCGAACCGCCATCCTCGCGGGTGCCCGAAATTGGCACTGCACGTACCCGAGCTGGTGATGAGACGGCCGCCGAGGCAGGAAAGGCCGATACTCGTACCAAGGACGCCATCAAGGGCGTGGACAACGTCGGCAAAATGGTGACATCTGCGGTGCCCGACGCACCTCCTGTCGTCAATGCCGCTGATCCGAACGCTAGTATCGGGGGCGCATTGGTGGCCTGTTTGGTGTGCGGGAAAATGCTATTCGATGCGGCAAAAAGGAGGTTGAGTAGGGGGTCGAACAGGGCGGGTCCTTAATCGTCTCGCCCATAGGGATGGGCCGGTAACGTTCGTTGGCTATTGCCGCCCCGTTTCCAGCAAGTCTGAAAGGGGTTGCTGGAAACGGGGCGGGCAATGATCTGAGTGCCGACTCTGTAGTATCTTCCCCGTGGGCGAGTCGGAGGGGGTTGTCGTTGGAACCGATGACGGCTGTTGGCATGATGCTCCGTGCCGTGGCGCGGCGCAACGAGCCTGATTTCGAGTACTGGCGCAGGCAGATGCACCTCGACGAGGACGAGCAGAACCGTCTCTATCCGTTGGTCTACGAGGTCTTCCGTGGCGCGGTGGAGCTGCGGTTCGCGATCGAGGGCACTTCTGATCAGATCAGGCCCTTTCTTGAGCAGCCTCGACTGCTCCTCTGGCCCGATCAGGGGTTCGACACGGACAAGGCTGAAGCGCTGATGAGGTCAGCGCTCGGCGAGCCCGCATCCGTGGCGGGGATTGCCACCGCCGAAGTGGTGGTGATTCGGATGCAGACCGTCACCTACCTCGTTGAGGACCTGAATTTGAACGACGGCGACCTGAACAAGCTGATCGGTCAGTCTGAGCGATGGGTGGCTGAAAACCCGTGAACTCCAGCGAGGTGGCCACCGCCCTGGCCTGACGGCGGCTTTGCTGCTCCTTGATTGCTTCGGCCGATCCCAGCTGACGTCGATGCAGGACTTGGGTGGGTGGGTCGAGATCTTCGTCCGCCTATGCCCGGGCGTCACCGCGCGGTGCTTGGTCACCGCGCCGGCGCAGTTTGTAATCGCTATCCGTCGTTACCTCGCGTGGTGGCGGGTTGCAGTTGTGTAGGGACTTGCCCGCTTTATGGTCACCGGTGGTGGGCGATCTGGACAGGCGTGATTCCCGGCTCTACAGTTCGCGCCACTGGTGCACATCTTTCAATCACGGGGGTTGAGATGGATTCTGGCCGCTGGCTGCTGCCCGCCTTCCGATTGAGTCAATTCCGGATAACCGCCGCGGGCGCAGCCGCGGTGATCGTGAGTTCCCTGCTGGTGGCGCCGTCACCCGTTGAGGCGGCGGCACCTGCCACCGCACCGGCCGGTCCGGCCACCGCGACCGACGCGGCCTCGGCCGCTTTCCAGGCCAGCCGTACCGGCCAACAGGTCGAGGTGACCTCGGCGCGCACCGAACTGACCCAGGTGTACGCGAACCCGTCCGGCGGGTTCACCGCGGAGTCGGCGGTGGTGCCGCAGCGGGTACGCCGGGCCGACGGGTCCTGGGCCGACGTCGACCTGTCGCTGCGATCGACCGGTGGCACGCTGCGGCCGACGGCCTCGGTGGCCGACGTCCGGTTCTCCACCGGTGGGCAGGGCCCGGCGGTGACCCTCGTCCGGCAGGGCCGGACCCTGACGCTGTCCTGGCCGGGTGGGCTGCCGGCGCCGACCGTCAACGGCGACTCGGCGACGTACCCGGAGGTGCTGCCGGGCACGGACCTGGTGCTGCGGGCGACCGAGACCGGGTTCACCCACGTGTTCGCGGTCAAGACCGCGCAGGCCGCCGCGAACCCGGCGCTGCGGACCCTGCGGTTCGACCTGGGCGGTGACGCCCGGGTGGTGCGCGGCCCGGACGGGAAGCTGTCCGCGGTGGCCGGCACCGAGGTCGTCGCCTCGGCGGAGCCGGCGGTGATGTGGGATTCGAACATCACCCGGCCGGCGGCGGCGCGGACGGCGACGGCCGACGGTGTGGAGGGTGGCGCCGAGCCGAGCCCGTCCACGGCCGCGGCGCCCGGCGACGTGGCCCGGACCGCTCCGGTGGGCGTCGAGATCGCCGACGGTGACCTGGTGCTGCGGCCGGACGCCGAGATGCTCTCCCCGGCCAGCGTCTATCCGGTCTTCATCGACCCGGCATGGTCGACCGGCAAGTCGCGGTGGGCGTACGCGACCAACAACAACAGCAACAACACCGACACGTCGGTGGCCCGGGTCGGCAAGGACCCGGACAGCGGCAAGATCTACCGGTCCTACTTCGACTTCCCGCTGTCGTCGATGCGGGGCAAGCACATCGAGTCGGCGTACGTGCAGATGAAGCTGGACCACTCCTGGTCCTGCGGCAACACGCCGACGTACATGTACCACTCGGGCGGTATCTCCTCGACGCCGCGCACCTCGTGGGCGCCGAAGCTCAACAGCCTCAAGTCGACGGCGCAGTCGCACGCGAACGAGGGCTACGGCTGCTCGGACTCCCCGCAGCCGGACATGACCGTCAACTTCACCGGGTCGGCGGTCACCAGCGTCATCCAGACCCACGCCACCAACAAGTGGACCAGCATCACGTTCGGCTTCTGCGCGTGCAGCTCCACCAGCGGCAGCGGCGAGTCGACCACCGACCGGTGGAAGAAGTTCTGGCCGAACAGCGCCAAGCTGATCGTCGACTTCGACTCCATCCCCGGCGCGCCGAACAACCTCCAGGTCAAGGGGGTGGCCTGCCCGGCCGGGCAGCGCGTCGGGGTCGGCACGCTGAACCCGACCTTCTCGGCGATCTTCCCGGACGCAGACACCACCCAGGCGCTGCGGACCACGTACGAGTGGCTGGAGATCCCGGCCACCGGCGGCTACAACGACTCCACGCCGCGCAAGACCGCCCCGGCCGGCGCGTCCGTGCCGGCCAACGGGCGATCCACCACCGCCGCGCTGTCCGGCCTGGGGGAGGGCAAGTCGTACGCGTTTCGGGCCCGGGCGACCGATCCGGCGCCGTACAGCATGACCAGCGCCTGGTCCGCCTGGTGCGAGTTCACCGTGGACACCAAGCTGCCGCCGATCACCGTTGCGATGACCTCCACCGACCCGATGCCCGGCAGGGCCGCGACCTTCCAGCTCAGCACCACCGACCTGACCGTGGCCAGCTTCCGCTACGGCTGGACGTCGCCCACCACGCAGGTGCCCGCCACCCGTTCGTGCCAGGTCGTCAACGGCGCCTCGGTGTGCCTCATGGTCGCCACGGTCTCCACCGCCGTGCCCAAGTACGGCCTGAACACCTTCCACGTCAACGGGGCGGACAGCACCGGCAACGTCGGTCGGGCCTCGGTCGAGTTCCGGGCCAACCGCCCGTCGCCGGCCGTCGCCCGGTGGGGCCTGGAGAGCTACCCGGGCGTCACGCAGGCCCAGGCGCTGACCGACGGCCAGCCCGCCCTGGGCGGGGACACCCCGCTGACCGCCACGAACGTCACCTGGTCCAGCGACGCCCGCCTCGTCGGCGGGCAGACCGTCACGCTCGGCGGGCCCACCACCGGCTCGTACCTGTCCACCGCCGCCGACACGCCGGTGGTGAACACCACCCGGTCGTACAGCGTGGCGGCGTGGGTGCGGCTGCCCAAGGTACCGACGGGCAACATGGCCATCGCCACGCAGAGCGGCGCGTGCGACTTCGGCTTCTTCCTCGGCGTCGTCCAGGTCTCCGGGGCGCCCCGGTGGAACGTCACCACCCGCAACGGCGACTGCACCGCGGCGCCCTACACCGCGCTGCAGGCGCCCACCACGATCACCGCGGCCGACGTCAACCGCTGGCGGCACGTCGCCTTCTCCTACGACGAGGCGGCGCGCACGCTGACGCTGTTCGTGGACGGCACGGCGGTCGCGTCCACCGCGTGGACGGCGGCCTGGAACGCCACCGGCTCCTTCCAGGTGGGCCGCAACCACGTCCGGAGCACCGGGTTGTCGGACAACTTCTTCACCGGCTCCCTGGCCGACGTGCAGGTCTTCAACCGGGCGCTGGTGGCCCACGACTTCACCGGCCAGCTCGCCGAGGACCCGGGCTCCGGCGGCTTCGACGAGCCGGGCATGCTGCGCCCGATCCTGGTCGGTGACTGGGACTTCAACGGCGCCACGCCCTGCTACGTCGAGTCCACCGACCCGACGCTGTGCAGCGCGCCGGAGGCCGGCCAGTTCGGCCGCCGGCTCGCGCTGACCCTGGGCACCGATGTGGGCGCCGACAGCCGCGGCTTCCTGCGGTTCGACTCGCACGGCCTGAACGATCCCGCCCAGGTCACCACCGAGTACGGCCACTCGATGCGCCAGGTGGCCGGCGCGTGGCAGGACACCCGGGTGGTGAAGACCGACGACTCGTTCTCGGTGTCGGTGTGGCTGCGGCCGGAGTCGCTCAGCACCCAGACCGCCGTCGCGCAGATCGGCACCCAGAACTCCGCCTTCTATCTCGGGCAGCGGGCCAAGACCACGAGCGGGGTCACCGGCAACTGGTGGTCGTTCAGCGTCTTCGGCACGGACGCCCCGCAGAACGGCAACACCGTCAACGCGCTGATGACCTCGCGGCAGATGAACGAGGAGGACGACCTGTCCACCTGGACCCACCTGGTCGGCGTGTACGACCTGGGCGGCCGGGAGGTCCGCCTCTACGTCAACGGCGACCGGGTAGCCACCGTGCCGTTCCCGAGCGGCTTCACCAGCGCCTTCGACGCGACCGGGCCGCTGTGGGTCGGCGCCGCCCGGCACACCCCGCCGGACGGGTCCACCCAGACCGTCGACAAGTGGAACGGTGACGTGTCGAACCTGAACCTCTACCAGGGGGCGCTCACCGACGTCGACGTGAAGCAGCTCAACGAGCGGCAGTCGACGGGTGAGGACCCGCCCAGCGCGTGAGCTGAGCCACGCGGTGCGCCGGCCCGGCCGCTACCGGGCCGGCGCACCCGCACGGGACACGCGAGCCGGGCCGGATTGCCCGCACGGGACACGGCGGGCCGGGTCGGATTGCCCGCACGGGACACGCCGGGCCGGGCCGGATTGCCCACACGGGACACGCGGGCCCGGCCGCCCCCGTACGGACGGCCCGGCCGCCGGCCTCACCGGCCCACGGTCGAGGGCGTGGCCACCGGCAGGTCGATCACCTCGTCCGCCGGCCGGCGCGGGGTGGCGACCCCCGGCTGGCCGTACCCGATCCGCATGACCATCTGCGGCGTGCCGAACCGGCCCAGGGACAGCCGCAGTGCCTCCCGGGCGCCCGGCACCTCGATCGGCTGGGAGATAAGCGACGCGGCCAGCCCCGCGTCGGTGGCGGTGAGCAGCACCCGCTGCAGGGCCTGCCCGGCGACGACCTGGTCGGTGGCCGTGTTCCCGGCCGAGCCGAGCACCGCCACCAGCGGCTCCGGCTCGAAGTCGCGCCCCGGCGGCCGGTTGCGCCCGCCGTACCCGCGTTGCGGGAGCAGGTCCTGCGGTTCGCTCTGCGGGCCGCCGGCCGCCGCCGGCACCCCGTCGGGGGAGGGCTCGGAGCGGATCCAGGTGGACCGCTCGGTCACGTACGCCGGGTCGCGTTCCAGGACACGGTGCGCGCTGCGGGCGATCTCGCCGAGCGCGTTGACCGCGGTGGTGCCGATCAGCAGCTCCAGCCAGCACTGCTCGGCCCGGGCCGCCTCGCCGAGCCGCCACCGGGCGTCGGCGGGCACCGGGTCGGGCCAGAACGGGGCGCGGTTGCTGAACCGGCGGTCGACGGCCGCGTACAGGCTCTGCTCGGTCGGGGTGGGACGGCGCGGGACGTCCGGGACGAGCCGGGCCACCACGTCGGGGTCGGCCGGGTACGGGCGCAGCCGGACGGTCGCCGGGGTGCCCGCGACAGCCAGCGACAGCCGCAGGTTGAACAGCGCCGCCCCGCAGGCGATCCGAGCCCCCCAGCCGCTGGGGTCGGTGGCCGGCAGCCGGCGCAGCGGGTCCACCCGGACCTCGATCCCGCCGTCGCGCAGCCGGAACCGCCACGGTTGGGTGTTGTGCAGGGACGGCGCGCGCACCGCGTCGCGTACGGCCGCCGTCAGTTGCTCGACGCTGTAACCGGTGGTCATGGTGGGCTCCTTCCGCGCGGACCGTGCCGTCCCCGGTCGGTCCACCCCAACGGTGCGTCAGGCGGGTGCGTCGCGCGCAGGGCCGGAGGTCCCTGGTCCTCGGGCCGGCGTGCCCGTCGCCGGGCGCGTCGCGATCGGGACCTTCGGCCCGTGCACGGCCGCTGACCAGCGGGTAGAAAGGACGGATGATCCGGGTGTTCCTGCTCGACGACCATGAGGTCGTCCGTCGTGGCCTTGCCGACCTGCTCACCAGCAGCGGTGACATCGAGGTGGTCGGCGAGTCCGGCTCCGCCCAGGAGGCGGCCCGCCGGATCCCGGCGCTCCGGCCCGACGTGGCGATCCTGGACGCGCGGCTGCCCGACGGCAACGGCATCGACGTGTGCCGCGACATCCGCGCCGTGGACTCCTCGATCAAGGGTCTGATCCTCACCTCGTACGAGGACGACGAGGCGCTCTTCGCCGCGATCATGGCGGGCGCGGCCGGCTACGTGCTCAAGCAGATCCGCGGCACCGACCTGGTGGACGCGGTCCGCCGGGTGGCGGCCGGCCAGTCGCTGCTCGACCCGGCGATCACCACCCGGGTGCTGGAGCGCATCCGCAGCGGCGTCGAGCAGCCGCGCGAGCTGAAGAGCCTCACCGAGCAGGAGCGGCGGATCCTGGAGTACGTGGCCGAGGGCCTGACCAACCGGGAGATCGCCGGCAAGATGTTCCTGGCCGAGAAGACGGTGAAGAACTACGTCTCCAGCGTGCTGGCGAAGCTGGGCCTGGAGCGGCGGACCCAGGCGGCGGTGCTGGCCACCCGGCTGCTCGGCAAGAGCCACTGAGGCCGCGGCCGGGTCAGTCCCGCAGCGGCACGCTCCAGCGCACCTCGGTGCCGTGCGGTTCGACCCGGCCGAGCCGGAAGTCGCCGCCGAGCCGGTCGGCCCGCTCGCGGAGGTTCACCAGGCCGCTGCGGGCCGCCTCCGGGTCACAGCCCACCCCGTCGTCGGTGACCGTCACCGTCACCCAGCCCGCGTCGACCTCCACCCGCACCGCGACCCGGCCGGCCTGGGCGTGGCGTACGGCGTTGGAGAGCGCCTCGCGGAGCACGGCGGTGAGGTCCGGGCGCAGCGCGTCCGGGACGGCGCTGTCGATCGGGCCGACGAGTTCCAGCTGGGGCCGGTAGCCCAGCAACTCGGTGGCCGCCTCGATCGCCTCCCGGATCTCGGTACGCAGCGCGGCACTCATCGGGGTGCGCAGCTCGAAGATGGTGCGCCGGATGTCGCGGATGGTGGCGTCCAGGTCGTCGACCGCCTGGTTGATCCGCTTGCTGATCTCCGGGCGCGCGTTCATCGCCCCGCTCTGCAGTTGCAGGCCGGTGGCGAAGAGCCGCTGGATCACCACGTCGTGCAGGTCGCGGGCGATCCGCTCGCGGTCCTCCAGGACCACCAGCAGCTCCCGTTCCTCCTGGCCGCGGGCCCGTTCCATGGCCAGCGCGGCCTGGCCGGCGAAGCTGTTCAGCAGCGCCATGTCGTCCTCGCCGGTCGGGTTCCGGTCGGGCCGGTGGGCGATCACCAGGACGCCGTGCAGGGTGTCCGCCGCGGCGAGCGGGGAGACCACGGCCGGGCCGGCGACCACCGGCGCGGGCCAGGGCGCGGACGCGGCCAGGTTCTCCAGCAGCTCGAGGCGGCGCTCGGTGACCGAGCCGGCGAAGGTGGTCTCGCCGGCCGGCAGCACCGCCCCCACCAGGTGTCGGCTGGCCTCGTCGGCGCCGTCGACCACCTCGACGGTGAACTGGCCCTCGTCGTCGTCGTAGAGCAGCACCAGGGCGAGCTCGGCCTCGGCGACCTCCCGGGCCCGACGGGCCACCAGGGTCAGCGCGTCGGTGCGGCGCACCTCGCCGAGCAGCACCGAGGTGATCTCGGCGGTGGCGGCCAGCCAGCGCTCCCGCCGGTGGGCGAGGGCGTAGAGGCGGGCGTTCTCGATGGCCACGCCGGCCGCCGCCGCGAGGGCGACCACGATCTCCTCGTCGTCCTCGGTGAACTCGGCCGCACCCTGCTTCTCGGCCAGGTAGAGGTTGCCGAAGACGTGCTCGCGGATGCGCACCGGCACGCCGAGGAAGCTGTGCATCGGCGGGTGGTTGGGCGGGAACCCGTACGACTTCGGATGCCGGGTGATGTCGGGCATGCGCAGCGGGTGCGGGTCGTCGATGAGCAGGCCGAGCACGCCCCGGCCGTGCGGCAGCTCGCCGATCTTGGCGTGCAGCTCGGGGCTGATGCCGTGGATGATGAAGTCGTGCAGCAGCCGGTCGGGGCCGATCACGCCGAGCGCGCCGTACTTCGCGCCGACCAGCTCGCACGCCGACTGCACGATCCGTTGCAGGGTGCTGCGCAGGTCGAGGTCGGAGCCGATGCCGACCACGGCGTCGAGCAGGGCGCGCAGCCGCTCACGGCTGGTGACCACCTCGCCGACCCGGTCGAGCATCTCCTGGAGCAGCTCGTCGAGGCGTACCCGGGACAGCGGGGTCAGGCCCAGGGACGGCGTTGCGTGCTCGTGGCGGGGATCAGGTGCGGCGGACACCGGGCGATGGTATCGCCCGGTGTCCGCGCGGGACGAGCCCCGCTAGCCGAGCTGGCCGCGCACCGCCGAGGTGTCGACGGTCTGCGCCACGTCCAGCCGCGGGGTGTGCGCGGGGCCGGCGTGTGCCGGGTCGGCGAGGCCGAGCCGCATCGAGATGTACGGGAAGCCCAGCCCGGACAGCATCTGCCGGAGCGTCTGGCGGGTGCCGTCGACCTCCACCACGCCGCTGAGCGGAACCAGCGTGGCACCGAGCCGGGTGGCGGCGAGCCAGGCGGCGGAGAGCCCTTCGCCGGCGCGTAGCCAGCTGTCCGGCTCGTCCTCGGTGCCCCAGAGAATGCCGTACACGGCGGCCCGGTCGTGCCCGGGACCGATCGGCAGGCTGCCGGGGTGACCGAAGTCACGCCCGGGGACGGTGGTCTGCGGCGCCTCCGCCGGCAGCACCTCCGGGGGCAGCCCGGTGCCGGCGCCGCCCTGGTTGATCCAGTACGCCAGCTCCTCGCGCAAATCCGGGCTGTCGGCCTCGACCTTGGCCGCCTGCTGCGCGGCACCGGCGAGCTCGATCTTCTGGCTGTCGTCGAGGAACTGGAGGTTCACCCCCTCCGCCGTGGCCGCCCGGTCGATCTCATCCAGGGCGGCTGCGGAGATCGGCTCGTCGCTGACCGGCCGCCGGTCGGTGTGCCGTACCCGGATGCACTGCACCAGGCGCATGGCCGCCGGGTCGGCCCCGGTGTGCTTCAGGCCGGTCAGCCGGGCCAGCAGCTCCGGCTGGGCGGGGTCGGGCAGCCGCTCCACCACCGGCGTCCAGCCCTCGGCGGCCAGCGCCACCCGGGCGTGGTGCAGGGCGGCGCCGCAGCTCACGAAGAGCAGCCGACCCTCCGGGTCCAGGACGCTGAGGTGGCGCTCCCGGACCAGCCGCAGCTCCAGCGCGTCGGGCAGCACCGTCCAGTGCCAGGGCTGGGTGTTGTGCACCGAGGGGGCGTGGCCGGCCATCCCGGCGGCTTCCGCGAGCGCGGTGGTCAGCGGGCGGTCCCCGGCCGGCTTCTCGTGGCTCATCGTCACGACCTTTCCTGTTTTCCCCATCGTGCCCCACGCCGGGGCCGACCGGGCGGCTTGCCGCTTCATCCTCGGGTATCGCCGGGCGGCACGCACGCTCCGCCGCCCGAGGTCCGGCCCCTTCGGCTACCGGGATTACCCGGGTTCGGCCTACCTGCCGCACGCCGCCGCTGAGACGATTCCCACGTGGGAACGGAACCGCGGGAGTGCGTGCCCGAACACCCGGTGCGGCAGCGCCGGGCGCGGCGGCTGTTCCGGCGCGGCGGGTCCGACCGGCGGCCCGGTGCGCTCGAATGGCTGCCGCTGGTGCTGCTGACCCTCGCCGTGCTGGCGGGGGCGGCGCTATGGTTCGCCGGGGCGGGCGGGGCGGCCCAGCTGGTCTGGGCGGCGGTGACCCTGGTCGCCCTGCTGCCGGCGGTCTGGACCACGCTGCGCCAGCTCTGGCGGCGCCAGTTCGGGGTGGACGTGATCGCCGTGCTGGCGCTGGTCGGCGCGCTCCTGGTCCGGGAGTACCTGGCCGGCGCCGTGATCGCGGTGATGGTGGCGACCGGCCAGGCGCTGGAGAACTACGCGCAACGGCGGGCCACCCGGGACCTGCGGGCGCTGCTGGAACGCGCCCCCCGGCAGGCCCGGCGGCGGACCACCGACGGCCGGATCGAGGTGGTGCCGCTGGACCGGGTCGCGGTGGGGGACCGGCTGGTCGTGGGCCCCGGCGACGTGGTGCCGGTGGACGGGACCGTCGAGGCCGCCGCCACGCTCGACGAGTCGGTGGTCACCGGCGAGTCGCAGCTGGTCAGCCGGGCCGCGGGCGAGCCGGTGGCCAGCGGCGTGGTCAACGCGGGCGCCGGCTTCGGGCTGCGCGCGACCAAGAGCGCCGCGGAGAGCACGTACGCCGGGATCGTCCGGCTGGCCGAGGAGGCCACCGCGCGCAAGGCCCCGATGGTCCGCCTCGCCGACCGGTACGCCGCCGCGTTCGTGCCGTTCACCCTGCTGCTGGCCGGGCTGGCCTGGCTGCTCTCCGGCCAGTTCGTCCGGGCGGTGGCGGTACTCGTGGTGGCCACCCCGTGCCCGCTGCTGCTGGCCACCCCGATCGCCATCGTGTCCGGGCTGTCCCGGGTGGCCCGCCGGGGCGTGCTGGTCCGCGACGGCGGGTCGCTGGAACTGCTCGGTCGTGCCCGGACCCTGCTGCTGGACAAGACCGGCACGCTCACCGCGGGCCGCCCACGCGCCGCGGAGACGGTGGTCGCCCCCGGCGGCGACCGGGACGAGCTGCTGCGGCTGGCCGCCTCCGTCGAGCAGCTCTCCCCGCACGTGCTGGCCGCCGCGCTGGTCCGGCAGGCCCGGGAGCAGGGGCTGGCGCTCACCGAGCCGACCGAGGTGACCGAGGAACCGGGGCGCGGGGTGACCGGCCGGGTCGACGGGCGGCTGGTCCGGGTCGGTCAGCTGGCCGGCGAGCCGCCGGACTGGGCGCACCGGATCCGCGAGCGGGCCGAGCTGGCCGGCCGGTCCACCGTCTGGGTCAGCGACGAGCGGGGGCCGCTCGGCGCGATCCTGCTGGAGGACCCGGTCCGGCCGGACGCCCGGCGCACCGTGCGGCGGCTGCGCGAGGCCGGGCTCGACCGGCTGGTCATGGTGACCGGCGACCGGCGGCGCACCGCCGAGCAGGTGGCCGGGATCGTCGGGGTGGACGACGTGATCGCCCAGTGCTCGCCCGAGGAGAAGGTCGCCCGGGTGCGGGCGGAGTCCGACCGGGCGGTGACCGTGATGGTCGGTGACGGGGTCAACGACGCGCCGGCGCTGGCCGCCGCGCACGTCGGGGTGGCCATGGGCGCCACCGGCGCGACCGCCTCCGCCGACGTGGCCGACGCGGTGCTCACCGTGGACCGGCTGGACCGGCTCGCCGACGCCGTGGAGATCGCCCGGTACGCCCGCCGGATCGCCGTGCAGAGCGCCGCGGTCGGGATGGGGCTGGCCGTGCTGGCCATGCTGGTGGCCGCCGTCGGGAAGCTGCCCCCGGTCGCCGGCGCGTTCCTCCAGGAGGGCATCGACGTGCTGGTGATCCTGAACGCGCTGCGCGCCCTCGGCGGGGGCCTGCGCCGCCGCGACGTCCCGCCGCAGACCCGCGCCCTCCTCGACCGGTACGCGGGCGAGCACGGCGGAGTGCGGGACGTGCTGGACCGGCTGCGCGACACCGCCGACCTGGTGGCGACGGACCCGGAGGCGGCGGAGTGCCTGCCGGCGCTGCGGGACGTGCACCGCCGGCTGGTCGAGCAGGTGCTGCCGCACGAGGCGGCCGAGGACCGGCAGCTCTACCCGGCCCTGGCCGGCCCGCTGGGCAGCGCCGAGGCCACCTCGACGATGAGCCGGGCGCACGTGGAGATCAGCCGGTTGGTGGACCGGATCGGCGGCCACCTGGCCCAGCACCAGGACGACCGGCTGGGCCGCGACGAGGTGCCGGACCTGCTGGCCGCCCTGTACGGGCTGGACGCCGTGCTGCGCCTGCACCTGGCGCAGGAAGAGGAGGACTTCTTCTCGCTCAGCCCCGGGGACGGCCAGCCGGACACCCGCTGACCGCCCCCGCCGACCGAGCGGGCGGCTCAGCGTTCGCGGACGACCGCGACCGGGCACCGGGCGTGCTGGATGAGCTGCTGGCTGACCGAGCCGAGCAGCATGCCGCGCAGGCCGCCCCGGCCCCGGGTGCCGACCACCGCGAGCTGCGCCTCCCGGCTCGCCTCGACCAGCAGCGCGGCCGGGTTGCCCGGGGTCACCTGGATCTCCACCGCGAGGTCGGGGAAGCTTTCCCGCCACTGGGCCAGTTCCGTCTCCACGGCGGCCCGTTCGGTGGCGGCGACCTCCGCCGGGTCGAAGTCGGGTGGCACCCAGCGTTCGCCGGGCGGCTCCCAGACCCGCAGCACCCGCAGTGGCGCCTCCCGCTGCGCAGCCCGCTCGACGGCGAAGCCGAGCGCCTGCGTCGACGACGGGGAGCCGTCCACGCCGACCAGTACCGGCCCGGTGGCGGCCGACGTGCCCTCCCGGACCACGATCACCGGGCAGTGCGCGTGGGCCGAGACGGCGACCGCGGTGGAGCCGACGACCAGGCCGCCGAAGCCGCCGTGGCCGCGGCTGCCGAGAACCAGCATCCCGGCCTCGGCGGACCGCTCCTGCAACACCAGGGCGGGCGGCCCGTCGAACACCTCGCCGTGCACGGTGAGGCCGGGCCGGCTGGCGGCGGCGTCCGCCGCCGCCGTGCGGACCAGTTCCTCGACCGCGTTCCGCGCGTTCTCGTCGGGCCAGATCCCGGGTGCCACCCCGGGTCCGATCCACCCGGCCACGGTCAGCCACTCGAAGACGTACGCCAGGCGTACCGGCCGGCCCGACCGGCCCGCCTCGTCCAGCGCCCAGGCGAGGGCGACCGCGGCGTCGGCGGAGCCGTCGTAGCCGACCAGGATCTCGTCGCTGCTCACTGCCCGCTCCGCAGGGCGGGGTCGTTCTCGCGGATCCAGCGCCACTCGGCGACCTGCGGGTCGTCCTCGCCGTACCGGCGGGTGTAGTCGCGGGCGGCCTGCCGGGCGTCGACCATCTCCTGGCGGAGGTGGGCGGCGCGGGAACGCAGCCCGGGCACCCGGTCGATGACGTCGATGACCAGGTGGAAGCGGTCCAGGTCGTTGAGCATCACCATGTCGAACGGGGTGGTGGTGGTGCCCTCCTCCTTGTAGCCGCGCACGTGCAGGTTGTCGTGGTTGGCGCGGCGGTAGGTGAGCCGGTGGATCAGCCACGGGTAGCCGTGGTAGGCGAAGATGACCGGCCGGTCGCGGGTGAAGATGGTGTCGAACTCGCTGTCCGGCAGGCCGTGCGGGTGCTCCGACGGCGGCTGCAGGCGCATCAGGTCGACCACGTTGACCAGCCGGACCTTCAGATCGGGCAGGTGCCGGCGCAGCAGGTCGGCCGCGGCGAGGGTCTCCAGGGTCGGCACGTCGCCGGCGCAGGCCAGCACCACGTCCGGCTCGTCGCCGTCGTCGGTGCTGGCCCAGTCCCAGATGCCGAGGCCGCGGCGGGTGTGCTGGATGGCCTCCTCCATGGTGAGCCAGTTCGGCGCGGGCTGCTTACCGGCCACCACCACGTTGATGTAGTGCCGGCTGCGCAGGCAGTGATCCATGGTGGAGAGCAGGGTGTTGGCGTCCGGCGGCAGGTAGACCCGGACCACCTCGGCCTTCTTGTTCACCACGTGGTCGATGAAGCCGGGATCCTGGTGCGAGAAGCCGTTGTGGTCCTGCCGCCAGACGTGGCTGGAGAGCAGGTAGTTCAGCGAGGCCACCGGCTCCCGCCAGGGGATGTGCCGGGTGACCTTGAGCCACTTGGCGTGCTGGTTGACCATCGAGTCGACGATGTGGATGAACGCCTCGTAGCTGGTGAAGACGCCGTGCCGGCCGGTCAGCAGGTAGCCCTCCAGCCAGCCCTGGCACAGGTGCTCGGAGAGCACCTCCATCACCCGGCCGTCGGGGGAGAGGTGGTCGTCGCCCGGGACCTCGCTGCCGACGAACGCCCGGTCGGTCACCTCGAAGGCGGCGCCGAGCCGGTTCGAGGCGACCTCGTCCGGGCCGAAGAGGCGGAAGGTCTGCGGGTTGCGGACGATCACGTCGCGGATCCAGGGGCCGAGGGCGCCGGTGGCGCCCGCCATCGGCTGGCCCGGCTCCTTCACGTCGACCGCGTAGTCGCGGAAGTCCGGCAGCTCCAGGTCGCGCAGCAGCCGCCCGCCGTTGGCCACCGGGTTGGCGCTCATCCGCCGGTCACCGCGCGGCGGTAGGGCGGCCAGCTCGGCGACCGGCGCGCCGGTGGCGTCGAACAGCTCCTCGGGCCGGTAGCTGCGCAGCCAGCGCTCCAGCTCGGCCAGGTGCGCCGGGTTGTCGCGTACCGCGGCGATCGGCACCTGGTGGGCGCGGAAGGTTCCCTCGACCTGTGTGCCGTCGACCTCCTTCGGGCCGGTCCAGCCCTTCGGCGTCCGTAGGATGATCATCGGCCAGCGGGGTCGGGTCGCCTCGCCGCCGGAGCGGGCCCGGCGCTGGATCTCGGCGATCTCCCCGACCGCCCGGTCCAGCGTCGCGGCGAGCGTCTGGTGCACGGTGGCCGGGTCGTCGCCGGCCACCAGGTACGGCTGGTAGCCGTAGCCGCGCATCAGCTCCAGCAGGTCGCTCTCGGGGATCCGGTCGAGCACCGTCGGGTTGGCGATCTTGTAGCCGTTGAGGTGCAGGATGGGCAGCACCGCACCGTCCCGGGCCGGGTTGAGGAAGACGTTGGACAGCCAACTGCCCGCCAGCGGGCCGGTCTCCGCCTCGCCGTCGCCGATCACGCAGGCCACCAGGAGGTCGGGGTTGTCGAACGCGGCCCCGTACGCGTGGCTCAGCGCGTACCCCAGCTCGCCGCCCTCGTGGATCGAACCCGGCACCTCCGGGGCCACGTGGCTGGGGATGCCGCCGGGGAAGGAGAACTGGCGGAACAGCCGCTGCATGCCGGTCTCGTCCCGGGCGATGTGGTGGTACAGCTCGCTGTACGTGCCCTCCAGCCAGGTGTTGGCCACCAGGGCGGGGCCGCCGTGGCCCGGGCCGGTGACGAAGATGGCGGAGAGGTCCCGGTCGACGATGACCCGGTTGAGGTGCGCGTAGATCAGGTTGAGCCCGGGGCTGGTGCCCCAGTGCCCCAGCAGGCGGGGCTTGATGTGCTCGGGCTTGAGCGGCTCGCGGAGCAGCGGGTTGTCGAGCAGGTAGATCTGCCCGACGGTCAGGTAGTTCGCCGCCCGCCAGTAGGCGTCAAGCCGGCGCAGCTGCTCTTCGGTCAGGGGGCCGTGCAGGTCGAGAGCGGTGTCCATGCTGCATTAGCCTCTCGCGACTCGGGGTCATCTGCCACCCGGACGGTCATTTTTCACCCGGGCACCCTCAGCCTCGTCCTCACGCGGTGAGTGAATCAGGGCCATTGGTCCCGGGACCGGCGGCTGTCATGCCCCCGCCGTCGGGGCCACGTCGAGTCCACGGACGACGATCAGCGGAGCCGGCGAGTGGTACAGCAGGGACTGGCTCACCGCGCCCAGCATGCCGCGCAGCGGCTCGTCGCCCCGGGCGGCGACCACGACGACCTGGGCGGAGCGGGACTGTTCGATCAGGACCGCGTCGGGCTCGCCGCGGATGGTGTGGCACTCGACCGCCACCGCGGGGTACCGGGCGGCCTGCCGGGCCACCGCCGCCTCGAGCAGTTCGTCGCCGCCGTCGGGCTGGCCCGGCTCGACGACCCGGATGGCGAGCAGCCGGGCGCCGCGGCTCTCGGCGCAGTCGAAGGCGTAGCCGAGGGTGGCCGGGGAGCTGTCCGAGCCGTCGAAGCCGACCAGCAGCGGGCCCTGCGGCGGCGGCTCGGCCCGGGCGACCAGCACCGGGCAACCGGCCCGGGCGGCGACCTGTACGGCCAGCACGTCGGTGGGTACGCACCCCACGCAGTCGGCGATCCCGCCGTCGCCGAGGGCGACCAGGGACGCCGAGTCGGAGGCCCGGACCAGCGCCTCAAGCGGGGAGCCCTCGACGATCTCGCCGTTGACCGGTACCGCCGGCGCGATCTCGGCGACCACGTGCCCGGCCCGCTCCAGCAGCTCCTCGGCCGCGTCGCGGGGGCCGCTGACGGAGAACGTGTCCAGGGCCGCCGCCCAGTTGAAGGCGTGCAGCAGGTGCACGGCCCGGTCGTGCGCGGCCGCCTCCGTGGCGGCGGTCCGGACCACCTGGAGATTCTGGTCCGACCGGCCGACGCCGACCACCACCGCGCCGTGGGTGGGTGTGGCCATCCCGCCTCACCTCCCGACGGTGCCCTCCTCACCCACGGTAATCGGGCGGGTGGCCCGGCCGGAGCGGGTCGGCGGAACTGGGCCGGTCCTCGGGAGCGGACCGCCGCGCCGGCCGCGGTCTCCCGCCGCGCGGGCCGCGGTCTCCGGCCACGGTCTCCCGCCGCGGTCTCCCGCCGCGCGAGCCGCGGTCTTCCGCCGCGCTGAGCCGGGCCGCCGTACCGGGCGGCGGTCAGCGGGGGCCGGGCAGGGCGGGGTGGACGCGCACCACCACGGCGGTGGCGTTGTCGTCGCCGCCCTCGTCGAGGGTGGCGCCGAGCAGGGCGGTGGTGGTGCGCGCCGGGTCGCGCCGGGCGGCCAGCAGGTCGCGCAGCCGGTGGTAGCCGAGCTGGTCGCTGACCCCGTCGGTGCAGAGCAGCCAGGTGTCGCCGGTACGCAGCGGCACGGCGAGCACGTCCGGCTCCGGCTTGTCGGGGTGGCCGACGTAGCGCAGCAGCTGGTAGCGGGCCCGGGCGGCTTCGGGGGAGGTGGCCGGCCACCAGCCGTGCACCACCCCCAGCCAGGCCATGGTGTGGTCCACCGTGATCAGTTCGAGCAGCCCGTCCCGCAGCCGGTACGCCCGCGAGTCGCCGAGCTGGACGAGCCAGCCCTGACCGCCGTCCGGCTCGACGACCAGGGCGGTGAGCGTGCAGCCGGTCAGTCCGCTGAGGGCGGCGCCGGCCTGGCGTACCCGGAGTTGGGTGTCTGCCGTCGCGGCGCGTAGCTGTGCCGCCCCGACGGCCGGCCAGCCGGCGCGGATGCGGTCGACCAGGGTGGTGATCGCGGTCCGGCCGGCGACCCGGCTGCCCTCGCCGTCGCCCATCCCGTCGGCGACCGCGACCAGCGGCAGCTCGGGGTCGAGGTGCAGCACGTCGAAGTTCTCCAGGTAGCGGTTGCCGATGACGCTGCCGCCGGCGACCTCCAGGGTGAGCCGCCCGGCGCTCAGCCGATGCGCGGCTTCGACGGGTCGGTCCAGGTCACGGCGGCGGAACACCAGCGGACGGTAACACCGGTCGGCGGCCGGGTCGGCGCGTCGACCCGCGTGTCGGGTCAACTGAGGTTGACGAGGCGGGTTCGTCAACCTACATTGACAGGATGAGTGAGACGACGATCGCGGCCGCCGGCGGCACCGACCCCCGCGACGGCCTGCGCGCGGTGCGCGCCCTGCGCCAACTGCTCGACCGGCTCGAGATGGTCCAGGTCGACAACGCCCGCTGCCAGGGCTGGTCGTGGCAGCAGATCGCCGAGGCCCTGGAGGTCAGCCGGCACACCGTCCGCGGCCGGCACGCCGGCCGACCCGCGGTCCCCGGCACCTGGGAGGAACGATGATCGAACGATGCACCGACCGGGCCCGCGCGGTGCTGCGGCAGGCGGAACAGGACGCTCGCGCCGCCGGTGGGGGACCCGCCGGCACCGCGCACCTGCTGCTCGCCCTCCTCGCCGACCAGGACCCCGTCCCGGGGCTGCTGGAGGCGGCCGGCGTCCGGCCCGACGAGCTGCGGGCCGCTGCGGCCCGGCACACCGCCCGCGGCGCCGCCGGCCTCACCGAGGCGGACGCGGCGGCACTGCGCACCATCGGCATCGACCTCGCCGCCGTGCTCGCCCGGGTCGAGGAGTCCTTCGGTCCCGGCGCGCTGGCTGCGGCCCCACCCGCCCGGCGCGGCGGACCGCCGTTCTCGCCCGCCGCGAAGCGGGCGCTCACCCTGGCCCGGCGCGAGGCCGCCCGGCTCGGTCACCGGCGGGTCGACAGCGGGCATCTCCTGCTCGGTCTGCTCGGCGAGGGCGCCGGCCCGGCCGCGCTGGCCCTCACCGAGGCCGGCGCGGACCTCGCCGGGCTGCGTGGGCAGGTGGCCGCGACCCACCGACCGGCCTGACCCCCTGCCCGGTCGCCGCCGCCGACAAACCTGTTTGCAATCCATGCGACGTCGGGGCCCGTCGGGTCGCCCCGGCACCGCGGTTGCTGCACACTTGCGCCGTGAACGGTGAGCAGAAACACCGGGTGACCGCCGACAACCGCGCGCCGCGCTCGGCCGTGGTCGTCAACCCCACCAAGGTGACCGATCTGGACGAGTTCCGCCGGATCGTGGACGGCGCGCTCGACGCCGCCGGCTGGCCCGCCCCGACCTGGTACGAGACCACCGCCGAGGACCCCGGCCGGGGCCAGACCGAAGAGGCGGTCCGGGCCGGCGCCGAGGTGGTCCTCGCCTGCGGCGGGGACGGCACCGTGATGGCCTGCGTGACCGCGCTGGCCGGCACCGACGTGGCGCTCGCCGTGCTGCCCCAGGGCACCGGCAACCTGCTCGCCGCCAACCTCGGCCTCTCCAACGAGCTGGCCGCCGGGCTCGAGATCGCCGTCGAGCGCGGAATGCGGCGGCTGGACGTGGGCGTGGTCGGCGACCAGTGCTTCGCCGTGATGGCCGGCATGGGCTTCGACGCCCAGATGCTCGACTCCACCTCGGAGACCACGAAGCGGCGGATCGGCTGGCCGGCGTACCTGGTGGGGGCGGCCAAGCACCTGCGGGACCGGCCGATGCGAGTGTCCATCCGGATCGACGACGGGCCGCCGATGCGCCGCCGGGCCCGCTCGGTCCTGATCGCCAACGTCGGCCGCCTCCAGGGCGGCGTACGCCTGCTCACCGACGCCGAGCCCGACGACGGCTGGCTCGACGTGGCGGTGCTGACCCCGCGCACGCTCGGCCAGTGGGCCGCGATGGCCTGGGCGGTGCTGCGGCGGCGCGGCAGCGTGCCCCGGATGGAGGTGTTCCGGGGCCGCCGGGTCGCCATCACCAGCAACCGGGCCCAGCCGCGCCAGCTCGACGGCGACCTGATCGAGCCGGGCCGGTCGCTGACCGCCGAGATCCGGCCGGAGGCGCTCTGGCTCTGCGTACCGCGGCCCGAGCAGCATCCCGACCTGTCCGTGGACGCCGACGCCGCGGCCGAGCGGGGCGAGCGGCTGGTCGAGGAGGCCCGCCGTGAGTAGCACCAAGCTGGTCCCCGAGACCCGGTTGATGACCCAGGAGGAGCTCTCCGCCGACGACGCCTGGCACACGCTGCGCCGCCACGGCGGCTGGTGTCTGCTCCGGGACGCCTTCATCCGGTTCCGCTACGGCGACGGGTTCAGCCACGCCCGCGCGTTCGCGTTCCAGCTCTGCCTGGCCGTGGTGCCGTTCCTCATCGCGCTCACCGGCCTGATCAGCGACCTCGGCGTGGACGAGGGCGGCAAGGTGGTCGCGGACACCGTCCTGGCGATCACCCCCGGCCAGAGCGAGTCGATGGTCCACGAGCTGCTGGCCGACGGCGACCGCACCGAGCGGGCCGGCGAGCTGGCGCTGACCCTGGGTCTGCTCACCGGCCTGGTCGCGCTGACCACCACCATGGCCCAGATCGAGCGGGGCGCGAACCGGATCTACGGCGTCGAGCGGGACCGGCCGGCCCTGGCCAAGTACCTGCGCGCCGCCGTGCTCGCGCTGCTCGCCGGCGTACCCGCGCTGACCGGTTTCCTGATCCTGGTCGGCGGCGGGGCGATGGGCAAGTCGGTGCAGCGGCACTACGAGTGGGGCGGCCTCGCCCACGCCGCCTGGTCCGTGGTGCGGTGGCCGCTCAGCCTCGGCCTGACCGTGCTGGCCGTGGCCCTGCTGTTCCGGCATGCGCCCCGGCGGCGGCAGCCCGGCCTGTCCTGGCTCTTCTTCGGCGCCGGGATCGCCACCGCGCTCTGGTGGCTGGCCAGCCTGCTGCTCGCCGCGTACGTGAAGACCAGCGGCGGCTTCGGGCAGACGTACGGCGCGTTGACCGGGATGATGGCGCTGCTGCTCTGGGCCAACCTGACCGGTGTGGCGCTCTTCGGCGGGCTCGCCTTCGCCGCCCAGTTGGAGGCCATGCGGATCGGCGTGCCGGAGCCCGCCCAGCCCGACCTCTGGGAGCCGGAACCCGAGCGGGCCGAGGCCCTCGACACGGGCGGCATGTCCGCGCTCTGAGGACCCGCCCCGCGGCGGCGTGTACGGGGCAGCCGGATCGGGTACTGCGCGCCTCGCAGGACCACGAGGGAGGTGCGGTGTGACCGCGGTCAAGGAGGCCATGCGCCGGCCGCTCGGCCATTTCGCCGAGCGCAGCGTCGCGGGGCTGGTCGCCGTCGCCGGCGCGGGAGTCGGGTTCGGCGTGCTGCTCATGCTGGTCCGGTTCCACTGGCAGCCGCTCTACCACGCCGACCACGAGGCGGCCGAGTGGTTCAACAACCTGGTGGCACCGCACCACCCCCTGGTCACCGTCCTGCAGGCGGTGACCGACCTGGGTGGGCGGCCGGTGCTGATCTGGCTGGTCACCATCGCCGTGGTCAGCCTGCTCATCCGCCGACAGTCCCGGCTGGCGGTCTACCTGATCATCACCGGGGTCGGCGGGCTCATCCTCGACCCGTCGCTCAAGGCGCTGGTGGGGCGGCTGCGTCCGGTGGTGGACGTGCCGGTCGCCCAGGCCCCCGGCAACAGCTTCCCGAGCGGGCACGCGCTCGGCTCGTTCGTCGCGTACGGGGCGCTGCTGCTGGTCTTCCTGCCGGCCATGGCGCCCCGCTGGCGCAAGCCGGCCATCGCGGGCGTCGGCGTGCTGGTGCTGCTGATCGGGCTGACCCGGATCGCGCTGGGCGTGCACTTCGTCTCCGACGTGCTCGCCGGCTGGCTGCTCGGCGCCCTGTGGCTCGGCATCACCGCGTACGCCTTCCGGCTCTGGCGGCGGGAACGCGGCCGGCCGGTGCCGCCGGTCACCGAAGGGCTGGAGCCCGAGGCGGGGCGCGAGATCGCGCCCGCGCCGGCCGAGGAGCACGTGCTGGAGCACCCCCGCTCGGCCGTCGCCGAGCTGGTGGTCGGCTGGGTGCTCGTCTTCGGCGCCCTCTACGCCTTCGGCATGTACGTCAGCTACCACGCCAAGGGCACCGTCTTCGACACCCTCGACACCGAGGTCCCGCAGTGGTTCGCCGCCCGGCACAGCCCCGGCCTCGACGACCTGAGCTGGTGGTGGAGCAAGTTCGGGGACACCCACGCGATCCTGCTGGTGTCGCTGGTGTTCTGCCCCCTGGTGCTGGCGGTCTGGCGGCGCTGGCGGCCGGTGCTCTTCGTGGTGCTGGCCATGTTCGGCGAGCTGAGCCTCTTCCTCGCCTCGGCCCGGGTGGTCGGTCGGCCCCGGCCGCCGGTGGAGAACCTGGACGGGCAGATGCCGACCTCGTCGTTCCCGTCGGGGCACATCGCGGCCACCATCTGCCTGTGGAGCGCGATCGCGATCATCGTGTTCGTGCGGACCGACCGGTGGTGGCGGTGGCTCTTCGTGGCGCTGGCGGTGCTCATGCCGGTCGGCGTGGCCACCTCCCGGATGTACCGGGGCATGCACCATCCGACCGACTTCATGGGCGCGATCCTGCTCGGCGCGCTGTGGCTGTCGCTGCTCTACTGGGTGGTCCGGCCCAACGCCGACGTCCAGCAGGGCAACCAGCCGGCGATCGAGTCCGAGCAGGTGCACGAGCTGGACGACGAGCTGGCCAAGGCCGGCCGCGAGGACTGACCGGGCGCCGATGCTGCGGGTGATGACCTGGAACGTCCGCACCGGCGGGCGGGACCCGGACGGCACCGACCGGTGGGACCGGATCCTGGCGGTCGTCACCGCGCAGCGCCCCGACGTGCTGGCCCTGCAGGAGCTGCGCGGTCTCGACCGCGGCGGCCGGTTGACCGAGCTGGCCGGCCGGGTGGGGATGGTGCCGCACCTGGCCCGGTCCTGCTTCGGCCAGCCGGTCGCGGTGCTGGTCCGCGCGCCGCTGCCGGTGCTGCGCTCGGGCCGGGTCCGCCGCCCGTTCCACCACGCCACCGCCCGGGTCGAGCTGGCCACCGGGGAGGGCCCGCTGACCGTGCTCAGCACCCACCTGAACCCCTTCTCGCCGGGCCGGCGGCGGCTGGAGGCGGACTGGTTGGCCTCCGCCGTCCGGTCCAGCGGTGGTCGGCTGGCGCTGCTGGTCGGCGACCTGAACACCCTGGAACCGGGCGTCGACCACACCGCCCGGCTGGCCGGTCTGTCGACCCTCTACCGGCGGCGTCACCTGCGCCGCGACGGCCGTACCGTGGACACCCGGGCGGTGGCCCGGCTGGTCGACGCCGGGCTGGTCGACCTGTGGCCCCACCTCGGTGGCGGCGAGCCCGCGGGGCTGACCGTGCCGACCCGGCACGGCGGCGCGGAGTTCGCCGGCATGCGCCTGGACTACCTGCTGGCCAGCCCGGCGCTGGCCGCCCTGGCCCGCGCGGTCCGGGTGGTGCGGGGCGGCGACGCGGACACCGCCTCCGACCACTACCCGGTCGTCGCCGACCTGGCGCTGACGCCCGGCTGACCGGTCCGGCCACGCCAGGTCCGCGACCTGCGGTGCCCTCGTGCTGTTGCCGGGGGTGGGCGGTGCGGCCGGTTCAGAGCAGGAGATTCAGCAGCACGGTGAGCACCACCGAGGCGACGATCGAGAAGAGGATCATCAGCAGGCAGCCGAGACCGCCGCCGAGGGGCCGGACCTCGGTGTTACCGATACGCATGGACTCACCTTTCCAGGGCGGGCGCCAGCAGGTGCCGGATCGCGTCCGCGACCGGTCCCGGCGCCGTCGTGGCGACGTTGTGCGCGGCGCCCGGCACGGCCACCGTCCGGGCGTTCGGGACCAGCCGGGCCGCCTGGTCCCGCCAGCCCGGCGGGACGACCGGGTCGCGCGCGCCGGTGATGACCAGGGTGGGCGCCGCGACCCGGGCCAGGTCGGCCTCGACCCGGTTGCGCACCGAGTGCGACAGGGTGGCGAACACCCGCCAGGGCCGGGCGTCCCAGACGTCCCGGGCCAGCAGCGGTGCCTGGAGCCCGGCCTCGCGCGCGGTGTCCCGCAGCCACCGGCCGATCTGCGCCCGCCGGCTGCGGGCCGCCGGGTCGCTGGTCGGTGCGGCCAGCACCAGCGCGCCGACCAGGTCGGGCCGGCGCGCGGCGAGCGCGGCGGCCACCTCCGCGCCGAACGAGTGCCCGAGCAGACAGACCGGCCCGAGCCGGTACGCGGCCAGCCAGGCGGCCAGGAAGGCGGCGTGCCGGGGCACGTCGTACGCCGCACCGGGGCGCTCGGTCAACCCGAAGCCGGGCAGGTCCGGCAGGTACACCGGGCCGGTGCTGGCCAGCGTGCGGGCGAGCGGGGTGAGGTAGCGGTGCGACACGGCGAGCCCGTGCACCAGCACCACGGCCGGACCGCCGCCCGGGTCGCCGCCGCGGCGGGTGTGCGTACGCAGCCCGTCGATGAGCCGGAACTCGCTGGTCAGGCCGGCGGCCGGGCGGGGCGCCGCGAGGGCGAGGCGCAGCTCGGCGGCGCCGAAGCGGCCCGGTGGCGTCGGCCGTGGGACGCGGCCCGGCGCCGCCCCGCGCGTCGGTGGCAGCGTCACAGCTCGCGCAGCCGGGGCAGCAGCTGCTCCTGCGCCCAGTCCAGGAACATCGGCTGGCTGTCCCCGCCCACCTGGAGCAGCGCCACGTGGGTGAAGCCGGCGTCGACGAACTTCTTGACCGCCTCGACGTGCCGGTCCACGTCGGGTCCGCAGGGGATGCCCTCGGCCACGTCGTCCTCGCGGACGAACTGGGTGGCCGCGGCGAACGCCTCGGGGTCGGGCAGGTCGGTGTTGACCTTCCAGCCCAGGCCGAACCAGCGGAACTGCTCGTGCGCGATCTTGCGGCACTCGGCCTCGTCGGGGCCGTAGCAGATGGCCACCTGGCCGTACCGGGGCCGCCCGGCGCCGCCGGCCTCCTCGTACATCTCGACCAGGTGGGGCAGCGGGTCGGTGGCGATCAGCGCATCGGCGTACTCGGCGGCCAGGGTGGCCGACTGCCGGCCGGAGGCCGCCACCGCCATCGGCACCGGCCGCTCCGGCCGGTCCCAGACGTACGCGTCGGGCACCTCGTAGTGGTTGCCGGAGAAGGTCAGCGTCTCCCCGTTGAGCAGCGGCCGGATGATCTGGAGCGCCTCCTCGAACATCTCGTGCCGCTGCTGCACGTGCGGCCAGCCGCCGACCACGTGCTCGTTGAGGTTCTCCCCGGCGCCGAGGCCGAGGGTGAACCGCCCGTCGGAGAGCACGCCGATCGTGCTGGCCTTCTGGGCCACCACCGCCGGGTGGTAGCGACGCAGCGGGCAGGTCACGAAGGACAGCAGCTCGGCCCGGCTGGTGGCGTGGGCGACCGCGCCGAGCACCGACCAGGCGTACGGGGAGTGTCCCTGGCTGTCCAGCCAGGGGTTGTAGTGGTCGGACGTGACGAGGTGGTCGAAGCCGGCTGCCTCGGCGCGGACGGCGTAGTCGACCAGCTGCTTCGGGCCGGACTGTTCGCACAAGAGCGTGTAGCCGACGTTGACCATGGCTCGTCTCCTTCCCGGGCGGATCGTCACCGGATACCCCGCCGCGCGGCGGCCAACCCTGGTGTCCGCTTCGGCCACGTCGATCGGGCCGGCGGTGGGGCGCAACCCCCGGGCGGGTCGTCCGGGGCCACCGACCCGGACGGCCGGTGCCGGCGAACGGCGGTCGATGGTGGCCCGAGGTCGGAACGGGAGCGCGTTGTGTGCCCCTGACGCAGTGGCGATGATGATTGCATGCGGAGATGGTGGCGGCGGCCACGGGTGTGGTGCGTCGTGGTCGTCGTGGCCGCGCTCACCGGCTATTCGGGGTGGACCAGGTTCCTGCGTGGCGAGGGCCGGGCGAAGGCCGACCAGTGGTCCAGCACGATCGGTTTCTACCTGGCCTCGCTGCTCGCGCTCGTGTCGCTGCTGGTGTGGCTCTGGCGGAAGGAGTCCACGGCGGCCGGCAGCGGGGTGACCGGCGCGGTCGACGCGGCCGTCGCGGCGCTGGCGCGGGCGCAGCAGGAGCAGTGGAGCGCCGAGGAGGCGGCCCGCAAGGTGAGCGATCCGTGGCCGCTGCCGGTGCGCTGGGCGGTCACCGCCCGGAGCCGGGCCGTCATGGTGAGCTGGCCGGCCATCCGGGGCCGGCCCGGTGCGGGGGCGGTGCCGCTCGACGGCACCTTTTCCGACGTCGCCGAGGTGTTCCTGCGCGACGGCTCGCCCCGTCGGCTGGCGGTGATCGGCGAGCCGGGCACCGGCAAGAGCACGCTCGTGCTGCGGCTCACCCTCGACCTGCTGGCCCGCCGGGCGCCGGCCGACCCGGTGCCGGTGCTCCTGTCGATCTCCGGCTGGCAGCCGGCGGTGGACGGGCTCGACGAGTGGATCGCCGATCGGCTGGCGACCGACAACCGCACCCTGGCCCGGCTGGTGCCCGGACCGGACGGCACGCACCGCACCCTCGCCGAGGAGTTGGTGGCGACCGGTCGGGTCCTGCCCATCCTGGACGGCTTCGACGAGATGGCCAGCGAGCACCGGTCGTCGGCGATCGCGGCGATCAACGACGTGCTGGGGCCCCGCCGGCAGCTGGTGCTGACCAGCCGCAGCGCCGAGTACGAGGAGGCGGCCGGCTTCGGCCTGCTGGCCAAGACGCCCGTGGTGGAGATCCTGCCGCTGCCGGTCGGCGACGTGATCGGCTACCTGGTGGACGGCACCGAGCGGGCGGAGCGGTGGCGCGAGGTGATCGGCGCGTTGGAGCGGGGCGAGGGGGTGCTCGCCGAGACGCTGGCCACCCCGCTCATGGCCCAGCTGACCCGGGTCGCCTATCAGCAGGCCGGCACCGATCCGGGTGAGCTGCTGGCGGGCGGCCGGTCGGCCGACCGGACCGCGCTGGAGCAGCACCTGTTCGCCCGGTTCGTACCGGTGGTCTACGGCACCTCGGTGGGCGACCGGCCGCGGCGCAGCTCCGCCGAGGCGCAGGCGGCGCTCACCTGGCTGGGCAACCTGGCCCGCCGGATGGAGCGCCGCAAGACCCTCGACCTGGCCTGGTGGGAGCTGGGGCCGTATCCGCTGCGCCCGTTCGTCGGCCTGTTCTGGGGCGCGGTGTTCGCGCTGGTCGTCCTGGTTCCGTTCGGGGCCGTCCCGGCCGCGCTCGGGGGCGGGGTGGCGGCGGCCTTCCTCGGCTTTCTGACCTCGCTGCCGACCCGCCCGCAGCGGCTCGACCTGGCCCAGATCCGGGCCCGTACGCTGCTGATTCCCGGCGGTGCCGCGCTGATCGTCGGTGGCACCCTGGGCGCGACCGTCACCATCCGCTCCGGCGCCGGCTACGGCGTGGTGGCCGGGCTGGTCGGCGCGGTCGCCGGCTTCGCGTTCTTCCTCACCGGGCGGCTGGAGGTGTACGTCGACGTGGGTCGCAGCGTCAGTCCCCGCCGGCTGCTGCGGGAGGACCGCGCCCTGGCCCTGGCCACCGGGGCCGGCTGGGGAATCTTCTGGGCGGTGGCCTTCATCCTGTGGGGCATCACCGCGCCAGCGGTGCTGGCCGCATTGACGGTGGCTCTGGTGGTCGGGGTCGCGTTCTCCTGGTCGGAGTGGGGCCCGTTCTGTTTCGCCCGGCTCTACCTGGCCTGCACCGGGCGGGCGCCGCTGCGCCTCTTCGCGTTCCTCGAGGAGGCGCACGACCGGGGGGTGCTGCGCCAGGCGGGCGGGGTGTACCAGTTCCGTCACTCCACGTTGCAGAGCCACCTGGCCTCCACCGGTGTCCCCGGCCCCGAGGTCCGGGACGGGGTGACCGCCGGCGACCCGGTGACCGACCCGGTCGGCGGCTGAGACCGGCACCCTTGACGCCCGCGACGGCGCTGCCTACAGTCCGGCTTAACCGGTTCAGACCGGAGTGGCGTGACATCCTGTGGTGGGGATGACCGCACCGGTGGCGGTCCGTGTCGACATGGGCCGCCACCGGTAACCACCCGGCACGGCCGGTCAACTTAACCGGTTGCCTCCCGCGTTCCATCGCCCTACGCTGATGCCTGCGTCCGCCGGGAGTCGGCGGCGGCTGTCGGGCTCAGCCGTCGCGTCCAGTCAGCACATCGCGCCCCCACCTGGGCAGCGGGGGAGACCTCCTGAGGACAACCATGAAGAAGTTGCTCTCCGTCGCGGGCGTCGCCCTGCTGACGGTCCTCGCCGCCGTGTTCGCCTTCGGGCAGCCGGCGCACGCCGCCGCCGGCTTCTCGGTCGCCAACGGCCGGCTCTATGACGCCAACGGCACCGAGTTCGTGATGCGCGGGGTCAGCCACGCGCACACCTGGTACGCGCAGCAGACCAGTTCGTTCGCCAACATCAAGGCGCTCGGCGCGAACAGCGTCCGGGTGGTGCTGTCCAGCGGCGACCGCTGGACCAGGAACACCGCCTCCGACGTGGCCAACGTCATCTCGCTCTGCAAGGCCAACAAGCTGATCTGCGTGCTGGAGGTGCACGACACGACCGGCTACGGCGAGCAGAGCGGCGCGATCACGCTGGACCGGGCGGTCGACTACTGGCTCAGCATCGCCAGCGTGCTCCAGGGCCAGGAGAAGTACGTCATCGTGAACATCGGCAACGAGCCCTACGGCAACCAGGGCTATGCCACCTGGGCCACCGACACCGGCAACGCGATCAAGCGGTTGCGCAGCGGCGGGCTGACCCACACGATCATGGTGGACGCCCCGAACTGGGGCCAGGACTGGTCGTTCACCATGCGGGACAACGCCGGCACGGTCTTCGCCGCCGACCCGCAGAAGAACACCGTTTTCTCGATCCACATGTACGGCGTCTTCGACACCGCCGCGGAGATCACCGACTACCTGGGCCGGTTCCGTACCGCGGGGCTGCCCATCGTGGTGGGTGAGTTCGGCTTCAACCACTCCGACGGCAATCCCGACGAGGACACCATCATGGCCTACAGCCAGGCCAACGGGATCGGCTACCTCGGCTGGTCGTGGAGCGGCAACGGCGGCGGCGTCGAGTACCTCGACATGGTCACCAACTTCGACCCGAACCAGCTGACCAGTTGGGGCCAGCGGATCTTCAACGGGGCCAACGGCATCAAGGCCACCGCGAAGGAGGCCTCCGTCTACGCCGGCACCACCCCGCCCACGACGACTCCGCCGACCACGGCCCCGCCCACCACGCTTCCGCCGACCACCCCGCCGCCGGGCGGCTGCACGGCCAGCTACACGATCGTCAACTCCTGGCAGGGCGGCTTCCAGGGTGAGGTGAAGGTGACCGCCGGGGCTGCCGCCATCACCGGCTGGTCGGCACGGTGGACGTTCGCCAGCGGGCAGACCGTCACGCAGTCGTGGAACGCCACGATCAGCGGCAGCGGCGCCACGTACACCGCCCGGAACGTGGACTACAACGGCCGGCTCGGCGCCGGCGCCAGCACCAGCTTCGGCTTCATCGGCAGCTGGAACGGCAGCAACGCGATCCCGGCGGTGACCTGCACCGCGAGCTGAGACCGGAGCGGTGGCCGGGTCGCCCACCGCCAGCGGCAACCGGAGCGGTAACCAGGTCCGCCCACCGCCAGCGGCAACCGGAGCGGTAACCAGGTCCGCCCACCGCCTTCCACCGCCGGTGGGTACGTTCCGACCCGCCGGGCCGGTGGCCGGGCCGGCGGTGCGAGCGTCAGCCGGCCGCGCAGGAGACGGTCGGCCAGGTCCAGTTCCCGTTGTGCTGGATGGTGACCCCGAAGGTGTTGCCGCTGCCGTTCGGCTTGGCGATCATCGTCTGGGAGTTGGGCCAGGTGGCGCTGACGTTCCAGACGTTGATGATCTTCGCCGGGTTCGGCACGTTCATGGTGACCGTCCAGGTGTTGGTGCCGGAGACCGAGACGTTGAGGTTGTAGCGGTCGCTCCACTGCTGGCCGGCGGAGAGCGTGGCGGTGCAACTGCTGCCGCCGCCCCCACCCCCGCCGCCGCCACCGGTGTCGCCGCCGTCGGGTGCCACGGCACGGCCGGTCTGCGGCGAGATCATGCCGGCACACAGGCCCTTGCTGGCCAGCACCTGGGCGATGCGCGGGATGGCCGCCAGGGTGTTGGCGGGCCACTCGTGCATCAGGATGATCTGCCCGTTGGTGAGCCGGTTATTGGCCTGCACGATCGCGTCGACGCTCGCACCGTTCCAGTCCTGCGAGTCGACGTCCCAGATGATCTGGGTCAGGCCGTACCGGGACAGCACCGACTGCAGGGTCGAGTTGGTCTCGCCGTACGGCGGGCGGAACAGCTTCGGCGTGCCGCCGCCGGCGTTGGCGATCGCCTGCTGGGTCCGGGAGACCTCGGAGTCGATCTGCGCCTGGCTCTGCTGGACCAGGTGCGGGTGGGTGTAGCTGTGGTTGCCGACCCACATGCCGGCGGTGACCTGCGCCCGGACCTGGGACGGGTAGGCGGCGGCGTACTGCCCCTCGTTGAACATGGTGGCCCGCAGCCCGTTCTGCCGCAGGGCGTTGAGCAGGGCGGGGGTGTGGTCGTTGGACGGGCCGTCGTCGAACGTCAGCCCGACGTACCCGTTACAGGCGGCGGCCCGGGCCGGGGTGGCCGTGACGCTGAGCGTGACGGCCAGGCTGCCTGCGGCGATCAGTGCGGCCGCGGCGAATCCCGCGGCCAGGGATCGCGTTGACGGAAGTGTTCTTCTGCTCCACATGCGGCTGGGCCCTCCTCGTGGTGGCGGTGTACCGAGCGTCGCATCGATGGCTGTCGAGGTCGCTCGGCGGCGCAAGTATTTGCCTGTCGCCGAGGCGGAGTCAAGAATTTCCGGAAGTTTTGGCCGCGGCCCAACCATGACGGCGCAAGCCACAAAGGTGTGTGTGCCGACTGGGGACGGCCCGGTGCCCGGAAGTTGCGAGCTGCTTCCGGTACCCATCCGCCGCGCTGAGCAGCCTGCCGGCCACCGCCCCTGCCTCGACATCCGCGGCGAGCAGGTCCAGGAGAATTTCGTCGGGAACCGCGGTGGCCGAGCGGACAGGTGTGACATGTGGAGATGAGTGTGCGCAGCCGGGTCCGCGCCGGTGACCCCGAAGCGTTCCGGGAACTGTTCGACGAACACGCCCGGTCGGTCTACAACCACGGCTTCCGGTTGACCGGGGACTGGTCGGTGGCCGAGGACGTGGTGTCGCTGACCTTCCTCGAGGCCTGGCGGCTGCGGGAGCGGGTGGACGTCGGCGCCGAGACCGGCTCGCTGCGCCCCTGGCTGCTCGGCATCGCCACCAATGTCGCGCGCAACGTGCGCCGCGCCGCCCGCCGGCATTCCGGAGCGTTGGCCCGGCTGCCTCCGCCGGAGGTGGTGCCGGACTTCGCGGAGGAGGTGACCGCCCGCCTCGGGGACCGGGAACGGCTCGCGCGGGTCCGCACCGCGCTGGCCGCGCTGCGCCAGCCGGAGCGCGAGGTGCTGGCGCTCTGCGTCTGGTCGGGGCTCAACTACGCCGAGGCGGCGGCAGCGCTCGGCGTGCCGGTCGGGACCGTACGGTCCCGGTTGTCCCGGGCACGGGCCAAGCTGCACAAGCTCGTCACCGCCGGGAAGCTCGCGCCGGCCGGAAAGACCGGGGAACCGCCCGGTGGCCGTGGACAGATACCAGTCGACCGCACCATCGCGGTCCGGTTCGCTCAGGAGCACACCCGATGAACGCCGACCCGAGAGACGTACGCGCCGACCTGGCCGGGCTGTTGCCGGCGCCGGCGGAGCGGGACCTGCCGAGCGACCGCCACCGGCTGATCCAGGAGTTTGTGATGACCCAGATCCATCCCGACTACCCCTCGGCAGCGCCGGCCTCCCGGCGCGCACCGCGGCGCCGGCTGATTCTGGCCTCGGCGCTGAGCGCGGTCGCCGCGGCGACCGCCGCCGTGGCGCTGGTCGGCGTCGACGGCACCGGGACCGGCGGCGGTACCGGGAGCGCGGCGGACAACCGCCCTCCGGTCGCCGCCGAGCGCTCCGGCCAGCAGATCCTGCTCGCCGCCGCCACGACCGCCGGGCAACGGCCCGCCACGTCCGGCAGCTACTGGTTCCGGCGCACGGAGTGCACCGGCGACACGCAGGAGATCTGGACCAGGAAGGACGGCCGGGCCTGGGTCCGGGTGGCCGGGAGCGGCAAGGTGCGCGAGCTGGGCAGCGTCGGGTTCAGTCTGGGCGGCGTGGACGCCAGCTTCGCGCAGCTCCAGAAGTTGCCGGCCCGGCCGGCGGCGCTGAAGCGGTGGATCACCGAGGCGGTGGCGAAGACCGAGCCCGGGTCGGACGCCGCGACGCGGGAGCGGCTGGTGCTCGGCGGGCTGCTGGACCTGCTCGCCAAGCTGCCCGCCCCGCCGGCGGTCCGTGCCGCCGCCTTCGAGGCCGTCGCCGGGTACTCCGGGGTGACGAACACGGGGGCGACCGAGGGCGGGCAGGGCCTGTCGATCCGGCTGGGCGCCGAGCCGCTGGTCCGGTTGGTCGTCGACCCGGCCACGGCACAGATCCGGCAGACCAACCTCGTCGTCCTGGCCTCCGGGGCGCGACCCTCCGCGATGTGCACGGTCACCGCGGAGTGGACCGACCAGCTGCCCCGGTGACGGGGGTCCGGGTGCGTTCGCCGTCGTGGCGGCGAACGCACCCGGGCGCAGCTAGGGGGCGGCCGTGACCTCCAGCAGCAGCGCCTGCTCGGGGTGCAGGGCAGGCAACTGCACCCCGACCGAGCCGAGCACCGACCCGCTGAGGAACACCCCGTCGGCCGCGGCCAGCCAGCCCGGCTCGGTGAGCTGGAGCAGCGCCGGCTCCGGCGCCCCGGCCGCCGGCCGTACCCGGTAGCGCCGCGCCGGGTCCAGCCCGGCCAGCCGGACCATCCCCGGCGTCTGGGCCACCGAGGTGGCCAGCCGGGACACCGCGTACACGGCGTGCGAGCGGTCGTGGGCGACCACGCCGTGCGCCTGCACGGCCGGGTCCGGATGGTCGACCCGGACCACCCGGCCGGCGTGCAGCAGCGGGCGGAGCCGCTTGTGCAGCGCCACCCAGGCGGTCAGCTCGATCCGCTCGGCGGCGCTGATCCGGCTGATGTCCCACTCGATGCCGTGGTGGCCGAAGAGCGCGGTGACCGCCCGGAAGCCGAGGTCGTGCACCCGCTGGGTGGTGTGCGAGCGCTCCGGTCCGATGTGGGTGCCGATCAGTTCCGGCGGCAGCAGCAGCCCGGTCCAGCGCTGGATCGACAGGCGTTCCAGGGCGTCGTTGCAGTCGCTGGTCCAGACCCGGTCGGTGCGGCGCAGGATCTCCAGGTCGACCCGCGCGCCGCCGGACGAGCAGCTCTCGATCTCCACGCCGGGGTGCCGGGCCCGCAACTCGTCCAGCAGCCGGTAGACGGCCACCGTCTGCCCGTGCACCCCGGGCCGGCCGGCGTGCCCGGCCTCGGTGAGGTCGCGGTTGTGGTCCCACTTGAGGTACGCGATCCCGTCGTGTTCGGACAGCACCGCGTCCAGCCGGCCGAGCAGGTGCGCGTAAGCGTCCGGGTTGGCCAGGTCCAGCACCTGCTGGTGCCGCCACTCCGGCGGCAGCCGGCCGGGCGCCTGGAGCACCCAGTCCGGGTGGGCCCGGAACAGGTCGGAGTCGGGGTTGACCATCTCCGGCTCGACCCAGAGCCCGAACTGCATCCCGTGCTTGCCGACATGGTCGATGAGGGGTTGCAGCCCGTCCGGCCAGACCTCGTCGTCGACCCACCAGTCGCCGAGCCCGGCCTGGTCGTGCCGGCGGCCCCGGAACCAGCCGTCGTCGAGCACGAACCGTTCCACGCCCACCTCGGCGGCCCGGTCCGCCAGCCCCTTGAGCCGGTCCAGGTCGTGGTCGAAGTAGACCGCCTCCCAGACGTTCAACGTCACCGGCCGGGGGTGGCGTGGGTGCTGTGGGCGGGCCCGCAGGTGGGTGTGCAGCACGTGGCTGAGCCCGTCCAGCCCCGCGGTGGAGTGCACCGCGTAGAGCAGGGGAGTGGCGTACTCCTCGCCGGGGCCGAGCACGATCTCGCCGGGGGCGAGCAGCTCACCGCCGCCGAGGGTGGCCTCGCCGGTGGGGCGGCGCTCGGCGGCGGTGACGTGGTCGCCGCTCCACGCGGTGTGCACCGCCCACACCTCGCCGTGCCCGAAGCCGAAGCCGGGCGTCCCGGCGACCAGCAGCAGGGTCGCGTCGTGTCCGGTCCGGCCGTGCCGGCCCTCCCGCACCCAGGCGCCCATCGGCCACGGGTGCCGCTGCGGCGACCGTTCCCGGCACCAGCGGCCGGTCAGGTCGAGCAGCTCGGTGGCGACCGCCGGCACCGGCAGCACCGGGGTCAGCTCGCGCAGCTCGTAGCCGCCGTCGCCGTCGTTGCGCAGCCGGTGCCGCAGGGTCAGCAACCCCGCCGCGTCCAGCGTGATCTCGACGGTCAGGCTCAACCCCGCGTCCGGGTCCGCCGCTCGCACGGTCACCCGCGCGGCGCCGGCCCCGCCGTGGTCCCGCTCCTCCTCCGGTACGCGCACCGCCTCCCCGTCCGCGGCCACGCGGCCCGGGTCGGGGCGGTGCGCGGGGTCCCCGGGCGGGGACGCCTCGTCGCGGACGTCGAGGTCGACCAGGCGGAAGGCGGTGGACCAGTCCCGGCCGGCGCGGTGGCCGGCGAGTCCGGGCCGGCCGCTCCACCCGGCGCTCGCCTCCGGCAGCAACGACAGCACGGTGGGCGCGTCGAAGCTGCTCGGCACCACCGGCGGGATGGTGGCGGCGACCAGGGCGGGCAGCTCGTCGTCGGGCAGCGGCCCGAGGTCGGCGCCCCAGTGCACGACCCGGGGCAGGCCCGGGCCCCGGGCGTCGAGCACCAGGCTGGTCCGGGCGCGGCGCAGGTGGACGATGCTCATCCCTTGGAGGCTCCCAACGTCAGGCCCCGGACGAACTGCTTCTGCAGCAGGAAGAAGATCACCAGGGTGGGGATGGCGACCAGCACCGAGCCGGCCGAGACCAGGTTGTTGTCGGTGAAGAACTCGCCGCGCAGGTTGTTCAGCGAGCTGGTCACCGGGAACTTGTCGCCGGTACGCATCAGCACGGTGGCCCAGAAGAACTCGTTGTAGATCCAGGTCACCTCCAGCGTGGCGAGCGCGGCCAGGGCGGGCCGGCACAGCGGCATGGTGACCTGCCAGTACTGCCGCCAGACGCTCGCCCCGTCGACCATCGCCGCCTCGTACAGCTCGTGCGGCAGCGCCTTCATGTAGTTGCTGAGCACGAAGACGCAGAAGCCGCACTGGAACGCGACGTTGACCAGGATCAGGCCCCAGTAGCTGTCGTAGAGCAGTTCCGAGTCGCTCATCCAGGCCGGCAGCGGGATCTGGGTGAACATCCGGAACAGCGGGATCAGCAGGGCCTGTTGCGGCAGCAGGTTCGCCGCGGTGAAGAGGCCGAGCAGCGCGATGTTGAGCTTCCAGCTGAACCGGGCGATCACGAACGCCACGCAGGAGGCGAGGAAGAGCGTCAGCAGCACCGCCGGGACGGTGATGTAGAGCGAGTTGAGGAAGTGTTTGCCGAACTCGGCGGTCCGCCAGGCGGTCAGGTAGTTGTCGAAGGTCCAGCCGCCGAGCGAGACGTACCCGTTGCTGGCCGTGTACTCGTAGGACCGCAGCGAGGTCAGCACCGCCCAGAGGATCGGGAAGAGCCAGCCGACGGCCACCGTACCCAGGAAGAGGTGCAGGACCACCCGGGCGGGCCGCAGTGGCCGGCGGCGGGCGGCCGGCGTGTCGGCCGGTGCCTCACCGGTCAGGGTCGCGGTGCTCATCGCCGGTCCTCTCGCATCACGGTGAACAGGTAGAGGGTGATGAAGACCAGGGAGACGACCAGCATGATCGTCGCCAGGGCCGACCCGAAGCCGATCCGGCTGGCCTCGCCCACCACGTTCTGGGTGACCAGCGCGGAGAGCAGTTCCAGCCCGTTGCGGCCCTTGTTGACCACCCAGACCAGGTCGAACGCGCGCAGCGACTCGATCACCGTCACCACCAGCACGATGATGTTGATCGGGCGCATCACCGGGAAGACCACCCGGAAGAAGGTGCTGATCTCCGAGGAGCCGTCCACCGCGGCGGCCTCCCGCAGTGACGGGTCGACGCCCTTCAGACCGGCCAGGTAGAGCAGCATGATGTAGCCGACGTGCCGCCAGCCGGCGGCGACGAGCACCGCCCAGATGTTGACGTGCGGGTCGCCGTACCAGTCGGTCTGGCCGCCCAGCACCGCGTTGAGCAGGCCCTGGTCGCGGCTGTAGATGAGCTGCCAGACGAAGCCGATCAGCGCGAGGGAGAGCACCACCGGCAGGTAGAGCGCGGTCTGGTAGAACCGGCTGCCGCGCAGCTCCTTGTCGAGCAGCACGGCGAGGAACATGCCGAACGGCGTGGCCACCACGAAGAGCGCGGCCAGCCAGAGCAGGTTGTTCTGCACGGCCGGCACGAACGGCGGGTAGATGTTCACCACGTCGTCGTAGTTGCGCAGGCCGACCCAGTCGATCTCGCCGAGCGAGCCGATGCCGTCCCAGTCGGTGCCGGAGAGCAGCACGGTCGCCGCCGCGGGCAGCCAGACCAGGCCGACCACGAGCAGCAGGGGTACCAGCACCATCAGCGTGATCACCACGCGGTCGGTGCGGGACAGGAGCCGTAGCCGGCGGCCGCGACCACGCGTGGTGGTGGTCGCGGCCGGCGGCGGCACGGCGCGATCCGCTTGGATCAGGGGCAGGTCGGACATGGTGGTGTCCTCCCCCTTCCGCCGTCAGCTGGTGAAGATCGACTTCTTCTGGTTCTCGATGCTGGTGAGCAGCCCGCTGATGTCCTTCGGGTCCTTGATGAACTGCTGGATGGCCGGGATCATCACGGTCGAGGCGAAGTCCGGCCGGGTGTCCCGGTCGAGGAACTGGGCGATCTCGGTGGCCGAGCCGACCAGTTCGGCGGCCTTCTTCTGCAGCGCCGTGTAGCCGCTGGTGTCCGCGCTGGTGTTGGCCACCAGGGTGCTCGGGTCGTTCTTCACCGTGATGTTCGCGGCGTCCTTCGAGCCCAGGTATTCCAACAGCTTCTTGGCGTTGGCCTCGGACTTCGGCTTGCGGGCCATCATGTAGCCGTCGATCGGCGCGTCGAGGGCCTTGGCCCCGATCGTCGAGTCGACCTCGGGGAAGGTGAAGAAGTCCAGGTCGTCCTGCTCGTCGTTGTTGAACTGCTGGCCGACGAAGAGACCGAGCAGGTACATGCCGCTCTTCTTCTGCTGCAGCGACTGGGCGGCTTCCTGCCAGGTCCGGCCCAGGGCGTCCGGCTGGTGCAGGGGGAGCAGCCCGGCCCAGGTGTCGAAGACCTTCTTGACCTTGTCGGAGGTCCACGCCTCCTTGCCGGCCATCAGGTCGATGTGGAACTGGTAGCCGTTGATCCGCAGGTTGAGGATGTCGAAGGTGCCCATCGCGGGCCAGCCGTCCTTGTCGCCGAAGGCGATCGGGATCAGGCCGTCCTTCTTCATCTGGGTGCCGAGGGTGTTCAGGTCGTCCAGGGTCTTCGGCACCTGGTAGCCGTGCTGCTGCCAGACCGACTTGCGGTAGAAGACCGCCCACGGGTAGTACGACGCGGGCACGAAGTACTGCTTGCCGTCGTCGCCGGTCGAGGCCTTCTTGAAGGCGTCGGAGTAGCCGGAGAGCTTGCTCCAGACGTCGCTGGCGTCACCGGCCAGGCCCTTGCCGGCGAAGAACCGCATCCGGTAGCCGGCGAACCAGGTGAACACGTCGTCCGGCTTGCCCTGCAGGTAGTTGTTGATGTTCTCCTGGAACGTGTTGTGGTCGACGGTGTTGATGTTGACCGTGATGCCGGACGACGTCTTGAAGCCGTCCATCACCTTGGCGGTGACGTCCTTCGGCTTGGGGTCCGACTGGTTCGAACCGACCGAGACGACCTTCGAACCGGCACCGGAGTCGGAGTCGGAGTCGCCGCAGCCGGCGAGCAGGCCCGTGCCGAGCAGCGCGCCCGCGCCGGCCGCGCCGGCGAGCAGCGAGCGGCGGTTCAGGCCGGCGACGGACGGGGGTACGAGCCGGGCGAGGTACTCGGCTTCGGTACGAGGACGGGACATTGTGCCTCCTGCGTGGAAGAGGTGCGCTGCGCCCAAGGGCCGTGATGGGTGGCGGGGATCGGTGTTCGCGTCGGCAGCGGTAGATCCACCGTGAATCCACATGTCCGAACACAAACAGCCGGTGGCGCTTGAAGCTACCCCTTGGTTCCGCACTGTCAAGAGGCCGGATGGACAGCCATATCCCTGTGGTGACACGGCAAGGGGTCGGTAAACGTTGGAATTCCTGTCGATGTTGGAAAGTGTTGACTCGCGTGTCGTTCGGGGGCACCCTCTGCTGTCATGCGGAACTGGCAGGGCGAGCGCATCTGGTACGGCGCGGACTACAACCCGGAGCAGTGGCCCGAGCAGACCTGGGCCGAGGATGTCGACCTGATGCGCCGCGCCGGGGTCAACCTGGTCTCGGTCGGGATCTTCTCCTGGGCCCTGCTCGAGCCGGCCCCCGGCCGCTACGAGTTCGGCTGGCTCGACCGGGCGATCGACCTGCTGCACGACGGCGGGATCGGCGTCGACCTGGCCACCGCCACCGCCAGCCCGCCGCCCTGGCTGGCCCACCGGCACCCGGAGACGCTGCCCCGCCGGGCCGACGGCAGCATCCTCTGGCCGGGCGGGCGGCAGGCGTACTGCCCCAGCTCGCCGGTGTTCCGCGAGCGCTCGCTGGCCCTGGTCGAGGCCGTCGCCGGCCGGTACGCCGACCATCCGGCGGTGCTCATGTGGCACGTCTCCAACGAGCTGGGCTGCCACAACGTGCACTGCTACTGCGACGTCAGCGCGGCGGCGTTCCGCCGCTGGCTGCGCGAGCGCTACGGCGGCCTGGACGCGCTCAACGCCGCCTGGGGCACCGCGTTCTGGAGCCAGCGCTACCACGACTGGGCCGAGATCAACCCGCCGCGCGCCGCGCCGACCTTCGCCAACCCCACCCAGCAGCTGGACTTCCTGCGCTTCTCCTCCGACGAGCAGCGCGCCCAGCTCCGCGCCGAGCGGGAGCTGCTGACCCGGCTCGCCCCGCAGCCGGTCACCACGAACTTCATGATCGGCACCGGGATCAAATACCTGGACTACCACTCGTGGGCGTCCGACGTGGACCTGGTCGCCAACGACCACTACCTCAGCGCGGCCGACCCGCAGCCCCAGGTCAACCTGGCGCTCGCCGCCGACCACACCCGCGGCGTCGCCGGCGGCGCGCCGTGGCTGCTCATGGAACACTCCACCAGCGCGGTCAACTGGCAGCCCCGCAACGTCGCCAAGACGCCCGGTCAGCTGCGCCGCAACAGCCTGGCGCACGTGGCCCGGGGCGCCGACGGGGTGCTGTTCTTCCAATGGCGGGCCTCCCGCGCCGGCGCGGAGAAGTTCCACTCCGCGCTGGTCCCGCACGCCGGCCCGGAGACCAAGGTGTTCCGGGAGGTCTGCCGGCTCGGCGCCGACCTCGCGGCGCTGGCCGAGGTACGCGGCAGCCGGGTCGACGCCGAGGTGGCCATCCTCTTCGACTACGAGGCGTGGTGGGGCGCCGAACTCGACTCCCACCCGAGCGTCGACGTCACGTACACCGATCGGCTCTCCGCCCTGCACGGCGCGCTCTGGCGGGCCGGGGTGACCGCCGACGTGGTGCACCCGTCCGCCGACCTGTCCCGCTACCGGCTGGTCCTGGCGCCCACCCTCTACCTGGTGCGCGACGCCGACGCCGAGGCGCTGCGTCGGTACGTCGAGGCGGGCGGCACCGCCCTGGTCACCTACTTCAGCGGCATCGTCGACGAGCACGACCACATCCGGCTCGGCGGCTACCCCGGCGCGTTCCGCGACCTGCTCGGGGTGCGTACCGAAGAGTTCTTCCCGCTGCGCGCGGGCGAGTCGGTCCGCCTCGACGACGGCTCCACCGCCGACGTGTGGACCGAATGGCTGCACGCCGAGGGCGCCGAGGTGCTCGCCGCGTACGCCGACGGGCCACTGCCCGGGGTGCCGGCGCTGACCCGCCATCCGGTCGGCGGCGGTGCCGCCTGGTACCTGGCCACCCGGCTCGACGACGCGGCCACCGACCGGCTGGTCGCCCGGCTGCTCGCCGAGGCCGGCGTGCGCCCGGCGGCGGCCGCGCCGCCCGGGGTGGAGGTGGTCCGCCGTCGCTCGGCCGACCGGAGCTGGCTGTTCGTCATCAACCACACCGACGACGCGGCCCGGCTGCCGGTGACCGGCGCCGAACTGCTCGCCGGTGGCTGGTGCGACGGTGAACTGGTCGTGCCGGCGGGGGAGGTGGCTGTGGTCCGCGAGACGTCCGGTGCCGCCGGTGACCGGGCACAGCCGACCGGGCCGGACGCCGGCACCCCGGCGGCGGCCCGGACGACCGAGGCGGCCTGACCATCCGTGCCGCCGGAAGGAGGGTCCATGCTCGCCCAGCAACGGCAGAGCGCCATCCTGGAGCTGATCCGCCAGCGCGGTGGCGTCCGGGTCAGTCACCTGGTCAGCCGCTTCGGGGTGTCGGACATGACGATCCGGCGCGACCTGGAGGTGCTCGCCGATCGCGGTCTGATCGACAAGGTCCACGGCGGGGCGACCCTGGCCGGGCCCGGCTCGGCCGACGAGCCGGGCTTCGCGGCCAAGTCGATCCGGCAGCAGGCCGAGAAGCGGGCCATCGCCGAGCGGGCGGCCGGCCTGGTCGAACCGGGCATGGCGATCGCGCTCTCGGCCGGCACCACCACGGCGACCCTGGCCGCCCGGCTCGCCGACGTGCGCGGCCTCACCGTGGTCACCAACTCGATCCCGGTGGCGGACGTGCTCTACCAGAACCCCCGCCCGGACCAGACCGTCGTGCTCACCGGCGGCATCCGTACGCCGTCGGACGCGCTGACCGGACCGGTGGCCGAGGCGGCCATCGCCGCGCTCAACGTCGACCTGCTCTTCCTCGGCGTGCACGGGATGAGCCCGCGTACCGGCTTCACCACCCCGAACCTGCTGGAGGCGGCGGTCAACCGGCGGCTGATCGGCGCGGCCCGGCGGCTCGTGGTGCTCGCCGACCACACCAAGTGGGAGACCATCGGCATCGCCACCATCGGTCCGCTGGCGGAGGCGGACGTGCTGGTCACCGACGCCGGGCTGCCGGCCGATGTGCGCCGGCAGGTCGGTGAGCAGGTCGGCGAACTGATCGTCGTCGACGTCGAATGACTGGGGACGGAATCTTCTGGCTCTTCAAGGTGCCACCGCCCTACACCGACGTTGCGCACGATGAGCCGCTGGGCGGCCGGCTGTTCATGGAGTCGGACAAGGCCCTGCGGTACGTCCGCGCGTACGATCGGCTCCGGGAGGCCGCACTCAGCACGAGCGAGTCGGTGAAGCTGATCTCAGCACTCGCAGAGGAGCTGTCATGAGCGAGACCAGGCCCGACGTGGCGTGGCACATCAGCACCAAGAGCCCGGACAACGGCGGAAACTGTGTCGAGGCAGGGCCGCTGCTGGACGGCTCGGGGCGGGTGGCGGTTCGGCACAGCAAGGCGCGGGACGCTGCGACGATCATTTACACGGCCGAGGAATGGGCCGCTTTCGTCGGCGGCGTCAAGGACGGCGAGTTCGACTTCGGCTGAGCCCCGCACATTTCGACGGGTCGGCGACCGGGGGTGGGCTGCTGGCCGGCCGGGCACGAGGCCGGTGACTCCGCCGGCCGGCGGAGAGAAGCCGTGGACCCGGTCTGCCAACTTGGCCCGTCACGGGGAGACGTTGCCCGCCGGCCCGGCAGGTGTACGACGAATTGGTCGAGCGGGTGCGAGTTTAGGCTCGCGGCATGGCGATCGAGTACATCACCAGCACGAGCAACGACGTGTCAGACTTTTTTGTCCCGCTGGCTGACTTGTACAAAATTGTCTACGCTGAGCCGCCCTACGGGGAAGGTCCGGAGCAGGTGGCCCGCTTTCGTGAGGCCCTACCTGGCGAGGCGGAACGTTTGGGCTTCACCCTGATTGCCGCCGCTGAACGCGGCTCCTTGGTAGGCGCAGCCTATGGATGGACGATGCCGTCCGGCACCTGGTGGCAGCGCGCCGATGGCGAGCCGCCCGGCGAGTTGCGGGACGTCGAGAAGTTCGCAGTCATGGAGTGGATCGTCCATCCGCGCCGGCAGCGCCATGGTATCGGCGCTGAGCTGTTGCGCCGGCTGCTCGCCGACCGGAAGGAGCAGTACGCCACCCTCGCCTCCGACCCCCGCTCTCAGGCGCGAAAAATATACGCACGCAACGGATGGCGTCAGGTTGGCAAGTCTGTGTTGCCATGGGGGCCGCCGATGGATCTGCTCGTCCTACCTCTGCACCACGACGCCATTGCCTGAGCTCGGCGATCTCAGCCGCGCCTTTCAGGCACTTCACAGCCGTCCAGGTTAGGGTGCCCTGGGTGGCACGGCACGCTCCATGCTGGAGTGTGCCGAACGGTGGAAGCGGGAGTGGCGATGGTCTTCAAGAAGATGCTGAGCGCGTTCGGCGTGGGCGGCCCGAGCGTGGACACGGTGCTGACCAACCCGAACACCCGGCCCGGCCTGACCCTCGACGGGCACGTCAACCTCGTCGGCGGCGACGCACCGGCCCGCATCGAGCAGGTCACCGTCAGCCTGGTCACCCGGGTGGAGATCGAGGGCGGCGACAGCGAGTACGCCGGCATCATGGAATTCCACCGGATGCCGGTCAGTGGGGCGTTCGAGCTCGCCCCGAAGCAGCAGCTCGCCATCCCGTTCCAGCTCCCGGTGCCGTGGGAGACCCCGGTGACCGACGTGTACGGCCAGCGGCTGCACGGCATGACGATGGGGCTGCGGACCGAGCTGGCGGTGGCCCGCGCGGTGGACAAGACCGACCTGGACCACGTGGCGGTGCACCCGCTGCCGATCCACGAGCGGATCCTCGACGCGTTCCAGGCGCTGGGTTTCCGCTTCAAGCACGCCGACCTGGAGCGGGGCCGCATCCACGGGGTGCAGCAGACGCTGCCGTTCTACCAGGAGATCGAGTTCTTCGCGGCGCCGCAGTACGCCCAGACCGTCAGCGAGGTCGAGCTGACCTTCGTGACCGGTCAGCGGGGCGTCGAGGTGGTGCTGGAGTGCGACAAGCGGGGCGGCTTCCTCAGCGCCGGGCACGACGTCGTCGGCCGGTACGCCGTCGCGCACACCGACGCCGAGCGGACCGACTGGGTGCAGGTCGTGGACGGCTGGCTGCGGGAGACCACGGCCCGCTACGGCAGCCTGCGGGCGCCCGGCTACGGCGCCCACCACGGGCACGGCCGGCGGGGCCCGGGGATGGGCGGCATGGTGGCCGGCGCCGCGCTGGGCGTGGCCGGCGGCCTGGTCGCCGGCGAGTTGATCGAGGACGCCTTCGAGGGCGACTTCGGCGACTTCGGTGACTTCGGCGGCGAGTGACGGCACGCGACGGTGCCCCCGGGATGTGAATCCCCGGGGGCACCGTCGTCTCAGGTGTTGCTCCGGTCAGTGCCGGGCCTTCCGCTCGTCACCGCTGCGGAAGTTGCTGCCGGCCTTGGCCAGACCCCGGCTACCCAGGTATCCGATGGTCAGCAGCGTGATGAAGAACCAGGCCTGCGGGGCGCGGAAGATGTCCACCCCGACCGAGTTCTTACCGACCAGGAAGGACGCCACCAGCACCCCCGCGACGGCCGCGAGGTAGATCCAGAATTCCGTCGTCGCGAACGACGGCTTGGTCTCCGTGCCGGGCGCCTGCATCGCCTGCTCCCGGTGCCCGTCGTACATCGGCATCGGGCGGGTCGGCGTCTCCTGCATCGCGGTCCGGTTGGACATGTCCTGCGTCGGCCGGTTCATCGACCTGGTGGATGCAGCCTGCGTGCTCATCTGGTCCTCCTCAGGATTTGATGAGTCGTTCTCTGCACACCGCCCGCCCCGCTACCGCGTGTCGGCCACGGCGCGGTTCACGCTCTGTGGCGGGGGCACCCACCGTCTACCCGACCCCCTGGGCGGGGTAACCCCGGCCGCCGGCCGAATCCCGGACGCCGGGCCGCCCACGCCCGCCACCCGGGTCCGGGGGCGAGCGCCGCCGAACCGGACAGCCGGGTGGAGGAGGGGACAGACCACCCCCAGCCGTGTCCGCCGGCCGGTTTCAGCCGGCGGCCGTCGGGCACGCACGGTGGATCCCCGAGAGTTCTGCGAGGTGGTTGACGTGCGTGAGGACGACATGCGGCAGCAGGCCGCGCGGCGGGCCGAGGAGCGGATCGCCGGCGGTGTGTACGGCGAGGGCGCGCTCGACGAGGTCACGGTGCCGCAGACCGACGAGACCCGGGTGCTCCAGGAGAACGACTCGGACGACCCGGCGCACACCCCGGTGGATCCCACCATGCTCCGCGACGGCGGGCCGACCGGCGGTCAGGGCGCGGTGACCACCACCACCGGGACGGCCGGCCCGGCCAGCGTGCGCCGGGTGGCCCGCCAACCGGAACGGCACCCCGGCAAGGTGGCCCCGACCACCACCGGTGATGCCACCACCGGCGGCCTGAGCACCCCGGCCGGCGGCTCGACCAGCGACGCCTCGTCGGCCGGCGCCCAGGTCGGCAACTTCACCGACGAGGGCGCCAACCCCGGCTGAGCAGCCGGTACCGCGGCCGGCAGGGGGCGGAAGCCGTCACCTGCCGGCCGCGTCGGCACTGCCGGCCCGGCCGCACGCCAACCGGCCGCGGTCGTGGAACCTGGGTCAGGCGGTGCGCAGGATGCCCAGGCGCTGGGTGGCGCGGGTGAGCGCCACGTAGAGGTCGCTGTGCCCGCGCGGCGACTCGGCCACGATCCGCTCCGGATCCACCACCAGCACCGTGTCGAACTCCAGGCCCTTGGCCTGCTCGGTGGTGAGCAGCACCACCCGGTTCGCCAGCTCGGGCTGCTCGCCGACGGCGACCTCGGGCAGCGCGGCGACCACCGCCGCGGCCAACTCCTCGATCCAGCCGGTGGGGACGATCACCCCGAGCCGCCCGTCGGTCAGCGCGGCCGTCTCCCGCGCCGTCGCCGCCACCAGCTCCGCCGCCAGCCGGCCCGCCTCGACGGTACGGTCCCAGGGCGGCACGCCGGCGGCGCGTACCGAGCGGGGTGGGCGCAGCGCCGGGTCGATCGCGGTCAGCACGTCGGCGGCGACCGCCATGATCTCGGCCGGGGTGCGGTAGCTGACGGTCAGCTCCTCCAGCCGCCACCGGTCCGCCACGTACGGCCGCAGCGCCTCGGCCCAGGACGGCGTGCCGGAGAGCGCCCCGGTCTGCGCCACGTCCCCGACGATCGTCATCGACCGGCTCGGGCAGCGCCGCATCAGCAGCCGCCACGCCATCGGCGAGATCTCCTGCGCCTCATCGATGATGACGTGCCCGAACGCCCAGCTCCGGTCGGCGGCGGCCCGCTGCGCGGTGGTCAGCCGCTCGGCGTCCTCCTGCCGCTCCGAGAGCCGGTCGGCGTCGATCAGGTCGGTCACGCCGAGGATCTCGCCGCCGTCCGCCTCGTCCTCCACGTCGATGGAGCGGGAGCCGCGCCAGATCTCCAGCACGCCCTCGGCGTACTCGCGTTCCAGGGCGCGCAGCCGCTCCCGGCGGGCCACCGCGGCGCGTTCGTCCTCGCCGAGCAGCTCGGCCGCCTCGTCCAGCAGCGGCACGTCGGCCGGGGTCCACCCGCCGGGCGTCCGGTGCAGCAGCCCGCGCTCCGCCTCGGTGAGCATGGGCGCGGCCGCGGCGATCCGCTCCGGGTCGGCGTACAGGTCGGCGAGCAGGCGCTGCGGGGTGAGCACCGGCCAGAGCTCGTCCAGGGTGGCCTGGACCTCGGGCTCCTCGCGCAGCTCCCGGCGGATCTCGGCGACGTCGGCCTCGGCGAGCAGGTTCTCCCCGCCCAGCGGGTCGGCGCCGATCCGCTCGGCGACCTGGGCGGCGAGCGCGTGCACGATCTCCACATCGAACAGCGCGCGGGCCAGGTTGTGCGGGCGCTGCGAGCGCCGGACGCGCTCCCGGGCCTGCCGGACCACCGCCGGGTCGAGGGTGAGGATCTCCCGTTGCGGCAGCTCGATCTCCAGCGGCTCGTCGGGCACCCGCTGCCGGTCCAGGACGGCGTTGCCGAGCACCTCGACCATCACGGGCCGCCCCTTGAGCGCGGCCGTCCGGGCCGGTTCGGTGCGCCGCGCGCTGACCCCCGGGAACAGGTCGGCCTGGGTGCGCAGCAGCACACCGGTCTCGGCCAGGGCCGGCAGCACCTGGGAGATGTAGCGCAGGAAGGTGGCGTTCGGGCCGACCAGCAGCACGCCCCGGCTGGAAAGCTGCTCCCGGTGGGTGTAGAGCAGGTACGCGGCCCGGTGCAACGCCACCGCTGTCTTGCCGGTGCCGGGGCCGCCCTGCACCACCAGCACACCCGGCAGGTCGGCCCGGATGATCCGGTCCTGTTCGGCCTGGATGGTCTCCACGATGTCGCGCATCCGGCCGGTACGCCCCGCGTTCAGCGCCGCGAGCAGGGACGCCTCGCCGGTCAGCTCCTCGTGGGCGGTGGGGGAGGCGGCCGTGATGTCCAGCACCTCGTCGTTGAGGCCGGTGACCTTCCGCTGGCGGGTACGCAGGTGCCGGCGTCGCCGTACGCCCTGCGGGCTGGCGGCGGTGGCCAGGTAGAACGCCCGCGCGGCCGGGGCCCGCCAGTCCATCAGCAGCGGGTCGTAGTCGCCGGAGGTGTCGAAGATCCCGATCCGGCCGATGTAGCGGCGGGAACCGTCGTCGCCGTCGAGGCGGCCGAAGCAGAGCCCGCTCTCCACGGCGGAGTAGCGGTCGACCTGCTCGGCGTACATGCCGACGGCGGAGTCCCGCTGGGAGCGGGCCTGCTGCGTGCCGCCGGTGTTGCGCAGCTCCTCGGTGAGCCGCCGGGCGGCCTGCTCGCGCATGCCGTCCAGCCGACCGTAGAGCATCGAGACGTACTCCTGCTCGCGGCCGATCTCGTCGTCCTGGTCCAGCCCACCCGGCACGTCGGAGTGCGTTGACAAACCGGCTCCCCATTCGCTATAGTCCAGCAGAGGAATGGCCTTTCGGGCCGTTCCTTTTTGTGTTTGAACTGCACAAGATACCGCGCGGCCCACCGCCGGACCAAGCCCGCCCGACCCGCCGATCCGCCGGCACTCCGCTGCGCTGGGAACGCGGTCGGGGGCCCGGCCGGCTCGCGCCGACCGGGCCCCCGACGGGCCCTGCTCCGCTCAGACCTCGCGCTCCGCTCAGACCGTGGCCGCCGCGTAGAGCCGCTCCGGCCGGACCAGGCCGGCGAGTACCCGGCCGTCGTCGGTGAGCAGCACGCTGAACAGCTTCCCGGTGAGCAGCCGCCCGCTGCCCCAGTCGCCGCTGACCTTCGTCAGGTCGCCGAGCACCTTGCCCAGCATGTCCGCCCCGGCCGCGCCGGCCGCCCCGGCCGGCGCCGTGCTGCCGCCGGGGGTGTCGCCGGCCGCGCCGAGCTTCGCCACCAGCACCGTGGTCCAACCGGTGCCGACGGTACGCACATCCGGCGCGTTGCCGGGCCGGTCGCCGCCCGGTCCGCTCTTACCGTGGTCGCCGCCCGGCCGGTGCATGCCGGCCGGCCCATGCCCGTCGCCCTTGTCCTCGGTGACGCGCACCCCCGGCGGCGGGTTGAACCGGAACTGGTCCGCGTCCGGGGTGCGGAAGTCGACCTGGGTGAAGGCGACCTCGACAGCCGGCTCCTGCACGCCGTCGGCGAGCAGCTCGAAGCGCAGCGGCACGTGCTCCTTGGCGTCCAGCGCGATCCGCACCTGGTGCACCAGGGAGTCCTTGTCGCGCGGGGTCAGCACCAGTTCGTACACGCTGCGCCCGGCCACCGTCGACGAGCGGCCGACGGTGACCGCGGTGCTCGGGTCGATGGCCGCCAGGGCGCGGTCCGCGGCATCGGCCGGGGTGGCCGGCGCGGACGGCGTCTCCGCCGCGTCGGCCGGCAGCGTCCGGTGCGACGCGGTGTTGGTTCGGCTGCTCCAGGTCCACACGTCGCGGCCGTCGCGCAGCACGTCGCGTTCGCCGAGCGTGTCGAGCAGCGCCAGCCGCTGGCGCTGCGGGCCGGCGTACCAGACCCGCAGGGTGTGGGTGCCGGTGAGCAGGCTGGTCAGCTCGGTTCCGCCGGCCGCCCCGGCCAGCCCGGCCAGCGGCGGCAGCCCCAGGTCGGCGCGCTGGACCACCGTGCCGGATAGCCCATCGAGGCGGGACGTACGCAGGTCGTCCAGGAGCTGGGCGGCGGTCCGCGGCGGCAGGGCCGGGTCGGCCCCGGCGGCGAACGTGCCGACCAGGGCGCCGCCGCCGACCACGACGACCCCCGCGGTCACCGGGACCAGCCAGCGCAGCACGGCGCGGTTCTTCAGTACGGGCATGTTGTGCACCTCCTGACCGTAATGCTGCGCCCCGGTCGCTGTGAGGCCGCTGAGGAGAATCCCTAGGGGCGGTCACCGGGTGGCACCCTTGGACCGTGCGGTTGCTGGTGGTGGAGGACGAGGCGCGGCTCGCCGCCGCGTTGCGGCGCGGGCTGATGGCCGAGGGCTTCGCGGTGGACGTGGCCGCCACCGGCCCGGCCGGCCTGGACGCCGCCCGGCACGGCGACTACGACGCGATGATCCTCGACGTGATGCTGCCGGGCCTGTCCGGGTACGAGGTGGTGCGCCGGCTCCGGGCCGGCGAACACTGGCTGCCGGTGCTCATGCTCTCGGCCAAGGACGGCGAGTACGACCAGGCCGACGGGCTCGACTGCGGCGCCGACGACTACCTCACCAAGCCGTTCTCGTACGTGGTGCTGCTGGCCCGGCTGCGGGCCCTGCTCCGCCGGGGCGCGCCCGAACGCCCGGCCGTACTCACCGTGGGTGACCTGAGGCTGGATCCGGCCCGCCGGCGGGTGACCCGGGCCGACGCCGAGGTGGTCCTGACCGCCCGCGAGTACGCCCTGCTGGACTACCTGATGCGCCGGCCCGGCGAGGTGGTCTCCAAGACCGAACTGCTCGACCACGTCTGGGACGCCAGCCTGGAGACCGCCCCGAACGCCGTCGAGGTCTACGTCGGCTACCTGCGCCGCAAGATCGGCCGGGACCGCCTGGAAACGGTCCGCGGTGCCGGCTACCGCCTCGCCACATGAGCCGGCGGGGACGGGGGCGCGCGGACCGCGTCCGCCGGGGCCCCCGGCTGAACCTCGGCCTGCGCGCCCGGCTGATGGCGATCGGCGTGCTCGGGCTCGTCGTCGGTCTCGCGCTCGGCGGCACGTTGCTGCTCGGCGCGCTCGGCTGGACGCTGCAACGCACCGTCGACGCCGAGGCGTTGCGGACCGCCGACGCGGTCGCCCTGCTGGCCGCCTCGGAGGCCCTGCCCGATCCGCTGCCGGTGGCCGGCGGCCAACTCCGGGTGCAGGTGGTGGACGCGGCCGGCCGGGTCCGGGCGGCCTCGATCGACGCCGACCGGCTGGTGCCGATGCTCGACCAGGAGCAGCTGCGCGCCGGGCAGCGCCAGCGGCTGGTGGTGGACGGCCGGCGGGTGGGCATGGCCGGGCCGGTGCGGGTGGTGACCGTGCCCGCCGGCACCCCGGCCGAACCGCTCACCGTCCTGGTCGCCAAGTCGCTCAGCGATGTCCGGCACAGCCTGCACGTGGTCCGGACCCTGCTGCTGGTGGGCTTCCCGCTGCTGGTCGCCGGCATGGCCGTGGTCGCCTGGCGGGTGGTGGGGGCCACCCTGCGCCCGGTGGAGGCGCTGCGCCGGGGCGCCGCCGAGATCACCGACCGGGCCGGTCCGGGGCGCTTGCCCGTGCCGGCCGCCCGCGACGAGATCCAGCGGCTGGCGGTCACCCTCAACGACATGCTGGACCGGTTGGCGGCGGCCCGGGCCCGGCAGCGGGCGTTCGTCGCCGACGCCGCACACGAGCTGCGCAGCCCGTTGACGAACATGCGGACCGAGCTGGAGGTGGCCCGCCGGCTCGGCGACGCCACGGACTGGCCGGCGGTCGCCGACGATCTGCTCGCCGACACCGAACGCCTCGGCCGGCTCGTCGACGACCTGCTGCTGCTGGCCCGCCTCGACGAGCAGCCCGCCCGCCGGCCCGGGCCCAGCGCCGGCCCGGTCGAGCTGGGGGAGTTGCTGCGTACGGTGGCCGACCGGTACCCCGCCCCGCCGGTACGGCTGCGCCCGCCCGCCGCACCGCTCTGGACCGAGGGGGACCCGGGCGAGCTGCACCGGGTGATCACCAACCTGGTGGACAACGCGCTGCGGCACGCCCGCAGCGAGGTGGTGCTCACCGTGACCGGCCCGGAGCCGGCCGGTCCGCCGTCGACGCGGCATGGGGCCGGTGCGGGGCCCGAGGGCACGACACCGGCACCGGGCTGGGCCGGCGCAGGGCTGGCCGGCCCGGTATCGGCGCAGCGTGGGGTCGGTGCGGGGCCCGAGGGCGCGACCCCGGCTGGGACCGGCGCGGGGCTGGCCGGCCCGGTGCCCGCGCGGGGCGGGACCGGAGGCGCCGTGCCGACGCCGGGTGAGGCTGGCGCGGGGCCAGCCGGTCGGATGGCCGCGCGGCGGAGGGCCGGAGCGGAGCTGGCCGGTCCGGTGGCCGCGCGGCGTGGGGCCGGCGCAGCGGCCGGCGGCGCCGTGCCGACGCCGCGCCCGGCCGGGTCGGGGGAGCGGGGGTACCACCTGGTGACGGTGACCGACGACGGGCCGGGCATCCCGGCGGCGGACCGGGAGCGGGTCTTCGAGCGGTTCACCCGGCTGGACGACGCGCGGGCGCGGGACGACGGCGGTGCCGGGCTGGGCCTGGCCATCGTGCGGGAACTGGTCCGCCGGGCCGGCGGCAGCGTCGAACTCGCCGACGCCGGGCCCGGCATCGGGTCCGGGCTGCGGGTGACGGTACGGCTGCCCGCGCTGGACGTGCCCGAGGCGGACTGAGCGCTGCGGGTGACGGTACGGCTGCCGGCGCTGGACGTGCCCGAGCCGGACTGAGCGCTGCGGGTGACGGTACGGCTGCCCGCGCTGGACGTGCCCGAGGCGGACTGAGCACTGCGCGGCCGGCGGTCAGCCGGGGCGGGCCGGTGCGGATCAGCCCCGGCGGGTGCAGACCGGCGCGGCCCGGGCGACGGTGTCGGTGGACCAGACCACGGCCACCGTGAAGCAGTAGTCGATGTTGCGGCTCAACCCGTAGGCGACGTAGCTGTCGGTGCCGGCCGGCAACTCCTGGAAGGTGCGCTGGGTGTCCCGGCTGCGACCGCCGGCGATCACCACCGGCCCCTCCGCGCCGGCCGGGTACGTCCAGCTCAGCAGGATGCTGTCCCGTCGGTCGACGAGCCGCACGGTGCCCGGCGGACTGCCCGGCGAGGCCGGCGCGGCGCTCGGCGTGCCGCTCCGGCCGGTGCCGGTCGGAGCGGTGGCGGTGGGACCGGCCGCGGTGGTGCGGGCCGGCGCGGGGGTGTCGCGGGAGCGGTCCACCCGGGACACCCCGGCGACCACCGCGATGACGCCGAGCAGCAGCGCCACGATCACGCCGGCCACCACCAGTGGCAGCCAGGGCCGGCCGGGGCGCACCGGCTCCGGCTCGGGCTGGCGCGGCACGTGCACCGGCAGGTAGCGCGACGGCGACTCCGGCTCGGCGGACCCGGGCACCCGGCGGACGCCCGGCTCCTCGTCGGTGAGCCCGACCACGGTCGGCGGCAGGGCGCTCTCCCGCACCGGCCAGGTGTCCTCCGGCTGCTCGTCGGGGGGCCACTCGTCGTCGGCCGGCCCGCCGAACCCGTCCGGGTCAGCCGGTCCGCCGAACCGGTCCCGGTCCGGGTCGGCCGGCCTGCCGAACCGGTCCCCGTCCGGGTCGGCCGGTCCGCCGAACCGGTCCCGGTCCAGCCTCGCGAAGGGGTCCCCGTGGGCCGGTCCGCCGAACCGGTCCTCGTCGGCCATGCCGATGGGGTCGTCGTGGGTCGAGCCCGCGAACCGGTCGTCGTCGGGTGTGCCGAAGTGGTCCTGGGCCGGCCCGCCGAAGCGGTCGTCGTAGGGCATCCCGAGAGGGCCCTGGTGGGTCGAGCCGGTGAGCCGGTCGTCGTCCGCGACGGCGAAGGGGTCCTGGTCGGCCGGTCCGCCGAAGCGGTCGTCGTCGGGCCCGCCGAAGCCGTCCTGCTCGGCCGGGGCGCCGAAGCGGTCGTCGTCGGCCTCGGGCGCGACCCGGGGGGTGGGCACGTGGGTGCCGCCGATCGGGTCGGCCGGCTCGGCGGTGCGGGCCGGTGGACGGTAGACCGGCGGCTCGGGCGGGCCCTCGGCGGCCGGCGGGACCCGGGCGGCCGGCACCACCGGCGCCGCCGCGGCCGGCTCGCAGACGTGGTCCGGATCGGCGGCCGTCCGGACCAGCGTCGACACCTGCGCGGCGAGCGGGTCGTCGGCGGCCAGGTGCGCCGCGGACAGCTCCTCGGCCAGCGCCAGGTGCTCGTGGGACTCGGCGTACCGGCCGCAGTCGCGTTCCATCGCGCCGAGCTTGGCCAGCATTTTGATGCCGCTGGGGTGGCCGTCGCCGTACACCTCGCGGTGCAGCTCCCAGGCGTCCTGGAGCCGGTCACGGGCCAGCTCGCATTGGCCTCGGGCGTACTCCACGGTGGCCAGGTCGGCGTGCGCGGCGAGGACCCGCTGCGACTCCGGGCCGTCGCGGGCGGTCAGCTCGATGATGACGTCGGAGTAGAGCCGGGCGGCCCGGGCGTCGCTGCCGACCCGGTGCAGCACGGCGGCCAGGGTGGCGGCGGCGGTGATGGCGCGCTCGTCGGAGCGGCCGTACAGCCGGGTGGCCGCCGCGTACGCGAAGGCGGCCCAGCCACGCGCGGAGTGCGGCTCGCCGAGGGCGACGAGCACCCGGGCCTGGAGGCCGGCGGCGTCGGCCAGCTCGGGGGAGGCGTTGGCGGGACGCGGGTCGACGTCGGTCAGCGCGTCGGCGAGCAGCCGCTGGGCGCCGGCCAGGTCGCCTTCGGACACCAGGTGGTGCGCCTGGACCGTCAGTTCACCGAAGCCGGAGGACACGCCCCATCGTGCTCATTCGGCGACGGTAAGTACAACCCCCGGAGTGGATCAGTTTGGTCAGGATCCGGTCAGGTGCTCGGCGAGGGTCTCGCTGATCCGCCGGAGCTGGTCGACCTGGGCCGGGCTGAGCGCGTCGAACAGGTGCCGGCGTACCCCCGCGACGTGGCCGGGCGCGGCGGCCGCGAGGGTGGCGAAGCCGTCGTCGGTGAGGACGGCGAGCTGCCCGCGCCGGTCGGTGGGGCAGTCCTCCCGGCGGATCCAGCCGGCCGCCTCCAACCGGGACGCCGCGTGGGAGAGCCGGCTGCGCGAGGAGCCGGTGGCGTCGGCGAGTTCGCTCATCCGCAGCCGCCGGTCGGGGGCCTCGGAGAGCCGGACCAGGATCTCGTAGTAGGCGTGCGGCATGCCCGCGTCGCGTTGCAGCTCGCGGTCGAGGGTGTCCATCAGCGCCCGGGAGGCGGCCAGGAAGGCGCGCCAGGTCCGCTGCTCGTCGGGGTCCAACCACCGGGTCATGACGCCCATCATAGCCGCGGTTGTTGAAGGCTCAACTATCTCGCGCTACCGTGGGGGGCATGGGAATCCATCGCCTCAACCACGCCGTGCTCTACGTCCGTGACCTGGACCGCAGCGTCGCCTTCTACCGGGACGTGCTGGGCTTCCGCCCGGTGCCGATGACGCCGGACGGGTTCCGGGGCGCCGCCTTCCTCCAGGCGGCCGACTCCACCAACGACCACGACCTCGGGCTGTTCGAGATCGGTTCCGCCGCCGGCGCCTCGCCGGCCGGCCGGACCGCCGTGGGCCTCTACCACCTCGCCTGGGAGCTGGACACCCTGGACGAGCTGGCCGCCACCGCCGAGCGGCTGGCCGCCGCGAACGCGCTGGTCGGCACCTCCGACCACGGCACCACGAAGAGCCTCTACGGGCGCGACCCGGACGGCCTGGAGTTCGAGATCGTCTGGATCGTCCCGGCCGACCGGCTCGACGACGCCGCGCTCGCCGCCCGCAAGCGCATCGGTCGCCTCGACCTGGACCGGGAGCGGGCGCGCTACGGCGGGCAGACCCGTGGCGGGGTGGGCATCTCCGTCCCGGCCTGACCGCACCGCCGGTGTCCGCCCGACCCGCTGGGCCCGACCACCCCGCCGGTGTCCGCCCGACCCGCTGGGCCGGGCCGCACCGGCCGTCGCCGGCCGCACCGCGGGCCCGCTCCGGCCGCCGATGCGGTAGAACGGCAGCATGTCGACCGACGCCGTCCTACGCGAACTGCTCGTCCGGCAGCTCGACCACTGGTTGCCGGGGGCGCTGCACCGCTCCCGGCGGGCCACCCTGGCCCTCGCGTACGCCGAAGGTGACGCCGGCGGCGCGGAGGCCGCGCTGCTGGTGGTGGCCGAGTTCGCCGACCGGCTGCGCGGCCGGCGGCTGACGGTGCTCGTGCTGGGCGGGGGCGGTACCGAGCTGCCGGTCCGGCTGGGCGCCGCCGAGGCCGCCCTGCCGGCGGACGTCGCCGTGCACGTGGTGCCCGGCGCGCCGGACCGGCTGCCGGTGGCGCTCAAGGCGGCCGGCGCGGCCGGCGCCCCGCTGCTGGCCGTGATCGAGGGTGGGGACCCGGACCCGGGCGTGCTCGCGGCCGTCGCCTCCGGCCGCCCGGCCGAGCTGCTGCTGGTCACCCCGGCCGGCCGCTCCCTGCGCGGGGCGTTGACCGACGCCGGCTTTCCGCTGGTGACCGAGGTGGAGTTGGTGCCCGACGACGGCGGGCCGGCCCGGCTGTTCAGCTACGGCACCGGCTCGGACAAGGGGCTGGAAGTGCTCAAGGACGCGCTCTGGGCGGTCGACGAGTACGCCGGCGTGCGCTACCGCGACCCGGCCGACCCCGCCGGGCGGCTGCTCGCCATCAGCCTCGACCCGGAGCCCGGCCCGCTGCGCCGGGAGTTGCTGGCCGAGCTGGCCCGCTCCGGCCCGCGTACGGTGACCGAGCTGCGCCGCTTCGCCGCCACCTCGACGGTCTACCGGGCCGCCGACGCCAACCGGGCGCTGGCCTCGCTGCTCGCCGCCGGTGCGGTGACCCGGGACCCGGAGCACGGCCGGCTCGGCGGCGACGTGGTGGTCAGCGCCGCGCCGGGCGGGGACGCTGGATCAGCTGCCTGACCACGATGGACGCGCCGGTCGCGATCACCCCGACCGTGAAGATCATCTGGGCGCAGACCACCACCCGGGCGACCTGTCCCTGGGCGTGCACGTCGCCGTAGCCGACCGTGGTCAGGGTGGTCAGGGCGAAGTAGAGCGCGTCGACGCGGGTGCGCAGGCCGGCGAACTCGCCCGGCCGGGTGTTCGCCACCACGTAGTCGGCGAGCGCGAAGACCAGCAACCCGGCGATCAGCGTGACGGCGAGCCGGATCAGCGCCCGGCTCTCCGCCTCGCCGGTCGGCTGCTGCACGGCGAGTTGGCGACGGACCTGGCCGGTGACCAGGAACGCCACCACGATCACCAGGACCAGGGTGGCGGCCGAACGCAGCGCCAGCCGCAGCCCGTTCGGGTCCGGCTCCACCGGGACGGTGAAGTAGGCGATCAGCAGCAGCGCGACGGCCAGCGCTGCCAGCCGCCGCTCCCGCCGGAAGGACTCGTTGGCCATGCGGCGATTGTCCGATGTCCCGCTCCCGGTGGCGGCGGAACGGCGAGGCTGGGCGACCTGCCCCGAATGTCGAGCGGGGGCGCCGGTGAGCCACCGGCGCCCCGCTCGACATTCGGGAGGTCATGCCCGGGACTTGTCCTGCTTCCAGGAGATCGGACCCGGCAGGTCCACGCGGTGGGCACGGGTCCGGGAGTTCCAGGACCACTTGCCGATCTTGATGCTCCAGGACGAGAAGCCGTTCTCGGTGAAGTGGAGGATCAGCGGGCCGATCTTCTTTCGCTTGCGGAACACGATGCCCATGACCGGGCTCCTCTCAGTGGTCTCCCTGCTTCTGCGCGATCGAACATGCCCAAGCGTCGCTGTCGCCAAACCGGCCGGCTCCGCACTGGACGGTGAGCGGCGACCGCCTAATCCCCATTAATCAGGTGGGTGTTGCGGGGCGGTAAACGCTGGCTGGAACGGGCTGGAAACAAAGCAAGCGATGCCGGTCTCACTCCATGGAAGAGCGTTGACCGGCCCGGAAGGTGGCCGGCAGCATGAGGTCATGTCGCAGCGGGACGAGCTTCTCCTCACCGCTCGCGTGCACGTCGACCTGGTCCGGCACGCGAGCGCGCTCTGTTGAGCTGACCGCTCACCGCCTCCCCGCCCGCCCGCTCCCGTCGCCGACGCACCGACGCGCCGGCCGGTCGCGGCGTGCCCTCACCCGCCCTCGTGGGCTTCCTCCACCGCATCGTGGACAGATCAGGAGACCGCCATGGCCTCAACCCGTCATCCGCTGCGGCGTACCCTCGCCGCGGCCGCCGCCCTGCTCGCCCTCACCGTCGCCGGCTGCGGCACCGACGCCGCCGGCGGCGGCCGGCACACCACCGAGCTGCGCTACCAGGGCTCGGTCGGCCAGGTCACCCTGCCGGAACTCGCCGCCGACCTCGGCTACCTCGGCGACGTCACGCTCCACTGGATCGGCAACGTCACCGGCGGACCGGCCGACATCCAGGCCACCGCCACCGGCCAGGTCGACTTCGGCGGCGCGTTCAACGGCGCCATCGTCAAGCTCCGCGCCGCCAACGCCCCGATCACCGCCGTGGTCAGCTACTACGGCTCCGACGCGCAGACCTTCCAGGGCTACTACGTGCCCGACGACAGCCCGATCCGCGGCCCGCGCGACCTGATCGGCAGAAAGGTCGGCATGAACACCCTCGGCGCGCACGCCGAGGCGGTGCTCAAGACCTGGCTGGCCCGGGGCGGGCTCACCCCGGCCGAAATCGCCAAGGTCGAACTGGTCGCCCTGCCGCCGGTCAACATCGAACAGTCGCTGCGGGCCGGGCAGATCGACGTCGCGGTGCTCGGCGGCGTCATCCGGGACAAGGCCGTCGCCAACGGCGGCATCCGCACCGTCTTCACCGACCACGAACTGCTCGGCACCTTCAGCGCCGGCAGCTACGTGTTCCGCGACGACTTCATCCGGCGCAACCCGGAGACCGTACGGGCCTTCGTCACCGGCGTCGGCAAGGCGATCGAGTGGGCCCGCACCCAGCCCCGGGAGACCGTGGTGGCCCGGTTCGAGGCCATCATCGCCAAGCGCGGCCGCAACGAGGACCCGTCCCTGGTCCGGTACTGGAAGTCCAGCGGCGTCGCCGGGCAGGGCGGCCTGATCTCCGACCGGGAGTTCACCACCTGGATCGACTGGCTGGCCGACTCCGGCGAACTGAAGGGCGGCCGGCCGAAACCGGCCGACCTCTACACCAACCGGTTCAACGGGTTCGCCGCCGCCGGGGGTGGCGCATGAGCACCGACAAGATCCTCTTCGACCGGGTGACGAAGGTCTTCCCGGGCCGGCGCGGCAGCGGCGGCGCGGTCACCGCCCTCGACGGGCTCACCCTCGGCGTACGCCCCGGCGAGTTCCTGGTCGTCGTCGGCCCCAGCGGCTGCGGCAAGTCCACCCTGCTCGACCTGCTCGGCGGGCTGACCACCCCGACCGGCGGGCAGGTGCTCGTCGACGGCCGCCCGGTCACCGGGCCCGGCCTGGACCGGGGCATCGTCTTCCAGCAGTACGCGCTGCTGCCCTGGCGCACCGCCGCCGGCAACGTCGCGTTCGGGCTGGAGGCCAAGGGCGTGCCCCGCGCCGAGCGCGCCGACCTGATCGCCCACCACCTCGACCTGGTCGGGCTGGCCGGATTTGCCGACCGCTATCCGCACGAGCTGTCCGGCGGCATGAAGCAGCGCGTCGCCATCGCCCGCAGCCTCGCGTACGACCCGGACGTGCTGCTGATGGACGAACCGTTCGCGGCCCTCGACGCGCAGACCCGCGACTCGCTCCAGGACGAGCTGGTCCGGATCTGGCAGGCCACCGGGAAGACCGTCGTGTTCATCACGCACGGCATCGACGAGGCCGTCCACCTCGGCCAGCGGGTCGCCGTGATGACCGCCCGGCCGGGACGGATCAAGCAGGTCATCGACATCGAGCTGGGCGACCGGGATGCCGTCGAGGACGTGCGCTCCTCGGACGCCTTCCGGCACCACCGCCACCAGATCTGGACCCTGCTGCGCGACGAGGTGCGCGCCGCCCAGTCCGCCGGAGGTCCCGCCGCCGGGGCCCGCCCGGTCACCGCCGCCGGCACCCCGGCGGTCGTCCGCTCCGCCGGCACCGGAGCCGACGGTGGTCGTACCCCCGTGGTGGCCGGAGCGCGCGTGGACCGCGCGACGCCGGTGACGGCCCGCGCCGAGGAGGCCCGCGTTGGTTGACATCGCCGAACGTCCCACCCGGCCGGCGGACCCCGCCGCTACCCCGACGGACTCCGTCGCCACCCCGGCGGACCCCACCGCCACCCCGGCGGACCCCACCTTGGCGCGGAGCCGGCGGGCGGGCGTTGCGCGGCGGCGGCGCGCTGCTCGCTCTCGGCGGCCGGGCGCTGCGCCGCGGCGTGGCGCTGCTGGCCCTCGCCGGGCTCTGGGAGACCGCGCCCCGCGCCGGGCTGGTCGACCGGGTCTTCCTGCCGCCGCTGTCGGAGGTGCTCGCCGCCTGGTGGGTGCTGCTGCGCAGCGGCCAGCTCGCCGACCACGTCGGGGCCAGCCTGACCCGGTCGCTGACCGGCCTCGCCCTGGCCGTGCTCGGCGCCATCCCCCTGGGGCTGCTGATCGGCTGGTACCGGCCGCTCGCGGACCTGCTCAGCCCGCTGCTGGAGGTGTTCCGCAACACCGCCGCGCTGGCCCTGCTGCCGGTCTTCGTGCTGATCCTCGGCCTGGGCGAGACCTCCAAGATCGCCCTGGTGGTCTACGCCTGCTCGTGGCCGATCCTGCTCAACACCATCGCCGGGGTGAAGGGCGTGGACCCGCTGCTGATCCGCTCGGCCCGCTCGATGGGGCTGGACCACCTGCGACTGTTCCAGAAAGTGATCCTGCCGGCGGCCGTGCCGACCATCTTCACCGGCGTCCGGCTCGCCGGGGCCTACTCGATCCTGGTGCTCGTCGCCGCCGAGATGGTCGGCGCCAAAGCCGGCCTCGGCTACCTCATCAACTACGCGCAGTACAACTTCGCGATCCCCGACATGTACGCCGGGATCATCACCATCTCCGCCATCGGCCTGGTCGTCAACCAGCTCCTCGTCGCCGGGGAACGCCGCTTCTCCACCTGGCGCGTCGACGCCACCGCCTGAAAGGACCCACCATGACCCGCACCCTGCACCTCAACGCGTTCCTGATGGGCGTCGGCCACCACGAGGCCGCCTGGCGGCACCCGCGCACCGACCCGCGCCGGATCGCCGACGTCCGGCACTTCCAGGAGCTGGCCCGGATCGCCGAGCGGGGCACCCTCGACTCGGTCTTCCTCGCCGACGGGCTCGCCGTCGGCCCGGCCGTGCGGCACAACATCCAGGCCGTCTTCGAGCCGCTCACCCTGCTCGCCGCGCTGGCCACCAGCACCGAACACATCGGCCTGATCGCCACCGCCTCCACCACCTACCACGAGCCGTTCAACCTGGCCCGGAAGTTCGCCTCGCTGGACCACCTCAGCGGCGGCCGGGCCGGCTGGAACATCGTCACCTCCGCCCAGGCCCGGGAGGCGCGCAACTTCAACCTCGACGACCACCCGGCGCACGCCGAGCGGTACCGGCGGGCCGCCGAGTTCGTCGACGTGGCGATCAAGCTCTGGGACAGCTGGGAGGACGACGCGCTGGCCCTCGACGCCGCCGCCGGGATCTTCGCCGACACCGACCGGGTGCACGAAATCGACCACCACGGCCCGCACTTCCGGGTGCAGGGCCCGCTCAACACGCCCCGACCGCCCCAGGGCCGGCCGCTGCTGGTGCAGGCCGGCTCGTCGGCCGACGGCGTCGCCTTCGCCGCCCGGTACGCCGAGGCCGTCTTCACGGCCCAGCAGACCCTCGCCGACGGGCAGGTGTTCTACGCCGGGCTGAAGCGGGCCACCGCCGCCGCCGGCCGCGACCCGGCAGGGATCAAGGTGCTGCCCGGCATCGCCCCGGTGATCGGCGGTACGGAGGCCGAGGCGCGGGCCCTCGCCGACGAACTGGAGGCGCTGATCGTGCCCGAGCACGCCCTCGCCCAGCTCTCCGGGATGACCGGCCTGGACCTGTCCGGGCTGCCGCTGGACGGGCCGCTGCCGGACCTGCCCGACGTCAGCGCCGTCCAGTCCCACCAGAGCCGCTACCAGCTCGTCGTCGACCTGGCCCGGCGGGAGCGGCTCACCATCCGGCAGCTCATCGGCCGGCTCGGCGGCGGGCGCGGACACCGGGTGGTGGCCGGCACCCCGGAACAGATCGCCGACCAGATCGAACGGTGGTTCACCGAGGGCGCTGCCGACGGCTTCAACGTGATGCCACCGCTGCTGCCGGACGGGCTGTCGGCCTTCGTGGACCACGTGGTGCCGCTGCTGCGCCGGCGCGGCCTGTTCCGCCACGAGTACGCCGGCCGCACCCTACGCGAACACTACGGCCTGCCCCGCCCCGCCAGCGGCTACGCCGCCGCCCGTGCGCTGGTGACCGCATGAGCGCCGAGCTGCGGCCGGTGGACCGGGACGGGTTCCGGGCGCTGCTGCGCCGGCAGGCGTCCACCGTCACGGTGGTCACGGCGGTGGCCCGGGGCACCGCCGACCCGGCCTGCCTCGGCGGGCTCGGCGCACCGGTCCGGGCCGGGTTCACCGCCACCTCGTTCACCTCGGTGTCACTGGACCCGCCGCTGGTCTCGTTCTGCCTCGGGACCGGCTCGTCGAGCTGGCCGGTGATCTCCCGCGCCGAGCACGTGGCGGTGCACCTGCTCGGCGCCGGCCAGCGGGAGACCGCGCGGATCTTCGCCACCAGCGGCATCGACCGGTTCGCCGCGTACCCCGGGTGGACCGCCGGCCCGTTCGGGCTGCCGCTGCTGGCGGGGGTGCTCGGCCGGCTGCTCTGCCGGGTGGTACGCCGGGTCGCGGCCGGCGACCACACCCTGGTCATCGCCGAGCCGCTCGCGCTCGACGACGGCCACGACGGCGACCCGCTGGTCTACCACCGGGGTGGCTACACCAGCGCCGGCGCGGCGGTGCCCGCGTGACGGCCGCGCCGCCCGCGCCGGACCTGCTCGCGCTGGACCGGGCGGCCCAGGACCTGCTGTTCCGGGCCGCCCGCACGGCGAACACGTTCACCGCCGAGCCGGTCACCGACGCGCAGGTCCGGGCCGTGCACGACCTGGTCCGGTACGGCCCGACCGCGCTGAACGCCCAACCGCTGCGGGTGCTGCTGCTGCGCTCGCCGCACGCGCGGGAGCGGCTGCTGCCGTACCTCAGCTCGGGTAACCGGGACAAGACGGCGAGCGCGCCGCTGGTCGCGGTGCTCGCCGCCGACGTGGACTGGCACGAGCGGCTGCCGGAGCTGTTCCCGCACCGCCCGGACGCCCGCGACTGGTTCGCCGGCGACCCGGCCGGCCGGGAGGCGCAGGCCCGGCTCAACGCCGCACTGCAGATCGGCTACCTGCTGATCGGGGTACGCGCCGCCGGGCTGGCCGCCGGCCCGATGGCGGGCTTCGACGCCGCCGGGGTGGAGCGGGAGTTCTTTTCGGACGGTCGGCACCGGGTGCTGCTGCTGCTGAACATCGGCCGGCCCGGGCCGGGCGCCTGGCACGACCGGCTGCCCCGGCTCGGCTACGACGAGGTGGTGCACACCCGGTGACCGCCGGCGCCGGCACCGCGCCCCCGTCCTCCGGGCGCGGCGCCGGCACCGCGCCCCCGTCCTCCGGGCGCGGCGCCGGCCGCCGGTCGGCTCAGCGCGGTTCCCAGGCGTCGGGGCGGGCGATCAGCCGGCGCACGTGCCCGGGCAGCTTCCCGCTGGCCATCTCGGCCAGGCTCACCTCGTCGACCACCTGCCGCACCGCCGCCCGGACAGCGACCCAGAGCCGGGGCAGGTTCTCCGCGGCGCCCTCGTAGCGGGTCTCCTCGGGGCGCAGCCCGCGTACCCCGGCGAGGGGGCCGTCGACGGCGCGCAGGATCTGCCCGATGGTGATCTCGCGCGGCGGCCGGGCCAGGGTGTAGCCGCCCTCCGCGCCGCGCTGCGCCCGCACCAGGCCGGCCCGGCGCAGGTCCGCCAGGACCGCCTCGAGGAACTTGCGCGGCATGTCCTGCTCGGTCGCGATGGCCTGGGTGGAGAGCAGAGCGGGGTACGCGGTGGCCAGGCTCAGGGCCGCCCGGACCGCGTAGTCACCGCGCGCGGAGATCTGCACCCTGCCATCATGCCCGCCCCGGCGCGGCGGGCGGCTCGGCGGGCGGCCGCGGCCGCACCACCCGGACCGGGATCGGCCGCTCCCGGCCCGCCCGGAACGCGCCCGGGCTCACCCCGACCTCGCGGGTGAAGAAGCGCCCGAAGTTGGTCGGCTCGGGAAAACCGAGCCGGCGGCCGATCCCGGCGATCGGCTCGTCGGTGGCGGCCAGCAGCCGGCAGGCCTGCAACGCCACCCGCTCGTCGATGACCTGCTTGGCGCTGCGCCCGGTCACCGCCAGGCAGGCCCGGGTGAGGGTACGCACCGAGCAGCCCAGCTGCGCCGCGTAGTCCTCCACCCGGCGGGTGTGCCGGTAGCCGCGCTCCACCTCCCGGCACAGCCGCTCGAAGGTCTCCCGCTCGGGACGCGGGGCCGGGCGGTCCGCCGCGCCGGGCAGCAGGGTCAGCCGCAGCAGCAGCACCGCGAGCTGGTGCCGCAGCAGCGCCGCGGCGGCCGGCACCCCGGCGTGCCGCTCGGCGTCGACCGCGAGCTGGGTCACCTCGCTGATCACCGCGTCCTCGTCCTCGCCGGCGAGCTGCCGGTACGCGGGCACCGCGTCCGGGTCGACGTCCAGCCCGCGCAGCGTGTCGGCGCCCCAGCGCACCACGGTCGCGTCGAGCTGCCCGCCGACGCAGCGCAGCGCCTGGCCGGGGTGCGCGCGCAGCAGCGTGCCGGGCCGGCAGGGCAGCGCGCGGAAATCCAGCTCGGCGGTGCCGTGACCGCCGGTGACCAGGATCAGCAGCTCCGCACCGAGCAGCACCGGCCGGGACCAGCCGGGCACGGGGGCGAGGTCACGCAGCGCCACGATGTCGAGGTGGTCGTCGCGCCCGAACGGAGGCAGGTCGGTGCGGCTGGCCGAGGAGAGATGTCCGGTAGTGACCATCGACTCGACGGTAACCGCCCCCGGTGCATCCTGCACCCCGACGGTTTTCGCCGGTCAGGGGCGGCTTGTCGGGCCGGACGCGGGACGGTTAGGTTACCGAGCGGTAGCGCCTGGGTCGCCGGAGACGCCCGCGGCCCCCGCCGACTCGCGATGGGATGGGCATGACGGATCTGTTCTCGGTCGAAGGCAAGACGGTCCTGGTCACCGGCGGCTCACGGGGGATCGGGCTGATGATCGCCCGCGGCTTCGTCGAGGCCGGCGCGAAGGTCATCATCTCCTCGCGGAAGGCCGAGGTCTGCGAGACGGTGGCCAGGGAGCTGTCGGCGGTTGGCTCCTGCGCGGCGCTGCCGGCCGACCTGAGCCACGACGAGGGCGCGTTGGGGCTGGCCGCCGCCGTGCGCGAGCGCACCGGCGACCGGCTCGACGTGCTGGTCAACAACGCCGGCGCCACCTGGGGCGCCCCGCTGGAGTCGTACCCGGAGAGCGCCTTCGACAAGCTCTGGGCGGTCAACGTCAAGGCCGTTTTCCGGCTCACCCAGGCGCTGCTGCCGGCGCTGCGCGGCGCGGCCGGCCCCGACGACCCGGCCCGCGTGATTAACATCGGCTCGATCGACGGCATCCGCGTGCCGTGGATGGAGGTGTACGCATACTCGGCGACCAAGGCGGCCGTGCACATGCTCACCCGCAGCCTCGCCCACCAGCTCGCCGGTGAGCGGATCACGGTCAACGCGATCGCGCCGGGGCCGTTCGAGAGCAAGATGATGGCGTTCGCGCTGGACGACCCCGCGTCCCGGGCCGCGATCGAGCAGCAGGTGCCGCTGGGCCGGATCGGCCGGCCGGAGGACATGGCGGGCACCGCGATCTACCTGGCCTCGCGCGCCGGGGCGTACCTGACCGGGGCGGTCATCCCGGTCGACGGCGGGATCACCACGCACGGCTGACCGACGTGGTCACCCCGGTCGACGGGGGGATCACCGCGCACGGCTGACCGGCGTGCGGCGACGGTCCGGGGCCGCGCGGACTCGGCAGATCCGCGCGGCCCCGGAAGGTTGCCGTGTCAGCGACCGGCGAGCAGCCGGTTCACCGCCGTGTCGACGTCCAGGTGCTCGGCCTCGCGGCCGCGCGGGACGACGACGTAGGTCCGGCGCAGGAAGCGCACCAGCACGCTGCGCGGGACCTCGAAGAGGGCGTTGCCGTCCGGGGACGACAGCGCGAGCGCGACGAAGTCGCCGCGCGGGGTGGCCCACGGCCAGACCCGGACATCGCCGATGCCGGCCGGTTCGTCGAGCCCGGTGACCAGCAGTTCGCGGGCGAACGACCAGCTCACCGCCTCACCGCCGGCGGATTCGGCGTGGAACAGGACATGGACCGCATACGGGTCAGCAGGGTCGTAACGCAGACTGGCACGCACCGGCAATGCGGTGGCGTCAGGCGCGACGAGCCTTAGCGACGTCTCGACCTCTACGGTCGTCGGTCGGATGACACTCATTGACGTTCTCCCCCCGGCACCGCTGCGGAACGCGCGTGTCCCGCTTTTCCCATACTCAGGTGCTACTCCTGGCTACGCTCCGCCATACGCTGACTTCACCCAGTGGTGGGAAGGGTGTCGGAACGCCGCCGAGAACATGAAAATTCTTGTAGGATTTCCGCTTCGCCCAGTCCATGATCCCGCCCGGCAACGGGTGGTTCAGTCGTCGACTTACTCCGGTAACGTCCAGTCCTCAGCAGGGGTGACGGTCCCGCGCGACACTGGGGGTGGAAATGATCCTCGGCTCCACTGAGGAACCCATCGCGACCATGGCCGACCCGCCGAAAGGAACGGCCCGAACAGTCGAAAGGCGGGGTTACGAAGTGCCTGTCAAACCCGGTCCACGCGGCCTCGTCGTGGAACGGCGCCGCAGCGGCTGGCGGGCCCGCGCGCACCTGACCCTCGACCTCATCCGGGCCAACCCCACCGGCCGGATCGCCCTCAAGATATTCATCGCCGTCCTCGGCGCGATCATCGTGACCATCGGCATCGCCCTCATCCCGCTGCCCGGGCCCGGCTGGCTGCTGGTCATCGCCGGCCTCGGCGTCTGGGCCGTCGAGTTCCACTGGGCCCGCCGGCTGCTCGCCTTCACCCGTCGAAACGTCCAGGCCTGGACCCGATGGGTGACCGGTCAATCACTATCCGTACGCTTCCTGCTCGGCGCCGTCGGGCTGGTGTTCGTCTCCGCGGTGGTCTGGGCATCCCTCAAGTACAGCCTCGGCATCGACCTGATCGCCCGCGCCATGCACTACCTCGCGACGCACTGAGGCCCGGTTTTTGGTCCGCGTCGACGATCAGGTAGAGTGATCGGCGCTGAGGGCGATTAGCTCAGCGGGAGAGCGCTTCGTTCACACCGAAGAGGTCACTGGTTCGATCCCAGTATCGCCCACCGTAGATGTACGCAGGTCAGAAGCCCGTAGCCGGAATTGCCGGTAACGGGCTTCTCTGCTGTTGCCCCTTAAATTGGGAGCAGATTGGGAGCAGCGCCAACAGGCTCGCGCTCCTGACCTCGAGAAACGCGGCGCTGCTCCGTGACCCAGCAAGAGATTCGTCGATGCCGTGAATGACGTCACGGCGGTGCATCGGCCAACCGTGGGGTCTGCCAACCGGCGGTCCACCGTGCCCCCACGGCCGGCGGCTTTCACTTATCCCGCTCCGACTTACTCCACGGCGCTGCACCCGTCCTCCATGGGGCCCTCCCGTAGCCGCTGCTGAGACAGCAGCGGCTGCGGTGCCCCAACGGCGGGGGCAGAGGAGCGCAGCCGGGCATAAGCAGTCGGGCCCAGCGGCAGATGTCCGCAGTTGTGGACCTCCCTCATCCCGGGAGGCCCACAACCCCTACTCGTCCCCCGGAATCTCTCGCGAATCGAGGTCAGCGATCTTGGTTGGCAGGAGGTATTCCTCGATCTGCTCCGCGAGGTGAAGCGGCCACGGCAGGACGGTGGTGCCCCGTACGTACGGTGCTGCATCTCGCAGCTCGTGCGCCAGCGCCGCCCAGTGCTCGGGCTGGTCGCCGTCCTGGATTCCCGCCACGAGCAGCTCGATGAATTGCGGGTTCCATACCTGGGCCTTCGGCTTTGGGGCAGTGAGCTTGCCGTTGTGCTCGCCGGGGATCAGCTTCGACACGCCCTTCAGCGCTCCGGAGTGCGTGCTGGGCTTGCCCGTGGTGCTGCCGTATACCCGATGGACCAGGAAGCGCCACAGACCCTTGGGCTGGCCTGTGCCGTCGTCGGTTACGCCGTAGCACTCCGGCGTCTCGCCGCCTTCAGCGGTGCGAACGCGTACATGGCGCAGGCCGGGCAGTTTGCTGATCGGCTGAGGTTCACCGGCGCCGAAGCCGAGGCTGTCGAGCTGAATGCGGCCGTTGGTGAGGGTGTTCCAGACGCTGCGCAGGTTCTGTGCATGGGTGAGTAGCAGGGTGTCGGGGAAAGCGGTGGTGGCTTCATCGATGACGTCCTTGGCGAACCGGACTACGTCGTCGGGGCCGCACTTGAGGTCCACGTTGACGTACTGCTTACCGATTTCCACGAGCCCGGTGTGCAGCGGCTGCCAGGGCACCTTGGGCGCACGGACTTCCACATGCTGACCGGTGGGGTCGACGAGCACGGCGACCGGGACCTGTCGCGCGAGCCCCCAGACGCGTCCCTTGTTCTGGCGGATTATCCAGATGGCCAGGAGGGCCGGCCGCCGGATGAGGGTATTTTGCGCCGGCTCAGGCAGTGGTTCGGGGCGTACGCCGAGCTGCCGGAACAGGTCATCGACGGCTGCGGCGAACCGCTCTCGGTTCGTGTCAGAGGCCTCCCTGCCCTCACGGGCACGCGGGGGACGCTTCGGCTCGGCAACCGGGGTGACGAACTGGCTGAGCCGCCCCGTCCGCAGCAGGCCGTGCCGGATGGCGAACTTGGGATCGTCGCCGCGTCTCCGGCCTTGATAGGCGTCGGGGTGGGCGATCTCGACCAAGGCGATTGTCGGGTTAGCCGCGTCGCCAAGTGCGTCGGCGATGTGCTCGATGCGAGCCTCCACCGCGGCCTGGGGCCGGCGTCCGGCCCGGTCAAGGTCGGCGCGAATCGTCGGTGTCGCCAGCCGCCGAATCCCAACGGTCACCGCGCCCAGGTCGATGTCAACCCCGGTTCCGTCAAGCTGCTCGGCGCGGGGCATCGGGACACCGAGACGGGTGGCGAGCCGGTCGAGGGCGTATTGCGTGGCGCGGTCGGTATCGGTGAGTAGCTCCACGGCCAGACGCGGCCCGACGATCTCACGGAGGTAGGTGGCCGAAACCTGACTCTCGCTGATGCCGCCAAGCCCCTTGTACACAGTGCGCTTCTCGCGCGGGAGCGCCGCTGCTGGACGGAGGTGTGGGGTGAGCTCGTTGGTGACCCAGTCCATCAGTGGCTGGCGGTCGGCAACCGCCAACCCGGCGCTGACCTTCTCAGCCGAGAGCATGCCGGTGCTGTATACCAGCGCAGCTGCGTCGCCGTGGCGCTGCAGGTAGTCCAGTGGCTTGTCGACCAGCTGCTGCGGGTCGGGCAGGCGGCCGAGACAACCGGCTTCCTTGAGTACCCTCGCGCAGGCGTCGTCCCAGCGTGGGCCGTAGCTGTTCGAGCCATCCCTCTCCGTCACCCTGACCTGCTTGATCCGCGCCGTGCCGAAATGACGAGAGTTCTCCACGCCGGCCAGGTACGGCACGGTCGGCGCCAGGTAAACCGAGTGGCCATGGTCGAAGGCGAGCTTGCCTCGCGCGGGCATCCAGCGCCGCACGCCGTACGACAGATATACCAGCAGCTCATCACTGGTGGGTAGGGTCTGCGCGCTGATTCCGATCTTGACCGAGAACGGGGTCTGATCCTCGATCCGCTCCGGCGGCCAGGACATGATCTCCGCGCCGTGGGCGCTCGGGCAGCGCAGGAACCGCATCTCGTTGTGCGGGCACGTAGCGTCCGGGCGGGCCAATGTCGCCGCAATCTCCATCGGGAGCAGACGCATGGCGCGCTGTCGTTCTTCCGGCGCGGTCAGGTCCAGGTGAACCGGCGACCAGGTGAGGTGGCTGGCGTGCAGCTGGGACAGGGTCAGGGAGATCTGCTCCGGCGTGCCCTTCTGCGCGCGTACCCACGCCGCGACCAGGTTGAAGATGGCTGCCGGGTTTACCGCGCGGTATGCGAGCAGCCAATCCTGGTCGTCGTCGCCACGTCCGGCGTACGGAAGCGTGACGACGCAGTCGGGAACGAGGGCGGTGATCGCGTCGTTGAGCGAGGCGATTGGGATGCTGGCGACGTCGCCACCGCGCTGCGCCTGGGCGAGCCGGCGCAGCGGCTCCTTCCAGCGGCCAGGGAACCGCATGAGGTAATAGGCGCGCTCGATCGGGGCTGCGGGATCGAGACGCATGACAGTGACAGCGAGGTCGTCGTAGCGGCGTGCCATTCAGCGGTCTCCCATGTTGGTGAGGGCGCGGTACAGGGGCTGGTAGAGCGCTTGGACCAGGTGCCGATCGGTGTTGACGCCGTTAGGCTCGAAGTACGGGGTGAGCACTTCGCGCATGCCGTGCAGAAGGCTGGTGCTGGCATCGTCGAGGTCGGTGTCGGTGTCGCTCCGGCGCGCAGTGACCGGTGCGAAGGCGGCGTCGCAGAAGTAGACCTTCGCGGCTTGGCCGCCGCGTAGGAGCCGGCCCACGACCTGCCAGATGGTTACGAGTTGGGTCCAGGCCACGCGTTGGCGTTCGTCCGTGCCGAGCTGGCTGTATGCGACCAGAGCGTGCAGCAACCGCCGCCACTGGCGCTGCGCGGCTCGGCGTCGCTGGCTGCCGGCACCTACGAGGCGTTCGTGTGCCGGGCAGTCGTCGTCGAGCGAGTGCGGGCGTAGTTGTTCGAGGGCGTATTGATTGATCCGCTGGGTGACGTAGCTGAGATCCTTCGGCCGCGGGTGGGGACGTACCAGGAAGAACGCGGCGCCGATGGCGGCCACGCCGTCGTTGTTGAGGATGTTGTGCCCTCGCTCGACGGCCAGGATGGGGGCGACCAGCAGCCACGCGTCATCGATGCCGAAGTCCGCGACATCTCCGCGGCGCAGCAAGTGGCCGTCATCCCAGCCGGTTTCCAACTCGTCGTCGCCGATGAGGCAGCGCACCTGCCCCTCCCAGGAGGACTTACGCCGAAGCAGCTCGTTGGTGACGGTGCGGGCCTCGGCGTAGCTGCCGACCAGCAGCATGATCTTCTGCCGGCCGGGCGGCAGGGCGGCTCGTTCCCGCTCCAGCCGGTTTCGTCGACCGGGACCCGCGCCCGGCTGAGTCAGAGCCGCGACCATCTGCCGCAGGGCGCTGGCACGCTCCTCCCCGTAGCGGCCGGACACCCAGATCGGGATACTCCGTTCGCCCTGGTGCTGGATGTCCAGGGCGAACGTGGTCTCGGAGATGACGGCGAGTTTCTGCGGTGACGGGCGCAGGATCGCCTCGACCGGCACGTTGATGTGGTATCGAGGCGAGGTGCCGGCCCAACTGGTCCCGGACAACAGCAGTACGTTCGGGCCTGGCCCGTCGGCGGGAAGCAGGTCTGGTAGGCCGACCAGCAGGGCACGCCCTACGCCGGTATAGCGGAAGAACCTGAACTCGCCCAGCTGGCCGTCGCGGCGGTCGGTCTCGTCTTCGACGTACTGGAACCCCAGCACGTTGCCCATCGGGGACTCGGGCACCGCGACGGCGAGGTCACTGGGCGGGCGGCGTACCTCCGCCGGAAGCGTGTCGAACATGTCCAGCTCGGCCGCGACTTCCGGCCAGATTGCGAGCATCAGGTTGAGCCGGTGTGCCATCACCGCTACGGCGATGGCCAGCTCCAGCCGCCACACGTTGCGATCGAGCTCCGCCGGTGCGATCTTCCTACCTTCGACCAACTCCCGATCGCTCAGCTCGGTCAGCCACTGCCGAACGGCGTCCTCCCGCGTCTCCTCTTCCGTGTCGGATAGTTGCGCCTCGGCCAAGGTGGCCAGACCCCCGGCTACCTCGCCGGATGCTCCCGTCGGGTCGTCGATGAACGCGTTGAACTGCTCGCGCAGCAACTTGTAGAGCTCATCGTTGTCCCAGCCGGGGTCCGGTTTGCGGCCCTTCGCAAAGGTGTAGCCGGCCCAGTTCTGAGCAAGGCTGTTGAAAAGGGTCCAAGCGGTGAAGTAGTCGGGGTCGAGCCAGTTCAACACCGGCCGGCCGGCCCGGACCCGGTCTCGCTGCAGCAACTGGTAGATGATGTCAGCTGCGGAACGGGCCTGGTTCAGTGCCGTGATGAACCGGCGGATCTGCCGCGAACTGACCGGCGCGCGGCCCGTTGCGCGAAGCTTCTCCGCCACCCGCGCCCCGATCTCGTCGATCCACGCTTCCTGGCTCGGCCCAAGCAGCACCTGGGCACTGGCGAACATCTCATCGAGGTTTGCTTGCACCTGGTCGGCCTCGTCGACCACGATCAGGTCACTGCGCCGCCACGCCGCCTCCAGGTACCGCATCTGCTCGTGGCTCAACGGTCCAGGTACGGAGGTGTGCACAAGACTCCACGGCGTCGCGATCCACACGTTCGCCGTGACCAGTCGACGTGCGGCCTCATGCCGCTGGCAGCGATACCACAGGGGACAGGTGCGCCGGGCTCCGTCCCGCCAGCGATCCACCGGGGCGTCCGGATCGGTCTCGATCAGGTGCTGGCAGGGCGCCTCGCGTACCTCTAGGGGGATGGGGGCACCCCGGACGGCATCGAGTGGGCAGGCCGTGCTGACCAGGTCGAACCCGTACGGATCGGAGGGCAGGAGCCGGCCAGGCGCCGGCGGTTGGAGCCGATGGAGCCGCTCCGTATGCCGGGTGCGGTTCTGCCCCATGACCGGTGCCGCCACCACGCCGCCGTACCAGGACAGCTCGTGCGCCATGCGTAGTGCTGCCGAGTTGTCGCCGACCACGATCGTCACCCGGAGGCCATGTTGCGCTGCCCAAGTCGCCAAAATCGTCACGAGGGTGCTCTTGCCGACGCTGACCATGCCGACCATGTGCAGGATCCGGTCGATGCGAAGGGTTGTGGCGTCGCCGAAGGTATCGTCGGCCAGCCGGACCTGCAGCGTGACGTCCAGCAGGCGCTCCGCCCATCGATGAGGGGAACGCCCGGCCTGCAGATCGGTGGCATCCATACCGCAGGCGGTCGCCACCAACTCCTGCCACGTGACCTCGATCGGTGCCCGCATCCGGACCGCCAGGTCATGCAGAGCCGGAGCCGGCGTGGGCGGAAGGTTGTCCGGTACCGTCACGCCCTGACCACGCGCCGTGGAGCTCATGCGGTACCGGCCGGGTGCGGCGAACCGCACGCCGGTGGTAGCGAAGGGCAGCGGCTCGGTGAGCATCTGCTCGTACCAGGCCCACCTTTCGGCCGCCACCCTGCACTGCCGGCGTACCGGTCGGCCGAGCGGGTCCAATTGGTAACCTCGCACTGCCTCAGGAACGGACAGGTAAGCCCGCAGCAACTCGTCCCACCCGTAGGGGCGCTGGCTGCGCCACAGCAGGGCTCGCGCGTTGGCGAGTCGGACCGCCGCGTCGGCCGGCGGATGCGGCACCGCGTCCCACAGCGCCCGGTAGCCATCGAGCAACGCGGGCACTCCGCTGGCGGCCTGGTCGACGGCGACTGTTTCCAGCAGATACAGGCACAGTTCGGTGTCCATCAGGCGGGACGGCGAAGGCTGCTCCGCGGTCGGGGTGTAGTGGCCGCGGAGGGCCCGGGTGAAGCGGTTGCGGATGGTGTTGATCTGCCTCATGCCCCCGCCTCCACCCGCCGCTTCACGGCACCGATGAACTCCGCCTCAGAGACCGCCACGATCCGCTGTCCCGGCCGCACCTGGGGGCACGCCTTCCGCAGCCGTGCCACGTACCGCGGATGTGCCTTGACCTGCTCCTGGCCAATGACGACGTAGGCCCTCTCCGCCTCGGGCGACACGGTGAACAGCCGCTCCCGCAGCCGCCGGGCGAGCCGTAACGGGTTGCGCCAGGCCTTGATGTCGGCGATCCAAGGCCGATCCTCGAAGACCGCGATGTCGCATGCGTCGAAGTCCGGCCACAACGTGACCGGCACGCCGAGCTTTCCAATCGCGTCGGCAATGCGCAGCTCTGCACGACCCGGTGCGGTGATGAAGGTGCGTAGCTCACGCCGCAACCACCACACGCCCTCGCTTACTGGGTGGTCCGTCCCGGCCGTTCCGGGTGCCGGGCAGGTTTCGTCCTCGCAGACCCAGGTCCGGTCGTCATCCAGTGGCAACCGAAGACCGCTGCACCCGCCGCAGGTCCGGATCACGCCATCCGCCATCGCCTCCGGTGGTGCCTCCACATACGCCTGCCGCACCTCATCCGCCAGCAGCGCCAAGTCAGGATCGGCCAGCCCTGCGTCGAGCTCCATCGCCGCGATCGCCGGCTGTCGGATCAGGAGCTCGCGGAACGCGACGTAGGACTGCGGTGCGTTGTGGGCCCGGGACTTGTCCATCACCGCCCGCAACAGCGCGTTCTCGCGGATCTCGCCTTCCACATCCCCACGGAGGCTGCCGAGTTCCTCGCAGGCTGCCGTCGGGCGGCCATAGACGAGCAGGGCCTCATCAGGGTCGACGTCGGTGCCGGTGAGGTCGATCTTCCAGTCGCCGAACGGCTGCTGCGCAAGCTGAAGCAGCTCCACCACGCTGGCAGGCGCGGGCGCGCTCTGATGCCAGGCGAGCAGGGTCAGCCGGTCCAGCGCGAGCTGCAGGTTCGCCGGGTACGGCAGCCGAAACGCGTCACCCGATGCGGTCTGCTGGGCGTACTCGAGGATCCCGCTGGCGAGCTGCGCAACAGCAACCTGCGGGCTGGGCAGCCATGACGGGTCTGAAGGTGCATCGATCATATGTGCACTCCGCGTGAGAGAGACGTAGGCAAGGCGGGGTGAGTTCCATTGGACCTCATCGGTATGACAACCGGGCAACCCGATTCAATACGCGAAGCGCCCTCGTATTCGGCGGCCGATGTGGCCCGGCGTGTTCGCGTGCGATTGGAGTCCTTGCCCCATCCGAAAGGTCAACTCCGTCTTGAGCTTCAAACTGGCATTTGTGCTGCCTGCCCAGAGGGAGCTTGAACGGCGATCGGAGTACTGACGTGAGAGGGCCGACTGCGTCTCAACGCAATGAAAATTCCTGTCGGTAACCAGACCGAATTCCCCGATTGGTCATCCGTGGCTGTCGGGATGGCCGATTTGACGAGCGGTCACGTCCGCGCTGGTGGTGTAAGAAACGGCCATCGCGTGATCCGGTCTGATGCTATGCGGCGATCGGGGCCCCCGGAATAGCCCCGGCAGGCTTCCTCGGGGGGCCACGACGTGCTGGTTGGGGCCCTGGAAGCCGCCGTGGTCGCCGGAGATGAAGCGCGGGCCGACGTAGACGGCGCCGGACGGGCCATTGATGGGCAGTCTGTCAGGCCAGGGCTGGACACCGTGTGCCCAAGTGTGGTCAAGGGCGAGGAGTTGCAGGACTGCGTGCAACTTCCTCGAAGTGCGAGTGCAAACGAAGCAGCACCTCGGCGTCGAGGGCGGCGTAGGTCACCTGGCTCTCGGTGAGAGGTCGCCGGGTCCAATCCCCGGCCTGTTCCCTCTTATCGAGCTCTATGCCGAGTTCACGCGCGCAGACTTCGCGAAGGCTGTGGCCCCTAGCGGCGGGGCGGAGCCGGCGCGACACGTCGCGTGTATCCAGCACGGCGTCTAGGGCGAAACCGTGCCGGCCGAGGACCTCGCGTTCGAATGAGGCGTAGTGGATCAGCTTCGTCGTCTCGGCGCTCGCGAGCAGCCGGCCGAGAGGCTCCAGATCGGGAAGCTCGAGCGCGTCGATGAGGTAGGTCGCCTCCCGGCCCGCCACCTGAATCAGGCAGAGCGTGCGCTTCGCGAGTGTGGTTTCGACGTCGAGGCCGACGACGGGTTCGGACACCAGCGCGGCGACGGCTGCCTCGAGTTGCGGCAGCGTGCGTACCCAGATCAGCGGTCGGTCATTCTCTCGACGCAGGAGGGGCAGCTCCGCTAGGGCCCCCTCGAGCTGGGCGACGCGCTCTGCGTCGCCATGTGTAAGAGTCCGAACGCCATCAGGCAAGCGAGGTAGACCGGTGTCCGTCCCCGAAAGCCATCGCCAAGCACCGCCGACGTCGAGCAGGTAGCTGGCGACCACCTCGCGCTCGACCCACGGCGGCATCAGCGGTTGGAACTTGCTGAGGCGATAGCTCGGGAGCGATTCGGCGACCTCTGACCAGAGGCGGTCGTTCTCCCAGAACTCGGGCTCGGCAAGACTGGTGAGCACATCGCGGAACCGGTGCCTATCAAGATCCTCACCCCGCACCTTGATCGAGAAGTTGTCAGGGATGACCTTCCAATCTCCCCCGACCGCTTCAAGCGCGTACCGAAGCGTCGCGTTGATGCGTCCTCCCGCGAAGGTCCACCAGCGAATCTCCCCATCGTCGAACTCCATGCCTCCACGTGGGGAGTCGATGACCTCGCGCACGGAATCGCGATGCTCGGCGAGCACCGCCCATGCCGCGTCGTCGAGGTAGGGAAAGCGCTCATCGCTCAGGAGCGCCGACAGAATGCGCTGGCAGACGTCGAAGCTGAGAAACTGCGGGAGGAAGCCGCCCCAGGTGGGCTGGCGTCCACGGGGAGCCGATTCGACGACCACGCGGCGATCCTCGTGCCGTACCTGAAGGACGGCCCATGCGCGTCCCCCGAGCAGGAAGCTGCTGACGCCATCGACGAGTCGGTCGACGAAGGCCTGGTTCAACGAGCCGAGTGGCTGGCCGCCGGCGGTTTGTACCGTGTAGGTTTGCGGGCTTGAGAAGACCGCGAAAAGCTCCATGAAGTTCTTGCGCCCGAAACGGCGTTCCGCTTTTGGCCCGAGGACCAGCCGGCCCCCTACGAGCCGCAATGCGCCGTCTCGTACCATCCATTTCAGTAGACGGTCGTATTCGGCCCGGTGAATTCCTTGGAAGTCCGGTACGTGCGCCAGGTGCTCCCAGGCGTCGTCGGCGGCGATCCCGTCAGTCGCCAGCGCCATAGCAAGCAGCTGGTGTATAAGCACCGGCCAGCAGCGGCGCTCTACCTCGACCGCTTCGACCCAGCCGGCCTTGGCCAGCTCGACCAAGGCGATGGCCTGCAGTACGCCCTCGGTCGTCTGACAGAAGAACGTGGTGTTGGCTGCTTGCCCCGCTCGCCGCCCCGTTCGCCCCATGCGCTGCAGGAACGAACTCACGGTGTCAGGCGCTTCCGCCTGCAGGACCCGATCGAGGTTGCCGACGTCGATGCCCAGCTCTAGGGTGGAGGTGCACACGATGCAGGCGTCGCTGCCGTGATGAAAGCGCTCCTCAGCGATCTGGCGCTCTTCCCGAGAAACTGCGCTGTGGTGGACGAACACGGCGGTGCCGTCGCGCCTCATGTACTCGGCGACCGCCTCGGTGGTGGAGCGGGACTGGCAGAAGAATAGGGTCTTCTGCCCCGTCGCGATGCGCGCCGCGTCACGGGAAAGCTCTGCGAGATTCTGGCGATGGGCGACCAGGAGCTGCCGACGCCCCGGTTGCTTCGGAGGGCTGACCACGCGTCCCGGGCGATCCGATGTGCCCTGAAGCCATGTGAGAATCGCCTCTGGGTTGCCAACCGTCGCGGACAGCCCCACGCGCTGGACATCATGCTTGGAAATGCGCGCCAGGCGTTCGAGCACACTCATCAAGTGGGCGCCCCGGTCGGAACCGGCCAACGCGTGAACCTCATCGATGACCACGGTCCGCAGATCCGCGAAGAGCTTGTACTCGTCCACGCGCGGCGACACCAGCATCACTTCGAGCGATTCCGGCGTCGTCATCAGGAGCTCGGAAGGCTCCCTGAGAAACTGACGGCGGGGATGGTCCGGCGTGTCGCCGTGCCACACGAAGCGCCGTAGGCCGACCATCTCGGTGTAGAGCCCGAGCCGGTCAGCCTGGTTGTTCAGCAGCGCCTTGATGGGCGCGACGTAGAGTGCACCCACCCCTTCCGGCTCGTTCTCGACCATTTGAGAAAGGGTCGGGAACATCGACGCTTCGGTCTTGCCGCCGGCGGTGGGTGCCAAGATGACCGCGTTGTCGCCAGCAAGCAGTGCCTCACCCGCCTCTTCCTGCACCGGACGCAGGCTCGACCAACCGAGCCGGGAGACGATCGCCTGTTGCAGGCGCGGTGCGAAGCGGGCGAAGACGCTCACCACACATCCTCGGTCGGCACCAACCCGTCCGCCTCGTCATCGAGGTCGACGAGTCGAGCGCCGGAAAGGACGTACTGCTCCTCAGTGCTGAGCTCCTTGGCCTGAAACCCGTACTCAGACATGGGCTCGTAGTCCGCATGTTCCTCGACCAGGTCGAGCTGGGTGACGAACTCGCGCAGGAACTGGCGCGGGACCACGCCGACGTCGCCCTTGAAGCCCGCGGTCACCTCCGCCACCAGCCGCTCCACGAAGGCCGTGCTGATCTTTTGGTCGAGGCGGCCACGGTCCGACGTGGGGAACAGCTCACGAAGACGAAGGGCGACCGACCGAAGCCGATCGGCGTCGAAGGGGACAAGCTCGAGCTGGGCCTGTCGCAAGCTGGCGAAGCGGCCCTGCTTCAGGAAACGGATCCGGTCGTGAAGCGGGGCGAGGCCAGCAACGCCATGCCGCGTGTCGAAGAATTCCGGGGTGCCCGTGAAGACCCACGCCATGCCCGGATAGCTGCCAGCTGCGTCGGCAATCTGCCGAATCCCGTTCAGCGACTTGTGCCGCGAGTCCGAGCGCATGCGGAGGATGGTTTCGGCCTCGTCGATGACAATGATGAGCCCCGCGTACCCGGCAGCCTTCACGATCTCGAGCACTCCCCGCAGGTAGTCGAGGGCATCGCGGCTCTCAATGTCCCCCTTGATGCCTGCAGCCTTCTTGGCCGATGCGGCGACGTTGCCGCTGCCGCACAGCCAGGAGATGAGAGCTCCTGCCTCCGCGACGTCACCCTTCTGCTTCAGCTCGAAGATGGTCTGAATGACGCGAACGAAGTCCTGGGGCGCTTGACCGCCCGTCATGGCCGCCAAGTCTTCGTCGAGGCGCTTCTGCACCTTGGCGTCGAAGGCGGGGTCCGAGTCGTCCTCTCCGGCCGCGACGAGGCTTTCCTCCACGCGGCCAATCCACCTGTCGAGGACGTCGCTCAGGGCTCCTCGTGAGCACGACGCGGTCCCGAGCTCGGTCAGCACCTTGCGATACACATCGTCGAATCGGTGGAACTTGAGATCATTGTCGGATACCACGACGAAGCTGGTCGCGAATCCCCGAGCCTGCGCATCAAGCAATGCAAGGCGCGCCATGAACGTTTTGCCGCAACCGTAGCCGCCGCGGAGGAACTTGACGGTGCCCTCGCCGCTCTTCGCGAGCTCCAGCTGTCGATGCAGTTCTCCGCGTTGCTTCTCGATGCCGACGGCGAACGCGTCGATTCCCCGCTCGGGCACGAGGCCTTTGCGTAGCGACTCGAAGACGTGCTCGACGTCCTTCTGGGTCAGTGTGCTCATCCGCTTCCCTCACGTACGTATCGCTTCACTCCGGCCACGACGGCGATGCGCACGTCGAAGGGGGCCTTCTGGGCATACGCCTCGAACTGGATGGCGAAGCGCCGCAGGCCACGCGGACCGCCCAGCATCGCGGCGGCCTCGTTCTCCGTGACCGTGCCGTGCGCCGCCAAGTGCTCGAACACCTGCCGGACCCCCGCCTCGGGGAACTGCTCGAGCCAGCTCGCACTGCCCGCCCCGACGCTCGCTGCTGGTGCGGGCGGTGGTGACGATGGCGCCCGCGTCGCCGTGACCGCGAAGCGCGCATCCGGTACGCACGGCACCACGTCCGCCACAGCGCTCGGATGGTGGATCTCGATGAGCGCCCGCGCGTCGACGGCTCCGGAGAGTCGGAAGAAGAGCTCGAAGCGTTCACCGACGGTCGCGACGACCACGCCGCCCGCGATCCGCGCCTTGCCGCGTGTCTGGCAAAGCTCGACCTGAACGCCCTCGACGTCAGGGACCCGCAGCGCAAGCTCGACATCCCTTGGGCTTCCGAAGTCCAACGACCGCTGCTCGAGAACCTCGACCTTAGCTTCGATGCAGTGCATCCCAGCCACGCCCTCGCTGGCCTCGGCTTTCATGCCGTACTGCACGCTGCTCCCGCCGGCCGCCGTGCGATGCACCACGGTCAGCACCGGGATGACGCGTTCTTGCAGGCTGTTGCCGCCGTGGACAAAACTCATGGACCGCCGGCCGGTATCGAAGACCGCCGTGGTCTCCGGGAACATCACGTGCCCGTTCACCCCCTCGTAGCGGAGGTTCGCCAGCGCGACCCTGACCTCTCCCGCGTGATCCGCCGCCACGGGCGAGAAGACATGCCTTCGTTTCGGATCGATGCGACGACCATGGGCTTGGGCGGATGCGGCACTGTCGTCCAGCAAGAGGAAGCCGTGGTCGCTGGTGAAGACGAAACGACGCACGCCCGCATCTCGAAGCAGACGCCAAGCGGCGCGAAGCTTCTGCATGACGTGGTCGAACACGGCGGGGCCGACACCTTTCTCGCCGGCGTTGTCGATCTCCTGGCTGTGTACGACGACCAGGCGTGCTTGGGCGACCGAGCGCTTGAGCGAGGTGCTGTCGCGGCTGACCACCTCGTCGAGGGTGAGCCAAGGACACGTCCCACCGCCGACTCGGTCGTGCATGGCACGCTTGCGCGTTTCAGGGTCAGACACACGAAACTCGCCTGTCTGAAAGCCCTGAACCCCTCCGGTGTCGCCCGCCATCGAAACGTGCAGACGACCGTTCTTCTCGACGGGCGCCAGCACGTTCATGCCCACCTCGGTCACGGTGGGGAGCTCGGCAAGCCGGGGTTTGAGCAGCACGGTGGTGGCTGGGGTGCCTTCCAGCTGGCGGTAGAGCTCCTCGCCCATCTCGAACCGCAGGGCGTCGACGACGAAGTATGCGGTCGTTCCGGCTTCCTGGGTCAGCGGCTTGACCACCTCGTCGAAGAGAGTCCGCTGCTGTAGCGAAGCGTCTGCGAGGAAGCCATGTGCCTTGCAGAGCGCATTGAACTCGCGCGCCCAAGCATCGGCCCACACGCGCCAGGCGCGGCGCATCCCGTCGAGGCGCGTCCGCAGGGACTCGAACTCGGGCAGTTGCGGGTAGAGCAAGGCCACCCGCCGTTGCTCGAGCTGCCGATGCGCCTGATCGACGACGGCGCCGCGCTCCACGTAGGCGCTCACGGCGGATTCGAGGCCATCACTCGCGCCGACCCCCAGTCGTTCGCCCGCATGCGCGATGGTCTGGCCGAGACGGGCCGCGTCGCGGACGAGCTGCCAGGCGGACTGCCTCGTGGGATCGTCTCGAAGCCAGAACGAGGCGCTTGTGGGCGTGGTGTCCACGCGCAGCTCGGCCCATTCAGTAGCGAGGTCGTAGTTCGCGCGCTCGAGGGCTGCCAACGCAGCCTTGAGGACTTTGTCCTCTTCGAACCGGAACGTGTCGACTTTGCCGAGGTCTTCGGCCCGGGCCGCCTCGACCTCGTCGGCGAGCAGGGCCTCTGTCTCGTCGGCCGTCCGCTGGTAGAAGCCCGCGTGGCGCTCCCGGAGATGGGCCGCCACGGCGCGGCAGGTCTCGATGACCGGCCGCGGCAGGTCTGCGGCCTGAGCGAGATGTGTGCCAACGGGCGCACGTTTCAGATCGTCCACGTACTCCACGCAGAGCGCCCAGCTCGCGGCGGCGAACGCCACATCCTCGGCGCGCGGCCGCGAGGGTGGAAGCGTGGTATCGCGCCAGTAGCCCGGGAGGCCGACCCACGCCGCGAGACGTTCCCAGAGGGCATCCTCGTCGTCGAGTTGGCCGATGCGTTCCGCGACGAATCCCCCGGTGAGCAGATCGTCGAACACGGCCGTTGGTCTCATCGCCCGGAGCTGTGCTGCGATGCCGCCTTCGGCGTCGTCCAGGAGTGCACTCAGCCAGGCGTCGGCCCCCGCGAGCGTCATGTCGGGCTGCGCCTTGAACGAAGCGATCTGATCGGGGCGCACCCGTCCCGCGGCGGCCTCGGTAATGAGGGTGTCGAGCGCCTTCCGGTACCGCACCCCGGCCGCGTAGAGCTCGTAGAGCGGCGTGCTGCGCACGGTCTCCTCGGTGAAGCCCGGCAGGTGGATGACCAGCGGCACCTTCTCGGTTCCGGCAGCGACCCCGTCAAGCGCCATCATCAGCGACAGGTGGCTGCCTCGGAAGGCGTGGACCTCGTACGGCAGCGCACCGGAGTCACGCAGTGCCCTGAGGCGGTCGACGAACCCTCCGTAGTGCCCGGCCTGGTCAAGCCACACGACCACGCCCTGCCGGCGCACCCACGAGCGCAGGTCCGCCTCGAGGCTCGCAGACACGGGGCCGCCGAGCCCCGCCGTCGATGGCAGGGTTGCTGATGCCGTCGTCACGTAACGCCCTCCTCCCTCTCCTCAGCGTCGCCGTAGGCGTGCTCGTCCTGAACGTCCTCGTCATCGAATAGCTCGGCGGGCGGGACGAGGTTGGCGAGGAAGCCCTGGCGCTCGCGCACCTTCTCGGGGTACCTCGCCGCGAACGCAGCGCGTGCCTCGGTTTCGTCGGGGGCGAGGATGCGCAGCTCGGCGCCCTGCTTCTCGGCCAGACGCAGCTCCATGTCCCACAAGGCCTCGGCGTGGGCCGACCAGAGACCCATCTCGAGGATGCGCATCTCGGGGACGAGCCTCCGGCTCTTGCCACGTCCCATTCGCCGTACAGCCTCCTTCTCGATGGCTGCGAGGGCGGACTCGGGCTGGTCCCGCAAGAAGGCGTCGCGGTGGGGAGCGTCGCCAGTGTCGCCCAGGTCGCGACCGCCAGGGCGATAGGGCGGCTCCTCGATGCGGAAGTCACGGCCAATCTCGTCCTGGAGCCGCAGCTCCCAGGCCCAGGCGCGCTCGGGATGGTAGCGCCAGAAGCAGCCGTGAGCGACGCCGAGGCTCGGGTCCTGCCTGCACTTCTGGTCGACCCGGGTGGGCCAGTAGCGCATCGCCAGGTGGGCCCAGTCGTAGTCCTTGCGGCCGCTCGCGGTGGCCAGCTCCTTCCACCACTTCTTCGGGTCTTTCCACTGCGGCTCGAGCAGCGGCCACAACGCGGCGGAGTTGATCATCACGCCGTCGTCGAGGTCGAGGACGTAGCGGGCGTCCTGCTCGCGGGGAGGACACTTATTATCGGTCAGCGGCGCGCCCCGGTCGGCGCACTGCTCGACATCGGCGATGAAGGCCTGCAGCTCGTCCACGGCCTTGAGCACCCGGTCGTACTGCTTCTCTGCGGCGCGGGCGGCCTTCTTGTCAACGCCGGCGCGGGCGGCGCGCAGGTCGTTCAGCTCGCCGTCGAGGCGTGCGAGCGTCGGGACGAGGTGGTCGGCGAGCAGCACCCGCAGCGTCTGCTCATTCATGCGGTGGATGTTCAGCCAGGCGACAAAGGTTTTGCCCGATGAGGAGAGCGGCCAGTGGATAGGCCGGTTCTCGTACATGCCCTTGTGGACGTCCTTGAAGAAGTCGAGGGCGAGCCAATCGCGCAGGCCCCGCTTGGTGCCGATGGCCGGGCTGTACTCGGTCCAAGCGGCGTGCAAGGGCGCGGCGGCGGGGTGGCCGAGGCTGTCACGGCGATCCTCGGCGTCAAGGGTCCCGTCGAGGAACAGGATGCCGAGCGGCAGGGTCTGCGAGACGTCGGCGGTGGTCGGGTCCAGCACCCCCTTTCCCTCGGGGTCAAAGCGCCCGAGGGCCACGCCGAGGGCGAAGCTCAGGTGGTCGGCGGGGGGCTCGCGGTCGAGCTGTTCGACGTAATCGGGGAGCGGCGTGCCCTCGGGGCGGTCCACGGCGGCCTGGGCCCAATCCTGGGCGTGGCGCCAGGGTGAGGGGCCAGGTCGCCGAAACTCGACCGCGGGTTCGCGGTGGTATTCGTGGGAGGAGAAGGCCTTGTCAACGACCTCGAGAACCGCTCGCGCGTTCTCGACGGGGGCAATGGGGAGTTGTGCGACATCGCCTACGGTGAAGCTTAGGGTTGATGTCAAGTCCTCAACAACGGCCGCCGCGAGGGTGCGGTTCATGGCACACACGACTTCGTCCAAAGCCTCTGGGAAGACCGACGAGCCCTTGTCGCCAAAGATGCCTCGATAGCGATGCAGCCTCGCCCGGAATCGCTCACCGAGCATTGTGAACGCGATTCCGGCGGAAAAATACTTATCCTGACTTTGAATACGTCTCGACGAGCTTCCGTACTTGACCTCCTGGTCGACCTTCATCTCCAGGCCAAGCTGCTCCCACTGAACAACGTTTCTTAGGGGCTCAAACCACCCCAGTCCCTTGGCCCCCATGATGGTAGGCACCCATCCCGTTGGAAGGTTCGCCGCCGGAGGCTCATCCCATCGAGATGTAAGCTCGGTCTTCACCTCCCAAGGGCACCGCACGTATCGTGCATTGTTGGAAGTTGACATTCCGAGCCGAACTTGCCCAACGTCTTTGAGCTTGGGTGCGACGAGGTAGGCATCCAAGAACTCGTCGCTCCACCAATAGACGAGCGGATGCCCTGCTATGCCTGCCAGGCGGTCGGAGTCGAAGTCGTGCCTATTGGCGTGCGCAATCAGTGCAGCACGCTTCGCTTCTGGGAAGGAACCTGCACCAGATCCCACGCGGAGTCCGGTCTGAAAGCCGGCACCACGAGCGGAGCAACCCTTCATGGCGGTCCACAGTGCAACCGAGACGACGCCGCCGCTGATCTCACCAAAGGCCCCACGATCGACGTCGCCAACGACTCGAAGGGCGTTTTGCTGAAGTATCTTCCGTCGAAGTTGCTCCCATTGGCTCAGGAAGAGCCAGCTGCGCATCGCTACCATGGCAGTGAGGCCACCTGCCTTGCACAGCTGCAGCGCACGATCGATGAAGACCGAGTAAAGGTCGTACCGCGACAGCGGGTAACGCGTGTCTATGTAGGATGAATCCTGCAGCTTCTGCGAACCCTGGTACGGCGGATTAGCCACCACTAGGTCGTATACGCCCTCGCGCACCAGCCGCACGAAGCGCACGCCCGCCGCGAGCTGCTCGCCGCGCAGGCGCAGACCGAGGTCGTCGCCGCCAGTGTGCTTCGCCAGAAAGCCTTCCAGCCGATCGAGCAGGGTGGCCTTGGCCTCGTCGCGACCGATGGGGACGCGCTCCGGCTGTGGCTTGAAGCCGGCGAAGAGGTCACCCTGCTCCGGCTTGGCTCGTCCCAGCACGGCCTCGTGTCGCTCCAAGGCCTCATCCACCGCCGTGTCTACTTTGAGCAGACTGCCCAGGTGGTCGGCGCCGCGCAGGGCGTGGATCAGCGTGTCGGTCAGTCCGTCCGGGATGCCTGTCTCGCGCTCCACCTCGCGGCGCAGCTCGACTAGCGCCGGGTCGTCGTCGGCCAGGCTCGCGAGGCGTAGGTTCGACGCCACCAGGTTCAGCCGCTCGGGCCGGGCGTCGGGGGCCACCTGCCGGGCCTTGAGCCACAGGGCCGCGGCCGCGATCTGCACCGCCCGCGGGTCCAGGTCGATGCCGTGCAGGTTGTGGGACAAGATGCGTTCGACAATGGCCCGATCGGACCAGCGCTCCCCACCGGCCTCGCCCCGGTGCCGGGCTTCCTCGCGATAGAGCGCCACCAGCAGGTCGAGGGCCACGACCAGGAAATGCCCCGAGCCCACCGCGGGGTCGAGCAGCTTCAGCTCGCGCACGGTCTCGAGCGCCTGCGCCACGGCGTCCTCGGGGATCGGCTGCGGCACGTAGTAGGCCCAGCGGCGTTCAACGTCGGTGTGCAGCGGCATGAGGTCGGTGAGCGCGACCTCGCGCGACGCGCGCTTGGCCCGCCACTCGGCCCTCCGCTCTTCCAGGCGGTCGAGCGTGCCGTCGGCCTGAACCTCGGGCGTCCACCCGTGCTTCTGGCATATGGCCAGCCACATCGGCCCCAGGCAGTTCTGGAGCAGCCAGTCCACCATGTAGCGCTCGGTGAACATCTGGGTCTTGCTGGCGATCTCGTGCGGTTCGACTTTGCCGCCGCCGTTGAGCTTGTCGTCGAGCGCCTCGCGCTCGGGATCGTTCCAGTACTGGTAGACCCAGCCGACCGTCATGTCGTCGGTCCAGCAGCTTTCGAGCACCTCGGCGTTGAGGGCGTCGACGACATGGCGGAGTGTCGCAGCCGGAACGGGTACGAGGTCGGCCACCCCTGCCGGCCCGTAGAGACCGGGCAGCTCGGTGGCGAGATCCTCGAAGGCAAGATGCAAGAGGAAGGCATAGCCTTCGGTCTCATCGCCACGCACGAGCCCTGGCGCGAGCTGCCGGAGGTCCTTGTAGGCGCGGCTCTCCCAGCCACCGGTAACCACGGCGGGCGCGCGAAGCGGCTGGCCCGAGGGTCCCGGCGCCTCCATGAGCCGTAGCATCACCAGGCGATTCAGCAGGGTGTAAGCCGCCTGCTTTTCGGCCTCGCGGCGGAAGTCCTCCGCGGACCGGCCTCCCCTGGGTTTGGCGGCGCCCTGTGCTCGCAGCTGCTCGGCCACCCACGCCTCCAGCCGGCCGCGTCGGGCACGCGCAGCGTCGTCCAGCCCTGCGTCGCGGGTGTGCACCGAGAGCCGGTAGGCCGTCTCGGTGGCGGCGTGGAGGTCGTCGAGGAGGCGAGCGCGCAGGGACCGGATGGTTGCCGAGAGCGCGCGCTTGGCGTCGGAGGTCATGGGCATGGTCGTCCTCCGGTCACAGCAGCCGCACGCGCGCACCGGCGCGGACCTGCTCAAGCAGACGATTCTTGATCTCGTCGACGAGCGCCTGTACGTCGGCCTCCGTCGCCACCTCTCGATTACGCAGTTGCAGGTCGACCCGGGCGATGAGCGGCTTCTCGCCCTCGCTCAAGATCTCGTCGAGGAGGTCATTCGCTTGGTCCTCGGCACGCTGCAGCGCGAGCGCGAACGGGTCCTTCAGGGAGACGAGCGGTGGTGCAATTGCCTCGGTGGTGGTGTCAGTCACCGCTAGCGCGAGGGGTCGGAGCACGCGGTGTGCTTGCTCGCCCGTGAGGGTGCTGAAGCCGTCGCGCGCCTTCACGCGGGCCCGGGCCGTCTCCGCCTGCTGCTCTTGCCACTGAAGCAGCCGTTGCCTCTCGGCGAGGTAGCAGTTGCGGATCTCGGCGAGGTCCTCGTCGAGCGCACTGATGTCGCGCCAGGGCCGCTCGGCTTGGAGCTGGGCAGTGAGGCGCGTCGCGGCTGTCTCAACCTTGGTTGCCTCGACGCCGAGGTCCTTAAGCTGGGCTGCCTGGTACGTGAGCACGCCATGGGTGGCTGCGACGGCCCGAATGGCATCGACCGTGAGCTCCGCGTCGTAGAGCTGCAGGAGCTGGACGCCGTCTTGCAGCGTGTCGAGGTGCCTCTTGACCAGCTTGACGGTTGGCTTGGTCTGTCGGCAGGTGCGGATGCACTGCTCGAGTGCCTCGCCGAGCTTGCCAAACACGGCGGGCCCCTCAGGCGAGCCCGGGAGCTGATTGAGCCGGCCCTGTACGTCGCGGAGCTTCTGGGCGAGCTGCGGGAAGTGCTGGGCGACCGCGTCGGCGATGGCGTGGTCTTCGCGATCCATGCGGTGCCTGAGGCGCTCTTCGAAGAACCTGCAGATGCGTGCCCGCGCCTGGAAGCCAATGTCGTCTTCGCCGGCCGGAAAAATTGTTGTACGTCGGAAGGCACGATCCTTGTCGAAGAGGTCCCGCACTCCTGCATCGCGAATGGCGGTGATTTCATTGCCGCCATCGGGCTGCAGACGCACCTTGCCGGCGCGGAGCAGGCCTGCGACACAGGCCTTCACGACGTTCGCCGTGTAGCCGTAGGGTGGGCCGCCGAAGTGGGCGAGGAGCGTCGTCCCGCCCAGGCCCCCCTCGGATTCGATGTGCTCCTGGATGCGGTTTGCCACGACGCCGCTGCATGAGGGGACGTAGCGTCCGGAGTCGAGCTCTAGAATGCCGAGGTCGCCTGTGAGGAACTTGGGTGACGGGCCCGAGAGCTCGGCCTCGACGAGTTGAAGCAGTTCGGCAGGCTGGACCTGCGTGGGGATGAAGTGCGGGAACAGGTCTGGCAGCACCCGGGTGGCCATCGTGTGGAGCGCTGCGGCGAACGATGCGCCTTGCTCCTGGGGCGAGATGCCCCGACCTCGGAAGTACATCTTTCCGGCCATCCACGCCGCCGCAATGCCATCCCGCGCGAGCTTCTCGAGGTCCTCGGCGCGGTTCTCCTCCTGCTGGAGCAGGAGCTTGCGGGAGGGATTCAACGACTCACGGCGCGGCTTGTACTTTTTGACCATGGCTCGCGAGCGGTAGAGCTCGCGCGCGAGGTGGTCCACGTGGTCGATGTCGCCGCACAGCCAGACGAGGCGGTCGTGAAGTGGGGTCTCGCCGCTCTTCTTCACCCAGGTGCTCTCGGTGCGCTCCTCGCGGGCCAGGAAGCGAAAGTCGACACGGGCGGCGGCGTCGTCGCGCGGGTCGACGAGGTTGACGTCGTCCGCGCGGCGGCCGTCGGAGAACTGCCCCGCCCAAGGGAATGGCCGTCCTTGAAGTCGAGGGCGGTCCGGAGCGGCGAGGAGAAAGGTGAGCGCGTCCTGCACGATCTCGCTGATGGCCTCGCGCGCGACGCCGATGTCGCGGCGCTCACGCTCCCACTCTTCGCCGGCTGAGGACTGGACCTTGTAGCCGTGCTTCTCCGAGTAGCCGAGCAGGTTCCTGCGGCGCAGCTCCTCGAGCGCCTCGGTCACGGCAGCCACATGGTTGCCGCGGTCGACTCGGTCGTAGAGGCACTGGGCCACGAGTTTCGCATCGGTGGCCCGGGTGTCCTGAATGAGCTCGAGCAGTGCCACCGCCTTGGCCGCGCGCACCATGAGCCCGTCCGCATCATCGGTGCACTGGCTCAGCACGCGGGCCATCGACGCTTGCACGTCGGAGTCGAGCGCGGTGTGCTGAACTTCGTAGATCCGGTCGAGGGTCACGAGCGCGCCCACCGGCTGTTCGGCGAGCTTCTCGTCGCGGAACAGCTCACCGAGAAGCTGGAGCAGACCGCGGATGGCCTGGTCATCGCCCTGGGCCCGGGCCGAGCGTGTGCGCAGGGCGCTGGTGATCTGCAGAATCAGGTCGATCTGCCCGGGGAGCATCGGGTAGACCTCGACGAACTCCTCAGGGGTCACCGCCTCACAACCGTAGGCGTACAGCTTGAGGTCGGGCCGGTGGCTCTCGAAGAGCGCGCGTAGCTGTCCCTCGGCGTCGGGCCGCTTCTGCAGGAGTCGCTTATGGACGACGTCGCGGATGTTCGTGGCCGCCAGATGCACGCGGAGTTTTGGAGGGAAGCGGTCTTTCGCCCACACCAGGAAGGAGTCGTCCGCCTCCTCGTCGAGCTTCTGCTGCCCGAGCGCCAGCAGCCAGGCTTTGCCGCGGAGCGTGGAGCCGATGGCGGTCGCGAAGGCGCGCAGTCGGTCCACGCGGTCTTTGTTGGATAGAACGTATTGGGAGACCTCGTCGACAACGAGGAACAGCGTCGCGCGCGGGCGGCGGAACTGGAGCATGTCGCGGATGGCCGCGACGGCCTCCTCGGGCGAATCGGAGCGCGCATGGGTGCCGCCGCGGCTGGTGAACCAGCTCATGGGGTCGGTATACCGGTTGGGATACATCACGCTCATGACGAGCGAGAAGTCCTCCTCGGCCAACGCCTTGTCCTTAACGCCGGCCCACGGCGTGCCGAGTGTCTCCTGGGCCGTCTTCTCGAAGCGAGCCCACTCGCCGTCGCGCTCGAGGCGCAGCTCGAAGTCCGCCACGAGGGGCTCGGTGCTGCAGTAGTCGAGCCGTCGCTGGACCTGCCGAACGGTTGCGGCGTGGATGTGCTCGTTGTCTCGCGCGATGCCTCCGATGTCGAACACGACGGCCAGCGGATCGATCTTCTGGCGAAGAACACGCCACGCCTCGCGGAGCTCGGCAGACTTCGGCGACGTATCCCGCTGAAGCCACGCCTCCGCGAGCGAGCCTCCGTCCGGCAACGCGGCCCCATCGAGGGAGAGCCCGAGTAGCTTGGCGAAGCTCGACTTACCGGAGCCGTAGAAACCTGAGATCCAGGCGTTGGGGAGTTCGGGCCCACCTGCCTTATCGAGCTCCGCAGCGATGTTCGTGAGCAGCCGAACGTACTGCTCGTGGATGCCGCTCGGCACACGACGATGGTTCGGGTGGTCCTCGGGCCAGCCGCCGGTGATGATGTACTCGGAAACCTCGGCATCGAGCTTGTCCGCGCCCTGCTCGTGGAAATACACGACCGGCGGGATATCCCGCGTGACGTCAGAGAGAAAGAGGTCGCGAATCAGCATGTCGTCCCTCATGGATAGATCCGAGGCCGGTAGTCGTTGTCCGGATTGAGAATGCCCATGAACGAAAGCCCTGTCGGGCCTCGCCGCTCGCCGGGATAGAGCAGGACCACCGGCACATTTCGCGTCCTGCCGTCGAGGTGACGAAGAAGGGCTGATGATCGAATGAAGGGATACAGCGCGCCCGCGCGCCCGATGAGGGCCACCGTCCGGTCAACGGTGTCCGGGTGCTTGTCGGCGTACTCGCAGATCAGGCGGCTGCAGTCCGCCGCGATCCCGTCCGGCCCTTCGATGAGCGGCGAAAGCTTCGACTTCAGGTAGTTCAACCCGCGCTCCGGTTCGATCCCGGCCATGCGCTCTTCCATCTGCACGACACGGTCGACCCACTCCAAGCCCTGCGCTCTGACACGGTCGAGAAGAAGCTTCTCAAGGCTGATCGAAATGACCATCCAGCCGTTCGCCACGAGGTCTGCGGTCAAGCGCTGCACTTCGCCACGGAGCTTGAACTCATCGGGCGGGTCGTACTGCATGATCGCGAAGCGATAGTTGCGCATCGTGCTGATACGCGGGCCGTCCTCATGGATGAGATCTCGCCGCAGCGCGGCGAACGCCTCTTGTAGAGGAGTCTGTTGGAACAGGGGAAGAGTCACAGTGCAGCTCCAGCCAGGCTCGACTCGTCACTGCGGAGGTTGACGTCGGCCCACATCCGCAAGTCGCGCTGCCTCCAGCCGAAGTCGATGAGGTCACCCTGCCGCCTGAAAGCGAGCCCAGGGAGCCCGCGCAAGCGCTCCTCAAGGATGGCGCCCTCCAAGCCGACCGAACTCGTGTACGGGTTATCGAGGAGACTTCCCTCGAACTCCGTTTCACGCAGCAAGTACATGAGGTACTCGAGCGCTTCGTCCGGCACACGCGGCAGACCGACCGGGCGAGGGTCGCGGTTCGAGGCGACCAAACCAGCCGAGTACGCCGCGGAGAGCAACTTGCTGGCGAACTGGATTCGCATCGACATCGTCCAACGGCCGGGCCCTTGCTCTCCGACCCAGGCGACGACGAGATCGCGAGTCACCTCGGGCCGAGGCCCAGAGCGACGCTCGTTCAGATACGCTCCCGTGAATCGCCGATAGAAAGGATCGGTGAGTTGCAGGTGCCAGTGGCAGATGGCTCTGCGCGTGTCCGGCGACATGTGTTGCCAGCTGTGGAGCACGGCGAGCGCCGACGGAAACGCACTGAATCGGGCACGCATGTTGGTGAGAAGCACCTCGACGCGCGCCAGACTCCTAGCGCCAAACCAGTACTCGTCGAAGGCCCGCTGGGCGTTCACGTTGGTGGTCTCGTCGGCGTGCGCCCAGAAGGCTCGCGAGTCATCGAGCTCGAGGGCACACTTGGAGAGGCGCGTGTGCAGTTCCGTCGCCTCTCGTGGGCGGCCCGTCATGATGCTCTCCTGTAGTGGGGAAGCGGGTAGGTATCGGCCGCTGGGGCGAGCCCCGCGACGAGCTTCCGCACCCGTTGATCCAAGGCGGTCGGAGGGTTCCCCTTGAGTCGCCGTCCGACCGGTGAAGCCGCCGCATCAGCATCACCGTGGCCGACGACCCAGTCCCAGAATTGATCCCGGCACCAGCCGTCACTGACAACCGCTAGGCCCGGTAGCGCCTCGTCCGGCGCGCGGCCCGAACGCTTCAGATCCTGGAAGCGCTCCTCGATACGCTCGTCCAGCTCGAAACCCAGACTGAAGAGCGAGACGATTCGGTCAGGGTCGTGGTCCTGGCGCCGCAAGTCCGCGTCCATCCGTCGGGCAGCCTCTCTCGCGCCCTGAAGCACAGCCCAGCGCCAGGTGCCCGGCAACAGCCGGCGGAACAGATCCTCGCCCCCGTACTCGGAAACGAGGTCGGAGCGCCACCAACCAAGCCCGCGTTCTTCCCCCGTCTCGCCCGCCCACGCCACCACGAGCTGGGAGGTGAGCGCCGCGTCGATGTCCGACATCGGAATCGGCGCTCGTTCACTCCCTGTCGGTAGGTTCTCGACATCGAACATGCTCATGGCTCGACCTTCTCGTTGTCCGAGTCGGCCGCTCCACCCGCCTCAATCCAAGCATCGACCTGCGAGAGCTTGAACTTCCACAACCGGCCCACCCGGCACGCAGGCAGGGACTTCGACTCGATCCAGCGGTAGACCGTGTCCTTGGCAATGCCAAGGTGCTTCGCAACCTCCTCCACCGACACCCAGGGCTCGTGCTCGTTCATCATTCGGCTCCACAGGGCGCAGATGGGCTGTCGCTCACGCCCTCGTCAGACGCGGCAAGAACGTATCACGGAGGACAGGGAGCGTTAAAGATCGGCGCGGGTCGGCGAGACTCGGCTAATCCCGGTGAAGCATCTGCGCCCTCTCAGCTACCGCCGCGTCCCCTCGCTCCCGGTCCGCAGCGCCCGGTAGTCCTTCGAGAAGCAGGCCCTCGAGGAGCCGGACAGGACGCCGGCTCCGGTGTCGGCAAATGGGACGCGGTGCACGCCAAGATGTCATGTTGCTAGTCGACGCCACCTGCTCGCGGGTCAGCCGTGGGCACAGACAGCGAGAGTGGCTTCACGGGAGGCATCCGGAATAGGCGGATGCTCGACCCCGACGGCCGCCCCTCGGTCATCCAGCTCCTGCGCGCCTGGGCCCGACGCCACGTGCTACACCTGGTCCGCTGGGTCAGTTACCCGCACTCAGGCCGCCACACCACGCCGATCACGCGCCAGACCTGCTAACCGACGCACGGGAGCGCCGACTGGCCACGTGCCAGTACAACGAATCCGGCAACCCACCCGAACTGGGCCTTCCGCGCCGACGTCAATTTCTGCCCAAGAGCGCCGAGCTCAACACCTTAGCCGCCGCGCGATACCTCACCTTGCTGTAGGCAGGGGCTGCTCGTCGATGTAGCCATAATTGTCATTCTGGGCGAGCGGATGCCAGGTCTTCGTTCGCCATCCGGCGACATCGGTTGCCGCCGGGTCGCTCGGCCGGCTCTACGGCGACGGCATTGGCGTGACGGTCCTGGCTATCCCAGCTTTGCCATCGCAGAGTGCATGACTACCGCGCCCATGCGGCAACGCGTCCGCAAGCCAGTATCGGCGGTCGCCTGGCGGATGTCAGCAACAGGATTCAGGATCCGAGTTCTACGGTGGCGTACGGTTCCCACACGTACATGCCCTCGTCCCGGTTGAGGACGATGAGCTGGCACGAGGTGATCAGGGCATCCGCGCTGATCTTCGGAGCGGAGGAGAGTGCCTCGATGAGCGGCGCCGCGGGACCGTCGGTGTTGGTGTAGGCAAGGCTGAGGTGAGGGTTGTAGGGGTCGGCGGCCTCGGGTACGCGGTCCTGGCCCCAGACGTCGGCGATGGCGGCACGGATGGCGGCGCGGAGTTGCCGCACGGGCTCGATCGGGTCGACAGCGATCTGGATGGACTCAGGATCGACGTGGGGGGTGCCGATGGTGAGCTTGAAGGGTGACAGGCGCGAGCAGCGGTCACTGGCGGCGGCCACCATGGCGTCGACGTCGTCGGTGGCGACGTCCTGGACGAAGCCGATGCCCTGCATCGTGAGGTGAAGCCATCGGTTCGGAATGACGTCGAGGCTGGGCTGCGAGGACAGCAGGGACCGGTACTGGTCAGCGAGCTTCTCGACCTCGGGCTGTCCGTCAAAGGTGATGTGCCAGGTGTAGAAGCGGGAGCCGATGCCCCAACCCGGTCGCCAGTACCAGTGATCACGGATATCGGTGGCGTGCGGGACTGCCATGGGTTCTCCAGGTTCAGGGAAGTTGCCGGGCGGCGCCGGTGGCGCAGAACTCGGTGATGGCTGCTTGGACATTGCGGGCCTCAATGCTCGCGCGCAGTGACGGATTGCCGGCGATGTTGCGCCCGACGCCACGCAGGCGGTGCACCAGCGGGTCGAGCCGCTGTTCGGGTGGCAGAGCGAGCACCGGCGACAGGACCGAGACCGCGCCGTCGAGGCTGCCGGCTTTGAGATGTGCTGCGGCGGCCCAGATGCGGATCTGGGCGAGCGTGCCGTAGGCGATCGAGGGATCCGCGGCGGCTTCCGTCAGGGCGTGCTCGGCATGTTCGATGGCGTTGGCGGCCTCGCCGATGCGGAGCAGCACTGATCCAGCGTAGTTGTGTTGGCGTACCGTGCCGCAGGCCAGAAGGCCCCCCACCGGGTCGCGGCTTGCCTGTTGGCGGGCCTCCTCGGCCCGTTGCAGTGCTGCCCGTGCCGGCTCGACGGCGCCGATCTCCGCCCACGCGTCCGCTTCCTGGCACGCCAGCATGACCGCCGCGCTGCCTTCGGCGGCATGGCCGTAGCCGCGCACGGCGGCGTTGGCCGCGTCTTCGAACCGCCGCTCCCACAGGTGGGTCTTACTGATCGTGGAGAGAACCCAGGCGCGGAGGGTGTTGTCGCGGACGGTCTCGGCGCACATCCAGGCGGTGCGTGCCTGGGACTCGGCCGCCGCCGGGTGGCCGAGATCGCCGGCCATCCAGGCGAGCAGTGTGCAGAGGTAGCCCGCCCAGGTGTAGAGCTCCCGAGACTGATCAGGGTTCTGACGCCCGGTCTGCAGAAGGCGGAATACGCGGTCGGCCAGGAGCCCGGCCCGCGCGTAGACGACGACGGGCGGCTCGGTCAGGTAGTCGACGGCGATCCTGCGGGTGGAGGCGGCGACATCGTCGAGGGTGAAGGGCCCGACGTTGGAGGCTTGCGCCCATGCGCCGAAGCTCGCCGTGCGTTCTGCCATCGCTATCACCAGTTCCGTCTCGTCCTGCAGAGCGCCCAGGTCCCACCGCAGCGGCTCAGCCGTCGCGCCAGGCGGTGCTGAGGATGCGACCGATGGTGCCGGCATCGGGGCGACGCTCCTGCCGCTCAGCACCACTCGGTCTGCTTCCGGCATAGCGGTCAGGTCGTCGAGGTCGACCAGACTGCTCGGTTCGGTACCGAAGACCTGCGCCAGTGCGTTCAAGGCGCCCAAGGTGGGCCGACGACCCCCGAAGGGCCACCGCTCGTAGTCGCTGATCCGCGCCCCGGTGAACGTCGCCGAACCGTTTCCTTTGGCGTTCAGCCGCTCGGCTACCGCGTCCTGGGTCCAACCATGGGCCTGGCGGAAGGCATCCCGGGGGCGCAGCCCGAAGCGGCGCTGCAGCTCGCCCGCGATGGCTGTGGGTGTCGCTCCGAAACCGGCCAGTGTCTGGCGTACGTGATCACGCTGCGCCTTGGTGCCCGTCGTCCTCGCCATCGCGGTCACCTCCTACGTACGGCCTCCTGTCGCACGGTATCGCCCCTCTCATCGGAATCGGTACGGGGCGCGACGAGGCCACCGGCCCAGGGGTGAGGAGGCAGCAACTAATTGATCAAGGTTTGTGCAGGTCGGGGACGCGCACGGGTGGGGGGAAATCTCACCACCACTGGGGATCCATTCACATGGATGAGCTGGCAAGCTTGCCGAGCCGGATCACCGTCGGTCCGGATGTAGCCACCGTTGGTGATGAATGAAGTGGCTGCCACAGCAACGCCAACCGCGGATGCCCCTCCCCGTCGGGTCGTTGACGACCACACGGCAGGCGTCTCTCCGCACCCTGCTCGCGCTTCTCATCCTCGTGAGGATTACCGATGACAACCTCGAACGACCTGGCCCGCTACGGCTATCAGCAGGAACTCAGCCGCCAGCTCCGGTTTCGGGACCTCCTGGCCTACGGCCTTGTGTACATGGTGCCGATCGCGCCCATGGCGATCTTCGGCAGCGTCTACGTCGGCTCCGGTGGCATGGTGGCCCTCGCCTACGCCATCGGTGTGGTGGCGCTGGTGTTCACCGCGTTCTCGTACGCGCAGATGGTCAAGGCGTTCCCCATGTCAGGCAGCGTCTACAACTACGCCGGTCGGGGTATCAGCCCGCCGGTCGGGTTCCTCGCCGGCTGGGTAATCCTCCTCGACTACGTCCTCGTGCCGGGTCTGCTGTACCTGGTGGCGTCGGTGGCGATGCACTCCACCGTGCCCGCGGTGCCGGTGTGGCTGTGGCTGCTCGGGTTCGTCGCGGTCAACACGATCGTCAACTCGGTCGGCATCCGCATGACGGCGGTGGTGACCCGGGTGATGCTCGTCGGTGAGCTGATCGTTTTGGCGGTGTTCCTAGCGGTCGCCGGCTGGGCCCTCGCCTCCGGTAAGGGCCGGCTCAGCTGGGACGCGTTCTACAACGCCGACACCTTCACCTGGTCCCTCGTCGCGGGCGCGGTGTCGATCGCGGTGCTGTCATTCCTCGGCTTCGACGGCATCTCCATGCTGGCGGAGGAGACCCGTGACGGCGCCCGGCAGATCGGCCGGGCGATGGCGGCCGTGCTCGTCCTGGCCGGGGTGTTGTTCATCACGCAGACGTGGTTGGCGGCGATGCTCGTGCCCAACCCCGGCGGGCTGCTGGCCGAGGGCGACGTGAACGGCACCGCCTTCTACGACGCCGCCGCGGTGGCCGGCGGAGGCTGGCTGGCGACGGTGTGCGCGGTGGCGACGGCGATCGCGTGGGGGCTGCCGAACTCGATGGTCGCGCAGGTCGCCACGTCTCGGCTGCTGTACGCGATGGCCCGCGACCGGCAACTCCCCGCGTTCCTGGCGAAGGTGTCGGTGCGCCGCAGCGTGCCGATCAACGCGACCTTGCTCACCGGCGTCGTGTCCCTCGCCCTGGGCTTGTACATGGCGACCCGGGCGGATGGCATCACGCTGTTGTCGTCGCTGATCAACTTCGGGGCGATGGTGGCGTTCCTGGTCCTGCACGTCTCCGTGGTCGTTCACCACCTGATCCGCCGTCGCAGCGGCAACTGGTTCGCGCACCTGCTCATGCCCGGAATTGGGTTCGTGATCCTCGCCTACGTGGTGGTGAACGCCAACATCGCCGCCCAGCGCCTCGGCCTGGCCTGGCTAGGCCTCGGCGTGCTGGTCCTGGCCGGCCTGTACCTGACCGGCCGCCGGCCGGTGTTGTCCGGCCTGGCCCCCACCCAGACCGTCGGGCGTGACATGGAGCGGGTGTGATCGCGATGAGTCACTTCACCTACCGTCCCGCCCGCGACGAGTTGGCCTACACCTTCGGTGGACGCCTGCCGGTGGCCCACGTCCGCTCCGGCGACCTGTTCGCCGTGCACACCGAGGACTGCTTCGGCGGCCTGGTGCGGGGGCGTGCGGACCTGCCGTCGCAGGTGTGTCAGATGCCTTACCTGAACCCGGTGTCGGGGCCGTTCTTCGTCGAGGACGCCGAGCCCGGCGACACCCTCGCCGTGCACCTCGTGTCGATCGAGCCGGCCCGCGACTGGGGTGTGTCGGCGACGTTCCCCTACTTCGGGGCACTCACGTCGACCTCGCACACCGCCACCCTGCAGCCGCCGCTGGACGAGCGGGTGTGGGTGTACGACATCGACGGGCACGCGGGCGTCGTCCGGTACCGGGCCACCGCCAGTGACCACATGGTCGAGCTGCCGCTGGATCCGATGATCGGCACCATCGGCGTCGCCCCAGGTGGCATGGAGTCCCGGTCCACGATCGTCCCGGACTACTACGGCGGGAACCTCGACACCCCGGAACTGCGCGCCGGGACCACCCTGTATCTCGGAGTGAACATGCACGGGGCGATGCTCGCCCTCGGCGACGGACACGCCCGCCAAGGCCACGGCGAAGTCTGCGGTGTCGGCGTGGAGATCGCCACCGTCACCACCCTCGCCGTCGAGGTCATCAAGGGTACCGACACCGCCTGGCCGCGTCTGGAAACCGACACGGCGATCATGTCGGTCGGCTGCGCCCGCCCGCTGGAGGACGCCTACCGCATGGCCCACCAGGACCTCACCGGCTGGACCGTCGACCTGTGCGGCCTGCACACGCTGGATGCCTATCAGCTCATCTCGCAGGCCGGGCGAGCGCCCATCGGCAACGTCTGCGACCCCAACTACACCGTTCTGGCGGCCATCGACAAAGCCGTGCTCCCGCAGCGGCAGGCTGCCTACCGCGACGCGCACGCCCGGCTGCGGGCCCTTGCCGCCGTGCAGGGATAGGGGCCTGGGATGACCGCGTCGATACCCCACCTGTCGCTGCGCGACGAGCTGTTCCTGCTCGGGCACCACGACGACACCGGCCAGTCGCACCTGCACCGCCAAGCCCTGGCCCTCGGCATGGCCGGCGCAGTGCTGATCGACCTGTTCCTCGCCGGACGGATCACCCTCGACTCCTACGCCGAGCATCCGGCTGCGGACTGGTGGCTACGCCTGAACTCCGACCAGCCGGTCGGTGACCTGATTGCCGACACTGCCCTCGCCGCGATCCGCTACTCCCGTGCGACTCCGACGGTGAAGGCATTTCTGCGTAGCTTCGCCGACGACCTGTATGAGCGCACCCGCGCCGGACTCGTCGCCGCTGGGATCCTGCGCCACACCGCCCGCCGCCGCCTCGGCGGCCTGGTCCGCGCCGACGCCTACCTCGCCACCGACACCAAATGGGCCGTCATCGCCCGCGCCCGCCTGCGCTACCTCGCCGCCGGCCGCGAACAACCGGACAACCACACCGCCGCCCTCGCCGGACTCGTCGCCGTCCTCGGCCTCGCCGACCACCTCTACCTCGACGACGACACCGCCACCCTCACCGCCCATCTGAAGACCATCGCCGCCCAGCACCACCGCCCCGTCCGGGAAATCACCGCCGCCGTCGACGCCGCGATCGGTGACCTCGCCACCGCCACCTACCGATAATCCGCCGAGAGGGACGACAACACCGTGGACTCCAGCATTCGTATCCGCGCAGCTCGCTGGACAGACAGACCGTCGCCGCGTTGATCACCGACACGCTGCACCCCAGCCCGCTCGCCGGCTGGCTGGTACCGGACGCGGCGCAGCGCCGCCGGGTGCTGACCGACGTCGTCGCGGTGTGGGTGGAGCACGCGATGGTCTTCGGCGACGTACACCTCACCGCCGCCATCGTCGGCTTTCACCGCTACCGACCGATCCCACCACCGGCCAACTACCCGACCCGCCTCGTGGAGGCCGCCGGAGCACACGCTGAGCGCTTCACCGCCCTTGAGGGCCTGATCGCACAGCAGCAGCCCACCGAACCGCACTACCACCTGGCGCTGCTCGCCGTATCCCCAACGCGGCAGAAGACCGGCTGCGGCAGCGCCCTGCTCAGCCATCACCGCGCCCGCATCGACCGCATCGACCTGCCCTCCTGGACCACCGTCCCCGCCGAAGCGGAACGCCTGCTCACCCGCTACGGGTACAAGCTTCGCCCGCCCCTCACCGTGCCGAACGGGCCGAGCCTGCACCCCATGCGCCGCAACCCACACCACGCCAGCAGAACCATGCCGACCAACTCCGCGCGCTCGATCGGTGACCGCTGGCATGACCAGCACGCCTAGCCCGTCCACCCCCATAGGACAGATCATGGCCTTCCCTAGCAGATACCCGCCCGACCTCGTTGACGCTGTCGTCCAGCGCGTCGCCGACGCCCGCATCGTCAAGGCCTACGGCGCCGTCACCACTGTCGCCCGCCAGATGGACCTCGATCCCCGCATCGTGCAGAAATGGGTCACCAAGGCCACGGCTCCGCAGGCGCAGCAGGCGGACCGAGGGGCGGACGGCACCGGACCGCGGCACGACTACCTGGTCCCCGGACTCCTGCGCTGCAAGTTCTGCCATCAAGCGGTGGCTCTGGCTGAGACGGCCGCCGCGGCACCGGCGTACCTCTGCGGAAACGACTGCTGGCCCAAGCCACTCGACGCCGTCGTCATCGCCGATCATGTCGGTCGAGCGATCCTGCGACACGCGCCACGGATCATCCCTCTCCCCGCAGGGACACCGGCACGCCCACACCTGGCCGCCATGCACGCTCACCGCATCCTGACCTGCGTCACCGTCGGCGCCGCCGCTCACGATATGACTCTGACCTGGCGCGCGGCACCGTTGGCCAGCCCAGACCGCCGGGAGACCGAACGCGCGAAGCGTGTCGCCGCTGCCCGCGACCTCGCCGCCCGCGATCCCCTACGTGCCCGGCAACTCCTGCACGGCAGCCTCACTGGCATCGACCCCGCGACCGCCGCACCCCATGCGGTGCATGCCGAAGCCGGCACTCTTCTTGCCGCACTGCACCTGCGGATCGGTGAGCTCGATGCCGCCATTCGCTGGGCCGGGTACGCCCACCACAGCGCCAACCACCTTTACGGCCCCACGCACCGGCGCAGTCTGCACGCCCTGCACCTGTTCGCCGCCGCTCACCGCAGTGCCGGTCACCATCAGCGCGCGTACCACCTTTATCGGCAGCTCGGCGAGCACTTCGCGAGCAGCGACGGCCCACGCGGCCACCGAACCCTCGCCGTTCACGCCACAACAGCCCTCGTCCTGCACGACCTCGGCCACTGCCAAGCCGCCCAGGACCTCCTCGCCGACACCATCGCCACGCAGCGCCGTGAGCACCCCGGAAACCCCACCACCGCCCGCATGACCTACCACCTCACCCGCATCCGACAGGACTGCGCCACCAAGGGTCACCGCCACGAGCACGGTGAGAGCCGACCACCGCCCTCGGCACCGACCGCGCCCCGTAGCAAGACCTGCGAAGGATCAAAGGAGGCCCACCCAATGCCCCTCCGTTCCGTCGGTGACCCACCACTCATCCCTAACCAGCAGTCTGGTACACCGCTGCCCAGCTCAGACCTGATCATCAGTACGTTTGGCGGCCGTCCGCGGGTTCTGCCAGAGGTTTGGACGGTGCCCCTTCACGCGGCGTCCCGGCTCGCCTCGCACCACGGCGAACAATGGGCAGCGGAGACGATTTCCCGCGATCCGGCCGCTGACGACCACGTGGTGGCTGCTGCCAAGAGATCGATCGACCGTCTCAACGCCACTCGGGTGGCTCTCATCGGGGAGATCGACTCTTGGGTTGAGCAGGTGATTCGGCCGCCGGGCGGGGCACCGTTGCACACCGAGACGATCGGCTCCGTGGTCGACCGCTTGGCCATCGCGTGGGTTCGGTGGAGGCGATTCTCGGAGACCGCCCAGTTGGGCCCGAGCGAAGTCGATCCCTCGGTGGCGCTCCAGCAGTACACCGAACTCACCGAAGCTTTCGACACCCTTGTGCTCGACATCCATGAAGGTCGCCGCCGCATTCCTCAATGGCGCACGCTCAAGAGCTATCGGGAGCCGCGATGAGGACCGCCGTCACCCTCAACGGTGCTGACAACGTCGGAAAGACCACGAACGCCCGCTGGTTGGCGTCGGCGATGCCGGATGTCGAGTTCACCGGGACAGTCGATCGGTGGGACCGGCGATGGGCCGAGGTGTCGCGACGAGACTTCAGTCAGTGGTGGTTCGTCGACAGCACCACCGACGAACACATCGACCTCGTCTTCAGTTCCCACGCCGCACGGTGTGCCGGCGGCGGCTCCTTGGCGTTGGAGGACCGCGGTTGGCCGATGCTTGTGGCGACCTGCGCGGCGACAGCGGCGGTCAAGGATGGCACATCCACCGCCGAGGCGCTCGCCCACGTTGAGGCCAGAGCACGCCGCTATGCCCCCGCGCCGCGCCGTGAGCTGCACCTGCTGCTGCGCCACAGCGACCAGCCGGTAGCCGAGGCGCACCATGCCGTGGCACGCGAGCCTGTACCGACCACCGAACGCTACGTCGAGTATCAGCGGCGACTGGCCGAGGCGATCGCCCTTCAAGTCGATGGCGGGGAGTACGAGGCCACCGTGGTGCGTGGGCACCGCCCACTCCTCGACGTGCAGCGCGAGATCCGCCAGGTCCTGACGCAACTCGACGTGCCCGTCGTTCCGCTGCCGCCAGACCGGATCCAGCACCTGTGGGTGCTCGCTGGTATGTCGGAGAGCGGCAAGAGCACGGTCGGCGAGTTGCTGCGCACGGAGCACACAGCCACCCGGCTGAAGATCGGCTACCTCATGCAGCTTGCCGCCGATCGGCTCGGGGTGGCCGATCCGTATCGCGAATGGGACGAGCTGACCCAGGCGCAGATGCTCACGGAGGAGATCCTTCGATTCGCCGCGCTGAACCCGGGCTCGCACCGGATCAGCCTGGAGAGCGCGCACCGCTTCGACGCCACAGCACATCTCCGCAGGATCTGGGGGGAGCGCTGCGAGATTATGTTCCTCCGCCTTCCGGACGGGCTCCGCGCGCAGCGCGCCACCGAGGCCATGGAGTCGCTCTCCGCCCGCGACGCGATCAAGCGAAGCCGGGGTGGAGACCGCATCGCGTCGATCGCCGACACGGTCATCGACAACGGCCGCAGCCTGGCCGCGCTGAAGAGGGCGGTTACGGAAGTTGTTCACCGCAGGTCCGGGGCCAAGGTTCCGCCGCATGCGGACACGGCCATACCTGAGGCCCTGCAAGCGGTTCTCGCGGACTGCGTCGCCAGGCTGACCGATTCTGAGACCGCGCTCGTCGCCGCCACGGGGAGCCTCGCCCATCAGGGCTGGCAACCGGGATGGAGCGACATCGACCTCCTTGTCGTACGCGACACGCTGCCGCTGCACTGGCTTCAGACCCGGCGTGTGCCCCGGAGCGGACCGGCGGGGGAGAAGATCGCACTGTCGTCGTTCACCACCCGGGAGATGCTCGCCGGGTTGGTCCCACCCCGGGTACTGCACGCGGTGCGGCAGATAGCCCGCGATGGCTGCGGCCTGCTCTACCGCCGAAGCGACCTCGTACTCAACGCCTTCGACGCACCAGCCGACGACCGCGCCTCACGCAGCGAGCTGCCGCTCGTGGCGATGGTGCTGCGGCGACTCGCCGCGAACCCCGAGCCCGATGTCCGCGCGGTCTACAAGCACGTCGTGCTGATCATGAAGATCATTCTGCGCGCCGATGGGGTGAACCTCGACGCCAGCGAGGAGGTCCGTCTCGCCTTCACCACCAGCCATCCGGACGCCGACGTCGACCTCCCGGGGGTGGCCGAGGTCAGTGGCGACCGGTGGCGACAGGACGAGATCCTCTCCCATCGGGTTCGCGGAGCCGCCGCCAAAATCCTCGCCTACCACGACGTGCTCGCCTGCTTGGTCGCGTCCAACACGCCCCAGACGGAAGGATCAGATTTTCGATGACCACCGCCTTTGACGAGGTTCTGCACGCCGATCGGGTGACCCGGCTCGGGGTGGGAGACACCACTCGTCCGATCCGGGTCGTCCACGGCCTTGATGGCATCCGCACCGACGTGGCCGCGGAACAGGTGCTTGCGACGGGGAGCAGCTTGTGGAAGCGATGGTGCGAGCACCCGGCGTACCGGCCGCACGATCTTCTCCTGGGCCTTGATGCCGGCGGCATCGTGCCGACGATCGCGGTGGCCTGGGCCAGTGGTAGCCAGTATCGGCTCGCCTGGAAAGTCAATCTCGACCTACCCGGGAAGCTCGTGTTCCACGAGCCGCATGCCCGGCGTCTTGAGGTCTTCGCCTACGGCGACTTCGAAGGACTACGCGTCCTCATCGTGGACGACGAGATCACCACCGGGCTCACTCTGGCTAATCTCGTCGAGGCGCTTCGCGCGGCCGGCGCCGACATCACCGGCGCGCTCTGCCTCGTCGAAGACACCGCTGGCGAGGGCCGGCAGCTACTCGACCGCAATGGGGTCCCGCTGTGCGTACTGACAACGCTGTGACCCTCGTCGATGGGCCGGTGTGCCACCGCGGCGGACGCTACGTCGTCCGACGTGAACAGGCGCCGCTCGGCCGGCTTCTGCCGTATCGCCGGGCCAACGGAGAAACCCTACCCCGGCTGGCACGCCTCGACGCGGTTCGTGAGACCGGGTGGCGCGTCGACTTCGGCTCTCGCGGACTCGGCGACCTGCTGCTCGGCCTCGCCATGGCACAGGCACTTCACGACGCCACATACGCTCAGTTTGAAACCCTGGAGTACGCCGGCAGCCGGGCGGACCTGATCGCCCGGTGCACCCTTCCAGTCACGGTCACGGGCGGCGACGGGCACCAACTGGGCACGCTCGGCAACGAAGACGCCTTGCAGTTCGACGCGGTACCGGAATCGCCTCCAACGCTGCTCGACCTCATCGACGCCGACATTGTCGAGGTCCATGCTGCGCTGCCGATGCGCTACTACCTCGACGTTGAGCAAGCCCTCGGCGTCAGGCTTCCCGCATCCGCTGACCCGTCCCCCAGGTTCCGGTCGTCGGTCGCAGCGCCGAAGCCACTCCACGTGATCTTCGTGGCCACGACGAGTCGCCCCGACCGTAAGGACTACGGCATCGACAACTTCGGCGCGCTCGCCGACCACCTGTCGGCCCGCCACTCGGGCGCCTGGCGCTTCAGCCTGGTGACACCACCGGGCCACCAGCCACCGGCATCCGTCGGGCAGATCGAGGTACTTCATGGACCAACGGCGGTCGAGTGCATTGATCTGTTCGCCGCCGCCGAACTGGTCATCGGCAACGACACCGGCCTGACCCATCTCGCCGCGCTGACCATCCGAGGGGACGGCACCCAGCCGCAGGTGGTCGGCCTCTACGGACGGCACGGCTACGCCAAGTGGATCACCGGATCAGCAGGCCACCACGCGGTGGCCACCCCGTTCTCGCACCTGATGTCGGTCGCCGACGCATGTCCCATGCGAGACCGCTACGACGACACTCTCTGGTCCACCGCGAGCGACCTTCGCGCCATCCCCGCCAAGGTCATAGCCGACTTCGCCGGGCAGTGCGCGGGCTGGTGGCAAGGATGATCCGAGTCGGCCGCTACCGCCGCTTCACCATGAACCGCACCTTCCACCTCGACATCGGCGCACACCGCCTCTTCGTCAAGGTGAACCCGAACCCCGTGGAGGCTGCGGCCGAAGTCGCCGGGCACCACCGAATCCGCCACCACTACCGGCTACCGAAGCTGCATTCCCAGCACCGCATCGGGCACTGGGCCCTCACCCTCTACGACCGCCACCAACCCGATCTTCCCGACACCGGCCTGCTCCTCGACGCCCTCACGTCCACCGGCCTCGGCAGCGCGGCCAACCTCGACCGTGGGCTCAGCGCGATGCTCCACCACTACCGCCGAACCATCGACGCGACCATCTGCCGAGTCCCCGCCTCACGCGCCAACAGCAAGCTCTACCGCGACCGGGCCCAGCCTGGCGGCAGGCTGGACCACTACTACGGCCACAACCCGATCGTGCTCAAACTGACCGACGCCGACGGTCTCCGGCCCTCTGAGCTGCGGGAGACCACCCTCATGGTCAACGGACAGCCCCGACGGCTCGACCTTCCTGCCCTCCTCGGTGAGCTACGCGACGCCTTCCACCCGGACGAGCAGGTCTGGGCCGCGATGACCCAGGGCGACCCCACCGACTTCAACATCGGCCTCGACGTCGACAACCAGCCCGTCTGGTTCGACTACGCCACCGCAGGCCTCAACGCCCTCCCCGGCGAGATCGCCTGCTTCCTCTGGTACCAGAGAATGCACGGCGCCTGGCTCGTCCCTCGCTACAACACCGACGCCTACGCCGACCACAGGAAGGCACTCGCCGAAGCTGTCGAACCCACCGTACGGCTCAAGAGACTCTCCCACCGGGCTGTTGGCATCGACTACCAGCACCAACCATCGCCGGCCCGGCAGCAAGCCATCACCCGATACCTCACGACGCTCGCCCGGCCGCTCGCACGCTCCGCCGCCACCGACCTACTCACCTGGATACGCCCGTACCTCGCCATGCGGATCCTCGCCGTATACCCACTACAGCTCCTGGAACCCCGCGACGCTGCTCTGTCGCTGGGCCTGCTCGCCGACCTCTACGCACCCGACGCCGACCTGGAGCAGATCCTCGGACTCACCACTCGGACGCCAGCGGAGCCGCCCTTATGAGCCGCCCCATCGCCGTCATCACCGGAGCAGGCACCGGAATCGGAGCGGCCATCGCCGCCCGGCTGTCCGCCGACTTCGATCTCGTCCTGACCCACCGCTACGACGACACCAACCTCGCCGCGGTCGTCAAAGCCGCTTGCCGCCACGGCGCCCAGACCCACACCGTCACCGGTGACCTGACCGCTGCTGACATCCAGACCGCACTCCGCGCCACCATCGAGCAACACGCCACCCAACTCGCAGTCCTGATCAGCAACGCCGGTGCGTACCCCCGCATCCCGTGGAGCCGGACGGACCTCAACGTCCTACGCGACCAGCTCGAACTCAACCTCGTCACGCACGCCGCCGCGATCCGCGCCGCCACACCAGCCCTCATCGCCAACGACTACGGCCGAATCATCGTTGTCTCCTCAGTCATGACCCAGCTTGGGCGCGTCGACCTCGCCGGCTACATCGCCGCGAAAAGCGGCCTGGAAGGACTCGTCCGCGCGCTCGCACGCGAACTCGGCCCCCACAACATCACCGTCAACACCGTGCGGCCCGGCTCGATCGAGGTCCCGGCAGAGCACAGCGTCGTACCCGATCACGAGGCCATGGTTCGGCGCCAGCTCGACCGGCAGTGCATCAAACGACGGGGTCGACCCTCGGACGTCGCCGCCGCCATCGCCTTCCTGGCCACCTCGGAAGCGGGATTCATCACCGGCCAAGCGATCAACGCCGACGGCGGCTGGCACCTGTCATGACGACCCTCTGGATCCGCCACGGAACCAGCCTCGACGGAATCACCCGCCCCCACGCCCATGCCCGCCCCGACACGCCCCTCACCGCGCGCGGCGCGGCACAGATCGCCGCCACCGCCCACACACTTCGTGAGTGCGGTGTCCGGCCTGCAATCGTGTTGACCAGCCCGCATCCGCGCGCCGCCATAAGCGCGGAGATCCTGGCCGCACTGCTCGGCGTGCCGCTCGCCGCTCCCAACCCGCTGTACGCCGAGTGGCGCGCCCCAGACTGCGTCCTCGGCAAAGGACCTGACGACTACCCGCCCGAGTACCGGACCTGGCGCACGAACCGGCTCCGCCACCCAGACTCAACCCTGGCCGGCGGAGAAAGCCTCTCAGCGCTTCACAAACGGGCGATGGCCGCCGCGACGGTCCTCGGACACCCAGTCGAAGGAAGAGCCGCCTTGATCGTCTCGCATCGAGTGCTCATCGGCGCCGTCGCAGCGATCACCGCCGGAGCGAGCCGCCCCCCGGAGGTATTCCAGGCCGCGCGCCGATTCGCGCTCGAACCGGCAGGGATCTGGCCCGCTTTAGCTGAACTCCGATAGCAACGCGTCAGTGTTTGCGATGATGAAATCCTTCAAGGCCTCAGGCCTTAGATCCACCTCAGGAAGGCGGTCGACAGCCACCCGCTCCACGGCATAGTCACCACGGCCCGGATCAGTGAACTCCGCGCCCGTGCGCGCACCCTCGTCAACCTGTGTGAGCCGGCAGGAGACGAAGTGTTGTACGGACACCCCCTCGCCCGACGGCGAGCTGAACAAGAACACCTGGCTGAGCCGCTCTGCCTCTGCGCCCAACTCTTCCCGCAGCTCACGACATAGGGCTGCCTCGAGGGATGCATCGGTCGGTTCAAGGCCGCCACCGGGCGCGGTCCAGTATGGGGCTTGGCCGGGCTTTGTCCTCTTAATCAACACCAGCTGATCGCGTTCGTCCCACAGGATCGCCCGAACCGACCGACGCAAAACCTCACGCATGTTGACTCCTATCAACAGCTACCATGGCACAGGCGAGTCGAAGTTACACCGTGAGGTCTTGCGAGGACGAACTTGGCGCTGCGCCCTACCGTGATCCAGCTCCACCAAAGGCCTCATCCGCGCCTTCGTTACCTGCTAATACGGCTGCCGCCAATGGCGGTTCGACCTGGTTCCAGGGCACTTGCCGTCGGTGTTTGTTGGCTATAGCGGGCTGACCACCGACGACGACCGATGGCTTGCCCGCGAGTGGGCGCTCACGGAGGGCGCCCGGTCAGTGCCGCCGGCCAAAGTGGGATTGACCGCACCAGAAGGTGACCGTTGCTGTGGCGTCGCTCGTGGCCATGTTGTGCATTTCTGGGCATGGCGGCGACCGGGACGTGGCTTGATGACTCATGGCGCCATGGCTGCGATCGAGTCGGGCTTCGCGACGGCCGCCGGCAATACCGGAATCGGTCCCACTACCCGGTCGTCTCCGCAAAGGTGGAGTGCAACCTCCCGCCGCGCACCACGAGAGTCTGCAGCTTGCGCCCGCAAAGATCGTCTCCGCGGGAGCCAAAGTCCCGAAATGATCTGGTAGTAGGCACTGAGGTTGGCGTCGGGGTCGCTGCCGTCGATCCAGCCGGATAACGTCCCGAACGTGCACGCGATGGTTCGGTCGTCCGACAGTCCGAATAATCCCCAGCGCCCCCGCCACTGCTCAATCCACTGGGCTTTGATCTTGTGCTGCACGGAGTCGGGATTGATCGGCCGCTTTCCCCCGTTTCGCAGCGGAAACTCTTGGTGCCGTCTCATGATCTCGTTCCCTACCCACCGTGCTGGCGCGACGTAGAAGTCAGCCCGGCTCGGCCCTTAGATCGACGAAATCCAGTACCGCTCCCTTCTGGCGGCATCGCTGGCGCTCGATTCTCGTCCGACTGTGATTGACGTCTGCCAGTCTCCTGACGTCTTGGCCGTCACCTTGGCTAGGACAGGATCTGCCAGGTCTGACCAATCAGCAGAGGTGGCCAAGGAAACCAGTCTTCCGACCAGTCTCGCGTGGCCTCCCCGTCGTGCGATATCGGCGACTGCTCTACCGATCCCGACTTGATGGACCTGGAGCGTGTTGATCTTTTTCGGCCCATACGGCGTTCAGGCGGCACGCCAGCGGAGCCGGCTGTCTGTTGCCGAGGTTTTGCACCGCATCAGCTTGCCCGTGCTGGTGCGCCCCAGAGCGCCAGCTGGGCTGCAGAAGGCACCAGCGTGCACGCCGGTGCGGATCGAATCCGTCGTCGGCTTGGTGGTGCGCGGCGCGCTGGTGGTGCGCTTCGGAGCGGGCTTGGGGCTGGTCCGGGTCGGCTTGGGGCTGGTCCGGGTCGGCTTGGGGGTGGGCTTTGATGTCGGGCTCGGCGCGCTGGTCGTCGGCACCAGACTCGGCGACGCGGAGACGGCCGGCTCGGCCAGGGCCTGCACGGCTGTCGGGGACGCCTTGGCGGCTGGCTTGTCGGAGCCGGAGTCGGTGAAAGCGGCGATGCCGCTGCCGCAGCAGCACAGCAGCGCGATTCCGAAGAAGCCTGCAGCGACCTTCTGCCCCCGGGTGACAGGGCGCTTCGGCCCCTTCGCGCCGGCCGCCTTCATCCCGACGGTAGGCGGCAGGGTCTGTCCCGGCGGTCCATACCTCTGGTTTCCTCCGGCTGGCGGGAATTGTGCCGTCGGGTACGGGGGGACGTTGGCGCCGTGGGTGGCGGCTGGCCGGTAAGGGGCTGGAGGCGGAGGCGGTGGCTGCTCGCCCCATGGGTCGTGCGGAGGCTGGTTTGTCACCTGTCCGAGTGTGGTGACCAGCGTGAAGAGTTGTCAGTAACCGATCGGCCACGATTAGTGTCGCCGTTTCGGCCGGTCACCATGTCGTCGGGTTGAGACTCTCCTTATTTCGGGCAGCGGTCACACCTTGCCGGCCCGAATACGAAGACGGGTGGCGAGGAAGTCGGAGACGGCAAGCGCCGGCCCACCCCGAGACGGTGGTCCGGACCTGAGGCGCGGGGGTCAGCAGTCGGTGTAGCTGCCGCTGCTGCCCTCGGAGCAGGAGTCGATCCCAGTGCCGACGGAGTTGGGCAGGTAGGCGGCGTCGCCGGATATTGCTCACACCTACCAGGACGGGCGCCGTAGCGGTTGCTTCTGGTGTTTCTGCCGGGCGAGCTGTAGTAGACCTTAGTGATCGTTACGGCGGGATGGCGGCCTGCGCCGAGGCGGCGGGCGACGACCCGCTGACGGCGATAGCAGGGGCCGAGACAAACCCGGTAAGTCTCTTCTTCAAGTGGTATCCCTAACACGAGAGTGGAGGGCAGCGTGAATCGAACCGCCGGCCAGATACCTCGATGGCATCGCATGCGCGCAAGAACGTAACGGCACCGGGCGGCCCATCCGGGCCGGCAACGCCGAGCTGCGCCAGTCGTGGCCGAACGAGGGTGGCCGTGTTCCCAAAGGCCCTGCCCACGATGAGTGAACGGGCTTCCTGAAGCGTCTACTCGTCCGTCCGACCTTGAACGACCGGGTGAACAGGATATTGACTGCCGGCCTTACGGTCGGCGGGTGGGGTTCTCCATCAAGTTGGCACCCGGGGTACGTGTCCGCGCCTCGTCACGCGGGATCCGCACGAGTCTGGGCCCACGGGCTGCCAGGGCCCATATCGGTGGCGGCCGCACCGGCTTCTCCACCGGCGCCGGTCCGGTCGGCTTCTACACGTCCCTCGGCGCAGGCCGCGGCCGTAGCGGTTCCGGTAGTCGCGGTACGTCAGCGGCGGCCTATCAGCGGCAGCTCGCGGCGCAGCAGCGCCAAGCCGTGCAGGCGCAGCGGGCGGAGGAGGCCCAGCAGCTGGCGCAGGCGTTTCTGCGGATTCTCGACCTGCACCGGGTGAACTTCCCCGCCGCCACCCCACCGGTGGCGCCCGAGCCCGCACCACCGGACCGAGTCAGCATCCTTAAGCACTACGAACAGCACGCCCTGGCAGGGATCGGGTTCTTCGAGCGGACCAAACGCGCGCAGGCCAAACAGCGCGCCGCGCAGTGGACCGACGCCGAGGTGCAGCGCCGGTGGACCACCCTACTCGAGCAGCAGGCCAGCTGGCAGCGATACCTCGACCGGCGGTGGCAGCAGATGTGCAGCAATGACCCCGGCGTCGTCCTGGAAACCCTCGAAGAAGCGTTCGAAGACAACGAGGCACCCAGCGCCGCGATCGGCGTCACCGGCGACGAGGTCTCCCTCGTGGTGCTCGTGCCCACCGTCGAGCAGGTCGTGCCCGAGCGTATGCCCACCACCACCCAGGCCGGCAACCTGTCCCTACGGAAGTTGTCCCAGCGCCACCGCGCCGCCTACTACAAGCAGTTCGTCTGCGGCCAGGTCCTCGTCACCCTGCGGGAAGCATTCGCGGTCGCACCCGCGATCGGCTCAGCGCGAGTGGCCGTGCTGCGCCACGACGGGCCGGACAGCTATGGCAAACCACGGGTGTCTTGCCTTCTCGCCACCAAGATCCACCGCGCATCGCTACAGGGCGTGCGATGGGCGGAATCCGACGCTGCCTCCATCGTCGAGGACACCAGCACCGAACTGCTGCGCAACCCGCGAGCACGGACCGGCGAACTGCTGCCTGTGACCCTCGCGGGGGAGCCAGCACTCAGCGAACTCATCAACGCTGTGGACCTTGCCGAACTGACTAACCGTTGACCACCGTAGCGGGGTTGCCATGCGGCACCCGGGACTCCCCAGCCCGAACGCAGCGCTGAAAACCACCGCCTTGGACGCCAGCTGAGACTGTGCGCCGGAGGCTTACCTGCCGGCCAGATGCATACAGCGGCTTGCTCCCGTGACGAAACATGATCCAGTCCAGTCGTTGGATCGCCTGGCCGCGCGGCTACTTCGCCAGAGGCGATGATCATTCCTGCTGCGGTTATCGGCGGGTGTCCAGTCGTCCCGCGTACCGGTAGACCGGCGGATCGGTTTCGTCGTCATCGCGTAGGTACTGATGCGTGATGGTCGCAGCCGGCTCCACCCGTGACCCAACATGGAACCCTGTCTGCGGGAGTAGCAGGGCCAGTGGGAGCAAGCCGGTTTCGTCGACCTCGACGGGTGCCAGACGGCCATCGACAGGCCCTCCGAGGAACCATGCTTCTCTGGCGGGCATCAGGGCCGCCCGGTCGCGCTGATCGCGGTCAGCAGCGCCGCAGCCGCCGCGACAAGTCCCGCGAGCGCGCTGATGAGTCCGGTCATCGGAGCGACGCGGTCCGGAACCACGGTCTCGTCCCTGCGTGCTGATCGTCTGCCTCGTCTCACCATGGCTGTTCTCCTCCCCGGCCCGCCTCCTTGGTCCCTTACGGCGGCACTGGAGCAACTTCACCAGCGACCAGCGTCGCCTACCAGCACCTGACGCCGTCCTGTGGACAGACACGGCTGCCTGTGAATAACGCATTCGGGGCCGGTGTCTTGTGGTATAGCCAGCGAACCGGAGCGGGAGAAGACTGAGGTGCTGGAGCGACACAGGCCGCAAGGCGGACCCATTACGATCTTCGTTTCTGGCGGGCGAGCGGACCCATCAGAGAGCACGGACTGAGCCGTCATTCCGCAGCCGTCGACTCCGGCCGCTGGCTTCGCCGCGGCGGCGTCAACGGCCTACCACCAGTCTGCTCCCGCCACTGCCCGGCGGTGTCGGCGCGCAGCAGACGCTCGACCATGCGCACGGCCTCCGGCTCCGCGTCGAACTCCCAGCGCAGGACCTTGCCCGTCTCGGTGTCCCCAGCGCGGGCGACGACCATCCAGCGGGTCTGCCGCACCAGCCACACGTCCCGGCGCGCCAAGCGCCCCCACACCCCGTTCCAGTACCGTCGGATCACCTCCTGCACCAGGTGATCGTACGCATGTTCGAACATCGGGGAAGGTGGGGTGGGATCCGACGGGCGTACAGGTCACTCGCAGCGGTCCTCGGCGCCCCGACCGTAGGGTTCGCAGCAGTCGGGACGGTGGCGGTACACGTGCAGATCACGCCCCTGCCGAAGACCCCGCTCGGACGTGATCTCGTACAGACATGTCCCCCACACCACGGTCTCACCGCCGCCGGACACCACTTGTCCATCACCCGGCCCGCCGCGCAGCAGCACGTCCATTCCCCGACCGTACGTAATCGGCGACGACCCGACCCGCTCAACGCCACGTCGCGCAGGCGGCCCCTAAGCTCACGAGTGCAGGTGAGACGTGGCGGTCATGCCGCACCGATCAGGAGGTGAACGGTGGGGGAGTAGTTGATCTTCTAGTCGCGTCGAGGCTGCGCTGCGCAGAGGATGGAGTCCTTGACGTCTACACCGCTGATCGACCGCACCTCACCGTCGGCGCGCAGAGCGAACCCACGGCGACCTGGAAGGCTTTGCCGCCGCACGGGCACGCGCATTCGTCACGGTCGGCGTCCTGCCAGTAGTCGGGGCTGCCCGCGGAGCAAGGCACGGTCACCGCACGTGGCGCGCTGTGTCTGTGCGCACCCGTTCTCGTCGTCTGCGAGGACCGCGAAGGTGTTTCCGCCGCAGCGCTTGCGGATCATCTCCTTGACCCGAGCCACGCGGCACCCACCGGGCTGGTACTCCCGCCGGTAGTCGGCGAGGTCCGCTGATGTGGTCACCTGCCAGCCCGGCTGGCGTGCGATCCCGATGCCAGTATTCGCAGACGCCTTTCACCCTCTTCACACAGGCGACCTTCAATGGACATGATCGGGCGAGACGGTCGCTGTCCAGCCCGTCGTCGAGGAGGCCTTCATGCGAGTCACCCGACAGCAAACCCGATCCCCACTCTGGCGCCGCGGTCTTGCCGCTGCGGCCACTGCCGCCCTCACCGGCGTCTGCCTGCTCGCCGTCGACGCTCAGCCGGCCATGGCCACACCTCCGGGAATCCCCTCCAAGGCCACCGCTCAGTCGCAGCTCAACGCCCTCACCGTCAAGAGCGAAGGATCGACGAGCGGATACTCCCGTGACCTGTTCCCGCACTGGATCACCATCAGCGGGACCTGCAACACCCGCGAGACTGTCCTCAAGCGCGACGGCACGTCCGTGGTCACCGACAGCAGCTGCGCGGCGGTGTCGGGACGCTGGTACAGCCCGTACGACGGCGCGACCTGGACCGCCGCCGCCGACGTCGACATCGACCATGTGGTGCCCTTGGCCGAGGCGTGGCGGTCAGGTGCCAGTAGTTGGACGACCAGCCGGCGGCAGAGTTTCGCCAACGACCTCACCCGCCCGCAGTTGATCGCCGTGACCGACAACGTCAACCAGTCCAAGGGCGACCAGGACCCGTCGACCTGGCAGCCGCCGCTGTCGTCGTACCGCTGCACCTACAGCAAGATGTGGATCACCGTGAAGTACAGCTGGGGCCTGAGCCTGCAGTCTGCCGAGAAGTCCGCCCTGCAGAGCATGCTGAACACCTGCGCCTCCTGACACCTGTTCCAGGCTGATCAGATAGCCGCGCCCGACGCGGTGAAGGGCAGCCACGGCCGGCGCGAATGTCCGGTTACCCTTCACCGCTGGCGCCGCCGTTCAGCAGCCGTAGCGGCCTTGGCTCGAAGTGCCTGCCGCCCCGGCGTCGGCTGGCGACGGCGACGGGAGCACCTTGCCGTCGCGCGCCCACACTTGGCTGCCGTCGGGCCAGACGACTGCCGGCCCGTCCTCGGCGTGCAGCTGGCCGTGTGCGTTGACCCGCAGGACGGAGGGGCGTTCGCTGATGATGGCGACGTCGGTGAGCGGCCACCAGGGCCCGGCGGCCAAAGCCACCTCCCGGCATCCTTCCCACGCGGCATCCGGCGCGGCGCCGAGGACCGTCTGGTAGGTGTCGATGGTGGCGAGCAGGAGCCAGTCGGGGTAGTAGTTCCAGGCTGGGTCGAAGAACCAGTCGCGCGGGTTGAGGCAGTACCGGACGACGGCGTGCCCTTCGTCGTCCTGGTCGACGATGATGCGTGCGCTGTCCCGAAACCAGGCGGGCTGCATGGTGTAGCTGGCGGTGAGGTTCCGGTCGATGGCCGCCCAGACCGGGCCCTGCACGAGCCTGTACACCCGTCGCACGGTGTCGAGCACCGGCTTGAGGGTGGTGCGTTCGGGCTCGGTGACGGGGTTGCAGCGGTACGGGTATTCCATGAGGTCGTATCGGGCTTCGAGGCCGTCGTAGCGCTGTTCGCCGTAGTAGCCGGTCCACTCCATGAACTGGTGGAAGTCGCCGAAGGCGGTGAATTGGTCGCGCTCGCTGGTGTGCTCCCAGATGGGTGCCCGGGCCGTGGCCAGGGACTGGTTGAGGTTGCCGCGCCGCACCGAGCTGACCAGCGAGCTGTGGCCGTCGTCGAGGAGGCGTCGTAGGTGTTCGACGGCGGCCGGGGGAGAGGGGCACCAGAGGAAGCGGGACGGGTCGGGCTTGGCTGCCGCCTGGTAGGCGAGACGAGCGGCGGCCTCGGCGCGCGCATGGTCGGCGGGCTCGCAGGACAACGCCGCCTGCGTCCACCGGTCCGCGACGGCTTGTGCGGGCGCTGTCATCGGGTAGATGGCTGACGTCATGGCCTCCTCCAATACAGACAACCGTTTGCCGGTTGGCTTCGACGGTGGGGTGGTGGGTCAAGTCGTGGTTGGCCGGGCACGCCGGCCAGGTTCCGCCGGGGCAGTGGCTCGGATCGTTGCGGCTGCCACGACGGGAGTTGCGTACCCTGGTTCGTGGCGGTGAGTAATTCACGGGTGACGTGAACATGATCCTCATGTTTGACTGGGATCTATGCGAGCGGGGCAGGCGCGGCTAGCGATCGACTGCGGAAGCGCCAGCACCAGCGCCGTTTTGGCATGGCCGGACGGCACCTGGACACCGCTGCTGTTCGACGGGGAACCCGAACTGCCCAGCGCCGTCCTGCTTTCCCCGGGCGGGGAGACGTTGACGGGCCACCAGGCGTGGCAGGCCGCCGCCGCCGCTCCCGACCGGTTCATTCCGACCCCGCGGCAGCCGCCCGACCAGCGGCTGAGCGTCGCCGACGTGGACGTCGACCCCCTCGACCTGGTCGCGGCAACCCTGCGCCGAGTCACCTACGAGGCGCAGCAGGCCGCCGGATCCGAGATTGAGGATGTGCGGCTGGTCGTGCCCGCGGGGTGGGGCCCCAGACGCCGCACGTGGATGCGTCACGCCGCGCACCGGGCAGGCCTGCCCCAACCCACGCTGGTCGAAGCGCCGGTAGCGGTCGCCGCGCACCTCCTTGCCACGGGGGTGCAGCTGCCGGTCGGATCGTTCATCGCCGTCTGTGATGTCGGCGCCGGGGCGGAGGTCAGCGTCCTGCGACGCGGCCCGGCCGGCTTCGAGGTCCTCGCCACCCTGGCCGACCCGGCCGCCGGCGGCACCGCCATCGACGACGCCCTCGCCAGCCTGCTCACCGCCACCAGCCCCGCGCAAGGCGACGGTGAACGGTGGGCGCTGCTGGCCAGCGTCCGTACCGGCAAGCACGCCCTGACCGACCACGTCGCGGTCACGATCCCTCAGCCGCAGGGATCAGCCGTGGTGCTGACCAGCGGCCTGCTCGAACAGGCCGCCCACCCGATCCTGCACCGCGCCGCTCACCTGACGAACGAGGCGATCGCGGCCGCGGAACTCCGGGCCGAAGACCTCGCAGGCGTCTATTGCGTCGGCGGTGTTGCTCGCATGCCGCTGCTGGAAAAGGCCCTCACCGAAACCACCGGGATAACCCCCGTCGTGCTCACCGATCCTGGACTCGCGGCGGTCCGCGGGGCTGCGGACGCCGGCGCCGCCGACGCCACGGCTGGGCAGCCGCTGGTGGACGAGCCGGTACCGCCGGTACGGCGGGCGGTCGCGGTCGCCGTGCCCGGCTTCGCCTCGCTCGCACTGATCTCCCAGTTCCTGCTCACCCCCCAATGGAACGGCAGCCTCTGGGACAAGTGGGCGCTGCTCAACTGGGGTGAACTCGCCGTCGCCGCCGTCTTCGCCGTGATCGCCAGCCTCGGCGCCGGCACGGTCCTCGCCTCCGCCATCGCCGCCCGCACCACCCTCACACCCGGCCCCTCCGCCAGCCCCGGTTCCCAGACGGGCACCGGAATCCTGGCGTCGGCATCCCTCGGCGTCGCCATCACCGGCATGTACGCCGTCCTCGCAAGCCTCTACATCGGCGACCCCGTCGGCGGGTTCCTCCGCTGGACACTGCTGCCCATCGCCCCGATCGTCGCCCCCGCCGCGGTCACGGCCGTCGTAGCCGCGCGACAATGGCGCACCCCACCCGGCGGCTGGTCGAAGCTGCTCGCGTTCCCCACCGGCTCGGTGATCACCGCCGCGCTCGGCATGGCGTTCATCCAGTACTCGCTGACCGCCGACCGCTGGCCGACCATGGTCCTGTGGATCGACCTCGCCGGACGCGTCGGCGGCCTGCTCCTCGGCATCGGCACCGTCATGGCCCTCGTGTCCCAGCCGATCCTGCGGCTGGTCCTCGGCGCCCCTCTTGCGGTCATCACCGCCGCGCTGGTCAGCTGGCCCGCCTCCGGCATCCTCGGGGTGATCTACGCGATCGCTGTGGCCGGGTGGTGGCTGCGCCAACTGTGGACCCGCCTCCTGCGCCCCCAAACCCCGACACCGAGCCGGCCGGCCGCATGAACCGACAGGCCGCGGCCGGCGACCAGATCACCGGGTGGGAGCGGAGCAGATGAGGTGGCCCCAGCGGGTGGTGTCGGCCGCGTTCGTCGTGACGCTGCTGGTCGCGCCGCCGTGGCTGTTGACCACCCTCGCCGGCCCGCCGCTGCCCGGCTGGCCCACCGAGGCCCAACTGCAGGGCTGGATCGCCGACCCGCTGAACCAGCACACCCTCACCGCCGGCCTCACCTGTCTGGCCTGGCTGGTGTGGCTGGGCCTGGCCAGCACCGTCGCGGTGACCGCCGCCCGCCGGGCACGCGCCCGCGCCCGATGGCTGCGCCGCCTGCCGCTGCCCACACCCTGGCAAGCCGCCGCCACCAGCATGGCCGGCGCCGCCGCCCTCCACACCGCCCACATCCCCACCGTCGACCCGCCGACCCCGCCGGTCCCGGCCTCTACCGGCACCCTCCACCCGCAGTCCGACGTTGTCGAGCCCCGGACCAGCGGCGGCATCACCGTGCCCGGCGGCTGGCTACCCGACGCCGTCGCCCAGCAGATCGCCGCCGCGGCCGCCCTGGTGTGGCTGCGCCGCCGCCGCGCCTACCAACCCGGACAATCCCCCACCGAGCCCGCGGAGTTGGCACCGCTGCCGGCCACCGTCACCACGATGCGCGCCGCCCTCATCGACGCAGACACCCCGCAGCCATCACCGGCATCCGCCACCTCCGGGCTGCCCATCCTGCCCACACCCTGCGTGGCCCTCACCGGAGACGGCGCCACGGACGCCGCCCGCGGCATCCTGCTCATCCAACTCCTCACCACGCTGCGAGACCCACACGACACGACCCGGCTGCTCATCACCCACACCACCCTCACCACCCTCCTACCCAACATCGCCACGGACGCCGCGATCCCCGGCCTGCGCGTCGTCGACACCGTCGACCAAGCCGCCGCAATGCTCCCTTCCCTCAACACCGCACCACCCGATCCCGACGAGGAACCCATCCACCCGGACCTGCTGCTGCTCACCGACCCGCCGAACGCTCCGACAGCCGCCCAAATCGCGACCATGCACGACGCGGGCGCGACCGTCGTGATCCTCGGCGCCGGACCGGCCGTGACCACCTGGAGCATCGACCGCCACGGCCACACCCGCGACGAGCACACCGGGCAGGCAGGACCGCGGCTCTGCGTCCTCAACCGCACCACCGCGACGGACCTGCTCGCCGTCATCGCCCACCCCGCCCGCCAACGGCAGTACCCCATCACCGAACCGGCTCCGCCGCTCTGGCAGCTACCCGAAACCGGCCACGCCCGGATTCCCCGCCAAGCCGGCAGCGACCGTCGGGCGGCGCCCGACATCCCGGCGGTCACGAGCGCCCGTGTCCAGGTGCGGATCCTCGGCCGGCCCGCTCTCCTCGCCGGCGGCGAGCCCGTCACGATCCGCCGCAGCGCCGCCCTGCAAGTGCTGGTGTTCCTCGCCGTGAACCCCGAGGGCGCCACCACCACAGACCTCGTTCAGGCCATCTGGCCCGGGCTGTCCGCCCATGCCGTCACCGGCCGCCTCTACACCACCCTCAGCGACCTACGCGCCGCCATCCGCACCGCCACCAGCGCCACCGTCGTCGCGCACACCGACGACCGCTACCACCTGAACCCCGACCGAGTCGACGTCGACCTGTGGCGGCTGCACGCCGCCGCCCACCACGCCGCCACCACCCTCACCGACCCCACACCCGCCTGGCAAACGGTCATCGACACCTACACCGGTGACCTCGCCGCCGGCCACACCTGGGCCTGGATCGACCCGCCACGCGAGGCCGCCCGTCGCCTCGTCCTCGACGCCTACGCCAGCGCCGCCGCGGCACAAACCGAACCCCAGCACCGGCTGCGGCTCCTCCAGGACGCCATCCGCGTCGACCCCTACAACCACACGCTGCACCAGCTAGCCGCCGACCAACTCGAGGCGCTCGGCGACGCCGACGCCGCCGCCCGACTCCTGCACGCCTACCAGAAGCGGCTCCACCTCGCCGGTATCCGCGTCAGCGAGCAACACGCGCCCACACCACGCTGACCCCAGCCGCCCACCCCGTCCGCAGCACGAATTTCGCCCCTGCAGCGCACCTGTCAGCAGCTGATCCCGGTGGTGTCGGCGTACGAGTTGCAGTGCAGGGCCGCCTACGCCACCGAGTACACAGCGGCCATCGACATCCGCAAGCTCAGCGGCGAGCTGATGGTCGAGCCGCCGCCCGCACGCACGAATCATCGACTACACACAGCGACGTTCGCCGAGCCCCGGTGGTGTCCGGATCGAGAAGAGTGCATGAAGCTGACGCTGGAAGGGACCTCATCAAATCCCGATGGACGGCCGCAGCCACAATACGTCGGACGCAAGCCTGACTCTGGCTAACCACCCCGGTGAGCAGCAGGGTCGGTGCCCGGAGCCGCGAAGTGCCGCATGCCCATGCCATGATGCCGTCCCACGGATCGGTCGAGGAAGGGAACATCAATGGGCGCTTCGGCGTGGCGCTACAGGGCGGACTACCAGCAGGACGTGGGCGCTGCGCTCCGGCAGCTGCGCCAGAAGGTGTACGACCGCGGCGAGTACTACCGGGAGTCTGTCGAGGGCGACCCCGACCTGGAGCTGACGGAGGAGGAGTTTGGGGCCCGGTTGGATCCGCGCAACGACGACGACGGCTTCAACGACGCGATCATCGAGGACTGGCGGGAACGCAAGCGCCGGCCGGTGCCCGTCGACCCGGACACCCTCTTTGCCGCGCAACCGCACTCCGGGACACATTCGATCATCGACATGGTCAATGGCGTGTCTGATCGCCCCGACTTCGCTACGGTGTCCCCGCTGACCAGTGAAGAGCTGATCGAGGCCTTCGGTAGCACGACGCCACAGTCAAGCCAGGTCCAGGAGTGGATAAAGGCCGGTGGGGGTTTGCGGGAGCGGTGGTTCGGCACGTATGTGATCAGCTACCGTGACGGTCAGCCCGACCACATCCACTTCTGTGGATTCTCCGGCGACTGAATACCTCACGACGGCCACGTTCCGCAGCGCGACCGCTCGAGACGGAGCCCTGCCACGCCGTGCACTCTCATGCCGCCGAGCGGGCGCGCCGGAAGGCAAGAACTCGCGTCACTATCCGTAGACGTCCGGCGCAAGTGTCGGTTCGATCCTCGTGCAGGCACGTGCCGATGAGCGCGCACCGGGAAGGCCGCACGCCGGTATGCTGCGCCCGCCGCGAGGGACTTCGGCAGGAGAGGCTGTGACTGGCACTGACGCTAGCGTCGTTCGCTTGGAGCCGGAGTCCGGTGTGGTCATCGACGCACCCTCGGAAGACGCGATCTTCGAAGCGATGGGCGACCTTGACAGCCGCGACAACACGTTCCTCACGATCGAGCAGGCTGGCAACGGCCAGGAGTGGTACGTCGTCATCAGCATCGTCGAGGCGGGCGGCTTCGAGATCGAACTGCGCGATGCTAAGACCCGCGAGCACGAGCTGTACGTCTCGAACGACCGCAGCAGGATCGCCACGGACGTAACGATCTGGGTTGCCGGTCGTCCGGCATTCGCCCAGCAACGTGCGGATCGTCTCGAATCCTGGTGAAAGCCGCCGTCGAAGCCAGCCGTGCGCAGCACTAAGGTAGCCTCGATCGGGTTCGCGGATCTACCGCGATCCGGGCGCTAGCCCCAACGTCGTTCAGTTAGGCCG
>NZ_KQ058809.1 GCF_000982955.1 Micromonospora sp. HK10 | reverse complement strand
CACCACTCCAGCGGACGCAACCTGGGACTGGCGAGGCTGGACGCAGGCCGCGGCCGACGTCGCCGGCTGCGAGGGCCCCTAGCAGATGTGGGCCTATTGCCTTGAGCCGCCTGGTTCCTGCTCAGGGCCAGGTTGGTGGCTTGGCGTCTTGCTGTCGCCCCCCTCGGGCTGTTTCCTCAACTCGTAGAAGGTTGTCGATGATCACGGCGATGCCGTCTTGGGCGGCGGGTGAGAGCCTGGTGATGGATCGCGCCATCACGCGGACGCGCCGGCTGTGTTCTTCGGGTTCTTCCTGGTCGCCGAGGAGGTAGCCGGCGGGCACGTCGAAGAACTGGGCGAGCGCGCGGAGCGTGGATGCTTTGGGGTTGATTCGAGGTGCGCGCAGCAGGTTGCGGATGCCCTCGGCGGTGATGCGGTGGCCGGCCTTGGTGAGCTCCCGGGCAACCTCGGCCTCTGTGTAAGGTGGCCGACCTTCGGTGCGGGCCTCGAAGAGGGTTCGGAGCCTCGTTTGGATCAGGTGTGAGGCTGCGGCCTCGGCCTGGTCGGCTGGTGTGTCCTTCATGGAGTCCCCCAACTCCAACCACAGTTGGCCACAACAAAAACTGCGGTTGACGCTCTTCTGTGACCTGTGCTTAGCTCTCAGTATCGCTTTCGCAACTGCGGTTCGGTTGAACCCGAACTGGAGTTGCCTGGAGCGTAGCGGATCGGGTCGCCGTGCGCGAGATGGCATCCCGGCACGCGGGCGGCGGCGTAGGAGGGGACGCGTCGTCGCTGTAGGGCCTGCTTCGTCTGGTCAGCGTCCAGGTCGTGACAGTAACGGGGGACCGGCCGCGTCGATGTCGACGTCGGTCTGTGCTGTACGGCAAGCCTTACGGGGAGGCGGACGTGCAAGGTCCATCGGACGAGCAGCCCGAACAGCTCGCCGCCCGCGCGCCTTTGGGCGGGCGTGGCGGTGAGCAGGGGGAGCCGGCGGGTAGGGAGAGGGCCCTCCCGCCGGCTCCCACCCCCGAGGAGGTTGCCGCCCGGGCTCTGGCCTTGGTGCCTTCGGGGCCGCGCCTTGTTGGTGAGGCGGCGGTGCGGGAGATTCCGCGAGAGTTCGGCGCGGGAAACCGGGTGGAGAGGCTGTGGTGGCGGGCGGCGTCGCTGCGATCGGGCTGTCCGCTGGTGTGTGTGTCCTCAGCGGACGGCGGTGTGGGCCGTTCGGTGTTGACCGTCGGGCTGGGCGGGCTGCTGGCTCTTGCTGTTCCCGACCCGGTGGTGGCGGTCGACGCGACTTTGCGGGCGTGGGGTGGCCTGGAGCATCGGGTGGCCCGGCGCAGCTCGTCGACGGTGTGGGACGCGGTGGCCGCGGATGCCGGCTTGACGGAGATCGGGGCTGCGGAGCGGTTGACGCAGGTAGGGCCGACGGGGCTGCGGGTGCTGGTGGGGGAGAGCAAGTTGACCGCGCAGCGGCGCCCACCGACGTGGCCGGAGATGTTCGGCGTGATCGGCCATCTGCGGTCGGTCTACCGGTTGGCGCTGTTGGATCTGCCCTCGGCGGACAGCACGTCGACGTGGCGGGCGCTGGGCTGGTCGACGGTGCCGGTGCTGGTGTCGAGGGCAACGGTGGACGGGGTGCAGCACACGCTGCGGCTGCTGGCCCACATGCGCGCGGCGGGCCTTGCGCATGTGCCAGCCCGAGCAGTGGTGGTGGTCATGGTGACCTCCCCATCAGTGGCTCGCGAGGTGCGGGCGGTGGAGCAGTTGGCGCGGCAGGCCGCTGCGGAGCTGGTGCGGGTGCCGTATGACCCGGGGCTTGCGCGGGCGGATCCGCTCGACCCACGGGCGCTGAGTAAGGCCACTCGGTCGGCGTTGACCGAGGTTGCCGCAGCGGTGATCGACCGGTGCCCGGTCGAGCCTGCGGCTTTCTCCGGCACTGGATCGCCGGATTCAAACGGGGAGGAGTAATCGTGTTGCATCAGCTTGCGGCGGCCCTGACGGTGCGTGCCCCGGCGGTGACGGCGCTGCTGGCGCCGACGCCGACGCCGACGCCGGAGCCGTCGGGTGATGGCTTCGACTTCAGCCGGATCAGCCCGGACCCGTCGGCTGTGCCGCGGTCGGACCTGTTCTACAAGCTGGCCAACGCCGCGCTGTTCCTCGGTGTGATCTCGGCGGTGGCGGGGCTGGCGGCGGGGGCGATCGCGTTCGGCATCGGCCCGATCTTCGGCGCGCACATCATCAGTGATCGCGGGAAGTCGATGATGTGGAAAGCCGGCCTGGTGGCGATCGTCGTCGGGTCAGCCACGTCGATCATCGCGTTCCTGCTCACCGAGATTTAGCAGGTGGCGGTCATGAGCAGAGCGGAGTTCAAGCCGACCACCGGCCGCCGGATGTCGATGGTGGCTGCAGTGCTGGTCGTGGTGGCGCTCGCCGGTGTGGCGGTGTTCGCCGCCGGGCGTGTGAGTACGCCAGAGCGGCAGGTGATCGCGCGGTATGTCGAGCGCGTGCAGGCCGGGGTGCCGGTGGGTTTCCCGGGCACGCCTCGCGGCGGCGGAGACGCGGCGGCGGCGTACACGCAGGCGCTGGCCTCTGCCGGTACGCGGTCTGCGACGAGCAGACAGGCAGTGTTGGACCTGATCGCCGCCGAGGGAGCCGGATCGGCGGTGCAGCCCCTCGTAGGGCCGGCGACGCACGGAGAGACGATCTCGCAGACGGTCGTGGCGCGGGTCTGGGTGCCTGACGCGGACCTCGACGCGGTGGTGCCCGAGGACCGCGAGGTATCGGTGCGGATGCTCGTCTGCACCTTGAGCGGCGCCACGACCAGCAGCCCTGCGGATCCGAAGGCCGGATTGGCAGGCGGCTGGTACGTGCAGCCGGTGACGGTGCGGTGGTCGCAGGGCCGGTGGCGGCTGGTGACAGCGGAGCGTCCGCTGCCGGTGCCGCCTCCGGATCAGCGCGGTGCGCGCCGCGACGGCGGACCGCGGGACATGCAGCCCCTCGCCAACGTGCTCAGCGCGCGTTCGTGGGCGCCGGGGACGGTGTGACGGATGGCCGTGGTGCCCGCGACGCTGCGGCTGCTGCTGGCGGCGCTGTCGCTGACGACGGTCGGGCTGATTGCTGCGGGACGGGCTGCGGCAGCTCCGACGCCGGTTCCGTCGCCGTCGGCTTCGGCCTGCTCAGCACCTTCAACCGATGGCCGGCCCGGTAGCGGTGCGGAGCCGCTGGCACAGCCGCAGGTGAATTGGTGCCTGCCATGGGCGCGGTGGCGTGCGGGCGATGGTTGGACGACGGTGTGCAGCGCGGCGGCCGGCGCCGCGGATCAGGAACGCTGCGACGCGGTGGCGCTGACCGTGCAGTCACCGCCGCCGGACGGCACGCCGTCGGTCCTCGACGAGCGCCTGCCTGCCGCTGGTGAGCAGCCGGTGCGCTGCGAGCGTCTGGACGCGAAGGCAACGCAGGACCAGGCGAACGCCGAGCGGTGGAAGGCGAAAGCGGACCGCTGCCGCGCGCTAAGCCCGGTGCTGGTGGCGTCGTCGTCACTCAAGCCATCGTCGGAATGTGGCCTAGTGGACGTTTCCTGCAAGGTGGGAGCGCAGGTCAAGGAGGCGGCCCGTACGGGCTTCGAGGGCCTGGCCGACGTTGCCGTCGCAGGGTTCGCGTGGGCGCTGGGCAAGTTGGCCGAGGTGGTGTTCACGCAGTCCTCCACCGTCGCAGACGAACCGTTCTACGGCGTCTACAACGACATCAGCGGGGTGCTGATCGTCGTGGTGCTGGTGGTCTTCGTGCTCTCGACGGCGATCAACGGGCTGCGGCTGAATGGACCTGGGCCGCTGTCGAGCCTGGGCGGGCTGGTTCGGGCGATGTTCGGCATCGCGTTCGCTGGCGGTATCGCGTACCTGCTGATGGCGGCCTGGGACGAGGCGACGGTGGCGTTGATCGCCCGCAACCAGCAGCGGGACTGGCAGCCGAGCATGTGGGTCGACGCGCTCAACACGCTCACCGCCGACACCGGCACGATCCTGCTGGCCTTCATCGTCGCGATCGTTGGCGTGATCGGGCTGGTGCTGGTGTTCGTGATGCTGCTGTTCCGGTCGCTGCTGGCCGCCGGTGCGGCGCTGTTCGGGGCGATGGCGATGACCGGTCAGGTCATGGCCGAGACCCGCGCATGGGGCCGGAAGTGGTTCTGGACCTGCAACGCGCTGGCCAGCAGCAAGTTCTTCATCGCCGCGCTGTGGATCTACGGCACCCGCACCACCTACGAGAGCGACAACCTCATCAACGTGCTGCGCGGCCTGTTCATCATCGTGCTGATGGTCCTCGCGCCGTGGATCCTGCTGCGGCTGACGAGCATGTGGGACGGCTACCTCGCCGACGTCGATGCCCGCGGTTTCTTGACCTCGGCGGCCACGGCTGTGGGGATGGACGCCGCTTCGCGGCGTCTGGCCGAGCCGTTGAGCGGCGGCGGTGGCGACATGGACGCGGCCTCGCTGATGCAGGGCAACTCCGAGGCCATCCCCACCAGCCCGACCAACCCCGGCGGGCCAATCGGCGCGCTCGCCGGGCTACCCGACACGGTCGAGGCTCTGCACGGCCGGGGGGACAGTGACCAGTTCGGCGAGCCCGCCGGGCAGGCGGGTGGCGAGCAGGGCGGGGGCGAGAACGCCGACGAGGCCGCCGGGGTGGAGCGCGACTCGCGCACAGCACAGGGCGATGTGGCCCACGGCCAGCTCACGCTGCCCGGCGACGCCACCGGCGAGCAGGGTGCGCTGCCGGTTACCCCGCAGGGGGCGCGCGAGCAGGCAACCGCGTTCACCGGAACTGATGCCCCGGTCGCAGGCAGCCCACCGTCTGTTGGCAGCGGCGCGCCGGGTCTTGGCGGCAGCCCTGAGCTGCCGGTTGACGAGGCCGGTAGCGGAGGCGCGACACCGACGAGCAGTAGCCCGGCTGCCGGCCAGGCGGGCGGGGCGGCGGGCGGGCAGGGCGGTGCCGCCGCTGCCGGTGCAGCCGCCGAGATTCCGATCGTGCCCGTCTAGGCGAGCAGAGGAGTAGGGCGTGACTCAGTTCCACTTTCCTCCGCGGTCCACCCGCGGGTCGATCCTGGGCTTCTCCTGGGGGCAGATCGGCACGGCGGTGGCTGGGGTGATCTGCCTGGTCATCGCCGCGAACATGCTGGCGGTCGGCCGGCAGGGTGCCGCCGGTGGTCTGCTGCTGGCGGCGGTGCTGCTGCTCACGGTGGGGCTGTTGCGGATTCGGGGTCGCCGAGTCACCGAGTGGACGCCGATCGTCGCGGGGGCGTTGGCGCAGCGGGTAGCCCGGCAGGACCGCTACCGCGGCACGGTGTGGGCGGCGAATCCAGGCACCAAGCATCTGCACCTGCCCGGCCCGGCGGCCGGCTACCAGTGGCTACCGGCGGTGGCTGCGGACGGGCTGACCGAGGTGGGGTTGCTGCACCACCGGCGGGAAGGCACCGTGACCGCGACGCTGGCGTGCGCGGGCAGCAATCTCGTCCTGGCGGACACGTCGGTGCAGCATCAGCGGCTCACCGCGTGGGCGGACGTGGCGAACCTGCTCGGCACCGAGTACGCCGACAGCGGCCTTGCGCGGTGGTCGCTGACGGCGCGAGCGGTGCCGGACGTCAGCAACCGGGCACAGCGGTACCTCGCGAAGCAGGCGGTCGACACCGGCACGGCGGCGTACCGGTCGCTGGCCGAGCTCACTGCGGCGGCAGGGCCTGGCACGCAGCGCCACGACGTGTTCCTGACCGTGGTGTTCGACGTGCGGAAGCTGTCCGGAGAGGTCGCCGACGCGGGCGGCACGGACGCGGCTATCGCCACGGTGGTGCTGGACAAGCTGACCGGTGTTCGGGCGGCAGTGCGAGAAGCCGGCATCGAGACCGGCGGCTGGTTGACGCCCCGGCAGTACGCGGCGGTGCTGCGTGGCCAGTTCGACCCGGAGGACACCGATCTCGAGGTGGCGCCGCACACGGCGGGGCCGGTAGCGGCAGAGACGGTGGGCTGGTCGTCGTATCGGCATGACTCCGGGTTCTCGCAGACGCTGTGGGTGTACGAGATGCCCCGCCAGCCGGTGCCGATGACGTGGATGACGCCGCTGTTCACCCGCACCGTCGGCCGGCGCACCGTCGCCGTGGTTGCTGAGCCGGTGCCGGCGCAGCTGGCGCAACTGGCGACGCGACGAGACAAGGTCGCCCGCGCCGGTGACGAGGTGACCAAGCGGCGGATGCGCCTGGTCCGCACCGCCCGGGAGGACGAGGAAGCCCGCGCGGTCGAGCAGGTCGACCGGGAGCAAGCCGCCGGGCACGTCCGCTACCGGTACGCCGTGCTGGTCACCGTGACGGCCGACAGCCCGGAGCAGCTGCGCCACGACGTGCGCGCCGTCAGGCGGGTGCTGGCACGGTGCGGCTGCCAGGCGGTGGTGCTCTACGGCGAGCAGGACCAAGCATTCGTGGCCGGGGCGCTGCCCCTGGCGCGCGGCCTAAAGCCGATGCGGGGGTGGTTCGCATGACCCGCACACGCAGGGACACGCCCCGGGTACGCCGAGAAGGGTCGTGGTCGCAACGCCTTGCGGACTCCGCCGCCCGGCGCGACCTCGCGGCGGCCCAGGCGGACCTGGCACGGGAGCAGCGGGCACTGCGGCGGCTGACCGAGCAGCTGCTGGGCCCGCCCTCGGTAGACGGGCGGGGGGCCTTTGGACGGGCCGCGGGACGGGTGTTCTGGCGGTTGCGGCTGCCGCCGCTGGTCACCACCAGCGCGCAACTGTGCAGTGTCTACCCGTTCGTCGCCGACCCGGGCCTGGGTGTGGACGGGCCCCTGATCGGACAGGAGGTGTACTCCCGTGCCGGGTTCGTGTTCTCCGTGCACGAGCTGTATCGGGCGGGCGTGCTCAGCGCCCCCAACATGGTGGTCACCGGAGAGATCGGATCGGCGAAGTCGTCGCTGCTCAAGACCATCGCGTTCCGCGGGATCCCGTTCGGGGTGCGGTTCTACATCGTCGACGTCAAGGGCGAGTACGACACCCTTGCCGACGCAGCCGGCATCCAACCGGTGCGGGTCGGCCCCGGCTCCGGGGTGGTGATGAACCCTCTGGCGGGCATCCGCCGACTGCCCGATCAGGGTGAGGCGGAGTGGTTGCAGATCCAGCGGGCACGCAGGTTGCTGCTGCTGGAAGGCTTGTTGGAGATCCAGCTCGGCGGCCCGCTGAGCGAGGCGGAACGATCGTTGGTCGAATACGCCCTCGACGCGGTCACCCGCGCCGACGACGGCACCAGCCCGGACCGGATGGCCACCCCGGCCCTGTCCCGGGTCCTGACTGCAATGGGCGACCCGGCCCGGTGGGCGCATCGGCTGGCCGGGGTGCATTACGACGTCGACCAGTTCACTGCCGACAGCCGCCGCGTCCGCCTGGCCCTGGAACGGCTGATCACCGGCGCGCTCGGCGGGATCTTCGACGCACCGGCCGCGTCGACGCTGGCGATCGACTTCGACCAGCCGGGCGCGATCTTGGACCTGCGGGCAGTCCGCGCATCGGACCAGATGACCGCGATGGCGATGACCTGCGCGCAGTCGTGGCTGGAGGCCGAGCTGACTCGCCCGAACGCCCCGGCCCGCGTCTGCCTGTACGACGAGTTCGCGCTGGTCAGCCGCCACCTCGGGCTGATGAGGCGTATGCGCGAGCAGCTGAAGCTCGCCCGAGCGCTCGGCACGGCGAACATCCTGGCCTTCCACCGTTTCACGGATCTGTCGGCCAGCGGCAGCGCCGATTCCGAGCAGGTCCGCATCGCCCGAGGGCTGATCGAGGACACCGGCGTGCGGGTGTCCTACCGGCAGGCGCCCGGCTCCTTGGAATCGGCACGCGAGTTCCTGGGCACCACGGACGTGGAGACCAACCTCCTGCTGCACCTGCGCCGCGGCGTCGGGCTGTGGAAGGTCGGGCTGCGCTCTTACGTCGTCAAGCACCAGCTTTCCTCGATTGAACGGCGCATGGTCGACACCGACAGCCGGATGCGGCAAACCCCCGAGCCTGAGCCGGAGGGGGCGCCGTCGCCGGGGGAGCCGGCCGTCGTGGTGGGGCAGGTGCGGTGATGGCCGGCTCACTCATGTCTCCGGGACACCGGCTGCCCCGCCGGGGGGTGGCCCGCGCCGACATCCTGGCCCGACTGGCGCTTGCGGGCATCGTGGCGCTGCTGGTGCTGTCGGGCACCGTCACGCTGTGGCTCGCGGGGCAGGCCGGCGGGCTGCTCACCCATGCGGCCTGGCCGGACAGCTCACCAGCGGACGCCCCAGGCATCGCCGTGCGGCTCATCACCAACCCGGGCGACCCGGCGCGGGCGTGGCCGCCCGCCGCCCGTGACACGCTGCCGCCAGCGCCCCTGCTGTACGGGCTGTGGGTCGTTCTGCTCAGCGCCACTGTCGTCGGCATCGCAGCGGTGACGATGCGGGTGGCGCGGCGGTGGGTACGCCGGCATGGCTTCGCCGGCCGTAAGGACCTCGACCGGGTGGTGACGGCCGAGGCGGTGCTGCGCCGCGTCGACGTGCTGCGGCCGGGCCTGACCATCCGCGACACCGACCCACCCGAAACCGTCACGGTGAAGCAGCGGCGCCGCGCGGACCCGCTGGAGGTGGCCCGGCTGCTCGGCCACCATGCGCTGACGGGTGAGCCGCTGTACCTGGCCAACGAGTACACCGAACTGCTCGCCGGCGCGGCCAGGTTCGCCAACAAGACCTCCCGCTACATCATCCCGAGGGTCGCCGACGCCCGCGGCGCGGTCATCTCTACCTCCACCCGCCTCGACGTCGCATCGGTCACCTACGACCTGCGCGCGCAGGTCGGCCCGACGTGGATCTTCGAGCCGCAGGGCCAGGTGCCGGGGGTGCCGCGACTGCGCTGGTCACCCATCGATGGCGCAGAGGATCCGGACATCGCGGCGCTGCGCGCCAAGGGCTTCGCCGCCGGCGCCGGCCTCAAGGGAAGCGTCGACAACGGCCAATATTTTCAGGATCAGGCCGCGTCGATCATCCGCGGTCTGCTGCACGCCGCCGCCCTGGACGAGCGCGCCACGATGACCGACGTGGCGAGCTGGGCGGCCAACCCCTCCGACCCGCGCGCCGAGCGGATTCTGCGCCACCACGGGCAGACGGTGTGGGCCGACCGTCTCGCGTTCCACCGGGAGACCACGGGTCGCAGCCGCGACGCCATCCAGTCGGTGGTGTTCGGCGCGCTCGACGCGTTCAGCAACCCCCGCATCCTGCACGCGTGCTCACCGCCGCGCGGGCAGCAGTTCCACCCCGAGCAGTGGCTCGACGAATCCGGCACCCTCTACCTGGTCGGCACCCGCGCCGGGCAGGCATTGATCGCGCCGCTGTTCGCCGCCATCGCCGAGGACATCATCTACCGCACCCTGCAACGGTCGTTCCTCGCACCGGGCGGGCGGGTCGAGCCCTGCCTGTACCTGATCGGTGACGAGATCACCAACATCGCGCCGCTGCCGTCGCTGCCCGCGCTGGCATCCGAGGGTGGCGGTGCCGGCATCGCCCTGTCGATCGCCTGCCAGAACACCCACCAACTGGAAGAACGGTGGGGCCGCGACGGCGGCCAAGCGCTACGCGACGGCGCGAACGCCCGCTTCGTGATGGGCGGCACCCAGGACGTCAACGCGCTCAAGGACGCACAGTCGCTGCTCGGGCAGGTTCAGGAGTTGTCGTCGGCGGCGTCCTGGGGCGGCGGCCGGGCCAGCGTGCAGGAGAACACCCGCCGGGAGCACCTGGTCGACCTGGCGGAGCTGCGCACGCTGCCGGCCGGGCATGCCCTGGTGCTGTTGGGCAACATGCCACCGGTCGAGGTGGTGCAACCCGCCTGGTGGGAACGCCCGGACGCCGACCGCTTCCAGAGGGCACAGGCCGCTTTCACCGCGCGACTCCGGGGAGCACTCTGATGCCAGATCGGACCTTCCTGTTCGACATCCCAGAGCAGGCGTCGCCGCAGGAGCGCGCGACCGCCGAGCTGGCCGGGCTGATCGACACGCTGCGCGGCGCGGTGGAACAGCTCGCCGAGGCCCACGCGGCGCTGTCCGAGCGCGTCGAGGCGCTCGACAGCCCGACCGGGTTCGTGCCGGCGCGGCACTGCTGGCGGGACCTTCACCGCGATGACGCCCGCGAGCTGTGGGCGTGGCTGATCGCCTGGACCCGGTGGCTGTCCGACCGGTACGGGCTGGCGCAGGACCTCGGCGCGTGCTGGCCGGCGCATCCGGCCCTGGTGGAGGAGCTGACCGCTCTGGCCGTGTCGTGGCATCACGCCTACTCGGCCAAGGCGGACCCCGACGCGCCGCTGCGGTGGCACGAGGCGCTGCACCGCGCACGGACCAGATGGCAGCAGTGGGACACCACCCGCTGCCGGCACGGCCAGCACACCCCCCGCAGCCTGGACACCGTCTGGGCCCAGCCCTGGCCGGACATCGCCGATGACGCCGTCAGCGAGGACATCCGCGCACGGCCGGCGCCTGCGGCGGCGGCCCAGGAGACAGGGGGCAGCAGATGACACACCCAGCCGAGATCACCAGCGTCTGGGACTGGCAACGGTTCGAGGCCGCGCTGGCGGGCCTGCGCGTCGGGCTCGACACCCTCGACGACTTCATCGCCGGCATCCACGAGGCACGCGACACCTGGCGCGACGACCAGCAGGAAGAGAGGCAGCAGTGGACGGACATCGACGAGCAGACACGACGGGACACGGAGCTGGACTGGGCCAGCGACGGGTACCTCGACGGCGACTACACCCGCGACGTCGACGAGTGACTACCAGCACCTCGTTCGACGCTCCCCTCGCGGCGATCAGCGGCAGCCTTACCCAGTTGCGCGACGACATTGGTGCCCTCGTTGGCGCCGCCAGCCGGCATCCCACCGCGCAGCGACGTGCGGCGCTGATCGACGTCCACCACCGGTTGCGTCTGCTCGGGCAGCGCGTCAACGCCGCGCTCGGCGCCCCGCCAGCGCGGGACCCGGCGCCCCACGAGCCCCCGGAGCAGGCATGACCCGCACTCGCAGCCGAGGCACACTCCTGGTGGCTGCGATGCTGCTGGCGGCTGGCTGTACCAGCCGTACGACCGGAGCTGCCGCCCCGCAGGCGAGCAGCCCTCCGGCGGTGACACCGCCGGCCGACATGCTTCCGGACCCTGACGGTGTCCTGCCCACTCGATCCACCGCCGCGGACCCCGCAGCCGCGGCCGCGGCGACACGGTTCGTCGCCCAGTGGGCACGCCCGGACCTGCCGGCCGGCCAGTGGCGCGCCGACGTGCGCCCGTACGCCGTGCGCGGCTATGCGGACCTGCTCGACACCGTCGACCCGGCCAACGTGCCCGCCACCCGGATCACCGCACCCGGCCGCGTCGTCACCACCACCCCAGGGCGGGCGGAGGTCGACGTCGGCACGGACGCGGGCGTGCTGCGCGTGGTGTGCGTACGCGACGGCCAACGCTGGCTGGTGGCCACTCTCGGCATGCCGAAGGACACCCGGCGATGAACGGGCAGCGGGCCGGCGTCGGCGTCGCCGTGGTGGCTGCGCTGCTGCTGGTGTGCGGTCTGCCGCTGGCGTCGGTGATCACCGAGGCGCCAGCCGCAGCCTGCGCCCCCGCCGCTGGACAAAGCCCGAGCAGCGCGGGCACGCGCGGCGGGGTCGGCCGGTGGAACAGCGAGCAGGTCACCAACGCGGCCACGATCGTCACAGTCGGCCAGCAGCGGGGGATACCGGCCCGAGGCTGGGTCATCGCGGTGGCCACAGCCATGGTCGAGTCCAGCCTGCGGAACCTGCGCGGCGGCGACCGCGACTCCGTTGGCCTGTTCCAGCAACGGCCCAGCCAGGGATGGGGCACCCCGGCCCAGATCCTCGACCCCGTCTACGCCGCCGGGAAGTTCTACGACAAGCTGCTGCGCATCCCCGACTGGCAGCAGCTGCCACTGACCGTCGCCGCGCAACGGGTCCAGGTCTCGGCTTTCCCCGACAAGTACGGCGAATACGAGCAGGACGCCGAGCAAATCGTCGCGGCCGTGACCGGCGTCGCCGCGATCAGCGACCTGCCCGGTGCCAGCCTCGCCGTCTGCGGCAGCGCCCCGAACGTAGCGGCGTCGGGATGGACACTGCCCGTGCAGGCCGCCGTGGGTAGCGGCTACGGGCCACGGGCTGGACGGCTGCACGCTGGCGTGGACCTGATCGGCGCCCGCAACACCGTCATCCGCGCGGCCAGCGCCGGCGAGGTGGTGTGGTCCGGCTGCGACCCCGGCACCGGCAACTGCGACATCGACGGCAGTCCGAGCACCCGCGGATGCGGCTGGTACGTGGACCTGGTGCACGCCGGCGGCTACGGCACGCGGTATTGCCACATGGTCCGCCGCCCCGACGTACGCGTCGGCGACACCGTGCAAGCGGGCCAGCCGATCGGACTGGTCGGCACCAGCGGCCATTCCTCCGGCCCGCACCTGCACTTCGAAACCCACCAGGCGGTCTGCGACGGATCGCGCTGCGACCTCAGCAACGCCAACTCCACCGACCCGGTGCCGTTCATGCGCGAACGCGGCGCCCCGCTCGACGAGAGCAGGTGAGGCCCGACCTCGCACCACGACATCCGACCGCGCACACATCACGGGGGTGAAACATGCGCATCGACCAGAACCAGCATCCATGCCTGCCCACACCTGAACCGCCGCCACCGGCCGACCGCGCCGGCAGCAAGGGCCAACATCGCAACCGGCACACCCTGCGCCGACCGCGACACCTGCGGAGGCCACGATGAGCGCCTCCACCCGGCGGCAGATCGCGGGGGTCTACCGCCCACCCGTCAACTCTCGACCGGCACCGCCGCCGCGCCCGGACGCAGTGGCGCAGCTATGCCGCACCGCGAACACCGTCCGCGCGCATCTCGAACGCACGGTGTTGCGGGAGGCGGGCATGACCTGGACCAGCTACGACGTGCTGGTGCTCATCTGCGCCCGCAGAGTGGTCGAGCCCCGCGCCATCGCCGTGGAGGTGGGCATCGCCAAGGCCACCCTCACCAACACGCTCAGCATGCTCGTCGACCGGGACCTCGTGCGCCGCCAGCTACACGAGCGTGACCGCCGGCGCGTCGTCGTCAGACCCACGCAGGCCGGCCTGGACCTTGCCCGGGAACTGCAACGCCTCGTGCACGCCCGGCAGGCGGAGCTGTTCGCCGGCCCAGGGATGCCGCCAAGAGACAACATCGCCCACGTGCTGCGCGTGGTGGCCACGCGCTCCCGCCCAGACGACGCCAGCCGAGGCGGGGAGGACGCCCGGTGACCGGCAACATCGGTGTGGCACGAGGAACCGCCCTATGTATCGGCGCGGTCCTCGGCCCCGGAGTCCTCGTCCTGCCCGCACTGGCCGTCCGCGCCGCAGGACCGGCGTCGCTGCTGGCCTGGGCAGCGCTAATGGCCGTCTCGGTGCTCATCGCCACCTCGTTCGCGACCCTCGGCGCCCGTTACCCAGACGACGGAGGAGTAGCGACGTTCGCTAGCCGGGCCTTTGGCACCCCCGCCGCCGCCGTCGTCGGCTGCTGGCTGTATGCGGCGGTGCCGGTAGGGGTAGTCGCGGGCGCGATCGCCGGTGCTCGCTACACCGCAGCCGTGCTCGACGCCTCACCCACCACGGTCGCCGGCATCTCCGCACTGCTCCTCGCCGCGGTGTACGGGGCGAATCTCATGGGGCTACGCCTGTCCGGCCGGCTGCACCTAGCGCTGACCGCAGCCCTGGTGGCGTTGCTCGTCGCGGTCATCGCCGTGGCCGGACCCCGCGTCGACACCGAACGACTCACGCCGTTCGCGCCCCACGGAGCCGCCGGCGTCGGCAGCGCCGCCGCCGTGCTGTTCGCCGCCATCTGCGGCTGGGAGGCCACCGCCAACCTGTCAGCGGAGTTCACTCACCCCCGGCAGGTGCGACGGGCCGCAGTCGCGAGCCTGAGCGTCGTCATCGTGCTCTACACCGGGTTGGCGATCTGCACCGTCGGGGTTCTCGGCGACACCGCCGGTGACACACCGGTGCCGTTGATACACCTGCTCGGCGCAACCGGAAAGCCGTGGGCGACCGGAACGGTCGCCGTGTTGGCGGTACTGCTCACCTTCGGCGCCAGCTTCACGTTCGTCGCCGCTGGCGCACGGGCCGGTGTGTCCCTGGCCCGTCACCACGTCCTACCTTCTCGCATCGCGGTGGCTCGCCAGGGTGTCCCTTGGCGCAGCGTCGCCGTGCAGGCCGCCGCCGGAGCCGTCGTCGCGGTGATCGCCGCAGTCGCTCCTGGCATCGTCACCGTGGATCTGCTGGTGCGCATGTTCGCCGCCTTGCTCGCCTGCGTCACGGTGGTCGGCCTCGCTGCGGCAGTGCGGCTGCTGCCGGTAGCGCGTTGGCGCGTCAGCGCGGCGGTGGCCGCTCTGGCGGTCGCGGTCATCGTCGCGCTGAGCGGACCCTTCCTGTTGGCTCCTGCCGCCATCGCCGTCGTCGTGCTGGCACGGCTGCATCGATCTCCCAGCCCTGCGGCCGCCATGCGGGCCGCCGCCCGGGGGATTGATCGCCGAGCCCCTGTCGGCGATGTCCGTGCCCCTGGGACAGCGGCGAAGGTGGGGATCCGATGACACGGCGGACCACCATGCTGGCCGAGGAGGCCGTTCCCCGTAACAAAGTGCCCATCGCACCCGGACCCGGGTGGCGGTTGGGCGTCCTCTACGGGCCCGCTGTCTACGGCGTCAGCGCCGCCGCCGTCGCGCTCCCGGCCGCCGCCCAGCATCTCCACGCCAGCGGTCCAGCGCTCGCGTGGATCCTCACCGCGTACGCCATGGGCATCGGCGTCGGTGCGGTCACTGCCGGACGCATCACCGATCTGTGGGGCAGCCGCCCGGTCATGCTGATCGCCGTCACACTGCTTACCGCCGGAGCGCTGGCGTGCGCGGTCGCCCCCAACCTGGCCGCCGTCGTGACCGGTCGAATCCTGCTGGCGGTGGGCTCCGGCGCGGCCCAAGCCACCGCACTCGCGACGGCCGCCCACCTGCCGGCGTCGCAACGCCCGGCGGCATTGGCCCGGTTCGGCGCCTGCCTAGCCGTATTCAGTGCCACCGCGCCGTTGGCCGGGGCAGTGGCAGTGGCCTGGTCGTGGCGGGTGGCACTCGCCCTGCCCGTGCTGTCCATCGCCGCAATCCCGCTGTGCTGGCCCCTTACCACCCCACGACGACACCGAGAACCGCTGGATTGGCTCGGAGCGGGACTGCTCGCGGTCGTCGCCGCCGGACTCCTCCTGACCGCCCAAACCGCGGCCCAACACACCAGCGCGGTCACCATTACGGCGACGGCTGCCGCCACCGCAGCCACCGGGCTCATCCTCGCCATCCGTAGCCGACGCCACCCCGGCGGGTTCGTCCTCGACGGCGTCTTGTCGGCCGCATGGTTTCGGCGCGCGGCGCTCGCCGGCGCGGGCGTCTACGCCGGCCTGTTCGCCATCCTTTACGCGGCGCCCCACCTACTGACGAAGCTCGGCTATGGCACCACGCACATCGGGCTGCTCCTGCTGCCCGGCGCCGCCGTTGGTGCCGCGCTGGCCCGAGGCGCCTCAGCCGCCGCCCGCCGCCTGCCTGCCCGATACGTCCTGTCGGCGGTGAGCCTGCTGTTCGCGGGCACGCTGTGCTACGCGGCCGTCGACACCGGTCCGATCGGCGTCGCGGCCGCCGCCACGGCCGCGTTCGCCGCCTCGGCGATCGCGCAGATGCTGCTCACGGCAGAAGCCACCAAACACGCCCCGCCACCTTGCCGCGGCGGCGCAATCGGGCTGCTCACCCTGGCCACCTTCGTGGGCGGTGGTGGCGGCACCGCGCTCTGCGCCGCCCTGTGGCAGCCAAACGGACCAGCCGCCGCGTTGGCCATCACCGCACTGCTGCCTGCTGCAGCCGCCGCAGCGGCCTGGCGACTGCACTCCTGACAGTGAGGATGTACGAGAGAGCCCTCTCGGCCCGGACTGGCCCTACGCCTGACTGGCTCCGGGCTTCAACGCGACTTGTCTACCGGGCCGGGAGGACTGCTCGTGCACTCGCCAGACGACGCCTGCCAGTGCACGGATCCGATGAGAGCACACCTGATCATTGATCAACGTGGCCAGCGACAGGCCTCGCTCGTCGGCAAGGGCGCCTTGGTTCAGCCGCCGACGGCGGCTAATCTGATCGTCCGGCCTGCCGGAGGTGGAGATGATCGACGATCTGCCAGTCAGCCTTCTGATCAGCTCGCGTAATCGCCCGCAGCTTCTTCTCGACGCCGTTCGATCCGTTCTGGAGGGTACGCGGGCGCCGGACGAGATCATTGTCGTCGACCAGAGCGATGTCCCCAATGAGGAGATGGCCGCGCTGCAGGTGCCGAAATCAGTCACCCTTCGGTACATAAAGTCGGACACGGCCGGTCTCAGCCGCAGCCGGAACATTGCCTTCGGGCACGCGACCCATCCGGTCATCGTTGTCATCGACGATGACTGCATCGTCGACAAGGACTGGTTCGAGGCGATCGTGCGGGCGCTCGTCGCCGCCGGCCCAAAAGCGGTCATCACCGGTCGGGTGATCGCCGGGGAGGCGGAGGAACAGGGCGCCTTCGCGCCGTCGCTCCACACCAGCGAGAAGCCTGCGACGTTCAGCGGTCGTACCACCACCGACCCGCTCGCCACCTTCAACTTCGCCCTTCGCGCGGCGACCCATGCGGAGATCGGGCCCTTCGACACCCGTATCGGTCCGGGCACGCGTTTTCCCTCTGCGGAGGACAACGATTATGGCTACCGGCTGCTTCGCGCGGACTACACGATAGTCTTCGAGCCTGGTGCGCTGGTACGCCATCGTAGTTGGCGCACCGAGGCCGACTACGTCGCCCTACGTTACGCGTACGGCCGGGGTCAGGGCGCCTACTACGGCAAGTACCTCGCCCAGCGCGACTGGTACATGCTCTGGAAACTCGTCCATGCGCTCAAGCGACGCGGTAGGACGATGCTCGGTGGCGGGCGGTTCAGAGTCAGGGGAGAACTCGCCTGGATAGCCGGCTGGGCCGCCGGTATGACGGACTGGTTCCTGCATCCGGGTTCGCGGCCCTCACGCCGCCGCGAGGATCAACGGGAGTAACCGATCGGTGACCGGCCGCTTCTCCTTCTCCGTGAGCAGGGCGTGGTTCAGCAGCATCGCGGCCCGGGCGGCGGTGAGCAGATCCATCTGACGGGAATCACGCACCGGCCATGCACGGACGCTGCGGTAGCCGGCTTCGTAGGCGCGGCACAGCAAGGGGTGATCCGAGCGTTCGCGGCCGTAGTAGAACGTGATCGCGATGTCGAGTACCGGATGCCCGAACATCACGTCCTCGAAGTCGAGCAGCCGCAGCTCGCCCGGACTCGTCGTCAGAACGTTCCACATCTCGATGTTGCCGTGGAGGAAGATCCGGTCCGGACACTCGGCGAGTCGGCCCAGCTCGGCATCGGCTTCCTCGGCAACCGCTGCAACCGTCTGGGCATCGTGCCGGGAAACGTACTCACGGTGGCGAGGATCCGTGATCACCAGCGAGGTTCCCGCATAGTACATCGTCCGGTCCCACACGAGCGGCTTGAGGCCGGGCGGCGCGACCCATTTGGACGCGAATTCGTGCAGCGAGGCGCTCATCCAGCCCAGCTTGTGGTAGTTCGTCTCGCTCAGGTCGGCCGCGAGCGGCCGGCCGGCGGCCCAGTGGAAGAGGGCACACTCGACGGGAATGCCGTCGGCGTCAACGACGACCCGGGTGTTGCGGTGGAAGTCGTCGGCGAACGGTTCGACGACACGAACATCGGTGCCGCGCCGTACCGCGCTCAACCACTCGAACTCGGTCCGGCCGTCGACGGTCGGTCCGCTCCTCAGCCGCAGCGCGAGCGGTGGGCCGTCCTCGGAAACCAGCCGTGCCGTCACGTTCGAGTGCCTCGTCAGGGACGCAACGGTATAGCCGTCGAGGCCGAAAGCCTCCAGGGCGGCCTCCACCAGAACGCCCGCGCGGGCCGCGTCGTCGGCGGTGAGCGTCTTGATGCCAATTCGCTGCGGCGGCACGTAAATATTATTATGGGGCAATGGCGCACACCCTCCTTCCGCTGGCAAGTCGTGTCGCCGCAGGCCACAATCGTCCATGCAAGGTGCATAGCATGCGGGTCACGACGGATGGGCGGCAAAGCGTGAGTTTTGCGACAACTTACATTGACAGCTGGCGACGAGCAACCGCAGTCGTGAACGGGGCCGCAATCGACCAGGCGGTCAGGGTGCTCGCCGAAGCTCGACGCCGAGATGCGATGGTGTGGACCGCCGGCAACGGCGGCAGCGGTACCCTGGCGTCGCACCTTGCGATCGGGTTGACGCTGAATACCAGACGCTCCGGGGGCAGGCCCTTCCGGGCATCCTGTCTCGGCGCGGATGCCGCCATGCTCAGCGCCGCTGCCAATGATTTCGGTGCCGAGAACGCGCTTCGAGTGATCTTCGAGTGCAATGCCCGCAGCGGCGACGTCCTGTGTGTCTTTTCGGTTTCCGGCGAGAGCGTGAATGTTAACAATGCGATCGTCGCTGCCACCGAAATCGGTGTTCCTGTGATTGCCTTGGTGGGCTCTCACGAAAGTACGGCGGCGCGGTTGGCTGACCACCCGATTGTTCTCGGTTCTCTGGAGCCTGGAATCGCCGAGGACTTAGCGTCGGCGATCATGCATGCCATGTACTGCACGTTCATGTACGAGGACCAGACGAATCCACCCGCCGAGTTCGCCAATGCCAGCTAATTCGAAAGTCTTGGTGGTGACCGGCGGGAGCCGGGGTATTGGGGCCGAAGTCGTTCGCGGTGCTGCCGCACAGGGGTGGAGCGTCTGTTTCACCTACCTCGAGGCCGGGAACCGGGCCGACGCGCTCGTCGAAGAAGTCCGTGAGCGGGGCGGTCGGGCCCGGGCCGTGCGGGCCGACATCTCCCGCGAGGCCGACGTCACCTCACTCTTCCAGGTCGCTAGGGATCTCGGACCGATTCGAGGTCTCGTGGCGAACGCCGCCATCGTCGCTCCACCACTGCCGCTGAGAGATTTCACGCTGGACCGGATCCGTCGGGTCCTCGATGTGAATGTTCTCGGCACGATCCTCTGCTGCCGTGCAGCCGTCCGGGAAATGTCGCTGTCGGACGGACACGATGGCGGCGCGATAGTGCTCGTCTCCTCAGCGGCGAGTCGCATCGGATCAGCTGGCGAATATGTCGACTACGCAGCCAGCAAAGGCGCCGTCGACAGCCTGGGTATCGGCTTGTCCCGCGAGGTCGCCGGCGAGGGCATCAGGGTGAACGTGGTGCGACCCGGCACGACCCTGACGGAGATCCACGAGAGGAACGGGCAGCTCAGCCGGGTACGCGATATGGAGACCAGGATCCCATTGGGCCGCGCTGCCGAGCCTTCGGAGGTTGCGGAGGCGGTGTTGTGGCTGCTTAGCGATGCAGCTTCGTACTGCGTCGGCACTATCCTGGACGTTGCCGGCGGTCGTTGAGCGCGTGCGGCCGGAGCATCGCCTTGATCACGGAACCGTCTGACTGGAGCGCGAAGCCGGTCGCCCACTCGTCTAGTGGCCCTTCCCAGCCGACGATCTGCTCGACGACCCGGCTGGTTTCGCGCGCTAGCAGCGCTAGGACCCGTTCCCACACGGCCCAGGTGTGCGAGAAGCTTCCCCGCAGCGTGAGTTGTTTCGCCACGATCGGGTCGAGGGAGTACGCGTACGGTTCCAGCCCCCAGCCGACTTTCGTCACCTGCCCGTTCGGTCGCGTCAGATCCAGGGCGGTTCGCAGAGCCGCGCTGGCTCCGGCGGCATCGATCGCAACGTCGACGCCATCGCGACCATGGCTTTGGAGGATTTCGCGGGCATCCTCGGTGGACGTCGCGAAGCCGGTGACGCCCAGGGCCTTCATCGTGTCGATCCTCGCGGCGTCACGGGCCAGTCCGATCACTATCACCGGCCCGGCCCCCGAGCGAGTCGCCAGCCACGCGCTGAGCAAGCCGATCGTCCCCGCGCCGACAACCGCCACAGCGTCTCCCGGGCGGATCCGGGTCTGCACGCACGTTGCCTGGTAGGCGACGCACATCGGCTCCGTCAAGGCGCCCAGCTTGAAGGAGACCTCGTCGGGAAGCCGATGCAGGCACCGCTCAGGCACCGCTACGCGCTCGGCCATGGCGCCGTCGGCGCGGGCTCCGAAGCCTCGTCGGTGCGGATCGAGGTTGTAGAACCCGGTTCGGCTCCACTCGGAGCTCGTGTCTATCTCTGCGGCCGTCTCCGCCACGACGCGGTCGCCGACAGCGAAGCCAGTCACTTCTTCTCCGACCTCGACGACCACGCCGGAGAACTCGTGGCCGAGCGTTACCGGGTAGGCCATGTCCCACGAGATGGTGCCGTGCTGGATGTGGACCTCGCTGCCGCAGACTCCCACGGCCTCGACCCGCACGATGACCTGCTCGTGTCCACACACAGGCTCGCGGGCATCGAGCAGCTCCACCCGGTCCCTGCCGGCGGCCGTTGCGACCACGGCCTTCACGAGAGGGCTCCGGCCTCGTCAGCCAACTCGCGGCTGGCGTCTAGGACGGCTTCCGCGGCGAGCGTCAGATCCTGGTCGGAATGCTCGGTGGAGACGTACCACAGGCCGCGTGTCGGGATCAGCACACCCTTGTCGAGCATGCGAGCTGCGAATAGTGCGTAGACATCCGAATCTGACCGGAGGCGGTCCTCGTGGGTCCGCACGGGCTGGTCGGCCACGAAGCCGAATCCGGCGCCAACTGTGTGGTTGAACTGCAGCGGCAGGCCGTGGTCGACGTTGGCGCGGTCGAACGCGTCGGCGACGATCCTCATCGAGGACTCGAGCCTCGGATAGATCTGTTCGCTGTTGTCTCGGAGGTGCCTGAGCGCCGCGTGACCAGCGGCCGCTGCGAGCGGGTTGCCGTTGAAGTTCCCCATGTGCGAGACCTTGCCGGTCGCGACCACGGACATGATCTCTCGTCTCCCGCAGACGGCGCTGATCGGGAAACCGCAACCGAATGCTTTGCCAAGAACCGTCAGGTCCGGCGTGACCTCGAGTAGCTCCTGCGCACCCCCGAGCGCGACCCGGAATCCGGTGATCACCTCGTCGAAGACGAGCAGGGCGCCGGCTTCGCGAGTCAGACGCCGCACCTCATGTAGATAGCCCGGGCTGGGCATGAAGCAGCCACCGTTGATGTTGATCGGTTCCATGATCACTGCGGCGACGTCGTCGGCCAACGCGGCGGTGAGGGATCCGATGTCGTTCCATTCGCAGATCGTCGTCCGATGGGCACCCCACGGATCCTGGCCCTCGGTTCCTGGGCCGTCGCCCGGCAGACCGGGAATGGCGACGTGAACCGAGTCGAGCCAGCCATGGTAATGGCCGCGGAACTTGATGATCCGGGTGCGCCCCGTTGCCGCCCGTGCCACCCGCAGGGCGGCCTGCACGGCCTCCGTGCCCGTATTGCTGAAGATCACGAGCTCGGCCGAAGGGACGATCTCGCAGACGAGTTCGGCGAGCGGTGCTTCGTGGCGGTTCCCTGCGCCGAATCCGACGCCGAGGTCGAGTTGGGTGCGGACCGCCTCCAGAACGACCGCGGGAGACTGGCCGAGAAGCATCGGGCCGAAGGAGAGGGCGAAGTCGACGTACTCGTTGCCGTCGACGTCCCAGACCCGGCTGCCGGCTCCGCGGCCGGCACAGATCGGGACGGGAGCCTGGGCAGCCTTCATCGCCGACGACACACCACGCGCCAGCGAGCGTTTCGCCCGGTCGTAGTACTGATGAGATCCGCTGTACCGATCCACGCACACACTCCACGCTCAGCGCCGCTGTTCACCATTTGTCGAGATAGTTGTCGAGGAAGAGTCCGAGGTGCTGGTCGAGTGGCACCTTGACGCGGACCGCTTTTTTGAGATCCTCGATCAGGACAAGCTCCACTTCGCCACCGGAGCGTTTCTTGTCCTTCGCAATGCCGTCGAGAATCTGCGAGCCGGTCAGCGGCCGGAGCTCGCTTCCGTCCACGAGTTGCAGCACGGCCTTCCCGATCCGGTCGCGCTTCGCGGCACTCAGCAGACCCCTCTCGTACGCGTACGAGGTCGCGAGGTCGACGCCGTACGCGACCGCGACGCCGTGCGGGACAGCACCGCAAGAAGCGAATTCGATGCCGTGGCCGAAGGTGTGCCCAAGATTCAGGTTCTTGCGGACGTCGACATCGAACTCGTCGGCCTCGATGAATTCCCGTTTGACCGCGATTGCCTCCATCGCCAGAGCCGTCAGCTCGTCGGTGTCGAGCCGCTCCCAGCCGCGCGCCAGAGCCGCCTCGTATCGCGTGAACACGGCGTCACCGCCGAGGACTGCGTAGTGCAGCATCTCGCCGATGCCGGAGCGGATCTCCTGCGGTGCCAGAGTGGCGAGGAAGGCGCTGTCGATGACGACTCCGGCCGGCGGGTGGAAGGTTCCGAGCTGATTCTTGTAACCGCCAACATTGATCGATGACTTGCCACCGATGCAGCTGTCGCCCTGTGCTAGGAGTGTGGTGGGTACGAACACCCAGCGGGCACCCCGATGCAAGATGGACGCGACGAACGACGCTGCATCTTGAACCGTCCCACCGCCGACGACGTAAAGGGTGCCACCGCGGTTGAAGTCGGTATCAAGCAGCCACGACAGGATCGACAGCGCCCCCTCGAGCGATTTCAGCTTCTCGTCGGCGACTACCGACATGGTCGGCGTCGCACCGAAGAGCCCGCTCACCGAAGGGTGCAGCCTCTGCACCTGCGCGTCTACGACGAGTCGATCGGCAGCCCCCGGAGTGGCCGGCAGCGCAAGCGAGGTCGCCATTCGTCGCACGCCGTACTCGCCGCGATGCGATCGCACGACGAATCCTTGCGTCTCGTTCCGCACCGGCTGCCCTCCCCGCACGCACGGCTTCGGCGTAGCGTAGCGAGGTGGAACGTGGTCGGGTACAGGCTCGTGACCAAGTTCCCCACATATTGCGGAAACCGTCACATTCGGGGACAGCAAGGTTGTCATTCCGGCTTGGTTCTGCCCCGCCGGAGGCGGTCCGGTGAGGCGATGTCCGCGAACGGATCACCGGCACAAGCATCGCGGATGAACGGTGATGCGGCGCTCATCATCGCGATGATCCGGCAGGGTATTCCATAGGTCAGACGACGAGCTGCTTCTTCGCCCGGCGAGCCTTCGTTGCTGTGGCATTGCGTACCGATCTTGCCGAGGATCCGATCGGTCGTTTCCCGCACGTACTGCGGGAAGTGGTCATCAAGGAGGACCTGCTGCGCGGCGGACTCGCCTTTGACGACTCGACGCTGACCGACAACGAGGGCGGCGACGTCAAACCGACCGTACTTCAATCTCTCGCTCGACCACCGGGCGTTGCTCGAGCTGGGCACCGCCACGCTGCGGCAACCCCCGAAGGGGATCGTTCTCACCGTCGTGCCGTACGACCTTCGCCGCACCGTCGTCTCGGTACGCATCAACCCGAGCTCGCCGTACCGAGTGGAGAACGGCCGCCTGCGGCTGTTTCTGGCCGACCGGCCGATCGCCGAGGTCGGATTGCTCCCGATGCCGGACTGCTACCGGCACACCCTCGCCAACGGCAAGTCGGTGATGGCGGTGGCGCGGACGAGGATCGAAGTGTCCTGGCGCCATACACCCTCAAATGCCGATGCGGGTGCAGGTCGCAGCCGACCGGCCGGGTGGCGAGCCTGAGGTAATCCCGACAAGCGTGTGTTGGCCGGATGGGCACTCGGGTGCGCCATTGCCCGCTGCCGGACGCCGCCATCATGTGAGCGAATGGCCTGGCCGTCTCCGCGCCCACTCGGTCGAGCCTCGCGCACGTCGCCATGGCCCGAGTGCGTCAATCCGAAGATGCGTACACCCGTACGAGCGATCTGCGCCGGTTTTGTCGGTGGTGGGCCGTACCATTTCCCGCGGCCCTCATCGAACGTAAGGAAGATCAGCTATGGCCGAGACTGTCGCATTCCGGGACCAGCTCATGGATTGGGTCTACGACAAGGCAAACGGCGCCTCCACCGAGAGCGTACCCATCATGGAGTTCGCCGAGAGCGTCGGCCTGGACTTTGACGGAGCGTTCACGCTGCTCTGGTACTGCCGTGACGAAGGGCTCCTGAGTGATCAGGGCACGGGCATGGGTAACCCGTGCGCCGTCCTCACCGCGTACGGCATCGCCGATGTCCGGGAGCGCCGCCGCCGGCGGGCGGACCCGGCATTGCGGGCACGTGCGTGCCGGTCGGCCTTGCTGAGCTGGTTCTACCGGCAACAAATTGCACAGGTACACATGCCGATCACCGGCAAGTTCGGGCAAGACGACGACTCGCTGTGGGAGGGCACCCGGTTCTCCGACGTGGAGATCCAGCACGCGGCCGAGTACCTGTCCGACAAGCGGCTGATCAAAGGCGTCAGAGTCGCTCAGCTCCGCGGACCGGTGCGGGCCGAGATCACCACAGACGGGATCGACTGCGTAACGGACTGGGAGAGCAACGTGGCGGAGTACCTGCGCGACCAACGCGGATACGGTCCGACGATCAACCACGGGCCCGTTTTCCACGGGAACACCCAGGGCGGGCAGTGGGCGTGGGGCAACCGTGACGTGGCGCAGCACCAGGACATCACCCAGCAGGTGGCACCGGAGTTCCAGCCGCTCGCGGAAGCGGTCGCCACCATCCTCAAGCAACTCCCCGCGTACGGGCTTAACCCACAGGAGCAGCAGGACATCGAGGACGCCGCGAATGAGGTGCTCGCCGAGGTCCAGCAGGACCAGCCCGATCCGGGGAAGCTGCGCCGGCTGGCGACGACCGTCAAGGGCTTCCTGTTCCCGATTGCGGCCGAGGCGGCGACCGAGGAGGTGCGCGAGCTGGCGCAGCAGGGCCTCGACCAGATCACCGCGGCGATCACCTCGGCTCTGTGATGCCCACGCGCGCTGCCTGGTGGAAGAAGGGGTGCCCTGATGGGTAAGCGGCCACCAGAGGCGATGTCCGTGGACCGGACGGGTGACGTCCCTCTCGACTTCGGAATTGAACCGCCAGGGCCGACGAAGACGGCGCCGCTCAGGCCGATCGAGGTGTTGCGCCCGCGCTTTTTCGACCGCTGCCCGATCTGCGGTGACCCGGCGACGACGGAGGAGCACGTGCCGCCGCAACGGCTCGGCGGCACGAAGATGACCCGGACTTGCGACCGGTGCAACCACGGGTTCGGAAGCCTCGTGGAAGCGGACCTGGTCGATTGGTTCGACGGAGCCCTGACGATGCCGTCGTTCCAGTCGGACGCGGTCCGAGGCAAGCGGCAGACAAGCCGGCTACTGATGCGATGGACACCGAATGGGGAGTTCGTTCTCTTTCCCGAGGGGCGCAGCGATCCCGCCGTCAGCGAGATCCTGGCGGCCGGGGACGTCACCTTGGAGGTTTCACCACCGGACGAGAATCGGTTGCGTCTCGCACTTCTCAAGTCGATGTATCTTGCCGTATGCATCAAGGCCGGCATACCCGAAGGCGAACCAGCGGACCGCGTTCGGGCCGAGCTCTTGGCGGTGCGCAACGCCAAGCGCAGAGCCGATGTGCCGGTGAGCGCGATTGCGCGCGGGTTGACCGTGCTGCGGCATTGGGGAGATCCGATCATCGAGGAGTCCGTTGTGCTGGCCGAGGTTCAGCAGGAAACCGCGCCGATTCTGGGGGTCCTCCTCGCGGGCCGCGTGTTCGTCTCTCTGTCGTCAACAGGCGGCGAGGCGATGCCGGCGCCGGCCGGACGCCTAGCCCATCGGCTCCAGGTCGGAGCTCCGGTGAAAGGCACAGTGGCCTCCGTCCGTCCCGAACCGCCGCCGCTACAGAGTCGACGGAACCGGCCGGGTTAGTTCGACCGCGGCCGGTTCGGTCGGCCGGCCGGCCGCGGCACCAAAGCAGAGACGGGTGGAATGGCTGGCCACACGCTGGGAGAGCCGGTGCTAGCTCGTCCTGGTCGATGATGACGGCGGGCATGAGGTATGCGTCAGGCCGGGTGGCGCAGTTGCCGCCGTGATTTGTCGTCGAAGGTGGTGGGGTGCATCAGTCGATATCCGTCTCGCTGATGTCGGCAGGCGTGGTGATGCGGTGGTGCGCGTCGTGGGCGTGTTGGCGCAGGTGCTCGGGGACCGGTGTGGTGTGCGGCGCCGGGCGGGTGTCGTTGACGGCGTTAACGCGAGCGGTGGTGGCGGCGACGGCCTCGGCGAGTGCCGCGTTGCGGTTGGCCGCGCGGCGGGCATGTTCGGCGGCGGCGGCGAGACCGGCGTAGCGCGCCGGTAGGGCGCTGTCGTACCAGCGTTTCCATGCCGCGTGCTGGGCGTCGAGGACGGTGGCGCGTTGGCTGTGCTCGGCGATCTGTTGGTCGAGGCTGGCCAGCTTCTGCTGAAGGCTGCTGACCTGGTCAGCCGCTGCGGCGGCGTGGGTGTGCAGGTCGCGTTGTGCGGTGAGGCGTCGGGCACGTGAGGGGCCGCGGTGCCACCAGCGGGGTTGCAACCGTTGCGCGCGCAGCACGGTGTGGCGGTGGGTGGCGTCGGCGGTGGCGAGCAACTGGGTGAGGTCGTGGCGGTGGTGTTCGGCCTCGGTGAGGGCGCAGTAGGAGGTACGCAGCTCGTCGGCGACGTAGGCGGGTGCGGTGCCGTCGATGTCGCGTTGCGTGGCGATGAGGCGGCTGAGTTCGGCGTCGGGTGCGGCGGTGAGCTTGCCGGCGAGGGTGGCGGCGCCGAGGACGAGCCGGGCCCGATGCCAGGCGTTCCAGCGGGTGATGTCGCTGGTGCGGGGTTCGGGCCCGATGGGGTGGTCGCCGGTGAGCTGGTAGGTGTCGCGGTAGGCGGCGACGACCTCGGCGCGGGTGAGCCATTGTTGGCGGCCGACGTCGTCCGCGGGGATGTTGCCAAGGGCGAGGCTCCAGGCGGGCCGGGTCTGTGCGGCGAGGTGCGCGAGTGCTTCGGCGCGGCGGTCGCAGATGGCGGCGACTTGGCGTAGCGCGTCACCGATGTCTCCGGTGAGGTCAGCCGGGAGGCGGTCCGTGTGGGTGCGCCAGTGCTCTGGACGTTCGGCGACGGCGGGGTCGGCGGTGGCCCGTTGCATGAGGCGGTCGACGCGCCAGCTGAGGACGGCGGCGATGTCGTCTGCGGTGTCGAGTTCGCGGACGCGGATGACGCGGCGGAGGACATCGCGGGGTTCGTGCCCGGCGGCGGCGTAAGTGGTGAGTCGGCTGATGAGCGCCGGTAGGGCGAGGTCGTGGGCGAGCCGGTCGGCAAGGGCGGGGCCGCTGAGTTGGCGGGCGATGGCGACGTATTCGGGGATGCGGGCGCGGGCGGCGAGGTCGTCGTAGATGGGCGCCCAGGTGTGCAGAGCGTCGGCGTCGGCCCAGAGCTGTTGTTCGGTTTCGGTGGCGGAGCGCTCGGGTGCGCCGCGGCGCATGATCTCGGCGAGCACGGCGACGCGGGCGGTGGGAGGCGCCGGTGGGGTGCCTTCGCGGGGGTCGTCGTCGATGACGACGTACGCCTCGTTGAGCGTTCGGCCGCGGGTGAGCATGACGTAGACGCGGGCGAGTGAGGTGTTGTCGTCGATGAGCGCGCGGGCGGTGTGGACGGTCTGTCCTTGGACCGAGTCGACGGTTTGGGCGTACGCGAGGTGGGTGTGCTTGGCGGTGTAGGCGGCGGGCAGGACGGCGGCTGTGCCGGTGGTGATGTTGGTGACGTGGAGTTGCCCGTCGCTGGTGATGGCGTTGATGCGCCACTGGTCGCGGTTGGTGACGTAGTCGGGGCCGGCGGCGATGCGCCGGTCGTTGCGGCGGGTGACGATGATGTCGCCCACGCCGGCCAGGTTGCCGTCCCGTAGACGGACGGCTCGGCCGGGCTGCACGTGGCCTGCGGTGATGAGCAGGTTGCGCGCGTGATGGGCGATGTCGCTGGCCTCTTCGATGGTGTCGACGAGCATCATGCTGCGGCGGCCGGCGGTGATGTCGGCGAGCCACCGGGTGAGCATCTGGTCGACGAGGTGGCGGCGGTGCCCGCCGACGAGGCGCCCACGCCGGTCGTACTCGTCTAGGACGGTGGGGTCACCGTGGCGGAGCCGTAGCGAAGCGGGGCCTTCCCAGGCGTGGGTGAAGCGGTGCACGTGCGACAGGTGGGTGGTGATGCCGAGGGTGGCGAGGTAGCGGAGCAGCCCACCGGGGCCGACGGCGGATGTCTGATTGGGATCGCCGACGAGGATGAGCTTGCCGCCTACCTGGTCAAGCTGGGCGGTGATGCGGGCCAGATCGTGGCTGGAGACCTGGGATGCCTCGTCGACGATGACCCATTGCCCGGGAGCGAACATCCAGTGGCGCGCTCGGGTACCGGGCGGGGGCCGGTGCTGGCCGTGCAGCCACCGCGCGACGTTCTCGGTGCGGAGGGTGGTCCCGTCGGGTTGGCGGGTGGCGTCAGCGAGCAGGTTGGCGGCGGCCTGACCGACGGTGAGACCCAGCACCGGTATGCCTGCGGCGTGGGCTGCGGCGACGACGGCCCGCTGAAGGTGCGTTTTGCCGGTACCGGCGGGACCGATGACGCCGGTGATGCGCCGGTCGTCGCCGATGAGGAACCGCAGTACCTCGGCTTTCTCTCCGGACAGGTCCATCCGCTCGATGGCGGCGTTGACGGCCGCGGCGGGTGCGGGCTGCGCGCCGCGTTGGCGGGCGTAGGCGATGACTTGGTGCTCGGCGGCGAGGACGGCGTGGGTGGTCAGGTGCAGGTCCCGGTGGCGGGTGTATTCGCTGTGCAGGTCGCTGGCGCGCTGCAGGCTCGGTCCCCACTGCACGAGCGCTGGGGGAGTCAGGACGCGCAGGCCCGCAGCCCCTTCGGCGACGGCGCGCGCGGCGAGGCGCTGCACGCGTTGCCAGTCCGCGGCGGGCGAGTGCCCGGGTGTGATGTCGAGGACCTGACCGATGGCGAGTTCGAGGTGGTCGCGGCCGAAGACCGCGCGCTGACGGCTGAGCGTGTGCACGGCATGGGCAACCGCCAATCGGTCGTCGGCGCGAATGGCGGCGTCGATGACGCGCGGTCGGTGCGTGCGGGCGACGTGAAGCTGGGCGGCGGCGTCCCGTAGCGTGGCCTCGTCCAGGGCGGCGGGGTCGGCTGCGAGACGGCGGGCCCGGCGCAGCACCCGTAGCGCGATGGCGGCGGTGTCATCGTGCGCGTGACCGGCGAGAAGACGTTGGATCTGCCCGCTGGTGTCGAGGCCCATCTTGCGGTCTTCGGCGAGCCAGCGGCGTACGGCTTCGTGGGTCGACTCGGCGCCTTTGTGAGGGCGGCGGGTGCGCAGGGTGGCGTCCTGGGCGCGAGTGCGCCACCGTCGCGGTGCCATGCGCTGAAGCGGGGACGCGCCGCGGCGGATCTCTTCGGTGATGGCGGCGCGTCGTTTGGCGTAGTGGCGCAGGGAGTCGTCGCTGATGCCGACGATTTCACGGATGCCGGTATCGGGCCGTGGGGCGAAGGTGATGCCGCGGCGCTGGCGTAGCTCGGCTTCGATCGCGCGTTCGTAGGCGACGCGGGCGCCGATCGCGGCGCGGTAGAGGGCCCGGCCGTCGAGGGCGAGCCACTGGGGTTTCGTGTCGTGGCTGTGGGCCTGAACTTTGGCGGAGACCACGATGTGCGCGTGGAGTTGGGGGTCACGTTCGCGGCTGAGGCGGTGGTCGAAGACCATGGCCGCCAGGCCTGCGGTGTCGAGTTGGCGGACGCCTCCGGCGCCGGCGCGGGCGTAGGCGCCGTGCCGTTGCAGGTGGTCAAGCGCGACCCGTACCCCGGCGTGGTGGGCGGCCATGACGTCGCGTTTGATGTCGTCGTCGCCGAAGGCCCACAGCAGCGACACGGACTTGACCGGAGACACGGTGACGTCGAACGCGGACACAGCCCGTCGCTCTGGGGCGGTCATCGCGTCGTACCACGCCTTGTCCCGCTGTTCGACCGTGGCGTCGTCGGGCAGGAGTGACAGCGCTCGCTGTGCGGCTGCGGCACGGTACGCGTCGGTCTGCGGCGCGTACGTGCGCCATCGCTGTCCGAGCTGATAGCCGGCGCGAGGATGGCGTCCCTGGCCGACGAGGAAGCGCATCTGGCTCTCGGTGACCCAGCCGCTCATTCCGAGGACCGTGGCGCCGTCGCCAGCCCACCAGCCGGGGCTCTCACCTCGCGCCGTCGGGTCCATGTAGTACGGGGCCGGGCCCCCGGCGGTCGGGGCGCGCATGTCATGTCGGCCGGCCGCGACCTGCTCCATCAGATAGCGATATCCGCTGCCGGGCGAGATTCGCGTGATGGACAACATGGGAAAACCGTAGAACATCAACTAGAAGGTGGGTGGCGGAGAATGCAAGAGGGTGTGTCGCCTTTAAGGGAGCGAGAATCGTCAGGGCGGATGTTCTTGCAGGTAGAAGGCCATGTGGTCGGTCGGAGTGAAGGTCTGAGGTGATTCCTGAAATTGCGGCCAGGATCGAACGAATAGACAAACGGGCGGGCTCGGGATGTGTTGGTGGGATCGGGAAGCCGCTACGGTCGGGATATGGCGAGTCGAACGGGGAATGATGCGGTCCGTGCGCTTCGGGCGCGGCAGGAGGTCGAGCGGCGTGCGGTGCGGGCTGTCGAGCAGTCTGCCTCGGCGCTTGCGGATGCTGCCGAGCGGCGGCGCGAGTTGCTGGCAAAGGTAGACGGGGAGATGCGGGACGCTACGGCGGCACACGAACTGTCGGTGGTGGTCCTGGCGACGATTCTCCGTGACGACGGGTTGGCCGCAGAGTTGGCCGGTGTGGACGTGAGCAGGGTCCGGGCGCTGCGACGGACGGTGGACGGTAAGGCGGTGCGTGAGCGCATCGCGCAATTGGGGTCGGTGGTGCCGCGTCGTGGCCGGCCGCCTGCGCCGGAGGTCGTGTCGCGCGGGGGCGTGATGGGTGATGTCGGGTCAGCCGCCGGCCTGGCGGACGGCGGCTGACCCGCGGATGCGCTGTGGGACGTGGGGTGAGAGTCGGGAGCGGCAGCCGGCGGCGGCGTGCTCGATGCGCGCCGACGACGTCCCGAGTGTGCCGCCCGGCCGCTGCGTGCGGCCGGGTGGGCGCGGGGTCAGGGGTGCTGGCCGAGCAGGCGTCCGGGGTCGCCGGTGGTGGTCCATCCGGCGCAGTCGCTGAACAGTCGGTGCGCGCTGTGGGCGAGCGTGACCGGGTACAGGTTGGGGCGCTGCACGTAGTGCTTGCCGTGCTGCCAGAGGTCGAGCAGCATCGCGGCCAGTCGCAGGGTGGCGCGCATTCGTCCGGGGTTGCAGTCCTCGCAGTGGTGCCGGCGGGCGTACTTGATGAGTGCGACGGTTGCGGCGCGCAGTTGTACAGCGGTGGTCAGGTCGTGGACCGGCTCGGTGGGCCACGCGGGGCGGTGGTCGCACAAGTCGAGGTGGCTGATGACGTGCGCCATGCGGCGGCGGGCGTCGTCAAGCATGGCCAGGATTTGACCGGCGCGGCGGACGGCGGGCGTTGCCGCCGGGATCAATGTCGTGGGTGCCGTGAGGGCAGACATAGGGGCTCCTCGTGTTGGCGTTCGTGTGGGGCGGTGTTCGCCGTTCCGCCCGGATGGCGCGCGTGGTGCGAGGGGGAGGGGCGGCCCGGGTGGGGTGACCCGGGCCGCGCCGGGGCGTTAGCGGTAGCGGCGGCGTGAGGTGGCTGCCTTGGTGGCGGTGGTTGCGGTGGTGTGGTGCCACACCTGGACGGCTGCGCCGTGGCGCTTGGCGTCGTACATAGCAGCGTCAGCCCGAGTGAGCAGGTCGGAGGCCGTACGGGTGCCGTGGTCGGCTATCGCAAGGCCAACGCTTGCGCGACAGTTGACGGGCTCACCGAAGATCGCGAGCGTGCTGCGGTCGAGGGCATCGGCTGCGGCGGTGGCGTTCTCGCGGCTGGTGCGTTCGCCGCCGTCGGTGACGATCAAGAACTCGTCGCCGCTCATTCGGCCGATGTAGGCGGCGGGTAGGTCGAGTGCGGTGAGGGTGTCCGCGACGTGGATGAGCAGGCTGTCGCCTGCGGCGTGCCCGTGCTGGTCGTTGATCGCTTTGAAGTCGTTGAGGTCGAGCAGGGCGACGCTGACGGGCCGGGCGCGGTCGGCCAGGAGCGCGTTCAGGTGGCGCAGCAACGCGCGGCGGTTGGGCAGGCCGGTCAGCGGGTCGTGGTCGGCCTCGTGGCGGGCGGTGGCGAGGGCGGTGCGAAGTCGTCGGTTTTGTAGCAGGAGTGCGACGAGGTTGGCGGTGGTAATTGCGAGCAGGATCGTTTGCCACGCCGTGTGCATTCGGGTGCTCCCTGGGGTTGGGGTTTGTGTGGTGCGCGGTGGGGGTTCGCCGTCCCCTCCGAACAATCATTACTATACCTAATCTGATGGTGTCGGTCTATCCAATTCGCCCCGCACCGTCGAGAAACCTCAATGATTTGATGTGCCCGCGGCTGCGCCGATCACGTTTTCATTTGTCGAGGAGTTGCCATCGACGGGTAACAGGGGAGCCGGCGCGGCCGGCTCCCCTGTTACGTCTCTACGGCTCGTGTCGCCTGCGGGCGTCGCCAAGCACGTGAACCTGATCGGTCAGGATGAGCGGGGCGTCGGCCGGTCCCTTGATGTGAGGACGGACGTAGGTTCGGCGGCGCAGTGCGCGGCCGGGGCCGTAGGGCTGCTGCCGGAAGAATCCGGCGACCCACCATCGGCGCGTGTAGACGCGCGTGGTCGTGCCATCGGGGCTGTCCTGGCGGGCCTGCTGCTTGCGTCGCAGCCGCACCAGCCGCACCGTTGGCGCAGGTCGGTTGGCGCGCTGGTATGCCTTGCGCGTCGCCTTGTCGGCTGGTTCCTCGGTGACCTCGGCGTCGGGCTGCGTCGACAGGATCCACGTGGCGATCAGCGAGCACAGCATCACGCGCGTCTGTTCGCTGCTCGGTGCGTACGGCTGGCCGAAGCGCAGTCCAGCGCCGCTACTGACCGGGGCGAGCCAGCCGATGCGCTCGCGCAGCCCCTGCAACTCCAACTCGTTGGGCTGGCGGCCCTGCATGAGGGTTTCGGCGGGGGTGTAGAAGGTGATCCAAACGCCACCGGGGATCGGTCCCCACTGTGCCGCGACGATTGGCACGGTCAAGCCGGTCTGCGGCTCTACCGGCTGATAGATCGGCGTGTGCCAGACGAGCAGGCCGTCGGATGCAGGCATCTCGACTTGCTCGACGCGCACGTCAGGAAGATCGCGCGCCGCGTGTGCGGCGAGGGCGGTGAAGTCGGGGTCGATCCAGAACACGCGTCCGTTTTCCGCGTGGTTTGCCATCAGAGCGGTGTACTGGCGCAGTGCTTCGGGGTTGTGGGCGTCAACGATCGCGGCGGGGGCGTCGACTGGTGCGCCGGGGAACAGGTGTCCGGGGATCTTGTACGTCTCGCCGCTGTCGAGCAGGCGCAGGAGATACGAGCCGCCGGACGTGCGCCAGAAACGCACGAGCCGATCCCGCACCTTCGGCAGCATCTGCGGGCGCAGCGACCGTACCTCGGGGGCGGGAGCGGCGTCCGGCGCGGGAGGGCGACTGCGGTTGTTCGCCCTGTAGGGGAGCGGTTGTCGTGCCGGTGTGCTGGGAGTGGCGGCGAAGAGGGCTTGGTGCAGGGGTCGGAAGAAGCTCTGCGCGTCGTCCGACAGGCCACGGCGGCGGGCGCGTTTGACGGCGCGAGCGGTCAGCCCTTCGGGGTCGCGTTGCTCGACCAGGCGCGCGCATCCCTCGCACGCTGCCCAACTGCCGCCGAGGTTGTGCATCGCCATGCCGCTGACGTCGGCTGCGGTCGTCATGGCGATTTCGAGTTTTGCGAAGGTGAACGACGCCACCGGGCGAGGCGCGGAGCAAAAGTCGCAGGTCATTTCGACGTGCGCGAGCTGTGCGAGCGGCACCGGGTTGGGCTCGTGGTCGTCGTTGCCGTTGCGGGAATGAAGGAACGCTCGTCCGCCGGCCGGGGTGGTGATCACGGTGAGGGGTACGCCGCACGTCGTGCAGCCGTACCCCTCGACGATCGGCGGAGTGCCGACGTCGTGGGAGTCCATGTGTCTCCTTTGGGTTGGGGTTTGTGTGGTGTGCGGTGGGGGTTCGCCGTCCCCTCCAAGCAATCATTACTATACCTCATTTGATGGTATGGATCTATCCGATTCGGACTGGAGGGTCGAGAAAGTTCGATGATCTTGACGGTGGTTGCCGGCGGCTACGCCGATCACGCGCCGTGTACGGACACGGCGCGTCCCCCACTTCCTTTGGCGGTGGGGGGCGAGTTCACTCGACCCGCGGCGCGCGCAGTGGAGGTCAAGTCCGGGCGCGGTGTTTCGAGGAAAGATCATGCGGGGTGTGCATGATGTTTCCGAGCCGCGCCCGGACTTGACCGGAGCGAGCACGTCGCTAGCCTGTTGCGGCCCCCACCGGTGAAGGGGGTTTGGGCAGTGCGGCCGGAGGCCGCTTCCGGTTTACCCGGCCCGCCAGGGCCGGACGCCTCGGTGAGCGGAAGTGCGGTGATTGGTCGGAGTCGACGGCAGCCCTACGCCGAGGGCCAGCTGAGCAGATCAGTGGTGGGGTGGTGTGCTGCCCTGCTCGTCCAGGATGGCCCACAGCGTTTCGCGCCTCCACTTGCGGCGGTAGCGCCCCTTTGGGCCTGCTGTCTGCTCATCGGCGCGCTCCAGCACGCGATTGGGTAGGGCGTTGGCGGTGCTGTAGCCGAGCACTCTGGCGGCTTCGGCTTTGCCCACCAGTTCGTCTGGGTTGCCGGAGCGGTCGGGGTGGCCGTGGGGAGTGCCGGCTGGCCGTCCGGTGCGCGTCGCGCCTCCCTTGCCGATGCGGTTTTCCGCGATCGCCCACACGGTGCGGCGCTTCCACCGTCTGCGTTTGCGGCCGGATGGGGTCAACGATTCGTCATCCACCTGCTGCTGCAGCCGCAGCCACACGGGGTTGTTTCCGGCGAGGGCGCTTCGGTCGCGGTAGCCGAGGATGCGGGCCGCCGTCGCGGTGTCGACCAACTCGTCCGGGTCCCCGGAGCGGTCGACGCTGTCGCGCGCGCTGCGCGTGGCCTGTTCGCGTGGCAGTTCGTAGTCGGCGATGTCCTGGCGGTGCCATGTGCGGCCATCGGCGGCGCGCTCGGGGAAGCCGTTGCTGTCGCGCTCGCGGTAGAGCCGGTCGAGGTGGCTTACGGAGATGCCGAGCATCGCCGCTGCTTCGATCCGGTTCACGACATCGCGGCCGTGTGGGGAGCGCGTGGACATGGAGTGATGATGCCGTACGCACTGGTTGGCGAGCCGAATGGTCGGCGGATGGCGGTTGAGGACGCTTCTCATGGTCTGCTTCACGGTCGCTGGCTGGGGGCTGCCGTACGATGGGCGGCACGCTCCGGCGTAAGGGTTCGTTGGGGCCCGTGTGGCGTCGGATGCCAGGCGGCCGGGGGGAGTTCGCCAAACTAACCCCCCGGCCTCCGCCGAGCAGTCGCGCCAAGGGCGCTGGGGCGCTGTGGTCACTGGCCCTGCGGTGGGTGGTGCCGGGCATTGGGAAGGCACCGTCGCGCGGCGCGCGCCAGGACCCCGTATTGCGTATCGCCCCTGGCGATCACCTGCCCGGTCGGCAGCCTGCGCGCCACGTATTCGCAGCGCTCGGCGTCCCATCCTCCGACGCAGACGGGCGATGGTTCGGTGATCATGTCCCATCGTTCACCGTCGGTGCCGTTGATGTGGACGTGGAACTCGCGGGTGAGAGTCCACCTGTCGCTGTAGGTGTCGAGCCGGAGGCCGTGGGGATTGTTGTCCCGGAAGAGGCGCCAGCGGCCATCGCCTCCGAGCAGCCGCGCGATATCCCGCTGTCCGTCGAGCGGGGCTTGGCCAGGTGGGTGCCGTACTGGTGTGGTGGTCGCGTTCCGGCTGAGCGGCCGGTTTGGCATGGTCGAACCCCGTGGATGGTGTGGTGGGCCCCCGGAGGTTCGCCGTCTCCGGAGAGAGTCATTTGTGTGGGTTGAGCGCGGATTGTGGCGCACGCGGAGCTGGCAGGGCGGGCCGGCAGCGGACCTGATGGGACGCGGACGTGTTCCGGCCCGCCCGGTGGCCGCGGGAGCAACGGCCTGGAGCACGACGGGCTCGGGACAAAATTGGTCTCGGGTGGTGCCGGTCGGGAGCCGGTTGTGGCCCCCGACCGGCAGCGGCTAGGCGGCGAGGTTGCACCCGGTGTCGGGGTCCGCCTCCGTGTCGGCAACTGCGGTGTCAGCAGCAGCGGCGGTTGCCGCGTCAACGCCGTGGCCCTCGCTCTCTGCCTGCTCGGGTTCGTCCTCGGTGCGGGCAGGCTGAGGGTCGTCTGGCTCCGTGTTCGTGGCTACGGCGAGGGCCGTTCGCCGGTTCGTGGTGCGGTTGGCGACGCCGTCGATGATGAGCTGTTCGACCTTGCCGACCTGGAAACCGTTGATGACGCACCACTGCAACCACTTCGCGACGGCCGGGTCGGGGGCACGCCAGGAGCTGCGGGTGATGGCGCTTTCGTTCGCGGCGGCGATGGCGGCCAGTGAGATGACCGTGTAGCGGGCGTCGCTGACGCGAGCGGGGACGCGGCTGGTGCCAGCCCGCTTGGTCTTGCCCGGCGAGAGCAGGTCGTCCAGCATCTTCCGGCCGCCGTTGACCCAGGTGGACAGGAGGTAGCCGGAGTCGGCCAGCATCTCCGCGATTAGCTTGTTGGTGCCCTTGGGTGGGGTCTTGCCAGCGAGCAGGTTGGTCAGCCACTCACGGCGGACGGTGTTCGCGGCTTCCATCAGCTTGTTGTTCTCGATGACGCGCCGCCGCTCGGCCTTTTCTCCCTCGGTCATGGGGCCACTGCGAGTGGTGGTGCTGTAGCTGTACTGGGTGTGTCCGTGCTTGCGCCAGTCGGTGCAGTAGGTGCGCTCGGTGAGGCGGTGGTCGTAGGCCAGGTACAGCAGGACGGCGTGGCCGGGGCAGGCGCTGTGGTCCTCGGCGGTGATGCGCTGGCCTTCGGCGTCGCGGAGGTCGCTGATCTCCTTGACCTTCGCGTCGTGGTAGCTGGGGTGTTCGGTCAGCAGGGCCACCCCGGCGGTGGTCAGCTCGGCGCGGCGTGCGGCTTCGGCTTCGCGGGCGTTACGGGCGGAGCGGGCCTGTTCGACTGCTCGGGCGAACGCGAACGGTCCGGCGTCCTCGGCTTCCTGCAACAGCGTTTCGATGGTGTCGGGTTCGTCGGTGAACTCGGCGAGGGCGGCGGCCTGGGTGAAATCCAGTCCGAGTGCGTGAGTGCGCTCGGCGGTGTGCTTGTCCAGGGCGGCGACGCAGCGGCCGGCCTTGACCTGTTCGGGGTGGTAGCCGGTGCTGCGGGCGATCTCCTCGTCGCTCATGCCCTCAAGTGCGAGCTGCTGGATGCCTCGGGACACCTGTGCGGCGGTGGGGTCCTTGCGGTGGACCTGCCGCAACATGCTGATGATCTGCTCGCGGTTGCCGGCCAGGTCGTCCCGGACGATGGCCGGGATGTACTCCTGCTCGGCTTCGACGGCGGACCAGTATCGCTGCTCGCCGTCGATGATCAGGTACGTGTCGTCGTCCAGCGGTGTGACGATGACCGGGGCGAGCAGCCCGCGAACACCGTCCTCTTGCAGGTTTTCCACGATGCCGGGCAGGGCTTGGGCGTCGTCGCGGACGTTGTCGGGGTTGGGCTTGATCTGCTTGATGGGCAGCAGGTCGTAGTCGCCGGGCAGGGCGGGCTTGGCGACGGTGTGCTCGGTGTCGGCTGCCTCCGCCGGGTCGGTGGGGGTGGTCGACAGGTCGGGCAGTCCGTCCGGGCTGGGCTGGTCGGTCTCCGCGCTGGGCTGCGCTTCGGTTGCGGTGATCGTGAGCACCGGTGTGCTCCCTTCGGTTGTGGGTTTGTTGGTTGGCCGGTCAGGCCCGGGTTGCCGTCCGGGCCTGACCGGTGGTTTCGGGGCCGCTGCGTTCAGCGGCACTGGCGTATCCGTGTCGGGTCGCTGCGGAGTTGCCAATGAATGGAGGAACGTCGCGCGGCGGGTTAGGCGGCTGTGGCGACGGCGGTGAGGCGGGGGCGGGCGGCTGGTGCGGGCATGGCGCATTCGGTGCAGGTGGTGCTGTTCCACCGGTGTGGGCTTGCGCCGTCGCCGGCTGGGCAGGGGCGAGTTTGCAGGTCGCGGATGTCGGCGGCGTTGAGGCAGGTGGGGCAGAGCCCCCAATTGGCGGTCGAGGGACCGGTGATGGGGGAGTCACATTGGGCGCAGTACAGGCCGGCCTGGCGTAGTGCCTGGCCGATCACGTCGGCGGTGGTGACGGCGCGGCGGGCTGTTGCCGCGAGGTTCTTCCATGCGGCGGTGTCCTGGACGCGGCGCCAGTCCTCGGTGTTCAGGGCTGGGTCGTGGAGGCTGCCGGGGTCGTCGGCTTGGGCGCGTAGGTACGCCTCGACTTCCGCGCGGCCGAACAGCGGCCCGGTCCATTGGTAGGCGCGGGCGAGCACGGAGACGAGGTGTCGGGCGTCGGGCTCGGCAAGGTTGCGGGGCAGGGACACGCCGTGGGGCAACCCGATGAACAGGGGCATTGCTTCTCCCAAGGTGCGCAGCGGTGGGTTTGCAGCGCACGGCTGCGGGCGGGTTGAAGCCCGATTGCTGTGGCCGTGCGGTGCGGGGGCGGTAGCCCGCGTCGGCGTGCTCGATGCGCGCCGACGCGGTCAGCCGTGCGGCCGGACGCTGGGTCCGGGTGCCGCTGGCCGGTTACGCCAGCGGCACCCGGAGATCGGGTCAGAGCGTGGCCGCGATTTCCATCGCCCGGATGCCGACGCCCTCCATCTCGTACGCGGCGTCGGGATCGGTGAGGGTCTTCGCAGCGCTGGTGACGGCGTGCATGATGCCTCCAGCCGTGCGGTCACCGCCGTCGATGAAGTGGTTCAAGATGAGCCGCTGCTCGTCCTCGGTGAACCGCAGCCGCTGCGCGACGACCCGGATGGTGTGGTCGGGGTCGGGGATCCGCCGGCCGGCCTTCTCCTCGATCTCTTCGATCTTGCGCTGCACGTACCGGACGTCGAGGAAGCGGCGCACGGCATCGCGGGTCTGCTTACCGATCAGGTTGAGGTTTGCCTGGTGGGTGTCGTTGCTCCACCGGATGGTGCCCTCGTCCATCTTCGCGCCGAGGTGCACCGCTCGCAGGGCGTCTTTGGTGATGGTGAGGCCGTTGTCGCAGACCTGCACGACGATGCGGGGAGTGACGGTGAACGCGCCAGAGCCTGTCTCGCTGTTCGTGAAGACGAGACCGGCGAAGACGGTCGGGTTGTCCGCGCCGGTGGCTCCGGTGAAGGGGCTGCGGTAGTTGCGCAGCAGGTTGCGGGCGAGGGTCTTGATGGCCTCGGAATGCACGCGGACGACCATCCGGCGCTCGCTCAGGTCGCAATCCAATTTGACGTTCATGCCCGACTCGCGGATGCCGGACAGGACGGCCATCAGAACGTCGAGGTTGTCGATGATCTTGTAGCCGTCGCTGAGGAAGGCGCGCAGGATGCCGCTGCCGTTGCCGTCGGAGAGGCACCGGGCGAGGTAGCGCTTGCCCTGGCTGAGTTCGAGCCAGCCGTTGATGTTGGCGTCGTAGAGGTGCAGTGCCTGGGCGCGGGTCTTGCGCAGGTAGCTGGTGGGGATGCCGAGCTTTTCGCCGAGGCCCGCGTCGCCCAGCTCGGTGGGTCGGTAGAGCCCGTCGGAGGGGGTGACACCCGATTCGCTGAGGATGGGTTCCGCGCCGGTGATGCGCAGGTGTCCGGCCTCGGCTCGCAGCATCGCCGTGCCGGCGACGATGTCGAGCTTGTGCGCCTGCTGAAGGTCGAGGATGCGGTGCAGGTCCGGCAGCGTCGCGTGCCGGGCGGTCAGGGGGATGGTGTCGAGCGCGTTGCTCACCGTTGATCCTTTTCGGTGTTGGGGTGTTGGCTGCGAGGGCGGGGGTTGCCGTCCCCTCCCTCATGTATTTAATGATACATGACGAGCGCGGCAGAGTCCACTTGGGATTGTCGAATGCGTGAAGTTCCCCGCGTGGCCAGTGAGTGACCGTCGGTATTAATGACACCTGATTTACTGATGTTTTCTGCGGTGTTGAATGATGAATTAGGCGGCGCAGCCGGTTATGTAATTCTCGTCAGAGAGCCTTCCCGGTGGCCTGATCTTTGATCGACCATGTGTGGCTGTGGGCGTCAAGCCTGGGGTGTGGCTTGACGCCCACAGCCACACATGGTTGGCCCTGTGGGGTCAGGTCGCCGGGAAGGATCGGCGTCGCCTTCCCCTTCCCGGAGCCTGCCTCGCCGGCGAGGCGCCGCGGTTCAGCGGCGGGACGCTGACCCGGCTGGAGGCCATCGACCGAAGGTCGATTCAGCCCAAGCGGCGAGACGGCTGCCGGACCAGGCGGGCTAGCGGGCGTCGAGTGGTGAGAATGGGTCTACATCCGGAAGCAGTCGTCTTGCCTTACGGCAAATTCGCTTCAGGTAGCGGCTGCATTAGGAGTCACTGGTTGGCAAATCGGGCGGGGTGGCGCTGAGCACCTTTCCGCTCCGGGTGTTGATCCATTCCTGCACGCGTCTGCGCTTCCAGTAACGAGTAGATCCTTGTACTGGTGCGGGTTCTTCGCGGTCGGGCAGGGGAAGGTAGCCGTCCTCGCCGCGGTCCCATGCGGCCTTGCTCATTCCGACGTACTTGTCCCACCCGCCCTGCGTGATGGTGAGAATTTCCCGGAACTCGGTGGCGGAGATCAGCTCCTCGGGGTCGCCGTCGAGGTCGACGTGATGGACCCGCGCTCGGGAGGATTCCACGATCTGCGGTAGGAGGACATCCCGGACGTGCTCCAGCTCGTCGATGGGAAGCCACGCCTTCTTGTCCTGCTTGACCGACGCGGGCCAGCCTGACCCTTGGGCCCGCTGCTTCGGTGACGTCTTGAGCCGCACCGTCTGTTCGGACCGTCCGGTCAGCTCGGCTGCGCCGGCTATGTCCGTGTGCGGCCGGCCACCAATGTTCCGGATTTCCATGCCCACCCCTGCCTGCATCGGTGGCCAGCGGTTGGAACGGCCGGGGGAACATCGCCCGCGAACGAACGAAGCGGCAACCCCCCGGCCGCGTGATCCAACCAACAACCCCACCCACAAGCCCACCGCTAAGCGGCGGACGTGTGGCCGAAGCGGTGCAGATGGTAGCAGTCTGACTCTCGGTCGCCGGGGAGATCGACGGGCTGGTGCCGTAGGCACAGAGCAGGATTTCGCTAGTTCCCGCACCGTCCACTGCCGCCTCTGATGGCAGAGCAGGACGTGGTAGACGTGGCGGCGGGTGGCGGTAGGGACACCAACGATCGAGCAGCTCAGCGGCGGGCGAGCGGTACCGCCAGATGTGCCCGGGAATTCCGCCCGCGTCATCGCGTCACTCGATGAAGCCGTTGCGGAGCGCGTAGGCGACGGCGTGGCAGCGGTTGCGCAGGTGGTACCGGCTGGTCACATCGTGCAGGACGCTCTTGATCGTCCGCTCAGAGTAGGAAAGCTTCGCGGCGATCTCGGCGGTGTCGAAGCCGTCCGCGAGCAGGCGCAACACCTCGATCTCGCGGTCACGTAGCCCGGTGAAGCCCAGCCCGCGCGGTGCGAGCACGTCTCGTTGCAGCGCCCCGACCTGTTTGAGGAGCCGGCCGAGCAGATCTGGTGGGACGCTGCCTTCCCCGGCTGCGGCGGCACGGATCACCGAAACGAGACGGTCCGGGCTGGCCTCGGACCGGCGAACGATCCCTGCGACGCCGTGTTCGACGGCAGCGACGAGCCCGGCGTCGTCAATGTCGGTCACCACCAGCACCATCGCTGGGGCTTGCTGGATGCGCAGCGCGCGCAAGGTCCGCAGGGCCGGCTCGTCAACGCCGTCGGCGACGAGGAGCGCCACCTCGGCTTGGTCGGCTGCGGCGTCGTCGAGCAGCAGCACCTCCGGGCGGGGTCGCAGTTGGCTGATCACTCCGGCGCGGCAGATGACGTCGGCGGAGACCAGACCGACAAGGATGCGGGGTGCCGGAGGGTTCACCGTACGCACGGAATGTTCCCCTTAGTCGGACGGACGTACCGGGGGCGGGCAGAGATCAGCACCCAGGTGTCACCGCTGTTTCGGTAGGGCAGGGCCATCCGCTCATCTCCGGCTGGGCTGCGTCAGTGGGTGCATCGGTCTTGCTGGGTGTGGTCACGGTGCGGATCCCCTGTCGAGAACGAGGCGACTAGTCACGTGTCCTGGTGCTGGTGGCCTGCGGCGGCGCAGTCGCGCCAGATGCGGGCTAGGTGCCGGGTCATGCGGGCGGTGGCGGGATGGCCGGGGTGTTCGCGCCGGTGGATGGTGATCGTGTCGGCGAGCAGGGTGCGGGCAGCTTGGCAGTGGCCGAGGGAGTGGAGGACGAGGGCGGTGGTGGCGTGGGTGGCGAGGGTCCGGTGGGCGTGAGGGCCAGCAGTGGTGGCGAGATGTTCAGCGAGCTCTCGGTAGAGGTGGTAGGCGCGCTGGTGATGTCCGGCGCGCAGGTGGGCGGCGGCGTGGAGGTAGAGGGCGCGGATGCTGCGCGGGTGGGTGGGCCCGTGGAGGCGGACGGTGCTGTGCTGGGCATAGACGGCCCAGGTGATGGCATCTGCGGGGTGGCCGAGGCGGAGTTGCAGTTCGGCTAGGAGGATGGCGGCCTCGGCGTGCAGCGGGTGAGCGGGCGCGGTGACGGGGTCCACGCCGGCGAGGCTGTCGTGCAGAAGTTGCCGGGCGCGCAGTGGGTCGCTCAGGGTCAGGTTTCTGGCGGCGGCGACACGCTGTACGCGCTCGGTGTCGAGCCGATTGGACTCGAGCATCGGGGTGGCGCGCCAGGTGAGGGTGATGCTGGTGGGGGTGGCGCCGACGGTGACGCGGGCGAGAACGCGGTGGGCGTGGATCGCGGCGAGGTGTGGTGGTGTCGGCGCGCCGGTCGATTGGATGATGCGGGGCGCGTATCGCAGGATCGCCCGGCCAACCGTTACGGCGATGGCCGCGGCGTCGATTGGCCGCGGTCGGCAGGTCCGCTGGCACTGGTAGCCCTGCATGGAATCGTGTGGCTCGGTCTGGGTCATGGGTTGGTGGCAGAACCGGCAGTGCAACAGCTCTGCCGGCAAGTACGTCTCCCATGGGTCGGCGGCGTTGGCTGCGAGGCTGCCCGCCCGGTGTGGGGTTGGGGTGGTGGCTTTGGTGACCCATTTCTGGACGAGGCGCGGGTCGAGGTTCATCTGCCGGGCGACGGTGGTGACCGCGCCGTAGGCCCTTACGGCGCGGGCGTCCGCGACGCGCTGGACGACGGCGTCGATGACGTCTGGCGGGTATCTGCTGGGAAAGGCCATGGCTGCGCGATTTCGTTTGGGGTGGTGGTCAGCTGGCGGTGGTTGTTGTCGGCCGGATCGGTTCGATGGCGAGGGGCGTCGGGCTACAGATGTGAGTCCTGCCAGCGGTTGTCGACCGGATGGCTGGCGTTGACCGGCATGCCGCTGCTGCGGCGCGCGTCGCGGCGCATCGGGTGCAGGGTCGGGCCGTCGGGCAGGCTGATTTCCGGTCGGGGTGTGTAGCCGCAGCGGGCGAGCAGGTGCTCCCCGCCTGCCAGCGCGGTGGTCCAGGACGGCAGGTCGATGCGGCTGATGCGGCTGCGGTGGTGGGCCAGCAGCGCGGCGCCTAGGCCGGTTCGTTGACGGGCCGGGGTGACGGCGAGAAAGGCGAGGTGGTAGTGCGGCTCGGTGGGCTGCCTGCCGGCGATGAGTGCGTCGAGGACGGCGAACCGGTCGGTGTGGGTGCCGGCGGCGTCCGCGAGCCGGGTCGCGTAGCTGGTCGGTGGTGGGATCGGACGGTAGCGGTGGAAGCCAACGGCGGCGGCGGTCAGGTCGTCGGTGACGTGGATGTCGCCGTAGAACATCGCGTGCTCCACCCAGATTCCGACGACATCGACCAGCACCTGGCGCCGCTTCGCGGGATCGGGTGCCAGCCACGCCGCGAGGGGGCTGGGGTGCACGGCGTCGGCGATCAGCGCGGCGACCCGGTCCTTGTCCGCCCAGCGGGCAGTGCGGATATGCACAGCGGTTTCCATCGGATTTGATGTCCTTGTGGTCTCGGTTCAGCGGTATGTGGCGGTGGCGAGGTCACCGACCGCCGCGTCGAGGGCGGTGGTGATGTCGCGCACCGATCGGTGGTGCTGGCCGGCAATGGCTTTCAGGTGCTCCGTCACGGCAGCGCTGTCGTCGTTGAGGTAGAGGTGGGTCGTCAGCCCGAGGGTGGCGACGAGGCCGGCGAGCGCGGCGGTGTGGTTGTCGGGCTGCTCCCGGCCGAGCGCGACATATCGCAGCCGGGCGCGGGCAACGACCGCCCATTTACTGTCCGTCGCAAGGTAGGTGTCTGTGCGGGCGAGGCCGCCGAGGCGCCGACGGGCGGTCTGCCGGAGAATCCCGGCGGCGACGAGACCGGCCCGGGTGCGCTCGTATAGGTCGTCGGCGAAGCCGCGCAGGAATACCTTCACCGGCGGTGCGCTGCGCCCGTAGCGGATGGCGGCGATGGCGGTGTCGGCGATCAGGTCCCCGACTGGCTGGTCGGTGTGCAAGCGAAGCCAGCGTTCGCCAGCCGGCCGGTCGTCGTTCGGGTCGAGGGTGATCCGTCCGGCGAGGAACAGGTCGATCAGGACCGCGCCGGCCAGCCCGAGCGCCAACGCATGCCGGTGGATGTGCAGGCTGCCAGTGTCGTCGTCGTGGCCGAGCAGGAACAGCTCATCGCGCAGCGGCAAACGGGGGATAGTCATTAGCCCGCCCCCTACCGGAGCCTGGCGGCGAGCTGCCGCAGCCGGGCGTGCACGCCGCCGTAGGCTGGTTCGGGCGTGGGGAGCAGGGGCTTGTCGACTGCGGCGAGGACGGTGTAGTTGGGGTCGCACACGTTGCCGATCGGCGCCCGCCCGACCTGAGAGACGAGCTGGTAGGCGTCCAGCGTCTCCAGGCCGGTGAGGGATCCCGCCCACCCGACCATGTCATGGTGGGCGATCCGGTAGGCGTCCTCCAGCGGGCGGGCGCAGCCGATCGACAAGATCGCCTGGTCGGTTTCCAGGCGTGGCCACGCCGTCGGCACGCCTTTGATGACCTCGACGGTGAGGGTTGTGGTGGTGGCGATCTCGATGCCGACGCCGCAGGCCTCGCCTTCGCCCTGGCGGGCGTGGCCGTCGCCAAGGGCGAGCATCGCCCCATGCACGTTCACCCCGAGGTAGAGGGTGGTCCCGGCCCGGAGTTGCGGGGTGTCGAGGTTTCCGCCGTGAGTGTCGGGGACGATCGTGGAGCGGGCTTCGAACCCGCCGGGGGCGACCCCGATCGTGCCGATCATCGGGTCGAGGGGCAGCTCCACGGTGTGGTCGGTTTCGGTGGCCTGGAATCGCATCCTGCCCGCCTGCTGGTCGATGTCGTACACCCACACCCGCTCCTCCAACGGCGGCTGCAGCGTGGCCGTGTGGGAGGTCGATGTGAGGGCGCCGAAGTGCGGGAACGTCGACGACACACCCCAGTCGCGGGCGGGTGTGATGGAGGCGAGGTGGATGGCGAGGGTGTCGCCGGGCTCGGCGTCCTCGACGAAGAACGGCCCCGACACTGGGTTGAGGTAGGGCATCCGGCACACCTGCGACGGCAGATCCGCCGGCCCCCGCACAAGCCCGCCGAAGCAATCCTCGGTGGAGACTTCCAGCACGTCGCCGGAGCGCAGGTGCGCGACCGGCATGCGTCCGCCGAAGGTGTAGGCGAGCTCGTCTCTCGCCGGACGGTAGGTGATCTTCTCCATGGCGGTCACACCCGCTCCACGTCACGCTGCTGCAGCTGCGCGGGTGCCAGGCCGGAGAGCACCGGCCGGCGACCCGACAGGTACAGGCCGGCGAGGACGATCACGCCGAGGGCGAGCCAGGCCAGGCCGAGGCGCTGGGCGGCGATGTTGGCGTTGACCACCACGTAGGCGAGGATCGTGAACCCGATCGCGGGCATGACCAGGTGCGCCCACCAGTTGCGGCTGCGGCGGCGGATGAGGTGGTGCACGACCACGGAGACGTGCAGGACGAGGAAGGCGACCATCGCCCCGAAGTTGATCAGCGACGACAGCAGCGTGATTCCGTCGGACCGGGTGGCCATGTACAGGCCGAGGGCGAGGGACACGGCGCCGGTGAGCAGGGTGGCGTTGATCGGCACGTTCCGGCGGATCGACACCTTCGCCAGAAACGCGGGGAGCTGCCGGTCCCGGGCCATCGCGTACAGCAGCCGGGAGGTGGCAACCTGGGCGACCATCGAGTTCGGCAGGCCCCACGCGATCGCGGTGGCCACCGCGCACAACGTCGCCAGCCAGCTCCCGCCGGCGACCTGGGCGGCGTCGTAGAACGCTGTGCCGTTCGGATCCCCGTCGGCCAGCAGCCCCGACGGGTTGGGGACGAGCATCGCGGCCAGCCATGTCTGCGCGATGAACAACACTCCCGCCAGCACGAGCACCGCTGCCATGGCCCGGCCGATCTGCCGCGACCCGCCCTTGGCCTCCTCGGCGAGCATGCTGATGCCGTCGAATCCGAGGAAGGACAGCACGGCGATCGACACCGCCCCCGCCACCACCGACGACGTGAAGGTGCCCGCGTTATAGAACGCCTCCCAACTGATCCGTCCCTTCCCCGAGGCGATCGCCCAGCCAGCGACGACGAGGAAGATCGCCAGGACGATCAACTCGCCGACCAACATCACCCGAGTAACGACTGCGGTCATGCGGATACCAACCGAGTTGACGATCGTGTTGACGGCGACGAAGCCCAGCAGCCACGCCCACACCGGCACGGCAGGCACTGTGGCGTGCATAGCCACCGACGCCACCAGATACAGCAGCCCGGGCACGAGGACGTAGTCGAGGAGGATCACCCAGCCGGCGAGGAAGCCGACCGGTGGGCTGATGCCCCGGCCTGCGTAGTTGTAGACGCTGCCCGACATGGGGAACGCCCGGACCATCTGGGCGTACGAGAACGCGGTGAACACCAATGCCACCACACCGATCGCGTACGCCAGAGCGACCATCCCGCCCGAGCCGGCGTACACGCTGCCGAAGATCGCCATCGGGGCGATCGGCACCATGTACACGAGCCCATAGGCCACCAGGTCCCGGAACCGCAGCTGCCGGCTCAGCTCCTGCTGATATCCGTATTGGGCTAATTCATACTGCTCGTACATCCACAAGCCTCCTGTTCAAGGCGAGCCCGGAGCGAACTGGCGATACCGGGAACGCGTCTCGGAACTCCATGCCGCCTACGTAGGGACTGCCTTCGGCCGACTTGGCCGCCCGGCCTGCCCCCGGAGCAGGCCGGCTGGGCATAGACGATTGCGTGATCAGGACGGTCAGCACAGCCCATGGTGGGGGCTCACCGTGGCACCCCACGGTGAGCTGTCCAAGCCGTATCGCCGGCGTGAAGGTGGATATCGGTCACCGTCGAAATAGTTTCGTCGGTTTGCCTTGGGGAGGTGGACCTTGCGCGTCTCAGCGATGACGTCTGATCCAGCGCCGTGGGAGTGGGAGTTCGACTGGCACCTGACGAACCGCTGCAACTTCTTCTGCGAGTACTGCCATCCGCAGATTCGCTATGTGCTGAACAAGAAGCACCTGAACGAACCGGATCCTGCGCTGGTCGTCGAGCGGTTCGAGGACCTCAACCGCACATGTCTCGTGCACATGTCGGGCGGGGAACCGTTCCTTTTCCCCGGTTTCGTGGAGCTCTGCGCCGGGCTGACCCGCCGTAACTGGATCAGCATCAACACCAACCTGGCATCGCCTGAGCTGGTCGCCCGATTCGCCGCCGAGGTGGACCCCTCGCGCGTGGCGAAGATCGTCGCGGCCCTGCACGTACCAGAACGTGAGCGGCTAGGGTTGCCGCTGGCTGAGTACGCCGAGTCGTTCCGGATCCTGCGCGGTGGCGGGTTCGATGTGGTGGCGCTGTATGTGCTGTTCCCGCCGCTGCTGCCCAGACTTCGTGAGGACCTCGCCGCGCTGGCCGCGTTGGGCGTGGAGCCGTTGCGCGCCAAGGTGTTCAAGGGCGTCTACGAAGGCCGCCGGTACCCAGAGTCGTACACCGACGCGGAACGGCAGCTGATCCTGGCGAACTCCGGCGAGTACCACTTCAACCGGCCGTACCTCGACGGGATGCTTGCCTTCCGCGGCCAGCCCTGCACCGCAGGCACGACCTCCTTCAAGGTGACGGTGACCGGCGAGGTACGGCGATGTGCGTCGGTGCCGACGAGCTACGGAAACCTCTACGACGGCACCTTCCAACCGGCCGCCGTACCGGAGCCCTGTCCCGCGAGACGTGTCCTCGTTCTGTCGCAGTGCATGGCGTACCTCGTCGACCCGCCGCAGCCTGCGGCCTCCGTCACCGCCGCGCGTCCATGAACAGGAGAGGAGGAAGCGCAATGCGAATCATCACCAGTCTCGGAGCGGACCATCCCGACCGCGCGCCATTCGATGCAGCGGAGCGCAAGGGCATCGGGCACCCCGACAGCCTCGCGGACCTCGTGGCCGACAGCTTCTCCCGTCGCTACTCCACGACCTGCCGTAAGCGGTTCGGCGCGGTGCCGAACCATTGGGTAGACAAGGTGACGCTGGTGGGAGCGGCTGCTGATGTCCGCTTTGGCGGCTACGACATTCGCAAGCCGGTCGACTGCTACCTGTTCGGCAAGCTCACGGATCGGATCGACGGCACCGAGGTGCCTATTGCCGAGCTGTTCGAGGACACGGTTCGAGCCGTGCTCGCGGACGTGCTGGACGACCGGGCAGTCCTTGATCACCTGCGGTTGCACGTCAACAACACCGCCGGCACGGCTATGGACCACGACACGCAGTTCTATCAGCCTCGTACGGCCGCTGCCATCAGGCAGGTCCTCGTGAGTGAGTCGGTCGCCAACGACACCGTTCTGTGCGCCGGCACGAGCGTCCAGGGCCTCGCGGCAAAGGCCGCGGTATGGCTGGAAACGCTGTTGACCAGCGCCGCTTTCCGCAGTCGATACATGACCGGCACCGACGTCAAGGTCATGGTGGTCAGGAACGGCAGCGAGGTCGAGGTGACGGCCGCCGTGCCATTTCACCCGGGGAGCACCGAGAGTTGGTCGGCGTACCGGACGGCGCTCGACGCGATCCACGATGAGATCGCGGGGGAACTCAAACGGTTCCTCGACGAGGCACCAGCCGCGTTGTCCCTGGGACGGCTATCGCTGAACACCAAGGACGTGCCGGGCCGCGGCTATCTCGCTCCTTTCGGCACGTCCCTGGGCAAGGGCGACTGCGGCGCAGTCGGCCGGGGCAACCGGTACAACGGGGCGATCGAGCCGCTCCGACCGTGCAGCGGTGAAGCACCCGCGGGCAAGAATCCCCTTCACCATGTCGGCAAGATCTACACGGCGGTGGCCGACGACCTCGCCCGACGCATTCTGACCGAACTCGGCATCTACGCGGAAGTCGTCATCGCCGCACGCAACGGCGATCAGCTCGACGAACCGGCGTACGTTCTCATCCGATCCGAGGCACCGGTTGGCACCGCTGGCGACGCACTGGCTCGGGAAGCGGTCAAGACTGCCACGAGCTACTACGAGCGGTTCTTGACGACCGATCCGGTAAGCCGCTTCCGCGAGGCGAGGCAGTCCTGATGGCGCCCCTGCTGGATGAGATCCACCTTCATCACCTCCACCAGTTGCGCTGCCGCCCAGCCGCTATCGACCAGGACGGGCTCCGGCTTGGGGATACGTACGTGATGTTCTTCGCCGAGTCCGAGTTGATGGCCGAGCACGCCTACAGGCTGATCGGAGACCGACCCGGGGCCGACGTGTTGGAGGTCGGTCTCGGCCTCGGCGTGTTCGCCCAACAGCTCGCGCCGTTGCGACCGGCGAGCTACACAGCCGTCGAACCGCATCCGGCGGTCGTCGACCTCGTCGCGCCGAGGATCACCGCGCAACTGCCATGTCCCGTCAGCGTTGTCGTCGACCCCTGGCAGGTGCTCGACCTTGCCCCTGGCAGCGTCGACGCGATCATGTACGACACATGGCCCCCCGACGGCCACGCTGACGCCGACTTCGCCGCCTTTGTCGAGCACGTCGCGTTACCGGCGTTGCGGCCCAGCGGTCGGTTCAGCTTCTTCCACAGCGGTATTGAGTTGTCTGAGGCACGCGTGCGTGTGCTGGACGAGCACTTCCCCGGCTGGACCACCACCAGGTTCACCGTGCCCCCGGGCCAACTACCCGCCGGCTGGACCAAGCCGACGGGGGACTTCCTCGTTCCGCTCGCGCAGAAGGGACATCGTTGATGCAGTCGCTCTCGATCAGCAGCTTCACGCGATCTCGTTTCCAGCGAGACGGCTACCTTGTGATTGACGAATTTGTCGATCATGACATGCTGGCGCGCCTCCGCGCCTCCGCCGATCTGGCGTTTCAGCAGGTAGTAGATGGCACCCTCGCCGCGCGAGCCACGCATCCCCGCCTCACCTGGTGGCGCCTGCCGGACGGACGGCCGTACGTCTTCAAGATCAAGCCGGTGCTGGATCTCGCGGCCGCTTTCACGGAGGCGACATTGAGTGACGCCCTCCGCAGTCTCGCCTCGGCGATTCTCGGCGTCGACGCCGTGCTGATGGAGGACAAGGTCACCTACAAGACAGCGCTAACCGATGAGGCCAGGTGGGCCGACCTGCCGGTTCTCGGCGAGGACGTCCGCAAGCACTCCGACGCCGCGTACTTCACCGCGCGAGGGTTCGGACGTGTGGTCACGGTAGCCCTGTGCCTCGACGACTGCCCGGCAGCCGCCGGTGCCCTGCGGGTGTGGCCGGGCAGCCATGAGCGCCCCATACGACACGAGCCGACGAGGAACCAGGGACCGGTCGTCGTGGACGAGGATGCGCCCGAGAAACAGACGGTGACTCTCGAGGCAGCTGCGGGAACGCTGCTGGCATGGGATGCCGCGCTCGTTCACGCCAGCGGCCCGAACAGCACCGGCAAACCACGCCGGCTGCTCGTTCTCGGCTACACGGCCAGCAGCGCGTGATGGCCGGGTCGGAACCGCAGGATCGGGCGGTCCTCGGGAGAAGACAGCTATCCGGCGAGGTGGTCGGTCAGCCCTACACGCAGCCGTACCCGTACTTCGGGCAGTGGGGTGAGGATCGCTGGCTTGTCGAACACCTCGTCATTCCCGCGGACGGAGTCTTCGTCGATGTCGGGGCGGGCGACGGGATCCGCGGAAGTAACAGCCTCTACTTCGAGACGCTGGGATGGACGGGGCTCTGCGTCGACCCTGATCCGCGGAATCAGGCGCCTCTGGGCAATCGCGAATGCGCCATCCGCTACTGCGCCGTCTCAAGCGCGTCCGGTGAGCAGACCTTCAGCATGTACGACCCAAAGCCCTCGTGGTCTGGCCTCGGTGACCGAGGCCACGGCTACACCATCACCACGGTCGACTGCCGTCGCCTCGAAGACCTGCTCGCCGAGGTCGGGATCGACCGGATCGACCTGCTGAGCATTGATGTCGAAGGTACGGAACTGGATGTCTGGTCGTCCTTCGATCCCGACCGTCACCGCCCAGGGATCGTCATCATCGAGTACGACAACAACCACCTAACCCGCAGCGAAGACCACATCCTTCGGGCCCTCGGGCCGCACCGCTTTGAGGCCCTACACCGAACTCCAGCCAATCTGATCCTTCGCGGGTTGGATGCCGAGAGCCAGCGACGGTGGCGCCATGCGGGATGAAGATCTCCTCGATGCGATCGGCCGCGCGATGCGACCCAAGGTGGCCGGCGAGAAGACGGTCGTGTTCTGCTCCCACGGCGCCGACGCGCCCCATTGGCGCCACCTTCTTGCTGCCGCGCAGACGGACGACGTCCTGGTCCTGGCCTTCGACGACAGCCTCGCCGCTTTGCTGAGCCCCTCGGGCAACCGGACCGCTGCTCAGCTACTCGCAGACCGGCACGCACTGCTCGCTACCCTGGCGACCGACTCGCCCCTGAGTACTCTCGTTGACCAATTCGATCCCGACCGGCAAGCAGTCCTCCTCATCACTGACCCGCTCAACCCGCCGGTAACCGGTGGCCGGCCGCGCCTCGGCGGTAAGCACCCGAGCTGGAGCTTCTTCGAGCACAAGAGCGTGGTGGACGTGCTGTGGGACTCCATCGGTCTAGCACGCGCCGAGTCGGCGGTGTACGACGAACCGACAGCGCTCTGGCGAGAGCTTTCCCCCCGCGGGTCCGATCTCGTCTACGCCGCCCAGCAGCACGGTGAGGAACCCTCCGCGGGCGGCGAAAACATCCGTTGGTCGAGCGCCGACTCCCCCAGGCGGGAAGACGACACGGTACGGCGACGGCGAGTGCGGGTCATGCCCATGCTCGCAGGCGCCCCCTGCCGCCTACACGGCGTGGTCCTCGTGGGGTCGACCATGGCCTTCACCCCGTTGGAGATCCTCGTGCCACGTCGGCCTGCCGACGGTGCCTTTCTCTGCGCCGGCACAGCGCCGATGCCCGAACTCGAACAGCCCCCGCTGCTCAAGTTGACCCGGTCAATCGGCGAGGCGCTGCGCGACCGCCTGGACTACCGTGGGGGGTTCTCCGTCGACGGGATCCTCACCCGAGGCGGCTTCCGGCCCACCGACCTCAACACAAGGGTGACATCAGCCTTCGAGTCCGCTCCGCCGCCGCTGCGAGTCGCCGTGCACGCGAGCGCGCTTCTCGCCCAAGCAGGTCTCCCGGGAGCCGATGCCGTAGGGCTGGAGAAGCAGTCCCATTACGTCCTGAACAACCCGGCCGATCTCACCTTGCTCGCCGTCGTCGATAGATACGCAACGGCCGCGATGCGGCGAGTCCGCTGGAACGGCTCCACCCTCGTGCCGTGCGCCGTCGAAGAGGCGCACGGCACGATCGGCATCATTGCTGCACCGCGGGGAACCGTGCTGCGCATTCGGCTGCGAAGACAGCACCTGCCGGCGGACATTTCACCGCAAGAGGCAGCAGTGCTGGCGTTCCGCGTGGCCGACGAACTGCTCGGCGCGGGACTCGGTGATCTGCAACCACCACCGAGTGCCCGCAGTGCCGCTCCCACTCAGCGGAGCGGCACGAGGTGAGCACTCGCTCTACGAGAGCCGATCGATGGCGGCCCGGATCCTGCCGACAGTGCGGTCCCGGCCGAGCACCTCCAACGACTCGAAGAGGGGCAGCCCCACCGTGCGGCCGGTAACCGCGACCCGAATCGGCGCCTGCGCCTTGCCCAGCTTCAACCCCCGCGCCGCTCCCAACTCCTCGACCGTGCGCTTGAGCGACTCGGCGTGCCATTCCACCGTCTGAAAGGCGACTGCCGCCTCGCCGAGCAGCGACAAGGCATCACCGGTCATAGCCTTGGCCCAGGCCGCGTCGTCAATGGCCGGATCTGACAAGAACAGGAAGTCGACCATCGCGACGATCTCGCTGAGCACCGCCACCCGGGTCTGCGCCAGCGGCGCGACGTTCGCAAACACCACCTCGTCGTAGTCCTCCGCCCGCCACGGGGCGTACTCGCCGCGCAGCCATGGCTGACAGGCCGAGATGAACTGCTCCGTGCTCAGGGCCCTGATGTAGTCGCCGTTGAAGGCCCGCAGCTTCTTCACGTCGAAGAAGGCCGGGGAGGGGTTGACATCTGCCATCCGGAACTCGGCCACGATGTCGTCCCAGGGGACGATCTCCCGGTCACCGGAGGGTGCCCAACCGAGCAGCATCAGGTAGTTGCGCATCGCCTCGGCCAGGTATCCCTCGGCCCGGAAGTCCTCCAACGCGACCCGGTCCCGGCGCTTGGACAGCTTCTGCCGCTTCTCGTTGACCAGGATCGGCGCGTGCGCCCACACCGGCGGCTCCTGCCCGAGCGACTCCCACAGCAACTGCTGCTTCGGGGTGTTGGGCAGGTGCTCTTCTGCCCGGATCACATGAGTGATCCCCATGACCATGTCATCGACGACGTTCGCCAGCAGGAACACTGGCGAGCCGTCGCCACGTGCGATGACGAAGTCCTCGATCGTCGCGTTGTCGAACGTGGGCTCGCCGCGCACCATGTCCCGCACGACCGTCTGGCCCTCGTCCGGCGTCCGGAATCGCACCGCGCTGCCCGGGGCGGCGACCAGGCCGCGGTCCCGGCAGTAGCCGTCGTAGCCCTTGTGCTCGCTGCCGGTGCGCTCCACCACCTGGGCTCTCACACAGTCGCAGTAGTAGGCCTGGCCTGCCGCGAGGAGCTTGGCGATGGCATCGCGATGGTGCTGAACATAGGCGGACTGAAACAGCGGCCCCTCATACTCGTCTGGGCCGACGCCGAGCCACGCCATCGCGTCGATGATGCCCTGCACCCACTCCGGCCGGCTGCGTTCGGCGTCCGTGTCCTCGATCCGCAGCACCATCACGCCACCGGACTGCTTCGCCAGCACCCAGTTGTAAAGCAGCGAGCGCGCGTTGCCGACGTGGAACATCCCGGTCGGCGACGGGGCGAATCGAACGCGAACTACCGAGTTTGCCGATGCCATGCACGCAGCGTACCGATACATGCCAGTAGCTTGATCGCATATCCCCGCTCAGGTTCACCTGCAGCCGCGCAGTAATGGCTGGACGAACGTGAGCGACCGCCGCAGCGGCTACAGGATGCGCCACCGGCGCAACTCGGTGCCTTCGCTGCGGAGACCGTCGAGTCGCCGATGCACCTCAGCCGCGGCCTCTGTGCCTGGCCGGGACTTGCGCGCATTGGTGGCAATCATCTGGAGTTCGCGCAGCTGGCACAGCTGTTCGAAGCCCTGCCAAGAGGTGGCATTCCAGCCGTAGTTGCGCGTGAAGTCAGCAAAGGCCGTCCGGCCACCACCGAACCGGCGGCAGTGCACGGCGACGGTGGCGACGTCCCACTCCCTCGGTCCGAGTGCGACGCCGTCCCAGTCAGCCAGTACTGGTGTGCCGTTGAACCGCCGAAGGGCATTACGGGTTTGCGGGTCGGACTGGATCAGGCTGGCGCCCAACGGGAAGGCCATCGACGACCATGCCTTGCTCAGATCCTCAAGCCGGTCCAACAGCAGGTCGCGGTCTCGGGCGTCAATCATCTCGGCGCTCTCCACAGATCGCCGTACGCTCTCGATCGGCCGAAGCGCCGGCAACTCCATTGGCGGTGCCGGAAGGCCATGCAGCTCCCGCAGCAGCAGCCCGAGTTCGGCGGTGGTGATTGGGTTACTGAGCGCCGGATCCAACCGCTGCCATACCGTCACGGCGTGTCCGTCGACGAAGAGCGGTTGCGGCACCTGGTCGCACAGTCCGACGGTTGGGAACCCCTTCGCCGACAGCCACTCGACGACCGCGACGACAGCCCGCGTACGGTCGAAGCCATACTCTGTCGGCGCGATCTTGACCACCACGTCACCAACGGCATACACAGCGTTAGTGTGGTGTCGGAGCAGCAGCGCGTCAGCGTCGGAATGGCCCAGCATCCGACACACCTCGGTGAGTACTGGACGTGTTCGCGCCTCGACGAACATATGGCCCCTAGGTTTCGAGCGCAGCAGTTCCGGCAGCAAGGGTACGGCTCCGCTCTCGGCACGACCGCACGTACTCCGTCAGCTCGGTCACTTCCCTGGTGTGAGCATGCCGCGGAATGGTCGAGATGACCTGAACGGCCTTCGTCAAGATGATCTCCGTGCGCTGCAGGTCGGGCAGGTTCGCGATGGCTTCGCGGGCCGCTGCGGCCGCGTCGGCGAATCGAAGGTCGTGGACCAAGCACAGGGCGCGGTCCAACATGATCAGAGCAGGATCGATTGGCACTGTCGGAGCGGGACCGTACAGCCGGAGGGCCTCGTCTTGGACCCGGTATGCCTCCTTCGTGTCACCGAGCCACGTCATCGCCCCGGACAGGTAGAACATCAGCCGCTTTGCGGGGAAGCGAAACGCTGCATCGCTGTCGTCGTCACCTGCTTGGTCGAACATTCGGTGCGCCTGCTCGATTGCCGCTCGCGCCTGCTCAGCAGCACCGAGACGGGCCAATGCCCGCGCACGTCCAGCCGCAGCCAACGCTCCAGACGGTGATGCGGCCGTGGTGATAGCCAGGGCCGCGTCCGCCATCGCCACCGTCTGCTGCGGGTCGCCGAAGTAGTACGGAAGCATCGCTGCTTGAGCACGCACCAACACCCGAAGTCTCGTATCCGCGCTGTCATCCGCTGCATGGATCGCAGTCCGGTACCACAGTCGCGCCTCGCCGGCGTCGCCCAGCCGCATCAAGGCGTCGGCACACATTGTCGCCAGCAAGGCCGCAGCGCCCGACAGACGAGCTTGGACCGCTGCCGGCTGCCGACGACGCGACAGAACCTGAATCTCGGAACACTCGGTAGCAAGTCTCGACAGCATCACGCTCGGCGGCGCCGAGGGATAGATCCGCATGTGCTCGCTGGCCGATTCCTCGACCAACTCTAGGTGCCGCGGTGACACGCTCGAAGACGACAGTGCCTCATCCAGCTCGGCACGCAGGCGGGCGAGAGCAGGGACTGCCCGGGCGGCTGCTTCTTCTTCGGCTTGCAGCGATGCCGGCTGGTCACTCGCCATCTCGTGTCTGGTGGCAAGCGAACCGCCCGTACCGGCTGCGAGATCTTTCTCGCGGCCGAGTCCCATCGCGGCCCTCGGGATACCGAGGCCGAGCGCAATTCTCTCCAGCACCTCATAGGCCGTAACCTGCCGCGTCCCCTTGGCGATCTCGGCGGCGCGGTTGGCAGAGACGCCTACGAGAGCAGCGATCGTCCCATAGGAGACGCCGCGTGCATGCAGGAACCGGAAGACCGCTGCAACGTCGCGCTGCTCCAGAAACTCCCGGATCGGCCGCCCTTCCCACTTGCCCGACGTCCACCATGACGGATCGATCCGGGCGGCCATGATCACCTCCAGGAGCCGATAGGGAGCGGGAACCCAGCGCGGCCAGCATCTGCCACGGACACATCAATAGACCGACCAAGCTACCGCCTGCTGCCTAAAGACTCCATAGAGTCAGCTCGTTAGCTGTCGCATGTACGGCTTCTTTCGATACCCAACCGGAAATTTGTCTAGGTCCGAGCGCTCTCCCGCCCTCGCCGAGTGGCCAGCAGGACCGGATGGCCGGTGCCCGCGCGGCGCGGAAGGCTCAGGCGTAGGGTCGGCGTGCTCAAGGCGCAGCGCGTCGGACCGGCAAAGGAAACTCCCATCGGCCACGCCTGACGACGCATCCTCTATCAGGCAGTGTCCTGCCCGATCCGCGCCGTTAGGCCCGGCGGTAGCAGCCGTTGGACGAGACGGGAGATGCCCAGAACGTGGCGGAAGACGAAACCGAGCTGTCTTGCATCGGGAGCAGCTCCTCGGGGTCGCCGACCCTGGTGATCGTCCGCGGCAACTCGGGCAGCGGCAAGACGACCGCGGCCCGTGAGGTCCGTCGCCGCTACGGCCGCGGGTGCGCTCTGATTGAGCAGGACTACCTGCGCCGGGTCATGCTGCGCGAGCACGACAGCAGCCGCACCAATCCGGTCGCTCCCACGTTCATCACCGCCACCGCCAAGACAGCGCTCGATCTGGGCTACCACGTGGTCCTGGAGGGCATCCTGCACACCGGCCGCTACGGGGGCGTCCTGCGGCAACTCATCGCCGAGCACACCGGCCCGACGCACGTCTACTACCTCGACGTGTGCTTCGAGGAGACCATCCGCCGCCACCAGACACGCGCCGAACCGATCAACGTCACACCCGAGCAGATGCGCGAGTGGTACAGCGCTCGGGACTTGCTCGACGTGGCTGGCGAGCGCGTCATCCCCGAGACCTCCACGTTCGTGCAGACCGTTGCCACGATCCTTGCGACCAGTGGCCTGGCAGGCAGCCCACCCTTGACGCCATGCCCGAACCGGTGCCCCCACTGCGCTGCGAAAGCCCAATGAGCGCCAGTGCGGCGCCGGAGTTCTGAGGCGTGGGGCTACCACCGCGCCGTCCTTCGAACACCGGCCCTTCGACCTCACCGTGGCCGACGGCGACCCCTGGTCTCGGTAGGCAGCTCGACGAACGGATCTCCGCCCTCGCCGCTAGCCGAGCCGCCCTACCGGGCAGCCAAGCCGCCGACTCGTTGTGCTTGCGCACCATCTCGGGCAGCTCAGCTAGCGAGTCGAGCCGGAACAGCCAACGCTCGCTGACGGCCTTGTCCGCCGGCGCCGCGTGTCGACCGGTTCGGCCATGTCACCGTCCGCACGAACCGCTACGCCGGTTCCGGTGCACCTGGTTAGCCGCCAGGTCAGGGCCCAGCGCTCGCGACCGTAACTGTCGGGAAAGTGGTTGCAGGTGGCGGTCATTGCATCGCACTCCGTTGCTCGAGCTTTGGGCGTAATGGAGTTGACCGAAGCCTTCGGCACTCACGGCTAATCCCTTATTGCGACTCACCTACGTTCTGTCACGCTGCAGCGTCTCAGTGCGCAATGGATGACCAAAACGACTCTTTGGTGTTGAAAGGCACCCTTGCGCGGTCATACGTTCCGACTGGTGTCGATACAGCGGAGAAAGGGGGGTGCTGCAATGCGTAAGGGCGTCGAATGGGGCTGAGCACCCGTCGCATACCTGCTACTGTGGACGATCTGCTTGGAAGGGCTGGGGCTGATGATCGCGGGGGATTGATTGATGCCGATCCAGCGTGGAAAATGGGCGCTGGGCCTGTTGACATCCATCGTTTCCGTTTCGGCGCTGGCGTGCCTTGTGTGGGCTGTTAAACACGCGGGGCGGCCGGCGCCTTACTATTCCGTCTACCTCTTGATGGGCGCAGCGCTCATGGCGGTCGGCGCGATTTGCTCAGCGCCGCTTCCACAACGGGTTCCGATCCGGATCACCTTGACGCCTACGGCGTGTCTGGTCTGTGCCTCGGCTCTGCCGGTTCCGTGGGTCGTCCTGTGCACGGCGGTCGGGGTTACTGTGGCGCGACTCGTAATGAGCCGTTCCCGGTCGTCCGGCCTACACAAAGTGCTCCACAACAGCAGTATGGATGTCGTCACCGCGGCAGCGGCGGGGTCGGTGATGTATGCCTTCGGCGCCCAGCCCGGCTTCACTGAGCATGCTCTCGGCAGCCCGGACCTGCTCCGGCAGGTGGTCGCTTTCCCTCTCGCGGCGGTGGCGGTGCTGGCTCTGGAAGAGCTGGTCACGATGACCACGGTCACATTGGCGACCAGAAGGCCCTTTCTGGCGGTCCTGCGCCACCTATGGCGGACCCGCCTGATCGTTGCCGTCGGAGAAACCGTCACTGCAGGCATCGTTGCGGTCGTTACTGGGCTTGACCTGCGAGCGCTGATAGCGCTGCCGGCGGTGATGCTTATCGTGCACCTCGCGTTGACTTATCGACTTCGGATCCGCGAGGAGCGGCGTGCTTGGGAGGACTTGGCGGTGCTGAGCGACGCATTGTCCGCCCGGGATCTCGAGTTCGTTCTTCGCACCGCCGCCGCCGGAGCGGTAAGGCTGTTCGGTGCTCGGGCCGCAGACATCGAGGTCGATGGCGGCAAACGGCTGGTGCGTGCTGGTGGCGACGCTGGCGACGCTCGGGTGGTGTTTGACGGGCCGGCCTCCGATGCTCCCGACGTCGTCGAGTCGCGGCCAACGGTGCGGTCCGAGTTCGGGGACTACGCGACCGGGCTGCACGGTGTGGTGCGGTTGTATTTCGGCGGGGCCGGCGACGAACTGTCAGCGCGAGAGCGTGTCACCCTACGAACATTCACTGCCACCCTGGCAACGAGTCTGGACAACGCGCACGCGTACGACCTGCTGGCGCAGGAAGCGCGCCGGCATGAGGTGGCAGCCACCCAGGATCCGGACACCGGCCTCTTTAATCGCAGAACGCTGCTGTCCCGCGTCGCCGAGATCGCCACTGGGACGTGCCATGTGGTCGCGGTTCGCCTAGAGAACTACGACTTTCTCGCGGACCAGATCGGCAGGGATGCGGCACTGACGCTGCTGAACGAACTCGCCGGAAGGCTGTGCCATGCCCCGGGGGATTCGGGCTCCGTCGTTGGACGTATCGGCGATGCCGAGTTCGCCCTCATCATGTGGGACGTGCCGCAGGACGCCGCGTACCAGCGGGCGTACTGGACCGTCGCGGCACTACGCCGCCCGGTCACCACCGACCAGGGCATGCTCAACGTCCGGGCGAGCGCAGGAATGACATCTGGCGCCGCCGCCGATGTCGCGGAGCTGCTCGACGCCGCAGAACAGGTGATGTGGCGCGCCATCCGCCGGGAGCAAGATCGGCTGGTGTCATATCAGACTGGTCCCGCACACGACCGTGCCCTGGATCGGGACCTGGTCGACGCACGGATGTCGATCGCGTACGAGCCGATTGTCGACCTCACCACCGGCAGGATTGTGATGATGCAGTCCGTGCCGCGAATCCTCTACTCACGGCACGACGTGCTCGTCGCCGACGAGTACATCTACCAGCTCGTGATGAATCAGGATGGCCTGGAAGCCCTCGCACGAAAGGTGATCACGCGATCCCTGTCCGCCGCGGTGACCTGGCGGGAAGCGCTGCCGCAAGCTGCGCTGGTAGTGCCAGTGCCCGCACGCGCCCTCACGCCCAGATTCGTCGACGGGCTCCGTGAGCTCCTGCGCAACCACGCTGTGGCGGGATCATCTCTGGTGCTAGAGCTGGCGCAACCTAGTGGCCTGCCCAGCCGCGACGTGACCGACCTGCTCCGGCAGTACGGGGTGCGGCTGTTGCTGGGCAACTACGGCAGCATTCAGGGCAGCATTCAGGCGCTCAACGCCGCCACTTGGAGCTTCCTCCGGCTCGACCCGGCCTACGCGCTCGACGCCGGTTGGCGGCCGGCGCAGGCTGTCATCCGCGCGGCAGCTGACCTCGCCATCGACCTGGACCTCGCGGTCATCGCGCCCGGCATAACCGTCGAAGAGGAGCGGCACGAGTTGGCGAGGCTCGGCTGTGCACTCGGCGGTGGGCCATTGTTCGGGGGCGAGATGTTCCCGAGTCAAGTTCGGAATCACGCCTTGCTGTGGCAGCCGACGGCCTTGCACGACGGGGCGCAGATCGTGCGCTTACATCGCACGCGCTGGACGACCAGGCCGCGTCGCGCTGTCCGGCAGCGGCATGACGGGTAGACCACGCGCCAACGTCCCAGGGGGAGACGCCTCGCTGGTATCGACGGACGCGATCACCGGCACCCAGCAGTCCACCTCGGCGGCGACGAGAGACGAGTCATGCAGAGCGCGAGACATCCTGGCCAGGCGGCGGGCCTCAGCGCGCACGTCAGTCACGTCCAAGGGCGCGGCGACGAAGGGCGAATCGTCAGCGAGCGGCAGCGCGGCCTGGCGTCGACGCAGCGCGACCGCTACCGTCGCTGCTTCGGCGACCGCAGCTACAGCAGCAGAATCGAGCCGGTATCGCAGGGCCCGCCGCTCCGCGCTGTCGTGAACCTGTCCACTGCACCACGGCCTCAGCAGCCGCAACGCATCGTGGACCTCGATTACCCGGCGATGGCGGTGGTGTCTACCACCTACCTCTACTGGGACCTGTTCACCAGTACTGGTGCTGATGATCTTTGCGTCACGCATACCCGCCCGCAGCGTCATCCACAACTGGGTGACATGCCAGTCCGCACGAAGGTCCGTCCATCTCCGCGATGACCAGAGCCTCAACGGCACCCTCGAGAGAGCTGCTACCTGCCGCGTACAAGGTTCGGCGGTGCTGCCGGCGGCGTGGGCCATCTGCTGGTACAGCAGGTCAGCGGCCAACTCGGCTTCAGCCTCGAGCGCAGCATCGACGTCTGCGTGTAGGGCATCGCCGTCGTGATCGAGGACCAGATGTGCGACCTCGTGTAGAACCGTCTGCGCCCGTGCGAGCGTGGGCAGCGCCGCGTCGATGATGATGTAGTCGGCTCCGTCGAGCCGAACGAGTAGACCGGGCGGATGCTCGGCTCCCAGTCGTTCACCGCGTATGTGTAGGGGGCGGCCCCGAACCCGCCCGATGGCCTCGCACCAGGCGTCCACCGTGTACGGAGGGGGCGGCGGCGGCACGCCCGCCTTGCGCAGACGCCGTGCGAGACGCGCCCGAGCCCAGAGCATCCACACCTCCTGACACTACGATCAGTGCCGGGCCAAAGGTCAGAGTGTAACGTCCGAACGGGTTACCTGCAGGCCCCCTGATCATGGGGGCCCCACCGAGATGAGCCTGTTCGGCTAGGCTCCGCCTCCACAGCGGACGGCGCTAGCCCGTGTTTCATAAGGCT
>NZ_KQ058808.1 GCF_000982955.1 Micromonospora sp. HK10 | reverse complement strand
GGCGCGGCGGCCAGCGCCGGCCGGCGGCGCTCACGCCGCGCACCGCTGCTCCCGGCGGTCGCGGGCGGCGGCGGGCGGGGCGAGCAGGAGCACCGACGGCACCCGGTCCGGGGCGGCGAGCCGCAGCAGCCCCAGCCCGATCCCGGACAGGCCGGTCATCAGCTCCGGCGAGGCGAGCATCGCCGGGTTGGCGCAGCGCCAGCCCTCGGCGAGGCCGTCGCGCAGCACGGCGGCGGCGGGGGCGCCGGCGGAGCTGGGCGCGGCCGCCAGCAGCAGGTCGAGGTTGCCGAGGTCGCCGTGGCACAGCGAGTGGTTGCGGCCGAAGCCGGCGGCCAGGGTGGTCCGGACCGCGGTGGTGATCTCCCCGGCCAGCAGGTCGTCGGGGCCGAGGGCGTCACGCAGCAGCAGCCGGGACAGGCCGATGCCGGGGGCGCCGTGGCACCACGTCACCGCGCACCGCCCGGGCCGGCGCAGGTCGGCCCAGTTGGATTCGGCGGGCCGGAACAGGCTGCGGTCGTAGCCGAGGGCGCGGGCGGCGGCGTCGGGGTGGCCGGCGTGCGCCAGCGCGGCGGCCACCCCGGCGGCCCCGTGGGAGAGCCCGCCGAGCGGCGCGCCG
>NZ_KQ058807.1:439-563 GCF_000982955.1 Micromonospora sp. HK10 | reverse complement strand
GGGCGGCGGCGCGGACCCGGCGCAGAACGCGGGCACGGCCCCGCCCCCTGTGCCAAGCTTCGGGGCATGGACGACAAGACCATCCTGAACCGGATCTCCGAACTCGTCGACGAGGAGCACCGGC
>NZ_KQ058807.1:0-144 GCF_000982955.1 Micromonospora sp. HK10 | reverse complement strand
CGCACGGCGACCCGGACGCCCAGGGCGAGCGCCCGCTGTCGGAGGTCGAGCGCTACCTCCAGTAAGCCCCGGCCGCCCGCCCGGCGACAGGCGGCGACGGCGCCCGCGGGCAGCGGTCGGCAGCACCCCGCGACCGCGCGGCCG
>NZ_KQ058806.1:387-552 GCF_000982955.1 Micromonospora sp. HK10 | reverse complement strand
GGTACGAGCCGCGCGGGGCCGAGCAGGCCGGCGGGCACGAGCCGCAGGGGACGGAGCAGCCCGGCGGGCACGAGCAGCGGCCGGCCGAGCAGCCCGCGGGGCACGAGCCGCCCCGGTCCGAGCGGTTTCCGGGGTATGAGCTGCCGCGCGCCGAGCCGGCCAAGG
>NZ_KQ058806.1:0-163 GCF_000982955.1 Micromonospora sp. HK10 | reverse complement strand
CGCGCGCCGAGCCGGCCAAGGGCTACGAGCCGGCACGGCCGTACGAGCCGGTGCGCGCCGAGCCGTCCCCGGGATACGAGCCGTCCTGGGCGGAGGCGGGCCGACCGGACGAGACGCCCCGCGGTGGCGAGCCGGCGCCGGTGCCCGAGCCGGCGACCCGGGA
>NZ_KQ058805.1 GCF_000982955.1 Micromonospora sp. HK10 | reverse complement strand
GCCCGGGGTGGCCGGGGCGGCGACGGCCGCGTCCACGGCCGGGGTGCCGGGCGGGCTGACCGGCGGGCTGGTCGAGGCGCGCGGGCGGGGACGGGCCGACGCCGGGCGGCCGGGCGCCGTCGTACGGGCCGGGGTGGCGGCACCGCCGTACATCCGGACCGTGCTGTGCTGCGTCTGGCCGGGGAGCAGCCGGATGCCGGTGGCGGTGGCCCGGTGCCCGTACGCGTCGGTGACCCGGATGGTGTACGGGCCGGGTCCGGCGCCGGAGTCGATGAGCCAGTAGTTGTAGTCCTGGCGGGCGGCGGCGCGCCAGGCGCCGTTCTGCCGTACCTCGACGGAGCGCAGCGGGTTGCCGTGGTCGCCGACGAGGACGGCGAACCACCATCGGGAGGCGCCCTCCTTGATCCGGAAGGTGAGCGGGCCGGGCAGCGGCGGGTTCACCACGGCGCGGTAGCTGACCTTCACGACGCCCTGCACCGGGTCGGCGATCCTGGCGAACGCCTCGGCGGAGAGGTCGAGGTGGCCGGGTGCGCATTCGGGGCACTGGTCCATGACGAGGACCCGGACGGTGCCCTTCGGGCCGGTGACGTCGAGGTGGCCGCCGCAGGCGGCGCCGGCCGCGTACTCGGCGGGCCCGAGGGCGACGTAGCGCCGGTTGTCGGGGGCGGCGGGGCGGGAGCAGTTGCCGCCGGCGCCCTTCGAGTCGTAGAAGGTGGCCTTGCCGCTGTGGACGGTGGCGCCCAGCGGCGGGGCGGCGGGCAGCGCGCGGGGCGGCGTGGCGCAGGCGGGGGCGGCGCCGCCGCGTACCGCGAGGACCACGCCGAGCCCGGCGGCGAGCGCCCCGGCCGCCGCGGCGGCGAGCCGGCG
>NZ_KQ058804.1 GCF_000982955.1 Micromonospora sp. HK10 | reverse complement strand
CGGTGCTCGGCCGGCTGGCCGGCCTGCCGACCCGGGTGGTGGTGGGTTTCCGGCCGCGCGGGGACGGCCCGGTGCGCGCCGCCGACGCGTCCGCCTGGCCGGAGGTGCTCTTCGACGGCGTCGGCTGGGTGCCGTTCGATCCGCTGCCCCGCCCGGACGAGCAGCCCCGCCCGGTGGAGGAGGACTTCCGCTCCAAGCCGGACGACCCGCCCCCGTCGGAGGTGCCGGAGCCGACGGACCAGCCGACCGCCACACCCCCGGCGGCCGCCGCGGACGGGAACGCGGGCGGCCGGCGCGGCCCCGGCACGCCGGTGCTGGTCGGCGCCGGCACGGGCGGCGGGCTGCTGCTGGTCGGGGTCCTGCTGCTGGTGCTGGCCGGCTGGCGGCGCAACCTGACCCGGGCCCGCCTGGAGCGGGGTGACCCCGCCCAGCGGATCGCCGGCGCCTGGCGGGAGCTGACCGACGCGCTGCGGCTGGCCCGGCACCCGGCCGGCGCGGACCTGGCCGCC
>NZ_KQ058803.1 GCF_000982955.1 Micromonospora sp. HK10 | reverse complement strand
CAAGCCATTCAACCGCACCCATCCGCTATCGCGCCGGGCACTTTTACTACGTTACCTCACCGTCTCTGCCGTGTCAAACCGTGTGTACCGGTCTGTCATGCTTCGTACGGGTTGGCGCCGCTGACCACGCGCAGCGGTGACCGCTGCGATTGATCATCGGATTTGGCAGGCCGGCCGCTGCGGTTTCCCGCTGCTCGCCCGTGTCCCTGCCGGTCGACAACCTTACCCGGTCGGTTCCGCTTCACCAAATCCGCCCTACGGCGTGTTCGGCGAGCCCCGCCCGCTCCGGTGCCTTGCGAGATCTTACCTCTCAAGGTCCGGGACCATCAGCGGATCGGGCGTCCGGGACTTTCGTCCCGTTTGCCCCGTTCCGCGCTGGCACAGAGAAAGTTACGCGGCTGTGGGTTTGATCGTCAAATTGGGGGGTAGCGACCCGCCTCACACCCGCTGCGCAACGACGTCTCCCCTGCCCACCGCCTGACCGCCGGACAACCCGACCAAGCCTGCGAGCACTGGCCGCCGCGCGACCGCCCACCACCACGACCGGGCGCGCCGTTGATGCCGACTGCGATGTCAACGACCTGAGCGGTGGCCTGACCATGCCGAGGCGAGCGAACGTCTTGGCGGCCCGCAGCACGGCCACCACTACGGGCGGCTCCGCACCCCACCGCCCGACCTCGATCGACTCCGTATGCGGCAAAGCGGCCCTTCGCGAGCCACCGAAGCAACGAGCTGCCGCAATCCGAGGGGATCAACGGACTCACCGGGTGGAGGACCGGGCTCAGGTGCTTCACCCGAAAGGAGCCGGCTCAGGTGCTCCGCCGGCGCCGAGCCGCGAGCCAGCCGCGGACCCCGAGGACGCCGGCGGTCGTACCGATGACGAGTGACGCCACGATGAGCAGCGCGTGCACCCAGAGGAAGCTGGTGGCCGCGCCCTCGCCCACCGTTCCGGTCGACCAGGCGCGCGGGTCGTTCCAGATAGCGACCGCGAACCTGGGCCAGATGACCCAGGTCCAGACGCCGACGCCCACCAGGAAGAGCGACCAGCCGCGGGAGAGCACCATGGCTGGCCAGTATGCCAGCGGGAGCCGGCACCACCCCCGTCCCGGCCACACCCCCACGCGGAGCTCACAGCGGTTCACGGCCCCGCCGACGACCGGGCTCACGAGCGCCCGCTGGTGACCGGGGTTCACCGGCGGACGCCGACGAACGGGCTCACGGGCGGACGCCGACGACCGGCATTCATCGGCGCCGCCGACGAACGGGCTCACGGGCGCCCGCCGGCGACCGGGACACCGGCACCGGGCAGCCGGCCTTCCACCGCCCCGAGAGCGGGCTCAGAAGCAGGTCACCGCCCCGCCGATCGCCGGGTTCGCCCGGTCGTGGCGGTGCAGGACCCCGGCCGGGTCGGTCATCGCGCCACCCCAGATGGCACAGCCGCCGCCGACGTACCCGCGGACCGGGCCGGCGGCCCAGAGCCGGTGGCCCTCGTCGACGACCGAGGTGCTCGCCTCCGGGGCCAGGTAGACCTGGGTCCGGGTGAGCACGCCGGCGTACGCGGACTTCAGGGTGACCGTGCAGCCGTACCCGGTGAACGGGTTGTGCAGCAGGTGGACGGTGCCGAGCAGCCGGCCGGTGGCGGCGTCGTGGATCGGGTCCTGATCGACGGCGCTGAAGCCCGGTCCGCAGAGCGTCGCCGCGGGGTACGGGTCGGCGGCCCGGGCCCCGCTGCCCGGCGTCCACGCCAGGACCGCCGCCACGGCCGTCGTGAATCCGATTCGTCGAATGGTCCGCCGCATCAAGGTGCTCCCTTTTCTCGATCCTGCCTGGATGGCCCCAGAATGGTCATCGCCGGCCGGGGACCGAATGTGCGCGGCGAACACCGCGGCCCGGACGGTGGTGTGCCGGGCGGCCGGCAGACCATCGTTGACCTGGCCGGGAGCCCCGCAAGGAATCGGGGCCCGTCGATTATGAGGAATCTCGCAGAAACGCACGTCGATGGCCGTTGAATTGCGTCGGTGTTTCCGCCGCCGGACCCGGGGGCACTCTTTCCGGTGCGACCGACACGACGGAGGTGTGCCATGCAGCCGTTCAATCCGTGGACCTGGCGGGATCCGTCCGCCCTCGCCGGCGGCTACGACCAGACCAGCCCGGACGACGTACCCCGGCAGCGGCTGGCGGGTGACGGCGACGACGGCCCGGACGCGCCGGGCCCGGGCACCCCGATCGACCTGACCGGCTACCGGGTCGAAGCGACCGACGGCGGGATCGGCTCGGTCGCCCGCGCCGACACCGGCGCCGGGTACCTGGTGGTGGAGACCGGACCGTGGATCTTCGGGAAGACGGTGCTGCTGCCGGCCGGCACGGTGGCCCGGGTCGACCACCTGGACCGGGTCGTGCACGTGGACCGCACCCGGGAGCAGGTCAAGGACTGCCCGGCCGTCGACCCGGAGGGCGTCGACCGGGCCGAGTACCGCGACCAGGTGGGCCACTACTACGCCGAGAGCTACCGGCAGGGCTGAGCCGTGCCGCGCGCCGACCACCCGGTTCGGCGCGCGGCGGAGGGCGGCGGGCGAGCCGGGCGGGCGGTTACCCTGTCAGGCATGGTCCGGCCGAGCAGCTGCGCCCCGGAGACCGTCGACGGTCTCCCGGTGGCTGCCGCTCCGGTGCTCCCGCCCCGGGCCGACGACGGTCGGGAGCAGATTCTCGACGTACTGCGTGCCGGTGGGCTGCGGTTCCGCGCCGGCGGGCGATGGCGGCGCTCGTTCTGACGAGCCGACTCCACTGATCCGGGCACACCCCCGGGTCGCCTCCCGCGCGCCCGCGCGTCCTCAGCCACCCGCACGAAAGGCGTACCACCATGTCCACAACCCGCATGCTCACCGGGGACCGCCCCACCGGACGGCTGCACCTGGGCCACCACGTCGGCAGCATCGCCAACCGGGTGCGGCTGCACCGGCGGTACGAGAGCTTCTTCATCATCGCCGACCTGCACATGCTCACCACGCGGAACACCCGCGAGGACATCGAGCAGGTCTCCCGTAACGCCCGCGAGATGGTCACCGACATCCTCGCCGCCGGCGTCGAGCCGGACCGGGCCACCTTCTATCTCCAGTCGGCCATCCCCGAGGTGGGCGATCTCAACACCCTGCTGCAGAACCTGGTCACCGTGCCCCGGTTGGAGCGCGTCCCGTCGCTGAAGGAGATGAGCCGGGACGCCGGCAAGGAGGAGATGCCGTACGGGCTGCTCGGCTATCCCGTCCTCCAGGCCGCCGACATCCTCTGCGTCAAGGGGCAGGCCGTCCCGGTGGGGAAGGACAACGCCGCACACGTGGAGGTGACCCGCGAGATCGCCCGGCGGTTCAACCACCTCTACGGCGAGGTCTTCCCGGTGCCCGAACTGATCATGTCGGAGACGCCCACCCTGATCGGCACCGACGGCCAGGGAAAGATGAGCAAGAGCAGGGGGAACGCCATCGCGCTCGCCGACGACCCGGCCACGGTCCGGCGCAAGGTGATGGGGATGTACACCGACCCGAACCGGGTCCGCGCCGACGTACCCGGCACGGTGGAGGGGAACCCGGTCTTCGCGTACCACGACGTGTTCAACCCGGACCGGGCGCAGGTCGAGGAGCTGAAGGCGCGGTACCGGGCCGGCCGGGTCGGTGACGTCGAGGTCAAGGAGGCGCTCGCCGGCGCGCTCAACCGGTTCCTCGACCCGATCCGGGAGCGGCGGGCCCGGTTCGAGGGACAGCCCGGCCTGGTCGACGAGCTGATCTTCCAGGGCACCGAACGGACCCGGGCCGAGGTGCACCGGACCCTCGTCGAGGTCCGCCGGGCGATGGGCCTGACCAGCGCGTACACCCAGCTGCGCCGACGGGCCGAGCGCTACCGCAAGGCGGTCGCCACGCCGGCCTGACCCTTCCGGGTACGCCGACCGGCCGGTCCGGGTACGCGGTTGCGCCGCCCCCGGGCCGGCCGGTTAGGCTGCTCCGCATGACCAGCTCGCACGCGTTCCCGACGGCGTCCCCCGACGTCCTGGTCGGCACGCTGCGACGCCGGCGGTCCCGCGACCGCCTGCGCTGAGCATTCCTCACCTGCGACCGGCGGATCGAGCCGCCGGTCACCGCCGATCGTCCTCGGTCCGCCCGCATCCGAAGTCCGTGATCCGCCGGAGGCGGATCCGAGCGAGATCGGCGTACCCATGGATCTGGAGAAATTGCTGACCGACCGGCTCGCGCCGGCCTTCGCGACGGTGGCCGGTGGGCCGGTCGACCCGGTCGTGCGGCGCTCCCAGCGCGCGGACTTCCAGTCCGACGCCGCGCTGGCGCTGGCCCGGCGGCTCGGCCGGCCGCCCCGGACGATCGCCGCGGAGGTGCTGGACCGGGCGGACCTGGCCGACCTCTGCGCGGCGGCCGAGGTGTCCGGACCGGGATTCCTCAACCTGACCGTCGCCGACGGGGCGCTGGCCGGACTCGTGTCGGCGCTCGCCGCCGACCCGCGGCTCGGTGTGCCGCGGACGGCCACGCCGGACACCGTGGTGATCGACTACTCGGCGCCGAACGTGGCCAAGGAGATGCACGTCGGTCACCTGCGCTCGACCGTGATCGGTGACGCCGCGGCCCGGCTGCTGGAGTGGCTGGGGCACCGGGTGCTGCGGGCCAACCACCTGGGCGACTGGGGCACGCCGTTCGGGATGCTCATCGAGCATCTGGTCGACCTGGGCGGAGCCGAGGCGGCGCACGAGCTGTCGATGGGCGACCTGGACTCGTTCTACAAGACGGCCCGGGCGAAGTTCGACGCCGACGAGGCGTTCCGCGAGCGGTCCCGGCGGCGGGTGGTGGCGTTGCAGGGCGGCGACGAGGCCACCCTGCGGCTGTGGCGGCTCCTCGTCGAGCAGTCCGAACGCTACTTCCTGACCGTGTACGACCTGCTGGACGTCACCCTGACCGAGCGCGACTTCCAGGGCGAGAGCAGCTACAACGACCTGCTCGCTCCGGCGGTCGAGGAGCTGGACCGGCTCGGTCTGCTCCGGACCAGCGACGGTGCGGCCTGCGTCTTCCCGCCCGGGCAGGTGGGCCGGGACGGCGAGCCGCTGCCGCTGATCGTGCGCAAGTCCGACGGCGGGTACGGCTACCCGGCCACCGACCTGGCCGCGATCCGGCACCGGACCGGGACGCTGGGCGCCACCCGGCTGCTCTACGTGGTGGGGCTGCCGCAGCGGCGGCACTTCGAGATGGTGTACGCGGCGGCGGCGCAGGCCGGCTGGCTGGTGGCGCCGGCCCGCGCGGAACACGTCGGGTTCGGCTCGATCCTCGGGCCGGACGGGCGGATGCTGCGCAGCCGGGCCGGTGAGTCGGTGAAGCTGGTGGGCCTGCTCGAGGAGGCGGTGGCCCGGGCCACCGCGCTGGCCCGGGAACGGAACCCGGAGCTGGGCGAGGCCGAGGCGGCCGAGGTGGGCCGGGCGGTCGGCATCGGTGCGATCAAGTACGCCGACCTCTCCAGCGACCGGCACAAGGACTACGTGCTGGACTGGGAGCGGATGCTGTCCCTGGACGGCAACACCGCCCCCTACCTCCAGTACGCGTACTCCCGGATCCGGTCGATCTTCCGGCGGGCCGCCGTCCCGGTCCGGCCGGACGCGCCGGTCAGCCTGACCGAACCGGCCGAGCGTGCCCTCGCGTTCGAGCTGGTCGACTTCGCCGCCGTGGTGACCGAGGTGGAACGCAGCCTGGAGTTCCACCACCTGGCCGGCTACCTGTACCGGCTCGCGGCCGCGTTCAGCGCCTTCTACGAGCGCTGCCCGGTGCTGCGGGCGGACGGGCCGGTCCGGGAGAGCCGGCTGGTGCTCTGCGACCTGACCGGGCGGGTGCTGCGGCAGGGCCTGCACCTGCTGGGGATCCGGTCGCCCGAGCGGCTGTAGCGGTCGCCGCCACCCGCCGGCCCTCTCCGGGGCGGGCCGGCCGGGTGACCCCGCGCGCTGATCGATTGTGGACAAATGCTGGTCGGGCGATATGTTAGTCTGCCTCGGTTATTCATGATCACGATTAGTGACCGAGGGGACACATGGCTGCCGGCATTCCAGACGGGGGCGGCTTGCTGGACCCGGACGGCGCCCGGGACCGGCTCGCCGCATGGAAGGGCCGAATCGACCAGCTCGCGGCCGACACGAAGGCGATGAGCGACCGCCTCCAGGCGCTGCGGGTCACCCACGCCGACGGCAACGGCCTGGCCGAGGTCACGGTCGACTCCGTGGGCGCCCTGGTCGACCTGCGGTTGGGCCAGCGGATCCAGCGGGTCGCGCCGGACGTCGTGGCCCGGACCATCATGGACACCGTCCGCGAGGCCAAGCGGCAACTGGCCGACCGCTCGCAGGAGATCATCGCGGACACCGTCGGCACCGAGTCGGCGGCCGGGCGGGCCATCGCGGAGCGGGTCAGCCAGCAGTTGCGTACGGACGACACCGACGCGGCCGGCCCCGACGACCGGTACCGGGGCTGGTGATCAGATGAGCGACGGTTTCGAGGTCGACGCGGAACAGATCCGCACCCATGCCCGCAACGTCGACACGGTGCGCAGCGGCTTCGACGCGGTCAAGACCGCCAGCGCGCACATCGCCCAGGACGACTCGGCGTACGGGCTGCTCTGCGGTTGGATCTCCGCGGTGCTGGAAGGCCGGCACAAGCGGCAGGACGAGCTGATCGCGTACGTCGAGGAGAACCTCACGCTGGTCTCGGCCGGCCTGCGCAAGACGGCCGACAACTACGACCACTCCGACAGCGAGGCCGACACGGCCATCCGCAAGGCGGGTGGCGGCCTGACCGGGGTGACGCCGTGACCGACACCTCACTGATCGCCGGCGTCGAGTCGACCCGCAAGCCCTGGACCGGCGCCGCCCTGGCGGACAGCTTCCAGGGGCTGGTCGACGCGATCAAGAGCGAAGGCTGGGTCGACGACCTGATCGCGGGCGCGGCCTTCGGGGTCGAGGTCGCCGCGTCCGTGATGGACCCGTTCAGCGCGCTGCTGGCCAACGGGCTGGGCTGGGCGATGGAGTACTTCGAGCCGCTGCGCCAGGTGCTCGACGAGCTGACCGGCATGCCGGACGTGGTGGCCTCGCACGCGGCCACCTGGAACAACATGGCCGCCGCGTTGCAGAGCCTGGCCACCGACCTCAAGTCCTACGTGGACGGTGACATGCCGCACTGGCAGGGGCGGGCAGCCACGGCGTACCACAACCTGATGGAGCACAACGTCGAGGCGATCAACGGCCTCGGCGGCATCTCCGCCGCCATGGCGGTCGCCACCCAGGCCGCCGGGAACCTGGTCATGTTCACCCGCGACATCGTCCGCGACCTGATCGCCGACCTGGTGGCGCGGGTGATCGTCTGGGCGGTGGAGGCGATCTTCGTCGTCACCATCCCGGTGATCGCCTCGCAGATCGCGGCGGCCGTGGTCAAGTGGGCCGGGCGCATCCTGACCTATGTGATGGCCCTGATCACCAGCCTGACCAACCTCTCCGAGCTTCTGGACGGCTGACCCGAGATGGCGAAACCGAAGACCCCGCCCGGGGGCGGGGGAAACCCGCCCAACCCGCACGGGGGCAACGGCGGGAACAGCGGCAACGGGGGGAACGGGGGGAACGGCGGTGGCGGTGGGCGGCCGCACGGGAGTTCCGGCGGCGTACCGCACAACGTCAGCAGCGCCCAGAACACCGTCGCCCAGCAGGCCCAGCAGGGCCGCCCGGGCGGCCCGGGGCAGGGCAACACGCCCGGCCGGCCCAACCAGCCGAACCAGCCCGGCCGGCCCAACCAGCCGCCCGGGGCGAACGACATCCACCACAGCGACACGTCCCGGGAGCACATCCTGCACGGTGACGGTGGCCGTCAGGGTGGCCACCTCGCGGGCACCGGCTTCTCGAAGAAGACGGAATTCCCCGCCGACTGGGACGAGTCGAAGATCCTCGACGCGGCGCACCAGGTCACCCAGCAGGGCCCGCCGTCCAAGGGGCCGTACCTGACCAAGGACGCCAACGGCAATCCCGCCTGGGCGTACGACTACACCGGCCGGGTGGACGGCGTCGAGGTCAAGACGACCGTCCTCGCCAACGGCGAGATCCGCACCGCGTACCCGCCGAACGGCAACGACCCCGGCGTCATCACCAATCCGTCCGCGCCGAACCCGGCGCCGAAGGGCGTCCCGCAGAGCGATCCGCCCCGCTACAGTCACCCTGACGTGGGTGGCGACGGCAGCTGGACGTGGGAAGGCCCGAAGGGCAACAAGATCATCAGAGTGGTGCAGGACGCGCAGGGGAACGTCACCACAACCGTGCTCGGCGACTACAAGAAGAGGTGAGCGCCATGGACGCCAAGACCTACGCGGCGGTCACCGAGGTGTGCGCGCGGCTCGCCGGCCGCCTGCCCGACGACACCCTCAGCACGCTGCGCGAGCACTACGCCGCGGGCGAGTGGGACCTCGCCGACGGCACGCTCCTGCTCAACCTGGCGTACGAGCACGTGGCGGTCACCCGCGAGGAACTGGACCTGATCCGCTCCTTCCTCGGTGACCCGGACAGTCCCGAGCTGAACAGCCTGCTGGTCGTGGCCGAGGCGCCGCTGCCCGCGTACCAGTTCAGCCCGGGCGGGCCGGCGGGCGCGGCCGACCCCAGCCGGGCGGACCACCTGCTGGCCGCCGAGGCGCGCGGTTTCGGCGGGCAGGGCCTGCGGCGCGCCTGGCGGACCCCCTTCGACGGCGCGCCCGACGGCGCGGCCTGGGTGTACGTGGTCCCACTGGCCGGGGACGCGGACGAGCTGAAGGCCTTCTCGGGGCTCAGTTCCCGGCTCTGGAGCACGCTGCGGGAGAAGTGGCCGATCGAGGTGGTCGGCGAGGGACGGTCGCTGCCGCCGTATCAGGCCGCCGCCCTGGCGGCCGCCCGTCCGGTCCCGGCCGCCTGACGACGCAGGGCTGCCGGGGTCACCACCACCCGGGCCCGGCGGGTCGCCCGACGCGACGGGGCGCGCCGCCGGGTGGCGGCACGCCCCGGTCCGCGACCTAGCCGACCTTGACGTACGCGGTGCCGCTGGTGACGGGCGCGGCGGTCGAGGAGCCCGCGAAGACGAAGCGCCAGTAGCCGCTCACCGAGCTGGTGACCTTCACCGTCGCGGTGCCGTACTGGTCGACCGTGGCCGTCTTGACCGCGACGTAGTCGCTGGTGCCGGCCTTGCGGAACTGCAGCGTCACCGCCTGGCCCGGGTAGCCGTCGTAGCCGCCGGTCTCCCAGTTCCCCTGGGTGAGGGTGCCCTTGACGGTGATCGTCTGGCCCTTGGTGACCGCGCTGGGTGTGGCGCCGGCCGTGAGCTTCGTCTGGCGCCGCACCGGGACGGTCAGCGCCGCGTGCCGATCGGTGAGGCTCGTGCGGTCCTTGCCGAGGGCGCGGATGCCGACCTGCCACTCCCCCGCCAGCGCGTTCCGGCCCAGGCTGAGCCGCGGATCGATCCGGAAGGTCACCTGGCAGGTCGTGGTGAACCTGGTCGCCGGAATGCATTCCGCGGGGGACTCGCTGACCAGCACCGCCTCCGGGCTGGCGTACGGACCGCGGTACAGGAAGACGTCGCCACCGGCGACGCCGGCGGACGTGGTGGCGGTGAACCGGGCGGTGAACTGGCCGCCGCCGGACGGGGCCACGGTCAGCGGGGCACCGCCGTTGACCAGCACCTGAGAGACGTTGACCCCGGCGGACTCGTCGTACTGGGACGCCGGACCGGCGAAGGCCCGGAGCACCGTACGCCGGAGGCTGCCGCCCGAGTCGTCGGACGCCGTGGCCCGCAACGACACGAAGGCCGCGCCGGCCGGCACCGCCAGCTCGACCGAGGTGCCGCCCGCCGCCGCGCCGACCGGCAACGCGGCCCAGGTCCGGCCGTCGTCGGTGGAGTACTCCAGCCCGGTCAGCGTCGGGGTCACCCCGTAGCGGCGCGAGCCGGCCCGGGCGTCGATCCGCACCGGCGCGGACCAGGCGGCGTTCTGCGCGTCGAGGCCGGCCACCGAGAAGTCGATGTCGAGCAGGGGGAGCGGATCCTGGTACCGGATGCCGGCGGAGACGAACTGCCACTCGCTGCGCACCTCGGGGGAGAGCCGCGACCAGGACGAGGCACGGGTGACGGTGTGCGTCAACCGGTAGGTCGCCGACCCGCTCGGCACCGTCACGTTCACCGACTGGTACGGGGACAGCCCGGTGGCCGAGGCGAGGGTCTCCGACCCGGACGTCAGGTTGACGGCGACCGTGGAGCCGTTGTCCAGCCCCAGGTTGCCGGCGGCGTCGCTCAGGGCCGGGTACTCGTAGATCGACATCCGGTTGATGTCCCGGGTGGACGCAACTGCCGCGGACCGGCGAGGCGCGAAGGGTGCCGCGCCGACCGTCTCCCCGGACACCTGGCCGGCCGGCAGGGACCGCTGCGTCAGGGTGAGGTCGTGCGTCGGCTGCCGGTAGTGGACGAGCCGCCAGAACGACTGGTTGGGCGTCACGTACTCGGTGACGTTGCTGGGAATCGCCACGGGCGACGGGAGGTAGGCGCCCGACATGTCGCTCGTGCTGGGCACGCTCAACAGCCAACCGTTGGTGGCCCGAGCCTGGCTCCGGATCGAGGTGACCGTCCTGGCCAGTGAGGCCGTGGCGACACTCACCACCGGGTTGCTGGGTACGCCGCCGGCGAAGCTGTGGTAGAGGTCGTACCGGTACGGGCTGCTCGGCACGTGGTCGGAGGTGCCCCGCCGGAGCAGGATCTCGTGCAGGCGCAGCGACACCCCGGAGAGGGCGAAGGGCGTGACGTACACCTTCTCGGTGCCGCCGCCGGCGAAGCCGGCCAGGTCCCCGCTCGGCACCGAGATCCACACCGCGGAGGTGTAACGCCCCGCGGTGGCGTCGTCCACGGCGATGCGCGTCTCCTTCGCGCTGCTCTGGTCGAACCGGACCGTCGCGCCGCCGCTGGCGATCTGGAAGGTCCGGCTGAGCAGGTAGCTGCCGCCGGCGTACGGGTCGCTGTACAGCGCCACGGCGAAGTAGTCGCCGTTGGGCAGCTGCACGTTGCCGTTGGGGGTGTACTCCTCGTCGGTGACCGGGTGGAAGGTCCACGTCTGGCGGTTCCAGACGTAAAGGATCTTGAAGGCGACCGTGCCCGGGCTGTTGATGGTGAGCCGCACCGGGTAGAGCGCGGCCGCGGTCGAGGTCAGCGACGCGGGCTGCGCCCCGCTCCTCGACTCGATCGTCTGGGCCCGGTGTCCCTTGGGCTGCACCGCCAGCGTCCCGCCCACCGACGCGTACGCGTACCGCCCGGCGCGGGCCGACCCGCCTGCGGGCAGCACCCGGAACCGCGAACCCGATCCGGCGCCGTCGCGCAGCACGTCGACCCGCTCGCCGGTGGCGAGGCGGACACTCGTCCGCGGACCGTCGGTTGCGTTCGTGGTGACCTGGCCGGCCCGCGGGCCGTCGGCGGCCCTGGGGGTGGCCTGACCGGTGCTGCCGGCCGCGGCGGGGGCCGCCGCGCAGACCGAGCCGGGCAACGCGACGACCAGGGTGGTCAAGCAGGTGGTGGCGAGCAGCCGATACGACCGCAAGGAAGGCTCCCGAGGGTGAGCTACCGGGTACGCGCGCGGAGAGCCCGGCGCGGGGCCTCACCGTAGCATCGATCGCCACTCGTAAGGTGCCACCGATGACGCCACTCCAGCGCGGGCAGGCCAACCCGGAAAGCGGCACGGTGTGCTTGCCGAGACCGGTGCGCTCCCGCCTGGTCGCGGGCTGCCTAGGGTGGAAGCGGCTGGGGCGCCGGGCTCACCCGGGTCGACGGCGGGTTCCGGACGGCATCGTCACAACGGCGCGAAGGTGGATCGTCATGGCAGACAGCCGGCAGGTCCTGTTCATCCAGGGCGGCGGCGCGGGCGTGCACGACGAGTGGGACGACAAGCTGTGCGACAGCCTGCGGCGGGAACTCGGAGACGGGTACGAGGTCCGCTACCCGCGGATGCCCGGCGAGGACGACCCGAACTACGCCAGGTGGAGCGCGGCCATCCGGCAGGAGCTGACGTCCCTCAAGGACGGTGCGGCCGTCGTCGGCCATTCCGTCGGCGGCACGATCCTCGTCAACGCGCTCGCCGAGCGGCCACCGGAGGCGGAACTCGGCGTGATCGTGCTGATCGCGGCTCCGTTCGTCGGCGCGGGCGGCTGGCCCGGCGACGAGTTCGAACTGCCGGACGACCTCGGCGCGAGGCTGCCGCAGGGCGTACCGGTGCATGTCTTCCACGGGCTCCGGGACGAGACCGCCCCACCGTCGCATGCCGACCGGTACGCTCGCGCCGTCCCGCAGGCACAGCTGCACCGGCTACCCGGGCGCGATCACCAGCTGGGCAACGACCTGAGCGAGGTGGCCCGGGCGCTGCGTTCGGACGCCGGACCCCTCCCGCACTGATGAGGAGGTACCCGCGTGCCGAGGAGTAGCCGAGCGGCCCGCTGGACGCTCAGCACCGGCCTGCTGGTGACGCTGGCTGCCTGTACGCCCACGGGAAGCGCCGACCATGGCCAGGCGCCCACGTCCGCGCGGGCCGATCCGCGCACGTCGTTGCCGGCCGACGGGAGCAGCGCGGAGCCGTGCTCCACCTCGGTCGAGGCGCTGCGGGAACCGCCGGCCGGCTACCGGCTCGTGGGCGAGGACGTCGCGGTACCGGACCGGGCGGTGCTTGAGGCACAGGAATCGGGGGAGGCGGATCCGGCGGCCCGGCTGTTCGCCAAGTGGGGACTGGTCGTACGCGGCGGCGCCGTGATCGATCTTCGCGTGGCGCCGGGGTGGGCGGACCGGGCACGAATCGGGTGGGGAACGGTAACGGTGCCGGGCCCCGCCGCCCGGGTGCGCGCCTGTTCGCCTGTCGATCCCCAATCCGCGTGGCTGGCCTTTGCCGGCGGCACCTGGGTCAGCCGGGCGACCTGCCTGCCGCTGATCGTCGAGTCGCGCGGCCGGACGGCACAGGTGCGGCTGGGTATCGGCGTCTCCTGCGGCGGAACCGATCCGCCGCGCTCCTGACAACCACTCCGCCGCCACCCGATCCGCACCCGGGAGGGCCGGCCAGTGCCCGGCAACGAAGATCCGGGGCGAGCCCGGCCCACGTCCGCCGGACGGCTTAGGGCCGCTGGCCGACCTCGTCCACGATCGCCTGGACGGTCGTGTCGGTACCCGTGCCGAGGTAGGCGTACGAGACCGGGTCGAAGATCCACATCACGGTGTCCTTCCCGAAGCGCCAGGACACGCCCGTGCCCTTCCGCCCGGTGGCATCCACCGCACCCTCGACGACGGTGATTCCCTCGATCCTGGCCGCCGCCTGGTAGAGCGCCGCCCGCTGTGCCGGCCTCAGGTAACGCGAGGTGGCCAGCTGCCACATGTCCTTCGCGATGCCGTTCGTCTTGTTCTGCGCGGGATCATTGTTCAGATGGGCGTTGTGTTGGTTGAGATAACGCACCATGGCCCCGGCGTCCGTGGGAAGGTCCGGCAGGTAGGCCGGCATCGGGGTGCACGCCTCGCCCTTCTCGGTACCCGAGATGTAGCGCCCGTTCCGGCAACCGGCAGACAGGAACCGCGCCATGCCGTTGCTCTCCCGGTTGAAGCCGAGGCCGTCCCTGGTGCCGTCGACCGAGTACCACCGCTCGGCGTTGACGCGCCCGTCGCGTCCCACCTCCCGCAGGTAGAGGTACTGGTCAGCGCGCGGCAGCACGTCCGGCCCCCGGGCTGCTGTCTCCGCCGCCGGGCCGAGCACCTGCGAGACGGGCCGGATCGACAGCCTCGTTCCCGGCCCGAATCCCGGCGTCTCCGACAGCGTGCCGGGAGCGCGTACCGGACCGGTGGGTGGGGCCGCCACGTCCGGGAACGGCTCGGGCGGCGCAGGCGTCCAGACCACGATCACGGCCACGGCGGCCGCCGCGATGCTCGCCGCCGCACCCCAGGCGGCGCCCGCCCAGGCGACCCGGATCCGGCGGTCCCGGACGCCACGGCGCGTGGCGGCGACGAGATCCGGTGCCGGCGGGGCAGCCGCGGCATCGGCCGCGAACAGGTCCCGCAGTTGCTCTTCGAGCAGGGTGCTCATCGGGTCTCCTCCAGACGGGTGAGGGTGGCGGATCTACGCAGGCTGGCCAGGGCCCGGGAGGCGGTCGCGCGCACCGAGCTCTCGGTGACGCCCATGGCCTCCGCTATCGCGGCGTCGTCCAGGTCGACGTAGTACCTCAGCACCAGCACCGTCCGCGCACGCGGCGCGAGACCCGCCAGGAGGGTCCGCAGGTTCTCGCGCTCGACGAGTGCGTCGCTCGGGTCCCGCACCGTCTCGGCGGTGGATTCGCCCAGCTCCGCGGGGCGTTCGGTGGTCCAGCGCCGCCGTCGCCAGCTCAGGTGCGCGTTGATCAGCATGCGGCGCACGTACGCCTCCGGGCTCCGGGCCGCGACCACCTTCGACCAGTGCCGGTACGCGTCGACGAGCGCGCTCTGGGTGAGGTCCTCCGCATGCTGGCGGTTGCCGGACAGCACGAACGCCAGCCGTAACAGCGACTGGCCCTGCTCGGCCACGAAGCTCTCGAAAGTCATGCGCCCGCCTCATCGGTTGTCATCGCTCCGTAGACGCATCGACCCACCGCGCCCGCTGCATCCGACGACCGACCCCGGCGTTTCCTGCCGGTCCCGTCGTGGTTGGTCGCCGACGAGGTGCCGGTGGTACGTCGACCGGGCCTACCCGGCAAGGAACGCGAGCAGGTGGTTGAGGTAGTCGTCGGGAGCGGTCTCGTGCACCAGGTGACCGGCCGCGATCGTCACCAGCCGGGCATCAGCCAGACGATCAGCCAGTTCGGCGAGTTGCTGCTGCGGGATCGGGCTGGCTGCTCCGCCGCCGATGAGCAACGTGGGTGCCATGATCCGGGCGACGATGTCGGCCCATTCCGGATCTGGATCGTCGATCTCGGGCCGGACCTGCTCCACCAGGTGCCAGTCGAAGGGCAGGTCCCCCTCGGGCCGGTCGGGAAGCCCCGGCGGCCGAGGGTGCAGGTAACCGATGTCCTCGAGCACGAGTCTGCGGACCTGTTCCGGCCGGTCGGCGGCCACCCCGCAGGCCACCAGACCACCCAGGGAATGACCGACCAGATCCACAGCGCCGAGGTCCAGCCGGTCCAGGATGCCGATGACGTCCCGCGTGAACAGTTTCAGGCTGTACGTGCCGGGCCACTCGCTGGCACCGTGACCACGCAGGTCGACGGCGTACACCGTCCGCTCGGCACACAGGCCCGAGGCGATCCCGTCCCAGTCGCGTGTGGTCTTTCCCGTGGCAGGAAGCAGCAGGGCGGGTGTCCTGCCCCTGTCAACGGCCGGCCACACCCGCAGGGAGAGACGCAGCTCCCCGACCACCACGTCGATCAGTTCAGGCACACCCCGAGCCTCTCCAGTCCCGTCTCCGGAGCCAAGCCGTTCTGCCGTCGGCAGACCCGTCCGCCGCACCCGCCGGTCCGCGCCGGCTGCCTCGTTCACCGCCGGCCGGTGGTCGACAAATGGTCGGCAACCGGCACCGGCCCTCGTAACGTCCGCACGATGGACGGCAACGACGAGCGTGACCTGGTCCGGCGCGGGTATGACGCGCTCTCCTACCACTATCGATCCGACGACGCCGACGACGGTCAGTACGGTCCCTGGCTCGCCGGCCTGCACGGTCGCCTACCGGCCTCGGCGGCAGTCCTCGACCTCGGATGCGGCTGCGGCGTGCCCGTGGCCCGCTTCCTCGCCGACGCGGGCCATCACGTCACCGGCGTCGACATCAGCGATGTGCAGATCGAGCGGGCCCGCCGCCTGGTGCCCACCGGCACCTTCCTGCGCGCCGACGCCAGCCAACTCCAGCTGCCACCCGCCTCGCTCGACGCCGTGGTCTGCCTCTACGCCCTCATCCACCTGCCCCTGGCCGATCAACCACGCCTCATCGAGAGCATCGCCACCTGGCTACGCCCCGGCGGGTGGCTGCTCGCCACCGTCGGCACCAGCGCCTGGACCGGCACCGAGGACAACTGGCTCGGCGGTCCCGCCACCATGTGGTGGAGCCACGCCGACGCCGCCACCTACCGGTCATGGCTGCACCAGGCGGGACTGGCCATCATCGCGGAGGACTTCATCCCGGAAGGCAGCAGCGGCCACACCCTCTTCTGGGCGCGGCGCCCACCGAGCTGACCCCGTCCCTCGACGCTGCACGGGCAACCTGGCGCAGCACCCAGGGGCACGGGCCGTCTCGACTGTCTGCGAGACCCGGCCAGCCGGTCCGTCGTAGTCGGGCGGCGTCCGTCGTAGTCGGGCGGCGGCAGTCGTCGCGGACCGGCTGTGCTGTACCGATCCCGTAGCCTGCCGTTGGCTGCGGGAGGCGCATGGGTACGTGGGGCGAGGGTCCGTTCGACAGCGACGGCGCGGAGGACTTCCTGGACTCGCTCGCGGAGTTGCCGCCGGATGCCCGCCTTGGCGTGGTGTCCCGGCTTCTCCGGTCCGCCGCCGTTCCGCTCGCCGAGTGGCCGCGCGATCTTTGGGACACCGAGGTCATCGCGGCCGCAGCCGTCCTGGCCGTCAACATCTCCGGCGATGACCCGTTCGATGCAGAGCACGAAGTGACGGAGTGGCTCCCAAAGCAGCTGCCGGCAGAGCTACTGAGCCTTGGGCTGCGCGCCATCGAAGAGGCAACGACCCCGAGTGGCCCCTGGGCACAGAGTTGGACGACTGATCAAAGTCGCGCGGACGCCCTGGATGCCATCACGCGCATCCGCAGCGTCCTTGCCAGCAGGATGCGGCCGGACCGGTAGGCAGCAGCGGTGGCCGCCAGTCTGTCCCCATCTCCCCGACGGGTGCCGGATACTGCGGGCAGTTTCCCGGGACTCGGGGGCGAGCAGCTCGGCCGCGGCGACCTACTTCATGATCTCTGCATGACGGTCTTCGCCTGCGCCCGCTGTGGAACCGTACTCACGAACGACCTGGCCGAGGTGCCGTTCGCCGCTCTGCCGGATCCGGTCTCGCCGTCCGATCTCCAACCTGGCGAGAAAAGTCCCTCGTGGGTGCCGAGCGGGAAGTTCGCGGTCGACGCCGACGCGTTCGGGCCGCCCTACGTGCCGAGCGACAGTGAAAGGTACGTGGTGTCCGCGGGACCAGGAAACACCGTCCTGATCAGCCCGGAAGACCTGCTCGTACGCCGCCTGCACGCCGACTACGGACGTCGTAACGGTTGCTGCGGACTGGACGGTGTCGACGGCCCCAACCTGGTGTGCGACTGTGGCGCAGAGGTCGCGACCGAATCCTCCGACTGCTGGACGGCCCAGGTGGTGCGCCTGCAGCCGGACGCGGTGACGCGGATCCGCGGAGGAGCCTGAGCCGTACGAGTCTCCCCGTCCGGTGTTACCCCTACCCTTGGGCTTCGCGTCCGTCTGCGAGCCTTCCGTTGATCCGGGCCGCCAGCTCGGCGACCGCGAGAGCTTCGGCTTCATGCTCAGCAGCGGTTGCGCCACGCCAGGCACCTGTCTGCGGATCCTGTACCACCATCGGCTGATGGAGGCGCCCATCGAGCCACCGGCTCAGCCACTCGGTGAGGGAGATCCCCTCGGGGAAGAACGACCGCTCAGCCCGGCCCGAGTTCGGATCGAAGCCCCACATCATCGCCGACGGTTCGGAACAGTCGACGTACGAGTAGATCCCGCATCCCCAGTAGGCGACAGGGAAGAGGCCGGCAGGCTCGCGGGCGTCCAGCCGATCGACGGCCGTCCTTCCCCTGTCGTCCGGGTGTCCGCCGGCGACTCCGAGTATGCCGGGACCGAAGCCGCCATTGGCCACCTCAAGGTAGAGACGACGCAGCAACGGCGGCAACGGATGGCCGAGCAGTCTTTCGGCCTCCGCCACGGCATCGACGGAGGCGGGCTCGAGTGGCGGCAGCGGATCCACGGCTCCGGCCGCCTCGGCCGCGCGATGTGTCGGTGACCCGCGCTCCTCCAGCCACCGGACGTCACCGGCAGCGGGTGTCCGTACCCAGCCGCCATCCGCGTCGAGGTGGCCGGGGCGGACGTAGACCCAGTCGCTGTAGTCGAGAGCAGCCACCCGATCGGCAATCGCCTGGAAGACTTCCTCGTCGCGCATCCGTTGAGTATCCACCTCCTTCCGCTTCCTCTCCGGTTCGTGGTCTCCGGTTCCCGGTGCGTACCCTGCCGGGATGGACGGGGATGAGGACGTGCCGGAGGTCAGGTCGCAGGCGCACTTCCCGCCGCGGCGGTTGGCCGGTCGGGGGCGCGGCTGGTACCGAGGTGACTGCCATGTGCATTCGTCGCGCTCGAACGGTGGTGAGTTGACGCCGGAGCAGCTTGCCGCCGGCGCGCGGAAGTTCGGGCTGGACTTCATCGCCGTCACCGAGCACAACACCTCCGACACCCACGGCGTCTGGGGTCCAATCGCCGGTGACGACCTGCTGGTCATTCTCGGCCAGGAGGTCACCACCCGGACCGGGCACTGGCTCGCGCTCGGGATCGAACCGGGGCAGCTGGTCGATTGGCGCTACGGCGTCCGCGAGGACGTGCTCGACCAGCACCTAGACCAGGTACATCAGGTCGGTGGACTGTGCGTAGCGGCGCACCCGCACGCACCGTATCCGACCGGCACCTTCATGTACCCGTTCCGGGGATTCGACGTCGTCGAGGTGTGGAACGGGCTGTGGAGTTCCGACCTGCCCTGGAACGCAGACAATGAGGCGGCGCTGGCCGAATGGGGCCGCAGCCTGGCTGCCGACCTCCACCACGGGCGGTGGCGGCCGGCGATCGGCAACAGCGACACGCATCTGGACGAGCAGATCGGCATACCGCACACCGTCGTACTGGCCGAGGAGCTGAGCACTGAGGCGGTCCTCGCCGGCATCCGCGCCGGACGCAGCTGGATCACCGATTCGGCAGCGGTCGAGCTGTCGCTCACCGTTTCCGGCGAGCACGGCAGCGCGGGGATCGGCGAGCAACTGGACACCCACGGCGGGCAGGCTCTGGTACGGCTGGACGTGCGGGGCGTGCCAGACGGGACGGTCAGCGTCCACACTGAACAAGGCGTGGCGTACCGCGAATCCCTGCCCAGCAGCGGCGCCGGTGTCGTGGAATGGCACACCAGCGCGGCCGAGTCGGCGTTCGTGCGCGTGGAGGTACGCCACCCGCATGGCCACCTGGCCGCGCTCACCAATCCCGTCATCCTGACCTGAACTCCGGTGCCGCCCGGCAAGCTCAGCGGCTCGACCAATGGGTGCGGTAGGTTACGTCGTTCAGTTTGTCGAGCGCGCCGTCGTGCTGGTCATCGGATCGGTGCGGGCGCCTGGCGACCGGCCGGCACGAGCCACAGGAGGCGACATGTCCGACGAGATCAGGCTCAGCGCGGTCACCCTGGACTGCCCGGACGCCGTCGCCCTGGCGGAGTTCTACGCCGGCATCACCGGCGGAACCCTGACGCACGCCGGGGACGGCTGGGCATGCGTGCTGAGCCCGGCCGGGCGGATCAACTTCCAGACTGTGCCCGGATACACGCCACCCACCTGGCCCGACCCCACCTCGTCGATCATGATGCATCTCGACTTCATGGTCGTGGACCGAGAAGCCGCCGAGGCCCGCGTGCTCGCTGCCGGAGCAATAAAGTACGACTTCCAGCCCAACAGCGAGCAGTGTTACGTCTACGCCGACCCGGCGGGCCACCCGTTCTGCCTGACCACCTGGGAGGCCACGGCCAGCCCAACTCAGCTCGGCTGATCGAGCCCGCGCGGACGAAGGCCACGGTGCTGCGCACGGACGGATCACCGCTTTCCGTACCCGCCTCGACGTGTCCTGCTCATCGCAGATCCGTGAGTTGGTTGCCCGTCATGTGATGAGCGGGCTTCCAGGCCGCGTTTCGCGTTGGCAGACCGATAGGCAGCCGGCCGTGGTGATCCTTAGGTGACCGAGGTGCACCCGCAGCTGGTCGAGGCGGCCAAGGGAACGAACGTCTGGATCCTCGGCGGCGCGGAGCTTGCGACCCAGTTCGTGCAGGCCGACCTCGTCGACGAGCTTCACATCGGTGTCGCACCAGTCCTGGTCGGCTCCGGCACCCGACTGCTGCACGCAGCGGCGTACACGCCGTGGGCCTTGGCAGAGACCAACCAGTACGGGTCATTCCTTGCGTTGCGCTACGTCGCGCCCGGCCGTGACTCCTGACCGCCCGGGTTTCAGCCGCGTCGGACAGCGGTAGGCCATCCGTCTCTCGGCGAAGGTGGCCGCCAGCGATCGCCCTGCCGCCAATGGAGAGCAACCCCGATGGTGGTCGTCCCGCCTGAGCCCGTCATGCACTCCTGGTGCTCCGCAGCGTGGCCGGCCGGCCCGGCCAATGTCGGCCGGAGGCCGCCAGCAGGCCAGGTGCGCCGGCGCGGCCCGCTTGGCGGGCCGCCTTGATCAGCTCGGCGGCCTGTTCGATCAAGAGTTCGGCAAATGACGTTGCTGTCACCGGTTGCTGTCAGGGCCGGTCGCAAGCGACCGGCCCTGTGCGTTTTCCTGTTCGATCTGGCGCGCCCGAAGGGACTCGAACCCCTAACCTTCTGATCCGTAGTCAGATGCTCTATCCGTTGAGCTACGGGCGCTTGCTGCTCGGCCAGTCTACACACCCGGCTTTCGCGCGGAGACTCCGGGATTCGAACCCGGGAGGGGCTTTAAAACCCCAACCGCATTAGCAGTGCGGCGCCATAGACCAGACTAGGCGAAGTCTCCCTGGTGGCCCGGAGACCACCGCGCCCGAGGATACAGGTCCGCCCCCACCCGGGGCAAAGCGACTACCGGTCCGCCGCTCAGCCGCTGCGTTTCCGTCGTGTGCGACGTCCCGTCCGCGACTACGCTCCATCGATATGCAGGAGCAGCCGCCGAGCGATCCGCCCCGTCGCGAGCCCGCCGCCAAGGCCCGGCGGAGCCGCTCCACCAAGCCGACCTTCACTCCACCCCCGGCACCGGAGGCCCCCGCCGAGCCGGTGGCAGAGGACCGGGCGACGCCGCCCCGCCCCCGGCGGGCCCGGACCGCGCCCTCGGTGCTCTTCCAGCCGCCCGACCCGGCTCGGGCCAGCACACCCGCGCCGGACCGGCCGGCCGCCGCGCCGACAGCCCTTCCGTCCGCCCGGACGGGCGGCGACGACCTTTCCAATGCCATGCAGACCGGCGATGACGCACCTGCCGGCGGCCGTGCCGCAGGTGGTGCCGCTTCCGCTGGCGGCCGGGCCGCAGGTGGCGCCGCTTCCGCTGGCCCCCGGACCAGTGGCGATGATGCTTCCGGTGAGGTCCGGGCCGCCGACGATGCGTCGCCCGGCCAGGCGGGGGGCACCCCCGGTTCGGGTAGCGGGGTGGTGGGCCCGGACCGAGGGCCTGACCCGGCCGCCGCCGGACCGGCTGCCGAAGCGGCGGCTCCGGCTCAAAAACCAACCCCGGCCCGGGAGGCAACCCGGGCGGACACGCGCGAGTCGGTCGAGGCGGCAGCACCGAGGCCGGCCCGAAAGGCCACGAAGGCGGCCCAAGCCACGAAGGCCACCAGCCAAGCAACGAAGGCCACAAAGGCTACGAAGGCCACGAAGAAAGCGTCCCGGAAGGCCGCCACGACCCGGCCCGAGATCCCGGACGGGCCGGAAACCCCACCGCCGGCCCGCCGGGTGACGAAGGCGACGGCCGCCCCCGCCCGGAAGACCACCACCGCGAGGCGGTCGGTACCCCCCGCGCAGCTCGTCACCGGGCCCGCGCCCACTCCCACCGGCCAGCCCGACATCGCCCAGGGCCAGCTCACCGCACCGCTCGACCCGCCGCCCGCGACCACCGGACCCACCCCACCGGTCGCGTCCGAGACCGCCCAGGACCGGCGCACCCCGCCGCTCGACCCGCCGTCCCCGACCACCGAACCCACCTCACCGGTCGCGTCCGAGGCCGCCCAGGACCGGGGCGGCCCGGCGCCCGATCCGTCGACCACGGTCGTCGAGCCCACCAGCGCCGCGAGCCCGGAGCCGGCCGCGCCCGAGCCGGCACCCACCGGGCAGCCGGACCGGCGGGAGGTGGTCACCGTCCCGCTGAGCGAGGTCACGCCGGCTCCGGTGCGTACCGCCGGGGAGAGCTGGCGGGCCGTCGGCGCGCGCGTGCTCGATCATCCGGGCTTCGCTCCGGAGCTGCTGGCCCTCGCGGCGGTGGACGCGCTGGGGCCGCGCGCCGCCGACTGGGTACGGCGGACCCGCGAGACCTACCCGGCGGCGGACGCCGACGGGTTGGCCCGGCTGGCCACCCGGCGGTTCGTCCGGCTGGCCGGCGCGGGCGGGGCGCTCGCGGCGGCCGCCGGGCTGCTCGCGCCGGCGGTGGAGCTGACGGCGGTGCTCTGGACCCAGGCCAACCTGGTGCTGCACCTGGCGGCCGTGCACGGCCATGATCCGGCCGATCCGGACCGGGTGCCCGAACTGCTGGTGCTGACGCAGGTGCATCCGGACGTGGGCACCGCCCGGTCGGCCCTGGCGGCGGTCCGGTCGGTGGGGCCGTCGGCGGACGGGCCGGGGCCGCGGGCGGCCGAGGCGGCGTGGCGGCTGGCCACGCCGCTCGCGGCGCAGGCCGGCGGCTGGTTGGGGTTGCGGCTGGCGTCCCGGCTGCTGCCGGGCGCGGCGGTGCTCACCGCCGCGGCGGGCGACGCGGCCGCGACGCAGCGGCTGGCCGCCCGGGCCATCGCCCGCTACCGGCCGGACCGGGGTCGGTGAGCGCCCCGGTCAGAGCCAGTCGAACCAGGAGCGGGGCAGCGCCGCGTAGCCGACGAAGGCGACCACGTCGAGCAGGGTGTGCGCGACGATCAGCGGGGCGACCCGGCGGGTACGCAGGAAGAACAGGCTGAAGATCACGCCCATCACCGCGTTGCCGACGAACGCGCCGAAGCCCTGGTAGAGGTGGTAGGAGCCGCGCAGCACCGCGCTGGCGGCGACCACGGCGGCCAGCCGCCAGCGCAGCTGCCCCAGCCGGGTGACCAGGTAGCCGACCACGATCACCTCCTCCAGCACGGCGTTCTGCACGGCGGCGAGGATCAGCACCGGGACCGCCCACCAGAGGTGCGGCAGGGCGGCCGGCACCAGGGTGGCGTTGACGCCGAGCTGCGCGGCCGCCCAGAACAGCGCCAGCCCGGGCAGGCCGATGAGGGCGGCGAGCCCGGCACCGCGCGCCAGGTCCGACCCGGGCCGGCGCAGGTCCACCCCGAGGGTCCGGGCCGGGTCGCCGGGGTCCCGGGCCAGCAGGTGTACGGCGAGCAGCACCGGCAGCAGCGCGAAGCCGATCCCGAGGAGTTGGTAGGTGAGGTCGAGGTACGGCCGGGCCGAGGCCGAGGTGTTCAGCGCCGCGGTCTGCTTCGACAGGCCACCCGCGGCGGTCAGCTTGGCGATCAGCGAGACCAGGGCGTACACCGCCGACTGGCCGAGGGAGAGACCGAGCACCAGCAGCGTCTCGGTGCCCAGCGTCCGGCGGGACACCGGGCGGGTGAGCTCGTCAACCGTCACCGGACCACTGTGCCGCACGCGGCGGCCAGCCGGCACCGGCTCCGGCAGGGGATGAATCGATCGCACATTGTGTGCGACCGGTGGGCACGCTCCGTGGAGATTCTATGGGGGCCGATCCGGCCGTCAGGAGAAGGAGCGTGCCCCCGTGGAGAACTTCGCGCGGCTGTTGAAGGAGAGCTGGACCCTGGTCGAGGGGGACCGGGAGCGGCTGAGCGGTCACTTCTACGCCCGGCTGTTCCTGCTCGACCCGGAGCTGCGCAAGCTTTTCCCGGTGCAGATGAACGGGCAGGGCGACCGGATCCTCGAGGCGATCGTCACCGCGACCCAGACGGTCGGCGACCCGGAGAGCTTCGACGAGTACCTGCGGGCCCTGGGCCGGGACCACCGCAAATACCACGTCGAGGCGGGGCACTACGCGACCATGGGCGTCGCCCTGCTGGACGCGCTGCGCAGCACCGCCGGGGACGGCTGGAACCTGGAGTTCGACCAGGCGTGGCGGGAGGCGTACGCGAGCATCACCGAGCGGATGCTCGCCGGGGCGGCGGCGGACGGGAACCCGCCGTTCTGGCACGCCGAGGTGCTGACCCACGAGCGGCACGGGCCGGACACCGCGGTGCTGACCGTCCGGGCCCTCCAGTACCCGCTGACCTGGCAGGCCGGGCAGTACGTCAGCGTCGAGGTGCCCCGCTACCACCCGCGGGTGTGGCGGACGTACTCGGTGGCGAACGCCCCGAACGACGACAACGTGCTGGAGTTCCACGTGCGGACGCCGGCCGGCGCGGCGGGTTGGGTGTCGGGGGCGCTGGTCCGCCGGACCAGGCCGGGTGACCTGCTGCGGGTGGCCGCGCCGATGGGGTCGATGACGCTGGACCGGTCGTCGACCCGGGACATCCTCTGCGTGGCCGGCGGGGTGGGGCTGGCGCCGGTCAAGGCACTGGTGGAGGAGCTGACCAAGGTCAACCGGACCCGCTGGGTGCACGTCTTCTACGGCGCCCGCCGCCCGGCGGAGCTGTACGGGCTGGCCGGCCTGGAGGAGCTGCTCGCCGCCCACCCGTGGCTGTCGGTCACCCCGGCGTGCAGCGAGGACCCGGACTTCGACGGCGAGCTGGGTGACATCTCCGACGTGGTGACCCGGTACGGCCCGTGGACCACGCACGACTGTTACGTCTCCGGCTCGGCCCCGATGGTCCGGGCCACCCTGCGCGCGCTCGCCGCCGACGACGTGCCGCCGGACCACATCCGGTACGACACCTTCGCCGCCCGATAGCCGTTCCTCCCCCCGAGCCGGGTCGCGTGCCCCTGCCCCCTGGGGCACGCGACCCGGCACCCCGTTCCGGATGCGGCGGGCCGGGCCGGCAACCGGCCCCCGCACCGGGGGCCGGCCGCGGTGCAGGGAGGGGTCAGTAGCGCCAGGGGTGGCCGGTGTCGCGGTACTCCTCGACCGGCACCAGCGGCACGCCCGGGATCATCCGGTCCACGTAGAGGTGCCCCTCCAGGTGGTCGATCTCGTGGGCGACCAGCCGGGCCATCGCGTACTCGAAGGACGTGATCACACGGCTGCCGTCCCACTGGGCGTGTTCCACGTCGATCCGCAGCGACCGGGGCACCAGGCCGCGGTGGTCGAAGAAGGAGAGGCAGCCCTCGTACTGCTCGTCGGTCTCCGCGGCGCTGTCGACGATCCGGGGGTTGAGCAGGACCACCGGTTCGGCGGCCCGGTCGGCGGGGCGGACCAGGGCGGCGGCCCAGCCGAGGCCGAGCTGCGGCGCGGCGATGCCGACGCCCTTGCTGAACGGGTGCAGCTCGTCGAGGCGGACCAGGACGGCGGAGAGCCGGTCGACGACGTCCCGGGCGATCCGTTCCTGGCGCGGCAGGTCGAACTGGTGGGCGGGCTGCTGGAGCAGGTCGTCGCCGCGCTGGACGATGCCGATGCCGCGCATCCGGTCGCTGGCCCGGACCCGGCCGTCCGGGCCCGCGCCGTCCGGTTCGGCGTCCGGCGGCAGGCTGCGGAAGCGCCACTGGAGCCGGTAGCGGGCGTTCAACGGCGGGTCGTCGGTGGCCCACTCGTAGATCGCCCGGCCGTCCCGGTCGTGCCGCTGCACCGGGGTACGCAGCGGCCCTTCCTCGGACGAGAGGGAGGTTTCCGCTCCCCACACCTTCGGGTCGAGCTCCGCCGGGAGGTCGAGCTGGACGGAGAGGTGCCGGGTGGGCAGGCGTACGGCCCGCTGGAACCAGGGGCCCCACTTGTCCCGCCCGACCCGGTAGGCGTACTCGATGGTCACCCGGTCGCCGGGGTAGAGCGGGAAGCGGCCCTCGGCGTTCTCGAAGAGCAGCCAGATCTCCTTGAACGCGTCCCGGTCGTGCTTGGCCCGCCAGTGCATCGGCTCGCGCCCGCCGCCGTCGTCCCGGTACGCCTCGAGTTGCAGCTCGGCGAAGGTGAGCGGGTGCTCCCGGTGGTGCCGGTTGGAGCGGCCGGGGTCGTTGGGGTAGCGGTCGACGGCGACCCGGACCAGGTAGCGGGTGACTGGTTCGGTGCCGGCGTTGTAGAGCTCCCGCCGGATCACGCAGTGGTAGCCCTCGTCGCTGTGGGTGAGGGTGGCGGATTCCCGCTCGACCACGAGGCCGGTGCCGGGTGGCAGCCACTGGCCGGGGACCGGCGGGTCGCGGTGCGGGCCGGAGCGGCCGTGCCGCAGCTCGTCGTACTCCCGGTAGCGCTGCCAGATCGCGCCGCTGGCCTCCAGGACGGCCTCGGCCCGGCGGGCGAAGTCCTCGGTGGGGCGGTGCCGGCGCCCTTCGACGTGGCTGACGTACGACGGGTCGAAGCCCATCAGGGTCGCCAACTGCTTCTTGGACAGCCCACGACCGGTGCGGTGCCGGGCGAGCTCGGCCGCGAACGAGTCGGCGGCACGCTCGATGGGTGAGGTCGACATCGGCTTCCTCGTACGCGGGAGCAACCATTTTCACGTCTGGTGGCCGAACGTGTACGGAAAGTGCCTCGTATTCGACACTTACCTTGACAATTCAACGGTGGGCGTCGATGCTTACGCCGCCTCCCGCCCCGCTCCGCCGGCGTTTTCCGCCCGCGCTACCGGGTAGTACCCGGCGCGGGACGTGACCGGCATCTCTTCCCCGGACCCCGGAGCCGACTTCCCCCCGACCCCCCGCTGTGGTTAGGCTAGCCTTAGCTCAGCCGGATGACGGATGTCGAGTGGTGGGGACACCGGACAGGGGACCGATCAAGGTGACAGCGGTGCTGCCGACGCGGGACGCCGCGGCGCCGCTCGCCCCGGTGACCGCCGCGCTGCGCGCCATGTTCGGCACCGACGAGGTGCCCGGGCTCGCGCCCGGCCTCCTGGTCGACACCGACGAGCCCCGCTGGTTCCCGGCCGCCCGGCTGATCGACGGCACCCGGCTGCCCGAGTTCCTGGCCGCCGCCGGACGGCGCTTCGGCGGCACGCCGCACGCCTGCGCCGCGCTGGCCTGGAAGTCGTACAGCTACTGGACCGCGCTGCCGGTGGTGCTGGGCTGGGCCTCGGCCCGGCGGGTGCCGCTGCCCGACCCGGCCGACGTCCTGCTCCACTTCGCCGACCCGGGCCAGCTGTTCACCCTCGGGTTGCGCCGCTCGACCACGGTCGCGGTGCTGCCCGGTGACCCGCTGGCGCTCGCCGGCCACCCGGACGTCCGGGTGGTCGCCGACGAGGCGGCGCTGCTGGACGCGCTGCGCGGCACGCTGCTCGACGCCCACTTCGCGCCGCTGATCGCGGCCCTGCAGACCGAGGTCCGGCTCGGCACCCGTACGCTGCTCGGCTCGGTCGCCTCCGGCATCGCGCACGGCCTGCTGCGCGCCTCGGACGCGCTGCCCGGCTCGGCCGCCGCGAGCGTCGGCACGCTGCTCGCCGCGCTCGACCTGGCCGACCTGGTGGAACTGGTCCCCGGCCCGGCCGGTGAGCCGACGGTGCAGCGGCGCACCTGCTGCCTGGCCTTCACCCTGCCCCGGCCGAAGATCTGCCAGGGCTGCTGCCTGCGGCCGTCCTGACCCGGCCGCCGGGGCCGGCGCTCAGTCGACCAGCGGCCGGACGTCCCAGAGCCACACCCCACCGGTGAACGTCGGCGTGATGCCGGTCAGCTCGGTCATCCCCCGGTGGAGCGCGCCGGCCTGGTGCAGCCGGGGGTCGAGGAGCACCACGCCGGCCCGCCAGTAGCGCAGGTCGTCGACCGCGGCGACCCGGTCCTGCGGGGTGATCGGCGGCACCGCGTCGGTCTTCCGGATCTGGGTGAAGAAGCTGCTGGTCGGGCGGGGCGGGGCGGTGAAGAGCGCTTCCCGGTCGGCCCCGGGCCGGGTGTCGGGGTAGAGGAAGTAGCCCCGGGCCAGCGGCAGCTCCAGCCGGGTCTCGGCGGACCAGCGCAGCGGAACGGCGTACGTGGTGTCCGGTAGCGGCAGCGTGACGAGACTGTGCCCGCCGGCCAGATAGGGACGCCAGGCCCCGGAGGTGATGAAGGTGGGGGTCGGTTCACGGCGTACCGCGGGCAGCGGGGTGGGCAGGAGCGGCAGCAGCGCCATGGTCAGCACGGTGGTGGTGGCGAACCGGATCTGCCCCCGGGCGGCCGGGTGGCGCCGGGCCAGCCGGCGGGCGTGTTCCGCGCCGAGCGCCAGCAGGATCCCCACGATCGGGGTGAGCGCGAGCGACCAGCGGGTGGGCACCACGGAGTGCAGGATCGGCAGGTTCTCCAGCGCGGCCCAGGGACCGGGGATGCCGGTGTCCCGCCCGTCGAAGCGGATCTCCCGGCCGAGGGAGAAGAGGACGAACACCGCGCCGACCGCGGCCAGACCGAGCACCACGACGTTGCGCCGTAGCCACCAGAGCAGCGCCACCGCGAGCACGGCGAGCGGCCAGCCGAAGAAGGCGTTCTCCTCGGTGGCGTTCTTGACCAGCCACACGCTGCCCCGGGCGTCCCCGGCCAGCGACTCCCTGGACCAGGCGACGTACGAGGCCAGGTCGGTGCGGTAGCCCCGGATCAGCTCCGACAGGCCCTGGTACGCCCCGGGCCCGAAGAACTGCACGTACAGCGGGTACGCGAGCAGCACCACCGCGACCAGGGCGGCCACGGCCAGACCGGCAAAGAAGGTGCGGGCGGACCGGCGGGTCTCCGGCCGGCCGAGGGCGAGGGCGAGCACCACCACCCCGAGCCCGATCGCCGTCATCAGCAGGATCTCCAGGTTGAGGAAGGACTGCCAGACCACCACCAGCCCGAGCAACACGCCGTTGCGCGCCCAGCGGCCCGGCTGGGTCAGGCGCAGCGTCCGCCAGATGATCAGGGGGACCACGAACTGGCTCACGATGTTGGGGTGGGCGTTGGCGTGCGAGATCATCGCGGGTGCGAAGGCGGAGAAGCCGGCCCCGAGCCAGGCCGGCCCGCGGGACCCGATCAGCACCCGGGAAAGGACGAAGTACCAGGCCACGCCGGTGGCGGCCATTCCCAGGGTGAGGAAGAGCAGGAATGCGGTACGCGGCCCGGAGAGGAGCGTGATCGGCGTCATTGGCAATGAAACGGATAATACGGACGTATTAGCCATCAGATTGACGCCGTCCGGCACATTCATCCGGTCCGACGTGAACGGATAGGCAAAATCGGTCACCACGCGCGCGCCGTGCGCCATCATCCACTCGAACTGCGCCTGATCGGTGCGGTTGTCCCGGACCTCGGCGGCGGGATCCAGCCAGAGCCGCGCGGTCACCCAGAAGGCGAGCAGGACGAAGCTGAGCACGGCGGCGAGGTCGACCCACCGCCCCCGCCGCAGCCGTTCGCCCTCGCCGGGCCCGTCCTCCGCGACGCCATCGGGAGCAGCGTCCGATTCAGGAGTAGTCATGACAATTCAGAGCGTAGTCAGGGTATGGCAGGGCCGTGACATGTTTCGGGGTACTGGCGTACTATGTGCCGGGTTCGCCAACCGCCGATCACGTGCCCTCCCCCGACCGCAATTCGGCCACCCCCGGTGCCCCGATTCCCATGCCATCCATCCGGATGGTTGACTTTGTCGGTCCAGGCGCGGGTCAGTCATATCGTGAGGAATCGACGCATGGCAGAAATCACTGGGGATCAGGCCGTCCAGTCGGAGGTCCTCGAGGGCTTGGCGACGGCCGTCAACCACCGCAGGTGGTTCGTCGAACTTGCGGTGCCGTACCTCGGTGACAACCCCATCGAGATCGGCAGCGGCCTGGGCGACTACGCGCTGGAGTGGTCCGCGCAGCTGCCCCGGATCACCGCCACCGAGGCGGACCCCGACCGGCTGGTCCGGCTCAAGGAGCGGCTCGCCGACCGTCCGGGCGTCGAGGTCCGCCAGATGCTGCTGCCACACTCCGAGCGCGGCGACTACAGCGCCGCCGTGTCGTACAACGTGCTGGAGCACATCGAGGACCACGTGGGCGCGCTGCGCAGCATGCGCGAGCTGGTCCGGCCCGGCGGCGCGGTGATCATCATCGTGCCGGCGTTCCAGTTCGCGATGAGCCCCGCCGACGTCGCCACCGGTCACGTCCGCCGCTACACCAAGAAGAGCCTCGCGGCGGCGATGACCGAGGCCGGGCTCACCGTGGAGAAGATCCACTATGCGAACGCACTCGGCCTGATCGGCTACTTCATGGCCACCAAGGTCTTCCGGCTGATGCCGAAGGAGGGCCCGATGGTGAAGGTCTACGACACCCTGGTGCTGCCCGCCACCAAGGCCGCCGAGCAGCGCATCCGGCCGCCGTTCGGGCAGTCCGTCTTCGCCGTCGCCCGCGTACCCGGCTGACCCGGCGGGGAGTGGCCCCGGCGGGCCCCTCCCCGCTCCGGCTCACTCCTTGATCTGGTACGTGGGGCGGATGACCGCCCGGGCCAGGGTGTGGAACGCCAGGTTGAAACCGACGTACGCCGGGCTGGCCCCCGGGCCGACGTCGAGCCGCTCCACGTCGACCGCGTGCACGGCGAAGACGTAGCGGTGCGGCCGGTCGCCGGGCGGCGGGGCGGCGCCGCCGAAGCCGGTGTCGCCGTAGTCGTTGCGGATGCTGAACGCCCCGCCCAGCTCGCTCTCCCGTACGCCGGTGGGCAGCTCGGTCGTCGAGGCCGGCACGTCCACCAGCACCCAGTGCCAGAAACCACTACCGGTCGGGGCGTCCGGGTCGAAGCAGGTCACCACGAAACTCTTCGTCTCGTCCGGGAAGCCCGACCAGGACAGCTGCGGGGAGACGTTCTCGCCGCCGGCGCTGTCGTGCGCGTGCCGCGCGTCCATCGGCTCACCGTTGTGCACGTCGTCGCTGGTGAGGTTGAACGACGGCACCGTCGGCAGCAGCTCGTACGGGTCCGGGGCGATCGGTCGTTCCAGGGTCATCGAAACGGTCCTTCCGGGTGCGCGCGAATGTCCTGCGCCCCTTCATACCCCTTCGCCGGTCCCGATCGAACCGGAAGGGGCGGTCCGGCCCGCCCGCCCTCCGGCGGGACGCCGGGCGGGCCGGGCCGACCGGCCACGAAACTTTCGGTGGTGCCCCCGCAAGTCTCGGTACCCAGCCCGGTGGCCGGTGGGCGCATTCGCGAACCGCGATCGCGTCGCTGGCCAGATATCAGCAGCTCAGCAGGGATGGGTTCACAATCTCGACAGGAGGACCTTCCCGAGGGCTTCCGGAAGTTGTTGACAGCGCGGGAAGGCCGATCGATGATGCAAGCATCGATGAACCTTAGCGGCTATCGATCCGGGCTGCGGTAGCGAGCTGGTTCCTCGGTCGTCATAGACCCCGAGCGGCACAGCCGCCACGTGGTCCGGCGCTGTCCGTGGCGGCCGTGCCCCGCGGCCCCCCACGACGGCGTCGAGTCGTGTCTTGCAGCCCGGGTCCCTCGGGCTGCCCCACGAGAGGGATGCACGCCGTGAACAACCACCCCGTCCTACCCGAGCGCCGCGGGCGTACCCGGGTCCGGCCGCTCGTCGCCGTCGCCAGCGCCGTCCTGCTGGCCGCCGTCTCGGCGACCATGACCGGCATCGCGCACGCCGAGGCCGACCG
>NZ_KQ058802.1 GCF_000982955.1 Micromonospora sp. HK10 | reverse complement strand
CCGACCGGGGGCGCTTCGGGCCGGGGAGCAGCGCGCGGGTCGGCGGGCGGCGGGCGGGGCCGGATACCCTGCCACCATGATCGATTCTTATGTCGGGCTGGACGACGCCGGCGTCGCGGCCGCCGCCGCGGCCGCCGGGGCGGACGTGGTGCGCGAGCAGTACGGCCAGCGGCTCGACCGCGTCGACAAGGGCGGCGGGGACTTCGCCACCAGCGCCGACCTGGCGGCCGAGCAGGCCATCCTGGCCGTCCTGAAGGCGGCGCGCCCGGACGACGCGGTGTTCGGCGAGGAGGGCGGGCAGCAGGGCCCCGCCGACGCCGCCCGCCGCTGGTTGGTCGATCCCCTCTGCGGCACGCTGAACTATGCCTCCGGCGGCATGCTGGTGGCCGTCAACGTGGCGCTGGCCGAGGGCGCGGCGGCGGTCGCCGACCCGTTCGCCGGCGAGGTCTTCGGCACCGACGGTGTGACGGCCCGGGTACGGCACGCCGGCACCGAAACCCCGCTGGCCCCCACGTCCGCCACCGGCCTGGTGGACGTCAACCTGGATCCGCCGTTCCCGAGCGCCCCCGGGTTCCGGGCCGTGGACCTGCTCGCGCATCCGGACTTCATGGCCCGGTTCCGGCCCCGGGTGGTGTCCACCACGCTGGCGCTGGCCTGGGTGGCCGCCGGCCGGCGCGCCGGGTACGTCACCGACGGCGACGACCTCTCCGCCAGCGTGCACTTCGCCGCGGGCATCGCGCTGTGCCGGGCCGCCGGCTGCGTGGTCACCGGGCTCGACGGCGCCCGGCCCGGGCCGGGCAGCCGGGGCCTGGTCGCGGCGGCGGACGCCGAGACCCACGGCCGGCTGATGGCGATGATCCACGACCAGGGCTGAGCGCCCCGGCCGGCGGATGGCAAATGACCCACGGCCGGAGCTGAGTACCCGGGCCAGGCCACGCGCCGGACCCCGGGCCGCCGCCCCGCCCAGGCCGCCACACGCCGGACCCCGGGCCGCCACGCGCCGGGCC
>NZ_KQ058801.1 GCF_000982955.1 Micromonospora sp. HK10 | reverse complement strand
GCCGACGCGGCACCCCCGGCCGGAGACCGCCGGCCCGCCGGCGGCTGCCGGTGCCCCCACCGGGGCGGCCGCCGCCCGGGCCGCCGCAGCGGCACCGGGGCGGCGGCCGCCCTCGACCCGTCCGGCCGCCTCCTCACCGGAGCAGCCTCCCGCCGCCGCCGACCGGTCCGGTGCTGCCCCGGTGGCGGCCGAGGCCCGGCCGGAGGGCTCCACCCGCCGCCCGGTACCGCCGTCGGCGGTGCTGCCCGACCCCGCCACACCCGAGCCGCCGCGCCCCGGCTCGACCGCGCCGGGTGCGGTGGACGCCGTGGCGGCCCGCCGGGTCTGGCCCGAGATCGTCGGCAAGGTGGGCCGGAAGAGCAAGAAGGTGGCCGCCTGGGCCCGGGAGGCCACCGTCCGCGAGGTGGACGGCCAGTCGATGGTGCTCACCTTCCGCTATCCGTTCCACGCGCAGGCCCTCTCCAACGAGCCGGACCTGCTGCTCGAAGCGCTCTACGAGGAGTTGGGCGGTCGCTGGCAGATCCGGTGCGAGGTGGCCGGTGAGCGGGGCGCCGCCTCGATCGGCGGCCCGGCCCGCCCGTCCGGGGCCCGCCCGGCGGCCGGCCCGGACACCCCGCCCGCTCCGTCCGGGGCGGAGACCCGTGATGGCGGTGGAGCGGCCCGGCCGCCCGGCCCGGCCCGGCGACCGGCCGGCCCGGCGGCCAACGGCTCGCCACCGGCCGAGGGCGACCCGTTGGCCGCCGACGAGGAGGACTGGCCGGAGCCGGCGCGACCCGGCGGCGCCGGGCAACCGGCGGCCGGTCCGGCGGCGGCCGACGACGACTGGCCGGAGGCGGCCCGTCCCGGCGAGGCGGCAGCCGCCGAGCCGACCACCGCACCGTCGGGCGCGCCGACCGGCTCTGCCGGGTCCACCGCCGGCACCGCGCCGACCGGAGGCACCGCGCCGACCGGGGGCGTCCCTCCGGCCGGAAGCAGTGCGTTGACCGGGGGTGCCGCGTCGGCCGGGGGTGCCGCGTCGGCCGGGGGTGCCGCGTCGGCTGGTGGCGTGGCGTCGGCGGGTGGCGCGGGGTCGGCCGAGGGCACGGCGTCGGCCGAGGGCACGGCGTCGGCTGGTGGCGCGGCCTCGGCCCGGAGCGCCATGTCGGCCGGGGGCGCCGCGTCGGCCAGCGGTGCCGCCTTGAGTGGGAACGCCGCGCCGGTCGGACCCGGCGGTCCGGCGGTGGCTGCTTCCGGCGTACCGAAACCGGCCCGGACGCCGGCCGCGCGGCCG
>NZ_KQ058800.1:535-690 GCF_000982955.1 Micromonospora sp. HK10 | reverse complement strand
CTGGACTTCCACCGGGCCGGGGAGGTCTGCGTGGAGCACCTGGCCGGCGCCGGGCACCGGCGGATCGCGTTGCTGGGCGCCCCGGCCGCCGTCTACGCGCGCGGCACCGGCTTCGCCCACCGTACCCGCGCCGGGGTGATGGCCGCCGCCGCCCG
>NZ_KQ058800.1:0-501 GCF_000982955.1 Micromonospora sp. HK10 | reverse complement strand
CGAGGCGGTCACGCTGCCGGTCGAGGAGGGTCCGGCGGCGGTCCGCCGGGACCTGGCGGAGTTGCTGGAACGCCACCCCGACGTGTCCGCCCTCGTGGTGCAGAACGAGTCGGCGGTGGGGCCGGTGCTGGCCAGCCTGCCGCTGCTGGGCCGCCGGGTGCCGCAGGACGTGTCGGTGGTGGCGATCTGCCCCGACCAGTTCGCCGAGCAGTCCGGGCTGACCTCGGTGCCGGTGCCGGCCGAGGAGGTGGGCCGACAGGCGGTGACCCTGCTGATGCGGCGGTTGCGGGAGGAGCCGGTACCGCAGGTGACGCTGCTGGAACCGCGGCTGACCGTGCGGGACAGCACGGCCCCGGCCGGCCGGTGACGGCCGTTGTGGTGAGCGACCGGGTGGGTGGCCAGCCCGGGGACCCGCGGCGGCACCCTACCGATGGGACTCCCGGTGCCGGGACAGCATGCCGGCGGCCAGCGGGGCGCCGTCCAGGTCGCCGGCGGCGATCC
>NZ_KQ058799.1:577-873 GCF_000982955.1 Micromonospora sp. HK10 | reverse complement strand
CGGTCACCCCGGCGGCGACCAGTGGGGGAGCGAGCGCGCCGGTGAGCAGCAGGACGGCGGCGAGCACCGCGCCGAGCAGCGTCCCGACCGCCGGGGCGTACGCCATCGCGACGCCCGCCACCGCCCGGTCGATCCGGCCGGCGCGCACCGGCAACGTGGTGAAGGTGGTGAGCGCCAGCCGGAGCCCCGCGCCGAGCCGCGACTCAGTCGGCACGCGGGCCGGGGAAGACCGGCTGGTCCGGCCCGGTCGTGGTCGGTCCGGGACCGGCGGGCTCCGGCTCGGTGAAGTCCGATCC
>NZ_KQ058799.1:0-457 GCF_000982955.1 Micromonospora sp. HK10 | reverse complement strand
TGGCGGCGAGCGCCAGCGCCGAGCGCAGCAGCGGCAGCGTGGCCAGCGCGGTGGTGCCCTCGCCCAGGTCGAGCCGCAGGTCGACGAGCGGGGTGAGGCCGAGCACGTCGGCGGCGAGCCGCACCGCCGGCTGACCGCCGTGGTCGGGCAGCAGGCACCAGTGCCGGGCCTGCCCGGCCAGGTCCCGGCTGACCATGCCGGCCGCCACCCCGACCGGGCCGTCGAGCAGCACGGGGATCCGCCGGGCGGTCGCGCCGAGCAGCACGCCGGTGGCCACCGCCACGTCGCCGCCGCCCAGTTCGGCGAGGATGTCCTTGGCCTCGCGCGGGCCGCGCCGGGTGCGGTGCAGCGCGTCCCGGACCGTCGCGCAGCGGACCATCCAGGCCGCGTCGTCGATCTCGCCATGTTCGGCCACCACCCGGCCCAGCACCGCCGGGGGCTCGGCCCCGGCCGTGGC
>NZ_KQ058798.1 GCF_000982955.1 Micromonospora sp. HK10 | reverse complement strand
GGGAGGCCATACTGTGGGCCCGCTCACCTCCTCTGCAATCATTCAGACACGACGGCAACGCAGCCGCCACCTCCGCGCACCCCGCGGCTGGTGCGGTACGGCGCCGGCGCTCCCGGGCCGGGTTCCGAAACGGACCCCGGCTCACGCCGCGCGGCAACCCTCACCGGGGCTAGGCGCGGCCGCCAGGGACCGACCCGGCACCCGCCGGATCGGGCGCACGATGTGCGCGGCACGGGTCACCCCCCGGCGCCGGCGCAGACCAGACAGGGAGAGACGGATGGCAAAGGGCGACCCCGGGGCCGCCACCCGCAGCAAGCGGGCCGCACCCCGTTCCAAGCGCGCCACCGTGGCGGGCGAGCCGGAACTCGTACAGCTGCTGACGCCGGAGGGCGAGCGGATCGAGAGCGCGCTCGGCCCGGACGGGACCGAGTACCGGGTGGACTTCACCGACGAGGAGTACCGCGGGCTCTACCGCGACCTCGTGCTGGTCCGCAAGCTCGACGCCGAGGCCACCGCGCTGCAGCGGCAGGGCGAGCTGGGTCTCTGGGCCAGCCTGCTGGGTCAGGAGGCGGCCCAGGTCGGCTCCGGCCGGGCGCTGCGCGCGCAGGACATGGCCTTCCCGACCTACCGCGAGCACGGCGTCCTCTACTGCCGGGGCATCGACCCGATCATGCCGCTCGGCCTGTTCCGCGGCGTCGACCAGGGCGGCTGGGACCCCAACGAGTTCAAGTTCAACATGTACACGATCGTGATCGGGGCGCAGACCCTGCACGCGACCGGGTACGCCATGGGCGTCGCCATGGACGGCAAGACCGGTGGCGACGACGGCGAGGC
>NZ_KQ058797.1:381-2331 GCF_000982955.1 Micromonospora sp. HK10 | reverse complement strand
CCGACACACTCGGCGACACCGACACACTCGGCGACACCGACACGCTCGGGGAGACCGACACGCTCGGCGACACCGACACGCTCGGCGAGGCCGTCGGGCCGGTGCCGTCCGAGGTGGTGTAGCTGACCGGGGTGTACGCGGCCGAACACGTGCCGCCGCACCCGGCGGGCAGGGCGAACCGGTAGACCCGGCCGCCGTTGACCAGCGTGTCGGCGGCGTCCCGGACCCGGATCTGGAAGTCGGTACCGCCGGACGTGGTGGCCCCGATGACGTACGACTGGCCCATGTCGCTGTTCATGGTGGCGGCCCGCCACGCCCCGTCGGCCAGGTACTCGACGCCGTGGATGCCGTTGGGCAGGTGGGAGACCGCGATGGCCGGCCAGTACCGCTGCGCGCCCTGGAGGAAGCCGATCCGCAGGTCCCCGGTGTAGCTGGGGGCGGGGACGAACGACCAGGAGACGTGCCGGTTGTTCCAGTGGTTCGGGTACAGGTCACCGACCGGCACCCCGTTGCGGGCGAACCGGTTCAGCGACCCGGTGACCAGGTCCAGGTGGTACGGATCGTCCCGGCACCAGGCGTTGCCGTCGCCGCAGGAGTCCGCCACCACCATGGTCAGGGTGGCGCCGTTGTAGCCGTCCGCGACCCAGGAACCGTTGCGGCAGAACGGCTGGCCGGGCGCGCCGTCGTTGATCCCGGTGCACCGGTCGCCGATGGTCACGGTGACGAACCGGCCGCAGTTGAGCCCGTTGTTCCACAGGCCGATCCGGTCCGCCTGCGCCGGGGGCAGCGGCCGGGCCGGGAACGACGAGTAGTCGCCGGGCAGGTTGTACACGTTGAGCGCGACGAAGTCCTGGCTGTCCAGTTCGGACTGCGGCAGGCCGCAGCCGCCGTACGGGGCGCCGAGGCCGTCGAAGTGGGTGGCGTTGCCGGTCACCGGCGCGGGCGGGTCGTCGACCGCGAGCGCGGGCAGTTGTCCGGCGGCGAGCAGTGCGGCCGCGGCGGCGGCCAGCGCGGCCACGAGCCGCAGGCGGGTACGCGAGGTCATGGGGAAAGGCCTTCCGGGCGGGCCGACCCGCGCAGGATCGGCTCGAAGATGGGGTCATGGCTGCCCGTCCATGCCCGGCGTGTGCCCGCGCGCTCATGTCACCACCCGGAGGGAGGACATGTCAACGGCGTCCGGGAAGCCGGTGGCGCAACGCGATCGGGCCGATACATTGAAGTATGGTGCCCGCCCACGGAGGTCGGCCGTCGGAACCGGTCTACCGCCCGGTGCTGGCCGGTCGGCGGGGTGAGCTGGAGGCGCTGGCCCATCTCGACGACGCCCTCGCCCCGCTGCTTGCCCCGGTCATCGACGTCCACGCGGTCGACGCGTGCACCGTGGACCTGCTCGGCCGGCTGCCGGCGGGGCTGCTGCCCGCCGTCGACGTCTCGGCCCTACCGGACGGGCCGGAGAGCGAGCCGGCCCGCTGGGGCGTACCGCTGGTGCCGGTGATCGGGCTCGCGGACGGTGACCGGCGGCTGGTGGCGCACGGGGTGGCGGCGCGGGCCCACGGCCGGGCGGTGGTGCGGTTGCGGACCGGCCGGGACCGGGCCGGCCCGGACGCGACGACCGGGGCGGTGGAGCGGGTGTGGCGCCTGACCCGGCTCCTGCCCGAGCAGTGCGACCTGCTCATCGACGCGGGGGACGTGTGCTGCCCGGCCGACGTCCGGCTGGCCGGGCCCCGGGTACGGCGGCTGGCCGGCTGGGCCCGCCGGCACGCCTGGCGTTCGGTGACGGTGGCCGCCGGCGGGATGCCGCCGGCCGTGACCCGCCTGCCCGCCGACGAGCCGGTCCGGTTGGAGCGCTTCGACTGGCAGCTCTGGCGCGGCCTGGCCGACCTGGACGTCGGTTACGGCGACTACGGGGTGGGCTGCGCGGCGCCGGGCGCCGACGACGTCCCGGGCGACCGG
>NZ_KQ058797.1:0-195 GCF_000982955.1 Micromonospora sp. HK10 | reverse complement strand
CAACGCTGCGCTACACCGCGGACGGCGGGTGGTGGATCTACCGCTGGTCCCGGCGCGGCGGCCGGGGCGACGAGCGCTTCGCCGACCTGTGCCGGACGCTGGTCGCGGCGCCGTGGTGGCCGGCCGCCGGGGCCGGCTTCTCTTGGGGCGACCACGAGATCCTGCGCCGGGCGCGGCGGGGCGCGGGCGCCGGCT
>NZ_KQ058796.1 GCF_000982955.1 Micromonospora sp. HK10 | reverse complement strand
GGCCCGCGCCGGGCGGTCGCCCGACGGCCGGCCCGCTCCCCCGCCCCGCCCGGCCCCGCACCACCTCGGACCGGATCGGGACGCCGCCCGCCGCCGGACGGCCCGCGACGCCCTCCGGCCGGCCCGCACTCCCGCCCGGCGCACCCACCGGCCGGTACGGGACCGCCGGACCGCCGGCCGGGGGCCGCACGCCAGCGGGCACACCGCCCGCGCGCCTGCTAGCCCCGGCCGCCCGGGTCCTCGCCCCGGTGCTCCGGCCGGTCCACGACCGCCTGCTCACCCCGGTGGCCGGCGTGCTGACCCCGGTGACCCGGGCCCTCGCCCCGGTGCTGGCCCCGGTCGGCCGGGTGCTGGCCCCGCTCACGCAAGGGCTGGCCCGGGTGCTCACCCCGCCCCGGCCCGACCCCGACCCGGCGGACCCCGCCGTCCCCGACCCGGCTGATCCCGCCGTCCCCGACCCGGCTGCCGGCACACCACCGGACACGTCCGCGCCGACGCCGCCGGCCACCCCGGGCGCGGAAGCCGCGCCCGACCCCGCCGTCGACAACCACGCCGCGGTCGGCCCGCTCGCCGAGACCGAGCCGTCCCGCGCGTTGATCCGGGCGGCGCCCACCGGGGTCCGGGAGGCGGCGACCCTGCCGCGCCCGGACGCGCCGGCCCCGACCCGGCCCGCCCCGGCCAGCGCCCACCACACCGGGACCCTCGCCACCGGCGCCGCCGGCCCGGCCCAGGGTCACCCGGCCGACGCCGCCACCACCGGCTGGACGCCGCCCGACCAGGACGTGCGTCGCCGCCTCCCGGACGCCGGGGCGACCCTCCCGTCCCGCTCGCCCCGACCAGGCACCCGACCCGCCTGACCGGCCGCCGGCCCGCCCGGCGCGCCGGTCCCCCGCCCCAGCTGCGGGCGGCGGCGCGGACCGGGTCGGCCGC
>NZ_KQ058795.1 GCF_000982955.1 Micromonospora sp. HK10 | reverse complement strand
GCTGCGCGGCGTGGCCAGCGGGGCGCGGCGGCCTGGCGGATCGCGACTTGGCTCTCCGCCCGGTCCTGCCCTGCACACCGATCCTCCGGCCGGTTCCTTCCGGACATCGAAGGACGGCCTTCCCGCGCGCCCCGCCCTTCACGGCGATACCGGAAGCGGCAGCGAGCCGCACCGAGGAGCGGCGTAGGAGCAAAGACGAAGAGATCTTGGAACGAAATGGCCCCCAGAGGGGCCGATAATTACCAAGATCTCTCGGACTCGGGCTCGGGCTCGCAGTGTGGCTGAGTGGCGGTCGGAAGGGGAAGCGCCGGGGCTGGCACGGCAGAGTGAACGCTGGGACAGGGCCGGCAAAGGAAACGGCTCGGGGTGGGCCCAGCGGAGAAAACACCGACGGCCGTGCGGAGGAGACCCTGAGGACGGACCCAGCAGAGGAAACACCGAGGACGTAAGCAGCGGAGAGACCCCGAGGACGGAGCCAGCGGAGGAAACACCGAGGACGTAAGCAGCGGAGGAAACGCTCGGGACGGACCTGGCGGAGGAAACGCTCGGGACGGGCCCAGCGGAGGAAACGCTGAGGACAGACCGGGCGGAGGAAGCGCTGGGGACGGATCGGGGGCGGTGAGGCGGGTCAGGCGCGGGCGGGGGCGGTGTCGCGGGAGGCGGGTGCGGCCAGGGCGTCGGGGGCGACGCCGAGGGCGGCCGCCAGGGCGGGTCGGCCGGCCGGGGTGAGGCGGACCGCCCGACCGCTGCCCCGGACGGTCCAGCCGAGGTCGAGGAAGCGGCGGCACAGCGCCGCCCCGAGGGAGCCGGCCAGGTGCGGGCGACGCTCGGTCCAGTCCAGGCAGTCGCGGACCAGCGGCCGCCGGCCGACGCGCAGCGGCTCGACCGGTACGCCCAGCTCCGCCAGCCACCCGACGCCTACCGGGGTGAGCGCCAGCCCGCCGGCGCGGTCCAGTACGCCCTGGTCGAGCAGGGCGTCGTGCAGCAGCACGCCGAGCCGGCCGGCGAGATGGTCGTAGCAGGTGCGGGCGTACGAGAGGGCGACGCCGGCCGACACGGCGCGCAGGCCGCGGGGCGGGGTGGGCGGGGCGGGCGCGTGGCCGGCCAGGTCTTCGACGAGCTGGGCCACCGCCGGGCCGGCGAGGCGGACGTACCGGTGCCGGCCCTGCCGTTCCTCGACCAGGAGCCCGCCCTGCACCAGTCGGGTGAGGTGGTCGCTGGCGGTGGAGGGGGCCACCCCCGCCGTCCGGGCCAGCTCGCCGGCCGTCCAGGCCCGCCCGTCGAGCAGTGCGAGGCAGAAGCTGGCCCGGGTGGAGTCGGCGAGCAGCGCGGCGAGGCTGGCCAGCGCGCGGCCGTCTGTGCCGGTCGTGGTCATGCCCTCCATGCTGGCACGGCCACGGTTCGGTCCCGGCCGACACGTGCGGCGGCCCTTTACATCGTTGTATCCAACGTTGTAGAAGCGGCAGACCGACGTCCGTCCATACCCGAGGCAGGTCTGTTGGGACGACACCTCCACCGTGGCGGCGTACTCGCCGCCGTCCTCGCTCTGGCGCTGGGCAGCACGGCCGCCGCGCCGGCCGCCGGCGCCGACCGTTACCGCAACCCGATCGGTTCGCCGACACCTTCGCCGACCCGGTGGTCGTGCGCGGCGACGACGGCCTCTGGTACGCCTTCGGCACCTCCGACCCGCTCCGGAGGGGCGAACGGCAGGCCCACCGGGTGCCGATCACCCGCTCGGCGGACCTGGCCGACTGGACGTACGTCGGGAACGCGTTCGCCCCCGACCAGCGCCCGTCCGGGCCACACAGGGGGCGGCGTTCTGGGCTCCCGACGTGCGCCGGATCGCCGGTCGCTGGGTGATGTACCTGACCGTCACCAACACGACCGTCTCCGACGACACCTTCGACACCGCGGTCGGGGCCGCCACCGCGCCCACCCCGGCCGGCCCCTGGACCTTCGCGGCGGAGCCGGTGGTGGCCCCCCGACCGGGCGGGGGCGGCGGCTACCTCTGGACCATCGACCCCAGCCAGGTCACCGACCCGGACGGCCGCAACTGGCTCTACTACGGCAGCTACTACGGGGGCATCTCGGTCACCGAACTTTCCCCCGACGGGCTGCGCGCGGTCGGCACACCGAGCCTGGTGGCGATCGACAACAAGTTCGAGGGTGGCTACGTGGTCCGCCACGACGGCTGGTACTCCCTCTTCGCCTCCACCGCGAACTGCTGCGCCGGCCCGGCCACCGGCTATTCCGTCCAGGTGGCACGCTCTGGGGAGCCGCGCGGGCCGTTCGTGGACCGGGACGGCCAGCGGCTGGACGTCTCCCGCGCCGGCGGCACCCCCGTGCTGACCCAGAACGGCAACCGGTGGATCGGCACCGGGCACAACGGAGTCGTGACCGACCTGTCCGGGCAGGACTGGATCGTCTACCACGCGATCGACCGGGCCGACCCGTACCTGGATGAGCCGTTCGGCATCAACGAGCGGCCGATGCTGCTGGACCGCCTGGACTGGGTGGACGGCTGGCCAACCGTCAACGCCGGCGCCGGCCCCTCCGACGGCGCCCGCCCGCACCGGCGACCACCGTTCGTCTCGACGCCCGCTTCGACACGTCGGACCTCACCGGCTGGCGCCCCTCCGGCGTCTGGCGGGTGGACGCCGGACAGGTCACCGGCACCGGCACGCTGACCAGCCGTACCATCGTGGGCGGGGACGTGCGGGCGGAAACCGACCTGCGGCTGGCCGGCGCAACCGACGCCGGACTGCGCCTGGGCCGGGTGGACGTCCGGGTCGGCGGCGGGCGGCTCACCGTCCGGGAGGCCGGCGGCGCGAGCGCCCAGACGGCGCTGCCCGCCAGGCTCGACCTCGCCGACCCGCACAACGGATCTGGGTCGGCACCGGCAACACCGCCGGTGTGCTGCTGCGCGATGCGCCGACCGGCGACTACTGATCAATACGAAGAGCATTGACCAGCTCTCCGGTTGCGCTAGACGCGATCGTCAGCTTCACCTCAAAGCCAACATCTATGGGATCTAGATCGAATCACCCGTGATCCTATGCTCTGGCCATTCCTCCAACCGGAGAACTATCTGGCGCAGATCCCGCTCAAAAGCTGCCTCGTCGAGCTCCTGAAGGCGTCGGCGACGCCAAGACTCCGCGAGGTCGTCCTCGATCGCGACGAGTTCCATGAGCTTGTCGGTATACCCGAGCGCATCCTGAAGTACGTGCTCCGAATCATCACGCCGGTACTCCTTGTCGGCAAGTACAGTGAGGAGGCAGCGCGCCTCGGCACAGCAATGCCGTAGCCAGCGATCTCCACAGCCCGCATGGTGCCCTGCGGGCCGTGGATGATCTCGACAAATACCGCGAGGATTCCCGAGTTCCGCACCGGACGATCGTCAGCCACCTGAGTCCCCGCCGAATATGTGGTTGATCCACAAGACCGCAGCCTTGCCAGTCGGCGCGGCGATAAAGCTAATCGCAGAATTATCGGTGCCGTTGGGAATTCTATTCGCCAATACGAGCATCAGGAGTTCGGGACCTCCGAAGGACGAATCGTGAGAGTAGGCTGTCTACCTGGCTCCACAGAAAGGATGAGAGCCCTCCGAACTTCGCCGATATGACGCGAAGCCTCTGCAACTGTGAATCGGCCATCCGTCACACGAGGCACATTGACGTGCGCATAGGCATCTTGGGCAGTCAAATAAACACCGACCCCGAAGGGATGGACGCATAAAATCCGGATCTCGACGACACATCCGACGAGTTCAGAGCCCAGAGTACCCCACTGCGATGACGGCATGTCATGGATATCTCCATCCCTGGCTCCTACCATGGGGCCCATAGCCACTCCCTCGATTGGGTCAGCCGGTTGAAGAGATCGATCTTCCCATGGGGAATCTCCCACTCCAACCCGGGGCCGCCCTCATATTTCAATCCGGGACCGAAATGCTCTTCAAACTCAGAGCGCCTAAACGCGAACTTGATATATCCATCCTCATGCGTGCCGACCGCATAGTCGGCGTACTTTTGTGCAACGTCTTCCGTCCCGATGTAGGCATTGCCGTTGCCTTCTCTGTGCCGTGCCGGATTCAGCCCATTGGCGAGCTCATCGGGCCCATTACCCCTTTGCGGTGCCCGGTATACATGCACCAGGTCATCAGGCCCACAGTTGTGAACCAGGACCGGTGTTTCGCCGGCGATCACATAGTACGTGTGAAGCCCGTCGACGGTCAGGTTGTAGACGGTCTGCCAGTCCGACGACTTGTGGACATCCACCACGGAGACGGGCCGATGGTCCGCGGTTTCAAAGGTGTAACCAGGCCGGAGATCCTTGGCCTGGGCCCAGCCCGCCCGATCGGCGACCCAGAAGGGATGGCCATCGGTAGCGGTGAGCTGCGCTGTACGGTCGCCCTTCTTACCGTCCACGTCGACGGTGATCTGGACGAGCTTCTTCATGCCGGTGCCGACGATGCGCCCGGTGACCACGCGCTCCTCGGTGCGGCCGGTGGTCGGATCGGTGGCGACGACCTTGTCGCCCACCTTGACGTCGCTAATCGACTTGAGCACACCGCCGGCCATCAGTACCGGGGTCTTGCCGGTGAAGCTGTTGTCACAGCCCTGGCCCAACAGCTTGTTGCCCAGCGACCGTGCCTGACCCCCGAGGGCACGGGTCTCGGAGGCGATGGCCCGGGCTTCGCCGATGCCCGCGCTGAGGGCCTTGCTGCCCGCCGACCGCAGGCCACCACTCAGCCCGCGAAGGCCGGCCTTGAGCGCCGCGCCACCGATCGAGCCGATCGCTCCGCCGACGGCGCCGGTGAGTGCGCCCAGGGCGGCGTCGCCTACCAGGTCCCAGCCGCGCTTGCCGTTCATGTAGCCGGTGACCGCCGAGCCCACCGCCCCGGCCAGGGCGCCGCAGGCCACCGCCCCGACGCCGGTCCAGCCGATCGCCGCGCCGCAGCCCAGGCCCACAACGGTTCCGGCGACGAAGCCGGCGATGTCCGCCTTGTGGTCCTCGACGAACTGGGTCGCCTTGTCCCACACGGTGGAGACGCCCTCGGTGATCGACCCGACCGCCTTGGCGGCGTCCAGCCACAGTTTCTGCTTGAACTTCTGCGGATCCTTGATCGCCATCGTGGTCGTCGCGACGATGGCGGGCAGCATCTTGAAGCCGGTCGACACAACCTTGCTGAGCGCCATGAGTGGCTTGGTCAGGGCCTGGACCACAGGCAGTCTCGTGAACTTCACCGCCTGGGCGATGGCCGCCTTCGCCTTGGCCTGGACCGCGACTCTCATTTGATGGACTTGTGCGGCGACGGCTGCCTTCTGCCTCTTCGCCCAGTCGACGGCGCGGGACAGGTTGGACCTGATCGCGTTGCCGACCGCCTTCACCGCCGTCTTCGCCTTGTCGACCGCCCAACGGGCGGCACTGGAGAGCACACTCCCCACCGCCTTGAGGGCGGAGACACCGGCGTTCCAGGCCGCGTGGGCGTAGTAGGAGGCGTAGTTCCAGGCGGCCGAGACGACGGCGGTCGTCGCGTGCCAGGCCGTGGACACCGCACTGGCGGCCTTCTTCAGCCACCGCGGCCAGTGCCCGTCGGGGTCGTCGAAGTCCAGCGGCGCACCCGCGGCGTACGTGTACCGGTTGGCCAGGATCGAGTCGCCCGTGCTGTAGGTGACGCTGTCCCGGGAGGCGAAGGTGCCGGTGCCGGGGTCGTACCAGCGGGCGCCCATGTCGACCTGGCCGGTGTCCGGGTCGGTCCAGTCGCCCTGGAAGCCGAGGCGGCCCGTGTCGCCCACGCTGGTCAGCTTCTTGCCGAAGGGGTCGTACGCGGTGGAATCGTTCAGGGTGGAGAGCTGGGTGTCGGCCGGGTCGATGGCCGCCACCACGTCGCCGTGCGCATCGGTCAGCGACAGCCGCTCCACGGAGCCGATGCCGGTGGCGAGCAGTTCGTTGCCCGGTCCCCGGGCGTAGTACTCCGCTCCGTCGTGCACCACGTCGTCGGCCAGGCCCGCGTAGACGAACGCGTTGCCGGTGCGGGCGACGACCCGGTCCAGTCCGTCGTACTGATAGGTCTGGTCCTTTGCCGCAGTGAGGCGGTCGAAGGCGTCGAAGGAGAACTGCTCGGCCAGTCCGGAACTGGTCCGGCTACGCAGCGTGCCTCGCGCGCTGTAGGCGTAGGTGTAGTCGCCGTCGGAGGTCAGCCGGTTGCGCTCGTCGTACGTGGCGGTTTTCGAGCCGGCCTTGATCCGGTTGCCGCTGGCATCCCAGGCGTAGTCGACGGTGCCTGCCGAGGAGGTCCAGCTGGTCAGGCGGCCGGCCTTGTCGTACGTGTAGCTGTTGTTGCCGGCACCGGCGGTGCCCGTGGTGTTCTTACCGGTGACATGACCGTTCAGGTCGAAGCCGTAGGCCACCGACGCGACGACCTGGTTGGCGGAGTTACGCAGCACGTCGCTGTTGACCCGGCCGTAATCGTCGTAGCCGAAGGTCCGCACCCGCCCGACACCGTAGTCGATGGTCTTGAGGTCGCCGGCCGCGTCGTAGCCGAACTTCTGCTGTTGGCCGGTGATGCTGTCGGTCGCCGTGTCAAGCCGCCCCTTGACGTAGCCGAAAGTGGCCGTGCCGGTGACGTCGGTGCGGCTGGTCATCAACCCGTCGTCGTCATAGCCGAAGCTGGCGGTACCGGACGGGCCGGCGGCGGAGACCAGCTGACCGCGGTCGTTGTAGGTGAAGGTGTTGCTGCCACCGGGCGCGCTGACGCTGGTCAGCCGGCCTGCGCGGTCGTAGTCGAGGGTCCGGCTCGTGGTTGCGGTCTCACCGCCGGAGCCGGTCTCGCCGGTCAGCCGGCCGGAGGCGTCGAAGGTCCGGGTGCGGCTCACCCCGCCCGGGGCGCTCAGCCGCACCGCGTTGCCGTCCGCGTCGTAGCCGATGGTCCAGGTCCGGTCGGCGAGCGCCGGGTGGGCCGTCGTCGACGGCTCGATCGCCGACTCCGGCAGGCCCAGCGTGTTGTACGTGTAGATGGTGGAGTTGCGCCGGCCGTCGGTGTAGCGGGTCCGGTTGCCGGCCGCGTCGTAGCCGAAGGTGGTGGTGATCGACTCGGTGTCGCTGACCGGCTCGACCTGCTTCACCAGCCGGCCCGCCGCGTCGTACTCGTGGGTGGTGACGGTGCCGTACGGGTCGGTGGCAGAGGTCATGTTGCCGGCGATGTCGTAGCCGTAGCTCTGGGTCCGCAGCACCGTCCCGTCCGGCTTGATGTCGGCGTCGCTGACCCGGTTGCCGAACAGGTCGTACGTGACCCGGCTGGTCCGGCCGAGACCGTCGGAGACCCGGACCTGCCGCCCGACGTGGTCGTACCCGAAGAGGGTGGCCTCGCCGGTCGGCCTGGTGGTGCGGGTGACGGCGCCGGTCGCGTCGAAGGTGTTGACGGTGGTGGCCCCGCTGGGCGAGACGATCGACGTGGCGTTGCCGGCGTCGTCGTAGGCCATCCGGGTGACCAGGTTGCGGGTGCTGGGCGTCCGCTCCACCAGCGTCTGGGTGATCTGCCGGTCCAGGTCGTCATAGGTCGACTCGGTCCGGACGCCGGTCGGTCCGGTCACCGACAGGACCTCGCCGGTGCGGGTGTACGTGTAGCTGGTGACCGCGCGGTCGTCGTTCGTCTTCGCCGGCTCGTCCCTGCTGACCAGCCGATTGAGCTGGTCGTACGTGTAGCGGGTGGTGCCGGCGGGGTCGATCTCCTCGACCACGTTGCCCAGCGGGTCGTAGCTCCGGCGGGTCTCCGGGGTGACGGGCTGGGTCACGCCGGGCGCCTGGTAGGTCGGCGCGACGCTGCGTACCGGCCGGCCCAGCTTGTCGTACTCGGACCGGTTGATCAGGCCGCGCGGGTCCCGGACCGCGACCTGCTCACCGAACGTGTTGAAACCGACGGTGCTGGTCGGGCTGGTGGGGGTGGCGGCGCCACCGTCGCTCTCCGCGTCGACGGTCGGGCCGGTCACGCCGACCTGCTGGCCGAGTTCGTCGTAGCGGTAGGTGGTGGTGTACGCCGCCTTGTCGGCGCCGGCGACGTTGCCGCGCGGGTCCGTGGCGGTCAGCCGCAAGCCGCGCTGGTCGTAGGTGTAGCTGGTGATCCGCGACTCGCTGCCGGCGATCACCTTTTCGGTGAGCACGTTGCCGGCGTCGTCGTAGGTGTAGTCGACCGTCTCGGAGGTGACCGGTACGAACCACGGCAGGTTGGAGGGGTTGCCGGTGCGGACCGACCGGGTGACGTTGCCGTTCAGGTCGTAGGTCAGCGTGGTGGTCCGCTGCAGGCCGCCCGGGTCGACTACCGTGCTGGTGACCTTGCCGGCCCGGTCCGGCGTGTAGGTGGTGGTCTGGGTGCCGTTCCCGCCGACCTTGCGAGTCAGATTCCCGGCGCCGTCGTAGGTGTTCTCCTCGACGACGTAGTCCCGGGTGGTGCCGTCGGAGTTGTGGAAGCCCTTCAGGGTGATCTTCTGGAGCAGGTCGTCGCGGTAGTACAGGTACTCCAGCCGCCGGCCCATGGCGTCCGTGTCGCTCGCCAGGCGGCCGGCGAAGTCGTACGAGTAGGAGTGCAGCACCAGGTAGTCACCGGTGCCGGTGCCCGGCGAACCCGGCGGGTCGCTGCGCCAGTCCCGCAGCCGGACCTCGGCCACCTTGTTCTGGGCGGTGTACGCCCAGTCGTACCGGTTGCCGTTGGCGTCGGTCATGGTGGTCTTGTTGCCGAACCGGTCGTAGCCGTAGGTGGTCTCGTTGCCCTCGGGGTCCACCACCTTGGCCGGGCGGCCCTGGTCGTCGTACTCGGTGACGGTGGCCCGGTCGGGGTCGCCGCCGAGCAGGTCCGACACGGTGACGCTGGTGGGATTGCCGTCTGCGTCGTACTGCGTGGTGGTCCGGCTCTGATGCTGGGTGCCGTTGACCGCGTCGGTGGTGACCGGGCCGGTGACGGTGGCCACCCGCGAGTGCTTGTCGTAGGTGATGGTGGTGGTGACACCGGCCGGGTAGCTGTCCGAGATGACCTTCTCGGTGATCCGCCGGCCGAGCGTGTCGTAGGTGTACTCGGTGACCAGGCCGGAGGGCTCGGTCGTCCGGGCCAGGTCGCCGTTGGCGTAGTAGGCGAACTTGGTCACCTTGCCGCGGGCGTCGGTGCTGGTGGCCGGCAGCCCGGACGGCGGGTTGCCGCCACCGACCGCGGCCTCTGCGCCGACGGTGTAGGTGTGGCTGACCGAGCTGCCGTCGGGATTGGTCTGGCTGGAGAGCTGGCCGTTGCTCCAGTACGACATGGTGGTGCGGTACGTCGTGTCCGTGGCGCTCGACGAGCGGCCGTCCCGCGTCTCGACCGCCAGATCCTTGCGGGGATCGAAGGGGTTCGTGATGGTCGTCGAGTAGGTGTAGTAGTTCGTGTAGCACTGGGTGCCGGTGCGGCAGCTCTTCCGGGTGGCCAGCCGACCCTCGGCGTCGTAGGTCATCTCGACGGAGTCACCGTTCTCGTTGATGACCTTGGTCTGCATGCCCTTCTCGTCATAGGAAAAGCTGCGGATGGCCATGCCGTCGAGGGTGTGCCGGACGAAGACCGGGCCGTCGGCGTCGTTCGGGATGATGGTGCAGAAGGCCGGGTCGTTCGGGTCGGGCTGCGAGCAGGTCGGCGTGGGGCTAGGCGTCGGCGATGGGCTCGGTGGTGCCGGCTGGTCCTCGGGGCGTGTCTCGAGCCCCAGCGGACTGCCCGAGCGCAACATCTGCCCGCCGAGGGCGTCGTACTCGTACAGGTAGGGGCGGTTCGCCGGGTCCAGCACCTGGACGCCGCGGCGCAGGTCGCTGTCGTTGCCGTAGATGGTCGGCGCCCCGAGCTTCCAGGTGCCACCGTCGTCGTCGGTGTACTCCTTCACCCGGTCGGTCGTCGTGTCGTATGCCACCTCGGTGGCGATCCGCCCGCTGGGCAGGGTGACCCGGGACAGCTGCTGGGTGGCCGGCTTGGCGTACTGGAAATGCGCGGCCACGGTGGACGGCCCGAGCGGGTGCGAGTAGACGGCGACTTCGTCGATCGTGCCGGCGAAGTACCGCTGCGCGGTAGCGCCCCAGTTTGGCCAGGACGCCGGCGGGGTGGCCGAGGCCAGGCCGACCTGGTTGACGGTGAGCAGCGAGGCGTCGATGGTCTGCCCGGTCAGGTCACCCACCTTGACGCCGTCGAGGTACATGGTCTGGGTGTTGGCCATCGCGGAGAGCACCACGTGGTGCCACTTGTTGTCGTTCACCGTCGTCGTCGAGGTGATCGGCGCGATGGCCCCGGTGGCGAACTGGCCGCGGAGCTTGCCGTCGGTGCCGGTGTAGAGGATCGGCACGCCGCTGGTCGCCGCGGTGCCGACCGCCTTGTCCTGGTAGCCGATGAGCGGACCACCGGTCTGGGTCAGGCCGATCTTGAACCACAGTTCCACGGAGGCGTCACGGCTCTTCTTCACCAGGCCCTTGGGCAGCTCCAGGTAGGCCGACGTGCCGTTGAACGCCGCGGCGGTGCCACTGGTGCCTTCGACCACGCCCGACTGGTTGAGCGTCACGTTGCGGTAGGTGGCGGCGTCCTTGCCCAGGTTGATGGCGACGTCGCTGGCGGCCGCCGTGCCCTCCGACTCTCCCAGGTGGTAGTAGGAGTCGGGCTTGGCGTCGAGGACTGCCGTCCGGTAGTGCGACCCGGGCGTGTAGTCGTAGACCGTGCAGGCCTCGTCGGGGCCGCAGACCTTGGTGAGCAGGTCACCGGTGTAGGTGTAGCTCCAGGTCAGGGCCGCCCCGTTGACGAGGTCCGTGGTCACCGCGGTGATGTGGTTGCCGGTCCAGGTGAAGCGCAGCGCCCGGCCGGCGGTGTTGGTCAGGCTGTTGGACACCTGAACCTTGGCGAGCTTGCCGTTCAGGGCGTCGTAGCTGAGCACGACCGACCGTGACGAGACGTCGGTGACCTTCTGCAGCTTGCCGGTGAGCGCGAACTGGTAGGTGGTCCCACCTCGGTCGAGCAGCTTCCAGCTGATGGAGTCGAGGGTCAACCGGGCCACCCGGCCGGACGGCGCCGCGTAGGTGCCGTCCGTGTTCTTGCCGAACCGCACCTCCTGTCCGTCCGGGTAGCGGATCACCACGTTGCCCGATCCGTCGTTGTCCGGAATCAGCGCCACGTCCTGCAGGCTGGACCAGCCAGCGCCGAACGCTCCGGTGGTCCTCGGATCGAGGCTGTTGTACGTGCGGGCCAGGTTGAGTTGCGGCCCGACCGTCGCCACCGTCGCGTCGACGGCGGCGGTGGAGAAGTTGCCCGTCTGGGCGTCGAACTCCCGGCCCTGCTCCGCGCCGGGCGCGGTGCCGACCTTGGAGAGCAGGTCCGGTTGCGGCACCGAGGCCATCAGCACCGAGTACGGCGAGATCACCTCGTTGGTGGCGTCCTTCACGTACGACCGCCACATGTAGTTCTTGCTCCAGGCCAGCCGCCCGCTCGGCACCACCCAGGACTGCTTCGCCTGGTAGCCGGAGTTGGTGCAGTTCGTGGCGGCGCCGGAGTCCGCCCGGTCACAGATCTCGAACTTGAACGACAGGGTCGACCCGGGCGGAGCGTCGGTGTCGACGGCGCGCGCCCACAGCAACGGGGTCAGCGTGGGTGCCTGGTAACCGTTCTCCGGATACAACTCCTGGACCACCGGAGGCACGTCGAAGACCTGGAGCACGATCCGGCCCGGTGGCACCTGCTGATCGGTGAAAACGATGCCGCCACTGCGCACCATGGTGAAGTCGACGAAGTAGGAGCCCGGGGGCAAGGCCTTGATGGTCGCGTCGAGGGTCACCTTCGCGCCCCGGGCCAGCGTGGTCGGCAGGTTGCCGGCCCGCTGCTGGGTGACAGCCGCCCCGGTGCTGGCGTTGTAGACGCGGTAGGCGAGGTAGTAGTTGGTCGGAGACCAGGCCTCCGCTCCGAGGTTGGTGACCGTCACCTTGACCTTCCCGGCCTGGTTCTGCAGGACGGGCGGCTCCGGCGTCGGCTTGGGGATCGAGTACGCGGCGTTGTAGGGCGTGTGGGTGATGTAGAGCGCCGGCGGGTTGGCGGTGCCGGTGCCGGCGAACTTCTTCCAGGCGGCGCCGTCCGTGGTGGACGCGCGCAGGGAGAGGCCGTAGTTGGCCTGGGTGCCGTTGACCCAGCGCTGCACCAGGTTGCGGCCGGCCGCACCCAGGTCGAACATCTCCCCCGCCGCCGGACAGGCCGACTGTGACTGGCCGAGCCCGACGTAGCCGTGGGCGAAGGAGCGGCTCGCGAGCGCGCTGCCGACGGCCGGGCCCGGGTAGGAGTAGCCGCTACCGGCCGACCAGGACCCGGTGACCGGGTGCACGGTCACCGCCCGTGCCTTGCAGGAGGCGGCGTCGAAGTTCACCACGGACAGCGCCGCACCGTAGATGGTGTGGTACTGGAGCCGGCTGACCAGGTCACCGAACTTCAGATAGGCGGCGGCGTTCTCGCCGCCGGAGCGGCCGACGAGCAGTTCCGAACCACCCGAGGCGGAGCTGCCGCCGTGCACGTACATGCTGCTGTCCGAGCGGACCGGATCCACCGGCGGGCCGACCGTGGGGTCGACCTCCACCGGGTAACTGCGGTGTTGATCGGCGAGCCAGGCAGGGTCGAGGCGGACCTTCAGGGCCTGCTGGCCGCCCTGGTCGATCAGCTCGTACGTCACCCCGGTGGAGGTGGCCGGGCCGGCGGTGCCAGCACCCGAGTCGATCATGTAACCGACCGGGATGACACCCTGCTGCCGTCCCGCCGGGTCGGTCAGCACGACCTGGCCGTCAACCAGCTTCGCGGTGAGGCCGCGCAGCCGGAGCGGGAAGACGTACGTCGTCGGTGCCTTCGCGGAGCGAAGGATCAGCGTCTCCTTCACGCCGCCCGCTCGCGGCTCCAGCCGCAGGTCGACCTCGGGTCGGACAGCCGGGTAGGTGACCCTCCGACCCTCGACCCGGGCCGGGCTGTCAGCCGCGTCGGACAGCCCGAAGGCCAGCTCCGCACCGCCTGAGAAACTCAGCGTGGCAAGCGCGCTTGCGGCCCCGCGTGCGGCGAGGCGCAGACCGACGGAATCCGCCTTCGTCCGCCAGCCCGGACCGTCGCCTGCGGGCACGAGGTCGAGATCGATCGGTGCCCAACTCCCGTCCGGTTTACGGAAGTTGATCGGGGCGGACGAAAATTCAGTGGTCTGGGTGCCGTCGGCATTGTCGTAGACCCGCTGGTTGAGGGTGCGCTCGGCGGCCCGTTCCCGGCTGGTGCTCCGGTCGTACCCCCGCTTCTCGACCATCGGCGCCGCGGCGACCGAGGCTTCGTTGCGGCCCGCCGGTGGCTTCTGGTCGAGCTTGTGCAGGGGAAACCGGCTGCGCATCGATCGCGGCACGTCCCGGTTCATCGGGCCCGCCTTGACGTGGGACCGGCCGGCCGCCGTACCCCACCTCTGGCCCGGCTTGACGCCCGCCGCTCGGTCGGCCCTGGCGCGGGCGTCCCGTGCGGCCTGACCGGACAGCGCCAGCACTCCGCTGCCGCCCAGGTTGAGCATCAACACGCCGGCGAGGGCGGCGGCCACGGTTGAGCGGATGGCGGCGGAGCGGACGAGCCCGCCCGGTCGCCGGATCGGCGGCCGCAGCCGGGACAGGCGCGAACGCAGGTCGGACAGGTGGCGCGGGCGGAACGACATGGAAACCCCTGGGTCGAGGGCGGACCGGAGCCTACGGATGCGCCGGCCATCGGCGCGACCTGGTGGTTGGAAATCAGCACGGGTCGCGCAGCGAAAACGCGGCGGAGCGAAGGAGAGAAGAGACCGAATCAGGCGGAACTGTCAGCAGACACGCCGCAGGGCATCGAATCAGACAACAGCCGGTCGGTCCGACAACCTTGGCTCGGACGGCGGCACAAAACCGATAAACGGATGCTCACCGCTTAACACCCCCGTGTGCTGCTCTTCATCAATGCGCCGCTGTACATTGACAGCGTTCGAGGCCAAGTGTCAAGACCCAGACCAGCACTACCCTCCGCGACCCGACCATGACCTACCGCCACTGCCCTGCGCTAAAAATCTCCGCTTTACCGCTTTGGTCCATTACGTCCGTTGCCGGCGCCGCGGTAGCCCGCACGCCTCGACGGGTAGCGGTGACCGTCCGTGTCGTGCATCATGGCGCTCGGGTCGGCGTCAGCCCGACCCCCGTAACACCCGCCGCCGGTCCGCGGACCTGACTTGCACTTATAGTGGCGGCCTATTGCGCCCATATTCGGGGAGGGCTAAATTATTGGCAAACATGGCGAGAAAACATTCCGGGCAGGCCAGCGCAGACGCATATCTCTGGGGCTGACCGCAGTTCTGGAAATGGGGCCGATGGCTTGTCGGCACACCTCTCACCAATACCGGCCGAAGCGGCCGACAGCTTCACCTGCAGCGGGTCCGCCGACGCTTTTCTCTACCAGTACCGCCAGGAGGACACCAATACCTGGCCGGTGGCGGCCGACCAGATCAACACCGGGTGGGGCGGGCCTCGGAACGTCTTCGCCACGACGAACATGTGCCACCAGAAAGCACTCGCCGGCCCGGTGAAGCCGTCCACCTCGACGGTGCCGCACGCGCCGCTCTCGGTGCTGCAGGCCCCGCCAGCACCGAGGGCACCTACGCCGCCGACCCCACCCTCTACATCTACCAGGCCAGCAACGGCACCGGAATCGCCTTCGTCACCCGCACCATCAACAGCACCGTCGTGCCCTTCGTCACCGGCGCTAACACCCTCACCCCCACGACCACACCCACCTTCCGCCCCGTCACCATCACCCAACCCAATACCAACTGACCCCCACCGGCCGGCGGCCCCAGCCGGGTTCGCACCGGCCGCTCGGCTTGCCCGCTTGCCATGTTCTGACTGAACCATTAGGAAGAGAGGCCCCGCATGCTCGATCCACTGTGCCAGCGACGGACCGACTCCGGAATGAGCCGCCGCGCCGCGCTGAGCCTCGGAGCGGCCCTGACAATCGCCGTCACCAGCCTTGCTGTCGCCGCCGGCGGGCCGGCCGCCCAGGCGGCCACCGACTGGCCGTTCCCGTCCACCCAGGACGATTTTGACTGCAACGGTCCCGTCGGCGTGTTCTACAACACGAGTTCGGGCACCTTGTTGCGCCGCGACCTGAACAGCCCGTTGAGCGAGCTCAGCTCATTCGGAACCGCGCGGACCATCGGTTCCAGCGGGTGGACCTTCGGACGGATGCTCGGTGGACGGGATGGCCGCGTCTACGGCATCAACCCGTCGGGACTCACCCGCTACCGCTGGACCGGGACTGCCTGGGAGTTGGTGGACGGAAAGTCAAACTGGCTCATCAGCAGCGGATTCACCAGCTACGCGTCGGCCAGCAACCGGGACAAGATCACCATTGACGAGGCCGGCGACTTTTACGCGGTGGACAGCACCGGCAAACTGCGTTGGCATCGATTCGACGAGACCAGCCGCACGTGGGTGATCTCCGGCAAGGTTCTGGACACCGGTTGGGACAAGTACAACCTGATCGTCGCCACCAGCCCGGGCGTGCTCTATGGCAGATTGCCAGACGGCACGCTGCGGCGTCACCACTTCGACCCGGCGACGCAGCGGTGGATGAGCTACGACCGCCCCGTGTACCAAGGCATTCGCAAGGTACCCTTGAACTTCAGCCTCTTCACCAAAGGCCTCTTCACCGCCGGTGGCGACTCCCTGTTGGGCGTCCAAGGCAACGGCGACCTGTACCAGTACCGCTATCCCGTCGATCTGCGCACCTCCTCGGGCGTCACCTCAGAGCCGCAGAAGATCGGTACCGGATGGTCCTACCCCAACGTGTTTGCCACAACGAACACGTGCCACCAGGGAGCTCTCGCCGGCCCGGTGAAGCCGTCCACCCCGACGGTGCCCAACGCGTCGCTGGCGGTGCTGCAGGCCCCGCCAGCACCAGGGGCGACGTTGGGCACGGTCGAGTTCGCGTACACCGACAACCTCGGCCGGGTGATCCACGGCCGCCAGACCGACCCGGACAGCTTCAGCTCGGTCCAGTGGAACCCGGTATCCGGCACCGACGCCTACACCGGCAAGCCGGCGCTGATCGCCGACCATCAGAACCGCGTCGGCATCTACGCGCATCAGACGAACAGTGACATCCGCGCGTTGATTCAGTCCTCGGCTGGATCAAGCCAGTGGAACCAGTGGGACAACCTGGCCGGCGCCATGACATCGGAACCATCCGCGGTTCGGCTCTCCGACGACAGTCTCGCCCTGTTCGCGCTGGACTCGACCGGCGCCCTGGCAGTCCGCCTGCAGGACGGCAACACGGGTGATCTGCTGCCCTGGACGGACCTAGGCGGCAGCAGCCTGACCGGTACGCCGGTGGTCACGGCCGGCCCGAACAACACCGCCACCATCACGGCGATCAACAGCGCCGGCGCGGTCGTCACCGCGACCTACCAGGACCGGGCCCTCACCGCGCAGTTCGCCAGCATCGGTGGCGGCACAGGCTTCGTCGGCACCCCTGCCGTCGTCGTCATGCCCGGCCCTCGCCTGATGGTCTTCGCCCGGCACACCGACGGCACGATCAAGAAGCAGTACCAGAACACCGACGGCACCTGGCCCGGCACCTGGACCACCATCGGCACCGGCACCATCACCGCGGCCGGCAGCCCCACTGCCATCCTCGACCCCAACCTCGGCCGCATCGCCGTCGTCACCCGCACCGCCGACAACAGCATCTACAACACCTGGGAAACCGGCCAAGGCACCCAGACCTGGGGCAACTGGACCCTCAACGGCACCGAGGGCACCTACGCCGCCGACCCCACCCTCTACACCTACCAGGCCAGCAACGGCACCCGAATCGCCTTCGTCACCCGCACCATCAACAGCACCGTCGTGCCCTTCGTCGCCGAAGCCAACACCTTCACCCCCACGACCACACCCACCTTCCGCCCCGTCACCATCACCCAACCCAATACCAACTGACCCCCACCGGCCGGCGGCCCCAGCCGGGGCCGCCGGCCGGACCCGCCCCACCCCAGGGCACAGCAACGATCACTGAGCTCGGCGACTTCTACGTGATCGACAGCGCCGGGAAGCTGCACTGGTACCGGTACGACGAGACCGGCCAGGATGGTCCATCAAGGGCTGCACGCTCGACAGCGGCTGGGGACAGTACGACATGATCGTCGCGGCCGGCCCGGGCGTCCTCCACGCGCGAACCCCGGCCGGTCCGCTCTACCGGCACCGTACGACCCCGCCAGCCAGCGCTGGGTCGACCACGATACCTACCCCGTACCCGTGACGTGAACGGCGGTGTACCACGCGCAGGACGGCGGCATGTTGACTCGCAGCTTCGCCCCCGCGCCCACCTTCACCAGGGTCGCCATCCCACAACCACCGCGGCCACCGCCGGCCACCGGACCAGTCAGATCCACGCCCGGCGGCGCGGCCGCTCAGGAGCGCGGACAGGTGGACGCCAGCTCGCTGACCGTCCGGGTCTCGCTGTCGTAGCTGCGCGCCGCGATGAACTCCCCCCGGGGCCGGTCGGCGCCGGCCAGTGCCCGGGCCCGGCGCCGGTCAGCGTCGCGGAACCGCAGCGCCAGGCTCAGGTGCGGCACCCACCGGCCGGGGGCGTGCCACGGCTGCGGGCCGGGGGCGGTGGCGAGTACGTCCCAGACCGCGCCGTGCAGGGCGACCAGTTGGGGCGCGGGACGGACCAGCCAGACCAGCGGGGCGCTGCCGTCGAGCACCTCCACCCGGTCCAGGCGGGCCGGCAGGGGCAGCGCCGCGTCGCAGAGGTCGGCGAGCCGCTGCTCGGCGCCGGGTGGGAACTCGTCGACGGAGGCGAGGGTCAGGTGCGGCCGGTTGGTGGCGTGCGTGTTCCGCGCCAGGCTGGGCAGGCCCGCGGCGGCCAGCCGGTCCCAGGCCGCCCGTACCGCCTCCTCCAGCTCCGGGGAACAGAGCAGTTCGACCGTACGCACGCCGTCAGGCTAGTCGCCGGCGGTGTGCCGCGCCGCCCCGCGGGGAATGCGCACCGGATGAGCGTGTTGACCGAGACCGACGAACGTCACCTGCGCCGGGCCGTCGCGCTGGCCGTCACCGCCCGGGACGCCGGGGACGGCCCGTTCGGCTCGTTGCTGGTGGACGCCGACGGGCGGGTGGTGGCCGAGGAGGTCAACACCGAGCGGACCGACGACGACATCACCGCGCACCCGGAGCTGAAGCTGGCCCGCTGGGCAGCCCGGAACCTCGGCCCGGACGCGGCCGCGGTGGCCACCCTATACACCAGTTGCCAGCCGTGCGCCATGTGCGCCTCCGCGATCGAGCGCGCCGGCCTGGGCCGGGTGGTGTACGCGCTCAGCTCCGACCAGTTGGCCGAGCTGCGCCCGATGCCGCCGTACGCCCCGGTGGCGTACGCCGGTCCCGCGCTGCTCGCGGAGGCGCGGCTGCCCCTCGAGGCGACCTGAGCCGCGCACCGCCCGAACCGCCGCCGAGGCCGGTTCAGAGCCAGCCGGCCTCACGGGCGATCCGCACCGCCTCGGCCCGGTTCGTGGCACCGAGCTTCTGCACGGACGCGGCGAGATGATTGCGCACCGTCCCGGCCGCCAGGTGGGTACGCCGGGCGATCACCGCGACCGGGGTGCCGTACTCGGCCAGGCGCAGGGTCTCCAGTTCCCGGGCGGTCAGCGGGCACTCGGGCAGGGTCAGCGCGTCGGCGGCGAGCGCCGGGTCGACGTACCGCTGCCCGGTGTGGACGCGGCGGATCACGTCGGCGAGCGCCCCACCGGGCGCACCCTTGGGCAGGAAGCCCCGCGCCCCGGCGGTCAGCGCCGGACGCAGCTGGGCGGGGCGGCCCTGGCCGGTCAGGATCACCACGGCGCAATCGGGCAGGACGCGGGCCAGTTCGGCGGCGACCTCGATCCCGCCCGGCGGCGGCATCGCCAGGTCCAGCACGGCGACGTCCGGCCGGTGCGCCAGCGCGGCGGTCAGCGCTGCCCGCCCGTCGGCGGCGTGCGCCACGACGTCGATGTCGGGCTCCAGGTCGAGCAGGGCCGCGAGGGCGAGCCGGATCAGCTCCTCGTCGTCGGCGAGCAGCACCCGGATCACGACGGCACCGGAAGGACGGCCACCAGGCTGAACACCCCGTCCTCGGCGTGGGCGCGCACACTGCCGCCGGCGGGAGCCAGCCGGTCCGCCAGCCCGCGCAGGCCACCGCTGCGCTCGTCCGGGCCGTCGCCGAGGGCACCGTCGTTGCGTACGGTCATGGTCACCAGGCCGTCCTCCCGGGTGATCTCGATCCGGCACCAGTCGGCCCGGCTGTGCCGGAGCACGTTCGTCCCCGCCTCCCGCAGCACCGCGGCGAGATCGGCGGCGACCGACGCGGGCAGCTCGCCGACGGGCGGCACCACGGTGCAGCGCACCCCGCTGGACCGCAGCACCTCGCCGACCGCGGCGGCCTGCTCGGCGAGGTCGACCGCCCGGTAGCCGTGCACCGCCTCACGTACCCGGTGCAGGGCGGACCCGGCGAGCCGCTGCACCTCGGCGGCCTCCCGGCCGGCCCGGCCGGCGTCCGTCGGCGCGAGCCGGGCGGCGAGCTCCGCCTTCAACGCGATCACGGTCAGGTCGTGCCCGAGCAGGTCGTGCACGTCGCGGGCGAAGCGCAGGCGCTCCTCGGCGGCGGCCAGCCGGGCCTGCGCGGCTTGTCCCTGGCGCGCCTCGACGAGCAGGTCCCAGAACCAGACCTGCACCCAGCTCACCGCGGCGATTCCGGCGCCGGCGCCGGCGGTGATGACCAGGGCGTCGCGGACGGTCCCGCCCGTCCAGCGGGTCAGCGCGACGGAGACCGCGAGCACCGCGAGCGTTCCGGCGGCGGCGCTCGCCCGTCGCAGCAGCAGCGGGAAGGTGCCGATCACGGACGCGCCCAGCCAGGCCCAGGTGGCCCACTCCCCGGCGGCGACCGGCCCGACCAGCGGCACGCTCACCGCGGTCGCCGCGGCCAGCGCGGCGTGCCGGCGCCGCCGTCGAGGGTCGGCGAGCCACGGGGTGACGGCCGCGTGCAGCACGCCGGCTTGGGCGGCGACGAACGCCAGCAGGCCGACCGTGCCGAGGCCCAGCCGGAGCGGATCCGCCTCCCGGGCCAGCCCGACGCCGGGCAGCAGCAGGCTGGCGCCGAGGTTGGTGGCCACCGACACGACGGTGAGCAGCCGCGCCCGGCGCAGCCGGCGATCCGCTGCGTCGACCGTCATGTCCGCCGATCCTAGGGCCGCCGGCCGCCCGGTTCACCCGTGCGGAATGTCACGCCCGGGCCGGGCTTTCCGCACGGATTTCCCGTGACGCGCGCGCCTGTTCCGCGGCGGGGCGGAGCCGGCAGGGTCGGGGCATGACGGAGACGACAGTGCACGTATCCGAGGGACAGGACCGCGACGGCCGGCGGCTGGCGCGGCACCTCGGCGCAATGGCGGTGGCGATGGTGGCGGGCATGGTGCTGCTCGCCCCGCTGTGGGGGATGGGCGCGGCGCTGCTCGGCGGCGCGGGCGTGCTGGCCCGGCCGGACGTCGGGGCGCTGGTGATGGCGACGGACATGTCTGTCGGCATGGCGGTCTGGATGTGGCACCAGGGCCATGGGCGGGCCGCCACCGCCGAGATGGTCGCCGCCATGTACGTCCCCTTCCTGCTGCTGCTCCCGCCCTGGTGGGCCGGGCTGGTCGGGGACCACACGCTGATGCTCGGCGGCCACCTGCTGATGCTGCCGGCGATGGTGCTGGTGGCACTGCGGCACCGGCATGCGCCCGCGGTGCCGGTCGACCGGCACCCGGCCGTCGCGGCCGTGGCGCGTCGCTGGCCGACCGGACTCGCCCTGCTGATGACGGTCGACCTCTGGATCGAGCCGACCGTGTTCTCCCCGTGGACGCTGCTGGTGCTGCCGGCCGGCTACCTGCTCATCGGCACCTGGCGCCGGCAGTGGCACGACCGGAGGGTCCTCGCCCTCCAACTCGCCGGGCTGGTCGGCTGGGCCGGGCTGGCGGTGGCCGCCCGTACCGGGCCGGACGGCCTCGCCGGTTGGCTGGTGGCCGCCGGGTGGCTCGGCCACGCCGCCTGGGATCTGGCGCACCACCGCACCGGCCGGGTGGTGCCGCGCGGATACGCCGAGTGGTGCGGGGTGTTGGACGTGGTCGTCGGGGTCACCGTGCTGCTGGCCGTCCTGGCCGGGTGAGCCCGCCGGGACCGCCCCCGGGAGGTGAGCCGCCCGACCGTTGTGCCGGTCGCCGCGACGGGCTTTCGGCGGTGATGAAAGGCTTGACGCATGAGTTCCGCGCCGACCCCGACCGACCCCACCCCCGCCGACAGCGACGAGACGCCCGCCTTCGCGGACCTCGGGCTCCGCCCCGAGCTGCTGGGCGCGCTCGCCGCCCTCGGCTACGAGGAGCCGACGCCGATCCAGCGCGAGGCGATCCCGCCGCTGCTGGCCGGCCGGGACCTGCTGGGCCAGGCGGCCACCGGCACCGGCAAGACGGCCGCGTTCGCCCTGCCGCTGCTGCACCGGATGCCCGAGGAGCGGACGGGCGGCGACCCGGTGTCGCTGGTGCTGGTGCCCACCCGCGAGCTGGCCGTGCAGGTCTCCGAGGCGTTCCACCGGTACGGCAAGGACCTGGGCGCCCGGGTGCTGCCGATCTACGGCGGCCAGCCGATCGGCCGCCAGTTGCGCGCCCTGGACGCCGGCGTGGACGTGGTGGTGGCCACCCCGGGCCGGGCGCTGGACCACATCGCCCGCGGCACGCTGCGGCTGGGCGCGCTGGCCACCGTGGTGCTGGACGAGGCGGACGAGATGCTCGACATGGGCTTCGCCGAGGACATCGAGGCGATCCTGGAGCACGCCCCGGCGCGGCGGCAGACGGTGCTGTTCTCGGCCACCATGCCGGCGCGCATCGACGGGCTGGCCCGCCAGCACCTGACCGACCCGGTCCGCATCCAGATCGAGCGGGAACGGACGGTGGCCGGCGAGGCGCCCCGGGTGCGGCAGAGCGCGTACATCGTGGCCCGGGCGCACAAGCCGGCCGCGCTGGGCCGGGTGCTGGACGTGGAGTCGCCGACCGCCGCGATCGTGTTCTGCCGCAGCCGCGAGGAGGTGGACCGGCTCACCGAGACGATGAACGGCCGGGGTTACCGGGCCGAGGCGCTGCACGGCGGAATGAGCCAGGAGCAGCGGGACCGGGTGATGGGCCGGCTGCGGGCGGGCACCGCCGACCTGCTGGTGGCCACCGACGTGGCGGCGCGCGGCCTCGACGTCGAACAGCTCACCCACGTGGTCAACTACGACGTCCCGTCCGCGCCGGAGTCGTACGTGCACCGCATCGGGCGGGTGGGCCGGGCAGGTCGGGAGGGGGTGGCGATCACCCTCGCCGAGCCGCGCGAGCACCGGATGCTCAAGACGATCGAGCGGGTCACCGGTCAGCGGATGACCGTTGACAAGATCCCCACCGTGGCGGACCTGCGTACCCGCCGGCTGGAGCTGACCCAGGCGGCGCTGCGTGAGTCGCTGCTGGAGGACGACCTGGAGCCGTTCCGGGCCATCGTGGAGTCGCTGACCGACGAGTTCGACATGATGGAGGTCGCGCTGGCCGCGGTGAAGCTGGCGCACGAGGCCACGCTGCCCGGCAGCGCGGACGAGGAGGAGATCCCGCAGGTCGCGGTCCGCCCGCCGCGGGAGACCCGGCCCGGGTACGACCGGCGCGGCGACGGTCGCGCCCGCCCGGGTGGCACCACGCAGGTCTTCATCGGGCTGGGCCGGCGCGCCGGGGTCCGGCCGCAGGATCTGGTCGGTGCGATCACCGGGGAGACCCGGGTCGGTGGCCGGGACATCGGTTCGATCGAGATCGCTGACCGGTTCTCCCTGGTGGAGGTGCCGTCCGCGCTGGCCGACGAGGTGATCCGGGGGCTGCGCGGCAGCACCATCAAGGGCCGCAAGGCGACGGTCCGGATGGACCGTGACGGGGGCGGCGGCGATGGCCGTCGCGAGCGCCCCGTCGACGCCGCCCGCCGCGACCGACGCTGACCGCGGCCGGCCGCGACGGGTCGGGCTCGGCCGGCCGGGCGCAGGCGATCGGGCGCAGGCGATCGGGCGCAGGCGATCGGGCGCAGGCGATCGGGCGCAGGCGATCGGGCGCAGGCGGTCGGACGCAGGCGGCCAGGCGCGGGCGGCGGGTGCGGGTGACCCCGGCCGGCCCGCCCGGGGTCACCGGGCGTGCCCCGCACCCGGTCCGCGCCCCCGCCGCGGCTGCGCTCATCCGGCCCGGGTACCCGCCGTGCGGGTCATCAGCCGCCCGATGAGGCTGCGCGAAAACGGGCGGTACCGGGTGTTCTGGAAGGCCGTCACGGGCCACCGGTCGCCCTGCCGGACGAGGACGAACGTGACCGCCGACAGCCGCTTGGCCGACGGTTCGGTCCGGCCCCGCTGCCAGCGCATGATGATCCCGCCCAGCGCGGACACGACGGCGACGTCGGGGGTGACGAAGCGGATCCGCGGCTCCCGCATGGTCATGCGGGAGCCGCGCATGATGCCGGCGAAGAGCGCCCGGTGGCCGTCGGCGATCGCCCGCCGGCCGGGCATCCGGGTGCCGTCGAAGGCGGTGTAGTCGGCGTCCTCGGTGAACAGGGCCGCGTACCCCTCGGGGTTGCCCTCGCCCCAGGCGTCGGCAACCAGGGACAGGGTGCGCCGGATGTCGGCGTCGGCAGATTCCTTCAGCATGCTAAACAGTTTAGCATGCTGAAGGGTTTCGGTCAGCTGCCGTCTGTGGACGCGGCGGCAACCCGGGCGGTCTGCTCCTCGAGGATGGCCACCACGTGGCGGACGAAGTGCGCGACGGTGGCCCGTTCCGCCGGGGTGTAGCCGCTCGTCAGGTCGGTGATCGCCGCCCGCATCGGCGCGAAGACCGGCCCCAGCTCGGCGTCGAGCCGCTCCACCTCGGCGACCACGAAGGTCTTGCGCCGGTCGGCGGCGTCCGGAACCCGCCGCGCGTAGCCGGCGCGGGCCAGCCGGTCCACCAGGCCGGTGACCGCGCCCGGGGTCAGCCCGAGCTGGCGGGCCAGCTCGCCCGAGGTGAGCGGGCCGCGCCGGGCCAGCACGTCCAGCGCCTTGTTCTCACTGGCCGTCAGGCCGCGCCTGGCGGCGACCGCCTCGTGGAACAGCACCACGGCCGTACTCAGCTCCCGCCCCAGCAGGTCACCGAGGTCCGCGGTGTCGCTCGCCGGTGCGCCCCCGCCGCCTGCCCTCTGCGCCACCTGACCTGACTCCCTCCGCACGGCCTCCGCCGAGGTGCCGACCGTACGCCGGCCAGTATGCCGGGCCCGGCGGCCGGCGCGGCCTTCCGGCCGGCGTGCCGCGCGCTGTGGCGACGTACCGGACGGACCCGGACCCGACGGCGGCGGGGACCCCGGCGGTCACCGGGGTCCCCGCCGTCCGGTCAGGCCGCGGCGAGCGGCTGGCCGCCGAGGGTCTGCGCGTCGACGTCGGCCGGGCGCAGCGCCAGGGCGAGCACGTCGGCCACGTCGGCCAGGGTGTGGATGGTCAGCGCCGCGCGGACCTCGGTGGGCAGGTCGTCCAGGTCCGGCTCGTTACGTTTCGGGATGATCACCTCGGTCAGGCCGGCCCGGTGCGCGGCGAGCAGCTTCTGCTTCACGCCGCCGATCGGCAGCACCCGGCCGGAGAGGGTCACCTCACCGGTCATCCCGAACTCCGGTCGGACCGGCCGGCCGGTCGCCAGCGAGGCCAGCGCCGTGACCATGGTGATGCCGGCGCTCGGGCCGTCCTTGGGCACCGCGCCCGCCGGGAAGTGCACGTGGATCCGCCGCCCGGCCAGGACGTTCGGGTCGATGCCGAGGCGTCGCCCGTTGGAGCGCAGGTACGACAGGGCGATGTGCGCGGACTCCTTCATGACGTCGCCGAGCTGGCCGGTCAGGGTCAGCCCCGGCTCGCCGTCCATGCCGGTGGCCTCGATGAAGAGCACGTCGCCGCCGGCGCCGGTGACCGCGAGGCCGGTGGCCACGCCGGGCACCGCCGTCCGCTCGGCCGACTCCGGGGTGAACTTCGGCCGGCCCAGGTAGCGGACCAGGTTGTCCCGGTCCACCCGTACCGGCGTCGGGTCGGACGCCAGCGCCACGGTGACCTTGCGCAGGATCTTCGCCAAGGCTCGTTCGAGCTGGCGTACGCCCGCCTCCCGGGTGTACTCGCCGGCGATCAGCGCGAGGGCCTCGTCGGCGACGGTCACCTCGTCGGCGGTCAGCCCGGCCCGCTCCCGCTGCCGCGGCAGCAGGTGATCGCGGGCGATGGCCACCTTCTCGTCCTCGGTGTAGCCGTCCAGGGTGACCAGTTCCATCCGGTCCAGCAGCGGGCCGGGGACGGCCTCCACCACGTTGGCGGTGGCCAGGAAGAGCACGTCGGACAGGTCGAGGTCGACCTCCAGGTAGTGGTCCCGGAAGGTGTGGTTCTGCGCCGGGTCGAGCACCTCCAGCAGGGCCGCGGCCGGGTCGCCGGAGTAGCCGACGGCCAGCTTGTCGACCTCGTCGAGGAGCACGACCGGGTTCATCGAACCGGCCTCGCGCAGCGCGCGGACGATCCGGCCGGGCAGCGCGCCGACGTAGGTGCGCCGGTGGCCACGGATCTCCGCCTCGTCCCGGACGCCACCGAGGGAGACCCGGACGAAGGTGCGGCCGAGCGCGCGGGCCACCGACTCGCCGAGGCTGGTCTTGCCGACCCCGGGCGGGCCGGCGAGGGCGAGCACCGCACCGGAGCCGCGGCCGCCGACCACGCCGAGGTTGCGCTCCGCGCGCCGGTTGCGCACCGCCAGGTACTCCAGGATGCGGTCCTTCACGTCGTCCAGGCCGGCGTGGTCGGCGTCGAGCACCGCGCGCGCCGCCGCCAGGTCGGTGTTGTCCTCGGTACGCGTGTTCCACGGCATCTCGAGAACGGTGTCCAGCCAGGTACGGATCCAGCCCGCCTCGGGGGAGGCGTCGCTGGCCCGCTCGAGCTTGCCGACCTCGCGCAGGGCCGCCTCGCGGACCGTCTCCGGCAGGTCGGCGGACTCCACCCGGGACCGGTAGTCGGCGGAGCCGTCCGGCTCGTCCTCGCCGAGTTCCTTGCGGATGGCGGCGAGCTGCTGGCGCAGCAGGAACTCCCGCTGGGACTTCTCCAGCCCTTCGCGGACGTCGCTGTTGATCTGCTCGGTGACCTCCTGCTCGGCGAGGTGGTCCTTCACCCAGCCGACCAGCAGCTCGAGCCGGGCGGTGACGTCCGGGGCGGCGAGCAGTTCGGTCTTCTGCGCCAGGCTGAGCCAGGGCGCGTAGCCGGCCGCGTCGGCCAGCTCGGAGAGGTCGGTCATCCGCTCCATCGCGTCGATGACCTGCCAGGCGCCGCGCTGCTGGAGGACCGAGGTCATCAGGGCGCGGTACTCGCGGGCGAGGTCCCGGGCCTTCCCGGCCGGGGCGGGTTCGTCGAGCGGGGTGGCCTCCACCCAGAGGGCGGCGCCGGGTCCGGGCACGCCGGAGCCGATCCGGGCCCGGGTGAGGCCGCGGACCACGGCGGCGGGTTCGCCGCTGGGCAGCCGGCCCACCTTCTCGATGGTGGCGACCACGCCGACGGAGCCGTACTCGCCGTCCAGGCGGGGCACGGCCAGCAGCGTCTTGTCGCCGGTGGCGCGGGCCGCGTCGACCGCGGCCTGGGTGGTCGGGTCGAGGGTCACCGGGATGACCATGCCTGGCAGCAGGACGGCGTCGGTCAGGGGCAGTACCGGAAGAGTTGCCATCGAACACCTGCTATCACGTTGGTTGAGCGTGTCAGACTCAAGTAACAAAGCGTTCCCCTTGTTCCTGGCTGTGACCCACGCCACGCTCAACCCCGACTCCGGGACGCGCCCCGCACGGCGCGGCACGATTTGGCCGACGGATATGCCGACCCGCCGAATGGCGAACGGCAGGTATTGTTGCGAATTCGCCGCGAGATACGTCAAACTCGTACTCACACCCCGCCCGACACAGGGAGTAATGGCGATGGCAAGGAAAGTAATCACCGTTCTGACCGACGACCTGGACGGCGGAAAGGCCGACCGGACCGTCGAGTTCAGCCTGGACGGCGTGGCGTACACGATCGACGTCTCGGACGAGAACGCCGGAGTCCTGCGCAAGGCCCTCGACCCGTACATCAGCGCTGGCCGGCGGATCGGGCGCGGGCCGGTGGAGGCCGGGCGGGCGACCCGCCGGGCCACCTCCGCCACCTCCGGAATGGACCGCGAGCAGAACCGCGCCATCCGGGAATGGGCCGTCAAGAACGGCTACGAGATTTCCGAGCGGGGCCGGATCCCCGTCTCCGTCGTGGAGGCCTACAAGAACCGCTGAGGCCCCCGGCTCACCGTCGGGCGTCCCGGGGTCACGCTGAGAAATCGGCGTGGCCCCGTCCGCTTTCCGGACGCCCGACAATTTCGCCCGGCGACGGGACGGACACCGGCGAACGGTCCCCGGCGGCACCCCGGC
>NZ_KQ058794.1 GCF_000982955.1 Micromonospora sp. HK10 | reverse complement strand
CCCCGGCCGTCGCGCCAGGTCAGTTGACCCGGATCCGCACCACGTCGAAGGCGGGGGTCTGGTTGGCCCGCTCCATCATCGGGATGCGGTGCGAGCCGTCACCGGCCCAGACCGCGCACTGGGCGATCCCCGACTGGGCCAGACCGGGCACCTGGATGAGCACGTCGTCCGCCTCGGAGCTGCCCCGGCCGTCCTCGGTGGCCACGAAGAACGCCGGCACGTCCTGCGGGTTCGGGGGCTGGCGGGTGCTACCCAGCATCCGGCAGGCGGTGTGGAAGTGGCCGCGCACCAGGCCCTGGTCGTTGAGCAGGGAACTCTCCAGGTAGTAGCCGCCCTGGCCGGCGGCGAGGAACCGGTCGCGGATCAGGTTGCGGGTGGTGACCCGGAGCGTGAACGGCTGGTTGCGCTGGACCCGGTTCGGGAACTGGGTGATGAGCAGCGAGGGATTGTTCTCCGCCGCGCCGACCTCACCGAATGCGGTGCTCACGCAGCGGTTCCCGGCCTGGAAACCGTTGTGCGCCTCAAGCTGGCTGCCGGAGCAGTCCTTGGCCAGCACCTCCAGCCCGTTCGTGCCGCCGCCGTTCTGCCCGCCGCCATTGTTACCGCCGGTCTGACCACCATTCGGCGCGCCGGTCTGACCGCCATTCGGCGCGCCGGTCTGGCCACCATTCTGGCCGCCGGTCTGCGGGTTGTCCGCGATTGCGCACTGGGCGAGTTCGTCGAGTCCCTGCGGCCGCGGCGCGACCCGGCCGATCGCCGTGGCGATCCGGTTCAACGTCGCGGTCCGCCGGTCGGCGAGCGGTCGCAGAACGGTGTTGTTGATGACGTCGCCACCCTTGCGGGCGTTCGCCGCGAGCTGCCGGTTGGCCTCGGCGATCTGGCTGTCCAGCAGTGCCAGGTTACGGTCCACCTCGGCGCGCGCCTGCGCGGGCACCTCGGGCAGCTTGGCTCGGACGTCGGGGCAGGTCACCTTCGGGGTGCCGGCGCCCGCGCCGCCCCCCTTGGTCTGCTCGCACTCGGCGACCGACATCTGCCCGTCACCCCAGTGGTTGCGGACCCAGCGGCCGTTCTGCCACGTACGGGTGGTGCTGCCCTGCTGTGCCGGCGCGGTGGAGCCCGGGCTCGGGGCGGTGCACGACGCCGAGGCCGACCGGAGGTTCGTCCGCCGGTCCTGGGCGGACGAGATCTGGGTGACGGCGACGATGCCGCCGAAGACCGCGAGCGTGCCGACCACGGCCAGCAGCCGCTTGCTCCGCGCGTTACCGGATGACCGGCGCGCCCGTGTGGACCTGCGCATCGAATTGCTCTCCTTCTCGATCCGGTAGCTGATTCGTGACCCTGGCGGACCGACGGATTTCGGGGTGAGGATCACTGCGACGTTCCGGTTGCACGTCGACGAGCGACGATGCCCTTTCCGCACCGTCACCGCGCCTGTGCCGCGCGGCTGGGAAGATCTCGTCCATTCCCGCTTAGGTACGGAGCGACGGCGGCGATGGTTCAACCGGCGATCGGGAGATTTTTCGGCGACGTCCGGCCGGGCCGCGACCTCAGTCGGCGTAGAGGTGGTCGAAGGCGAAGCCGCCGTCGGCCTCGTCCCGCCGGGCCGCCAGCGCCCGGATCTGGCGGCGCACCTCGTCGCGCGCCACCAGCGGCGGCTCCCCGGCCGCGAGGTCACGCAGCCGCTCCCCCACCGCCAGCGCGGCCAGGTCCTCGGCGAGCCGGCCCGGGTCGATCCCGCAGGAGAACCGCCCGACGTCGAGCCGGACCCGTTCCACCAGGCACCGGCCGGGCCGCACTTCGACCCAGCCCCATCCCTCGGCGGGGCCGCCGGTCCAGCGCACGTGCAGCCCGCGCAGGATCGGGTCGGCGAGGGCGCGATCCACGTACCCGGCGACGGCCGCCGCCCGGGCCAGCGCGCCCAGATCGTTGACCGGACCACGGCGACCGTCGGGCAGCCGGCCCAGGATGTCCCGGAAGCCCACCGCGTCGCCGCCGTCCGGGCCGGTGCCGGCCGCGTACGCCCGCGCGTCGATGACGTACTCGACGAGGCGGCGCCCGTGGTCCGCGCCCCGCAGGGTGGCCGACTCGACCCGCAGCAGCGGCAGGCCGACGGCCGCACAGACCGTGCCGGTCAACCGCTCGGCGCGCCGTGCCGGCGAGCCGGGCTCCGCCGGCGGGGCGAACGCGACGGCGAACACCGGCCACCCGGTGTCGGCCGCGCAGACCACCTGGTCGAGGAGTTCGCGGATGGCGGTGCTCCACTGGTGGCCGGTGATGCCCGGCGGCCGGCCCTGCACCAGCTCGCTGAGCCGGCGGGCGGGGTGGACGACCAGACCGGAGCGGGTGGGCGAGGTCGGGCCCCCGGCCGGGACCGCACGCAGCCAGGCGGCCGCCTCGGTGCGGGTACTCGTCATCTTCGCCAGATCCATCCGTCGCCTCGGTCGACCGGAGCGAGTCTAGGTCCTGCCCGAACCGGACGAACGGGAGGCGGCGGCCGACGCGGGCACCGAACCCGGCGGCCCGCCGCCCCGGCCGGTCGGGCGCCGTCCCGCGCCGCCCGCCGGTCGATGCAGCAACGGCCAGTTGCTGTCCTTCAGGCCGGGCGGCCCGCCACGACTGCCCGGCGCGGAAACGGGTACGCCCCCGCCGGTCCGGTCGGTGGGTGGAGCGGAGGCGGAGATGACGCGCCAGCAGTTCGGGTTCCTCGCCGGGTTCCTCCTGGTCGCGGTCTGGGCGTTGGGCGGACCCGGCGCCGCCGCGGCCGCCACGCTGGCCGGGCTGGTCGGCTGGCTGCTGGTCCGGCTCGTCGACGGCGACGTCACCGTCCCCGGCCTCGCCGACCGGGTGACCGCGGGCCGGCGCCGCTGAGCCGGGCGCCCGGATGACCGGCACCCTGCCCCGGCGCGACAGCACACCCGGGCGTGCCCGGACCGCGCCCGCCACGCGCTGGACCGAACGGCGGATCGCCCGCCTCGCCGAGGAGGCAACGGGCCGTACGCCGGCCGCCTCCTCCCCCGCCGCGACCGTCCGGGTGGCCGGGAACGTGGCCCGGGTCGATCTCGATCTCGTGGTGGACCACGGCGCGCACCTGCCGACGGTCGCCGAGGCGGTACGCCGGCGGATCGCCGACCAGGTCGAGGCGTGCACCGGCCTGACCGTCGAGTCCGTCACCGTCACCGTGGTGGACCTGCGGCTGCCCGCCGAACACACCGGGACGGCGGGCGACCGGACCGCCCGCCCGGCGGCCGGGGGCTGACGTGCGTACCGTCAACCGGGTCGCCACCCTGCTGCTCGCCGTCGCGCTGCTCGTCGGCGGGGCGCTGGTCGCCGTCGCAGGGCTGCTCGCGGCGCTGGGCCGGCCCGGCCCGCTGCTCGGCCGCTGGTCCGCCCCGCTGACCGGGGCACGGTGGCAGGACCCGCCGGTGCGCGCCGTCGCCGCCGGCCTCGCCCTGTTCGGCCTGGTGGTGCTCGCCGCCCAGCTGCGCCGGTGGCGCCCGGTCCGGCTGCCCGCCGCCGGCCACGACGGCTGGCACCTGCACCGCCGGGGCGTGGAGCGGCGACTGGCCCGGACGGTCCGGTCGGTGCCGAGCATCCGGCGGGCGCGGGTGCGGGTGCGCCGCCGTGGCGAAGCCTGGCGGCCCCGGGTCACCGCCACCGGCGACCCGGCGGCCCGCGCCGACGTCGAGTTCGCCCTGCGCCGGGAACTCGAGCGGCTGGCCGCGCCGGCTCCCGGCCGGATCGAGGTCCGGCTCGTGCCGTCCCGGCGGGCGCCGTGAGCAACGCCGCGCACCGGCTGCTCTGGACGGTGCTCGCCCTGCTGCTGGTGGCCGGGGGCGGGGTCGCCCTCGCGGTGGGCGCCGGCGGGCTGCCCGGCGGGGACGCGCCGCTGCTCGGCGCTGCCCTGCTGCGCTGGTGGCGGGCCGGTACGCCGTGGAGCGCGCTGGCGGTGACGGTCGGCGGGCTGCTGCTGGCCCTGGCCGGACGGCGGCTGCTGGTCGCTGCCCTGCGGGTGCCCGACCGGCTGGACGGCACCCTGGCGCGGCCGGCGGACGGCGGCGGGCGGACCCGGGTGGCGGGCGCCGTGCTGACCGACGCGCTGCAACGGGACCTGCTGCGGGCGCCCGGGGCACGGCACGCCCGGGTGGTGCTCACCGGACCGGTGGCCCGGCCGGACGTCTGGGTCGAGGTGCGGCTGGCCCCGGAGGCGGAACTGGCCGCCGTGCGCGACCACGTCGACGCCGCCGTGCGGCGCTTCGCGGCGACGATGGGCTGCCGCCCCGCGCACCTGGACGTCACCGCGCTGCTCGACGAGTCCGCCCGCTGAGCGCCCGGAGCAGCACCGCCGGAGCCGGTGGGCGAGGATGGGCGCAGCCGAGCGAGGGAGCGGTCGTGCGGGTGGTGTCGCTGGTGCCGTCGTTGACCGAGGCGGTCGCGCTGACCCGCCCCGAGGTGCTGGTCGGCGCCACCGACTGGTGCACCCGTCCGGCCGGGCTCGACGTCGCCCGCGTCGGCGGCAGCAAATACCCGGACCTGGACCGGGTGCTGGCCCTGCGGCCGGATCTGGTGCTGCTCAACGAGGAGGAGAACCGGCGCGCCGACGCGGACGCGCTCGCGGCGGCCGGCGTGCCGGTGCGGGTCACCTTTCCGCGTACCGTGCCCGAGGCGCTGACCCAGCTCGGCGAGCTGGTCGCCGCGCTGGGCGTACCCACCGAACCGGAGTGGCTGCGCGCGGCCCGCCGCGCCTGGGCCGAGCCGCCCGTCCCGGCGGCGCCGCGCGCCGCCGTGGTGCCGGTGTGGCGGCGGCCCTGGGTGGTGCTCGGCCGGGACACCTTCGCCGGGGACGTGCTGCGTCGCCTCGGTGTCGCCAACCAGTGGGCAACGCACGACGAGCGGTACCCGCGCCCGAGCCTCGCCGAGCTGCGGGCCCGGCAGCCCGACCTGGTGGTGCTGCCGGACGAGCCGTACCGGTTCACCGCCGAGGACGGGCCGGAGGCCTTTCCGGGGGTGCCGGCCGCGCTGATCTCCGGCCGCCACCTGACCTGGTACGGACCGTCGCTCACCGCGGCGCCCCGGCTGCTCGCGGCCCAGCTGGCCCGGGCGGCGTGAGCCGGGCGGCGTGACCCGGGCGGCGTGACCCGGGGCGGGCCGTCCCGCCCGCCCCGGACGCCGGCTCAGGCAATCGGCGTGGCGTGCACCGGGTCCAGCTCGCGCAGAGTGGTGTCGTCCACGTCGTACCCGATCGCGTTGTGCACCTGGACCACGCCGCCGACGTGGGCGGCGAGCCGCCCGGCGAGTTCGACGGCGCTCCGCCGGTCCAGCCGGCCGTCGAGGGTGACCTCGCCGTCGCGGACCTGCACGGTGACCAGGCCGTCCCGGACGGCGAGCACCCGGCGCAGCACCTCCTGCACCACGTCCTCGCGGATCTCCGCGTCGGTGCGCAGGTGCACCCGGAGCAGGTCGCTGCGGGTCACGATGCCCACCAGCCGGCCCAGGTCGTCCAGCACCGGCAGCCGCTTGACCACCTCACGGTCCATCAGCCGGGCCGCCGCCGGCAGCGAGGCCCGCGCCGTGGTGGTCACCGCCGGGCTGGTCATCAGGTCCTTGGCGACCAGCGCGCCCGCCTTCTCCCGGGCGGTGCGCCGGCGCCGTCCCTCGAAGACGCGGCGCTCGTCGGGGTGACCCGCGCGCTCCACCCGGTGCAGCAGGTCGGCCTCGGAGACCACGCCCAGCACCCGGCCGAACGAGTCCACCACGGGCACGGCGCTGATGCCACGCCGGATCAGCACGTCCACGATCTTGCGGTAGGGAGTCTCCTCCCGCGCGGTCGCCACGTCCCTGGTCATCACGTCGTCCACCTGCCATGTCCTCATCACGAACCTCCTCGACCGGGGCTTCCACCCGCGACGCTAGGCCGGCCGACGCCCGCCGGTCAGAGGCGGCCGGCCGGGGCGGCCCGGGTCGACCGGACCGGGCGGCAAGGGGTCCAAGGTCCCGGTCGGGAGCGGCCCGTCGGCCCTGCTCGGGACGGCGCGGCAGCGGTGGAATAGAGATGCCACCGGGAAGAGCGGTGCGAAGCAGAGAAGGGACGTGGACACCATGACCGCGACGATCGAGCGGATCACCGCCAACGCCAACACCATCACCCCGGCGGCCAAGACCACCCGGCACGCCGAGACCACCGCGCAGAAGGCCACCCGGTACATCTTCGCCGGGCTCCGGATCGCGCTGGGCTGGACGTTCCTCTGGGCCTTCCTGGACAAGATGTTCGGCCTGGGCCACGAGACCGCCGCGAAGGCCGCCTGGATCAACGGTGGCAGCCCCACCAAGGGCTTCCTGACCTTCGGCGCGGCCGGCCCGTTCAAGGGCTTCTACAACGAGATCGCCGGCGCGGCCTGGGCGGACTGGCTGTTCATGCTCGGCCTGCTCGGCATCGGTGTGGCCCTGATGCTCGGCATCGGCACCCGGATCGCCGCGGTCGCCGGTGGGCTCCTGCTGGTCATGATGTGGACGGCCGTCCTGCCCCCCGAGAACAACCTCTTCATGGACGACCACCTCATCTACGCCGGTGTCCTCGCGGTCCTGGCCCTGGTCGGCGCCGGCAACACCCTCGGCCTCGGCAAGGTGTGGGCGAAGCTCCCCATCGTCCAGCGGCTGCCCTGGCTGAAGTGAAGTCACCAACCGCAGTACCCACCGGGCGGGCGTCGCCGAGAGGCGGCGCCCGCCACCTCGTGCCGTCACCGGTCCCCGCCGCCACGCCGCGGCGGGGACCGTCGCGTATCGGCCGGACACGATCGGGCAGGATCGACGGTGACCGCACCGTCAGCACCGAGGAGACCCGTTCATGGACAAGCCCGAGGTTGGCCCGATCGAGGGCGCCCCGCCCGCCGATCTCGTCATCGAGGACATCACGGTCGGCGAGGGCCCGGAGGCGCGCCCCGGCCAGTTGGCCAGCGTGCACTACGTCGGCGTGGCCCACTCCACCGGGCGCGAGTTCGACGCGTCGTGGAACCGGGGCGAGACGTTCGAGTTCCCGCTCGGCGGCGGCCAGGTCATCGCCGGCTGGGACCAGGGCGTGGTCGGCATGAAGGTCGGTGGCCGGCGCCGGCTGACCATCCCGCCGCACCTGGGCTACGGCGCCCGGGGCGCCGGCGGACTGATCAAGCCGAACGAGACCCTGGTCTTCGTGGTGGACCTGCTCGGCGTCCGCTGAGCGACGCCGAGGCACGCCGGGGCCGGCGGCGTCACGCCGCCGGCCGCCCGGCTTGCCGCCCAGGTGTCGGCCGCCGGCCGCCCGGTGTCCGGCGCTCGCGGCGGCGGCTGTGCCGCCACCGGTCAGGCCGGGACCAGCTCGCCCCGCCGGGCCGACTCGCGCACCGCCATCACCCGGTGCAGGCCGGTGGCCCGCAGCACCCGCGCCACCACCGGATCGGGATCGACCAGCACCAGCTCGCCGCCCCGGGCCCGGACCCGCAGGTGGGCGGCGACCAGCGCGCGCACCCCGGAGGCGGAGAGCACCCGCACGCCGGACAGCTCCACCCGCAGCACGGGCCGGGCCGGGGCCGCCCAGAGCGCCGCCCGGAACGACCCCACGGTGGCGATGTCGATCTCGCCGACCGGCCGGACGTCCACCGCCTGGTCGGTCACGCTGATCTCGACGTGGAACCGGTCGCCGCGCTGCCTCATGCCGGAAACCTATCCCCCGGCACCGACGTTTCCGGCCGCCCGCCGGGCGGGATCCGGGAAGGTACCGGGTGCCACCCCGACCTTCTCCGGGTAAACCCTCAGGTGCTCTCCACGAGCCGGTGTGACCAGGCCCAGGCCGCGATCTCCACCCGGTTGCGCGCGCCCAGCTTCTGCAGGATGCCGGAGAGGTGGCTCTTCACCGTGCTCAGCGAGATGAACAGCTCCGCCGCGATCTCCTGGTTGGTCCGGCCCCGGGCGATCGCCCGGACCACCTCCAGCTCCCGGGCCGACAGCGCCGGCCGGAACCGGTCGCCGGGCGGCTCCGCCGGCGGACTCAGGTGCCGCAGCAACCGCAGGGTCAGCGACGGGGACACCAGCGCGTCGCCGTTGTCGGCGGCGCGTACCGCCTCGACCAGGAGGGCCGGGCCGGCGTCCTTGAGGATGAAGCCGACCGCGCCGCCGCGCAACGCGCCGTAGACGTACTCGTCCAGGTCGAAGGTGGTCACCACGACGATCCGCAGCGGGTCGGGCACGCCCGGACCGGCCAGCGCCCGGGTGACCTGGAGGCCGTCTAGGCGGGGCATCCGGATGTCGACCAGGCAGACGTCCGGACGCAGCCGCCGGGCCTGCGCCACGGCGTCGACCCCGTCGACGGCCTCGGCGACCACCTCGATGTCCGGCTGGTCCTCCAGGATCATCCGCAGGCCGCCCCGGACCATCGCCTGGTCGTCGGCGAGCAGCACCCGGATGGTCACCGGCGCTCCCCGGCCGGCACGGGCAGCACGGCCGAGACGGACCAGCCGCCGCCCGGGCGGGGACCGGCGGTGAGCGTCCCGCCGAGGGCCTCGACCCGCTCGCGCATCCCGACCAGGCCGTAGCCGCGCCGGGGGTGCCGGGCACGGGCCGGCGGTCCGTCGTCGACCACCTCGACGGTCACCGAGCCGGGGGCCGTGGCCACGGTGACCGCGACGCTCCGCGCGCCCGTCGCGTGCCGGGCCACGTTGGTCAGCGCCTCGCGGACGACCCGGTACCCGGTGCCCGCCACCTCCGGCGGCCACCCCGGGTCGTCATCCGGCACGCGCAGGGTCACCGCCACGCCGTGCCGCTCGAAGCGGGCGACCAACTCGGCGAGCTGCTCCGGGCCGGCCGAGGCGGGCGCGCCGTCCGAGTCGTCGCGGAGCAGGCCGACCAGCCGACGCATCGCGGCGAGCGCCTCGGCGCCGGCCGACTCGATGCCGGGCAGGGACTGGCGGGCCCGCTCCGGGCGGCGTTCGCTGACCAGCTGCGCCGCCTGGGCCTGCACGACGATCCCGGTGATGTGGTGGGCGACCACGTCGTGCAGCTCCCGGGCCAGGTCCAGGCGTTCGTCCTGGCGGATCCGCTCGGTGGTGGCGCGGCGGCGCGCGGCGATCGCCCGCGACGCGCCGCCGACCCCGACGGCGGCCAGCCAGGCCACCAGGTTCCACCAGGTCACCGCGGTCAGGCCGGCGGACCACCCGGTGGCCACCAGCACCACGAGCCCGCCCCCGGCGACCGCGCCCGCCGCCACGATCGGCAGCGCGGCGACCGCCGAGCCGACCAGCACGGCCAACGGCAGCGCGGCGGCCGGACCCGGCTCGTGCGGAAGCCCGGCCCGGTCGGCGACCAGGACGGCGACCAGCGCGACCACCAGGCCCGCGGTCGCCGTCCACCCCCGATGCCACCGCCGGGCCAGCGCGAGCAGCGCGACCACCACGCCGACCCCGCAGTCGAACCACCAGTACGTCCCGCCCCAGCTCGCCGCCAACGCGGTCGCCTGGAACGTGATCGCCGCCGCGAAGACCAGGCCGAGCCCGACCTGCGCCACCGCGGCCCACCGATCCGTCACTCCCATGCCGCCCAGGCTAGGCAGTCGCGTCGCCGGCCGAACCGGTCAAAAGGAGGGTCGTCGACAGCCGGCAACCGGTCACCGGACTGATGGCGGGACCCGCGCGGCCGCGCAGGCTCGGGGCATGACCGAAGAGAACTCCCCACCGGTGCTGCACGCCGAGGGCCTGACGAAGCGGTACGGCAAGCGGGTCGCACTGGACCACTGCGACCTGCGGATCCCCCGCGGCCGGGTGATCGGCCTGGTCGGGCCGAACGGCGCCGGCAAGTCCACGCTGCTGCAACTCGCCTGCGGACTGATCACCCCCACCGCCGGCACCCTGCGGGTGCTCGGCGCCCGACCCGCCGCCGACGCGGCCCACCTGGCCCGGGTCGGCTACGTCGCCCAGGACACCCCGGTGTACGCGGGCCTGACCGTGGGCGATCACCTGCGGATGGGCGCCCGGCTCAACCCGTCCTGGGACCCGGCCCTGGCGGCGCGGCGCGTCGACCAGGTCGGGCTGCACCGGTCGCAGCGGGCCGGCCGGCTCTCCGGCGGGCAGCGCGCCCAGCTCGCCCTGACCATCGCCGCCGCGAAGCGGCCCGAACTGCTGATCCTCGACGAGCCGGCCGCCGCCCTGGACCCGCTCGCCCGGGACGGTTTCCTGCACCACCTGATGGAGTTCGTCGGTGAGCTGGGGGCCAGCGCGCTGCTCTCCTCACACCTGCTCGGTGATGTGGCGCGGATCTGCGACCACCTGGTGGTGCTGGCCGCCGGCCGGGTCCAGCTCGCCGGGGACGTCACCGACCTGCTCGCCCAGCACGGTTGGCTCGCCGTGCCGCGCGGCGCGCGGGACCGGCTGCCGGCCGGGGTGGAGCCGGTACGGCGGGAGCCGGCCGGCCCGGACGACCGGTGCCTGGTCCGCATCGCGCCGGGCGCCGGGCCGCTGCCCGGGCCGGTGCGGCCGGTGCGGCTCGAGGAACTCGTGCTGGCGTACCTGAGCCGGGCCGCCGGTGCGCCGGCCGGACCGGTCACGCCGCTGGGGGTACGGCGATGACCTGGCTGACCTGGCGGCAGTTCCGGGCGTCGGCGCTCGCCGGCCTCGCCGGGCTGACCCTGCTCGCCGCGTACCTGGTGCACCTGGGTCTGGCCGTGCGGCGGGACCACGACGCCTACCTGTCCCGCTGCCACTCGGGCGGGGACTGCGGGCGCGCCCTCGCCCAGTTCCTCGGCGAGTACCAGAACACCCTGCTGTACCTGGCCGGGCTGCTCGCCCTGGTGCCGGCGGCGCTGGGCATGTTCTGGGGCGCGCCGCTGGTGGCCCGGGAGCTGGAGGCGGGCACGCACCGGCTGGTGTGGAACCAGAGCGTCACCCGGACCCGCTGGTTCACCGTCAAGCTACTGGTGGTGGGGCTGGCCGCGATGGCCGTCGCGGGCCTGGCCAGTGCCCTGCTGACCTGGGCGGCCAGCCCGGTCGACCGGCTCGCCGGGGACCGGTTCAGCACCATCGTCTTCGGGGCCCGGAACCTGGCGCCGGTGGCGTACGCGGCCTTCGCGTTCAGCCTCGGCACGGTGATCGGGCTGCTGGTCCGGCGGACCCTGCCGGCGATGGCGCTGACCGCGGTGGCGTTCGCGATCGTGCAGTTCGTGCTGCCGAACGTGGTCCGGCCGCACCTGATGCCCCCGGTGACGGTCTCCCGGCCGATGACCGCGGCGGCGATCAACGAGGCGCGCGGCCTGGGCAGCATCACCGGAGCGCCGGTGGTGAAGGGGCTGTCGGTGCCGGACGCCTGGGTCAGCGACGTCAGCGAGCTGCTGACCGCCGACGGCCGGCCGCTCGCCACCGACCGGTTCGACCGCTGCTTCCAGGACCCGCCGGCCACCGGCGCCACCGGCACGTTCGGCGACGCGGCGGTCTGCCTGGGCGGGCTCGACCTGCACGTGGTGCTGTCGTACCAGCCGAACCACCGCTACTGGATGTTCCAGTTCCTGGAGTCGGGGATCTACCTGACCCTCAGCGGACTGCTGGCCGGCTTCGGCCGGTGGCAGGTCCGCCGCCGGGTGACCTGAGCGGTTCCCGGGCGGTCCCCGACGACACGCCGCCGGGGACCGCCCGGCACGGGCATCGGCGGGGAAGAATGGCCGGATGGTCGTTCCCCGCCAGCGCCCGCCCCGGCTGATCCGGCCGGTCCGCGAGCCGGCCACCGTGCCCCCGCCGCTCGTCGGAGCCTGGGCGGCCACCGATGTCCGGCTCGACCGGGCCGACCTGCTGCCGCTGCCGGACGGCGCGCACGGACCGGAGGACGTGCTGATCGACCCGGACGGGCGGGTGGTCAGCGGCGACGAGGACGGCCGGCTCTGGTGGTGGCCGGTGGACGCGCCGGCCGGCACCCGCCCCACGCTGCTCGCCGAGACCGGCGGCCGGCCGCTCGGCATCGAGCTGGATCCGGTCGACGGCGGGCTGCTGGTCTGCGACGCGTACCGGGGGCTGCTGCGGATCACCCCGGACGGGGCGGTGCACGAGCTGACCGGGGCGGCGCCTCCGGTGCACCTGGCCGACAACGCCGCGGTGGCCCGGGACGGCACGGTCTACTTCACCGACTCGTCGGACCGGTTCCCGCTCTCCCACTGGAAACGGGACCTGCTGGAGCACCGGCCCAACGGGCGGGTGCTCGCCTACGACCGGCGCACCGGGCGCACCGACGTGGTGACCGACGGGCTCTACTTCCCCAACGGGGTGGCGCTGACCCCGGACGAGTCCGCGTTGATGCTGGTGGAGACCGCCACCCACCGGTTGCTCCGGGTCGACCTGCCGGGCGGCGCGTCAACGGTGCTCACCGACCTGCCGGCGTACCCGGACAACGTCTCGGCGGTGGGCGACGGGACGTACTGGATCGCGCTGCCCAGCCCGCGCCTGCCGGTCATGGAGAAGCTGCTGCCGCATCCCCGGGTACGCCAGCTGGTCGCCCTGCTGCCGGGCGCCGTGCAGCCCAGACCCCGCCGGTACGGGCTGGTGGCGCTGGTGGACGGTGCCGGGCGGGTGCTGCGCACCCTGCACGGGCCCAGCGGGGCGTACCCGATGGTCACCGGCGTGCGGCAGCACGGCGGGCAGCTCTGGCTGGGCAGCCTCACGGCGACCGGGGTGGCCCGGGTCGACCTGACCTGACGACCCCGGGCCGGCCCGCCGTCACGGCGGGCCGGCCCCTGGCCGTTCCTCCCCGGGTCGTCAGCCGCCGGCGTTGCTCTTCGACGGGGCGGGGGCGGGCGACGAGCCGCCGGCCACCGCGCCCGGGTGCGTCGTGGCGCTGGGCGTGGGCCGCAGCCCGGCCGGCACCGGCAACGCGCTGCCCTTGATGAACTCGTCCCAGCTGACGTTCCAGGCGGTGAAGCCGTTGCCCTGGTCGAGCTTCACCTCGGTGCCCTTGACGGTCACCTGGTCGCCGACCTGCGTGATGCCCATCAGCCAGTCCGCCGCGGCGGCCGACACGTTGGCGCACCCGTGCGACGTGTTGGTGTAGCCCTGTTCGCCCTCGGACCACGGCGCGGAGTGGATGAACTCACCGCCCCAGGTGAGCCGCTGCGCGTCGTCCACGTCGACCACGTAGCCGCCGTTCGGCTCGCCCCGGGTGTCGAAGGTGGTCCGGTCGAACTTCTCCATGATCACCATCGTTCCGCTGGAACTCGGCGTGCTCGGTTTGCCGAGGCTGACCGGGATCTTGCGGAGCAGCTTGCCGTCCTGGAAGACGGACATCTGCTTGGTGGCGTTGTCGATGTCGAGGCTGACCTGCCGGCCGATCTTGGAGGCCGCGGAGTGGTCGGTGTCGCCGATGGCGTCCTTGCCGATCGGCAGCCCCTCCAGCGCGCTCCGTACGCTGATCTTCGTGCCCGACTTCCAGTGGTCGGGCGCCCGGTACTCGACCTGCTTGCCGTCGGACTCCCACGACCAGGCGCCCGGCTGCGGCGGATCGGTTTTCACGAACAACCGGCGCTGCACGTCCGCCCTGGCCTCTTTCGGAATGGGCGGATCGAATGTGACGACCACCGGCATCGCCGTACCGTATGTCTGTTTGCTGGTGAACAGCAATTCGCTGGTGACCGCCTGCCGGGTGGTGGGTTTCGCCATTGTCGTGAACGTCGTCTTCTGCGTGGTCGTCCGCCCGGAATCACCGGTCGCGGTCACCTCCGCCGTGTACGTCCGCGAATTCTCCAGCGGGCGGCTGGGCACCCAGCTCGTCCCGTCCTCGCGGGGTTCGGCGGGCACCGCCCGGCCCTTGTCGTCGGTCAGCTTGACCGCGGTGATCTTTCCGTCCCGGACCGTGGTCCCCACCTCCGCGCTGATCGGCACGTTCTTCGTCCGATCAGCCGGGCTCACCGCCAGCGACGGCGTGGACGCCGCCCTGGCGTGCCCGCCGTGCACCGCGGACTTCTGGTCGGCCGTGCACCCGACGACGACCAGCGGTGTGGCTGCGATGGTTACCGCCAAAAGGTTGAATCGGCGTCTCACATGCATATCCCGCACCCCATTTCCACTCCCCCTTGCCCACATTGTCTATGGCCGCCGGGGAGCCGTGGCATATTCGGCGGAACTGCCCGCCGCAGTCGACTTCGATCTCGGCTCCGGCGTACCGAATCGGAATTGCTGGCCGAGAAACGGGAGGTCCGTCACGGCTGCTCCCGATGGGCGGCACGACCGGTTTCCACCCGACCCGCCGGGGCGGCGGGTGTGCTCAGCCGGCGGTGCCGGAGCGCCGCCGGTGGCCGGCGGCAAGGGCGTCGGCCCGGCGCCGGGCCGCGGCCGGCACCGGCTCGGCGAGGAACTCTTGCAGCGTGCCGCGCATCCCGTCGAGCACCAACTCCCCGGCCTCGGTGAGCCGGCCGGTGCGGGCCAGCGCCTCGGTGGCCTCCCATGCCGCCGCCCGCCAGCGGGCGAAGGCGACCTGCGCGGCGAACGCCGCGTCGGGGTGCTCCTCCACCCGGCGCTGCCGCCGCCAGAACGCAGCCACCCCGAGGTGTGCGTAGGTGCCGTGCAGCAGCGCGCCGAGCGGCCGGGGATCGTCCCGCCAGGGCGCGTAGAAGCGGTCGTCCCGGCCCGGCTCGGTGAGCCGGAAGGCGCTCATCAGGGCGGCCATCTTGGCGTGCTGCACCTCGTGGGCGAGGGTCACCGCCAGCGCGGTGGCGTCCGGCGGCAGGGACATCGCCACCGCCCCGAAGGCGTCCCGGAAGGTGCCACTGACCAGCCCGTCCGGGGCGGCGCGCAGCGGGGCGAGTACGCGGACCGCCGCGGCCACCTCACCGGCCACGGCCTGGTGGTGCCGGCTGAGCAGGGCCCACCCGGCCGAACACCGCCGCCGCCACCGGCGGTGTTCGGCCGGTCCCACCTGCGGCAGCAGCCGGGGATCCGGCCCGTCACCGGTCGCCAACCGCCACCCCGGCCCGTCGAGGGTGACGGCGAGCCGCAGCGGCGCCGACCCGGTGGAGATCCGGTGCAGCGGGGCCCAAGGGCGCCGCGGGTCGTCCGGTGGGTCGCCGGACCGGGTCAGCGGCACGCGGTGGCCGCCCCGGCGCATGACCGGGCCGTCCGGTCCCGCCCGCACCTCGACGACGGGCTCGTCCCCCGGCAGCCAGACCTGGCCCAGCGAGGGCAGGACGAGAAGCGGACCGGCGGCGGGCACCCGCGTGGTCACCCCGGCCCGGACGGCGGCCGCCGCCGCGACCTGACCGAGCGCCGACGGCGCGACCGGCGCCCCGGCCGGCCGCAGCAGCGCCCGCACCGTGGCGGCCAGCCAGTTCCCCACCACGGGGTACGACAGCACCCACCGGACCGCCTCGGGGGCCACGCGCTCGATCTCGGCGAGCGCCCGGTACGCCTGCCGGGCCGCCCCGGCCTGCGGGTGCCCGGACCGGCGGGCGAGTTCGACCAGGGCGGTGGCGAGCAGCCGGTCCCGGCTGTACCGGATCGCGGCCAGCGCACGCACCGCCTCGGGGCCGCCGCCCCCGCCCGCCAGGGCCCGCAGCGCCTCCTCGGGCAGCCGGTGGGCCCGGGCAGGGCCGGCCGCGGTCATGCCGCCGACCCGGCCAGCCTGCGGACGTCCCCGATGAGGCGGTGGTGCACGTGATCGATCAGGTGGCGCAGGTCCCGGCAGTACACCGAGGGGTTGCGGAAGCCGTCGCCCGCGCGGTAGCGGTGCGAGAAGAGGCCGCCGCCGCAGACCTCCAGCACCGGACAGGACCGGCAGGCCGGGGAGAGGCTGTCGAGGCCGCCGCGCCGGGCCCGGGCCAGCGGCAGCCGCAGCGCCGCGTCGAAATCGTCGGTGGTGACGGTGAGACCGGTGGCGCCCTGCCCGGAGACCGCGACGAGGTGGTCGGACTCCACGATGGCGCCGTCCGTCTCCACCACGATCGAGGCCGCCGGACCGGACCCGATCCCCTCCAGCCGGGAGGCCCGGCCGAACAGCAACCGGATGACCTCCTCGAACAGCCGGATGCCGGTCTCCCGAGCCGGAGCGTCGTACCACCGGTCGAAGACCGCGACCAGCCAGCGGCCGTACGGGGCGTCGGCGGACCGGGGATCGCGGCCGGGCGGCGGGCCGGACCAGCTGCCGTGCGGCAGCAGCAGGTCGATCGCCGGCGGCCGGAACGCCAGCAGCTCCTCGTAGACCCGTACCGGGTCGTTGTCGAGGTCGACGGTGCAGAGCAGGCCCAGGTACTGCCGGCGGTACCGGGGCTCGGCCAGCAGGGCCAGGGCCCGGCTCACCGCCCGGTAGGAGCCCCGCCCCCGATGGTCGCGGCGGTGCCGGTCGTGCAGCTCGCGTCCCCCGTCGACGCTCACTCCCACCCCGACGTCGAGCTGCCGGAAGAGGTCCAGGAAGCGCCGGTCCAGACGTACGCCGTTGGTCTGGATGGCCACCCGGACCGTGACGTCGGGGCCGACCGCGGCCCGCACCCGCCGGACCGTGTAGGCCAGCCGGTCGGCGCCGGCCAGCAGTGGCTCACCGCCGTGCAGCACCAGCTCGATTGCGGACAGCCCGTGCCGCTCGGCGTGCTCGGCGATCCGGTCCGCGGTCCGGTCGACGACGTGCCGGGACATCACCGGTGGCCGGTCCCGCCAGCGCTGCTCGCCCAACCGGTAGAGGTAGCAGTAGTCGCAGGCCAGATCGCAGCGGCCGTGCACCTTGAGAATGAACTGCCGCAGCGGGGCGGATCCGGGCGACGCCGCGGCGGCGGGAGGGGGATCGGTCTGGGCGGGCCGGAGCGGATCGGTCAAGGAGGCTCCCTTGGCTGCTCTGGCATGGCGGTCGGGTTTCGGACAGTGGCCTACCTGTCATCGAGGGTAGTCCATCGTCGTTGCGGCGGGGTCCCGGCAATTGCCGCACCGCCGGCACCGCCCGCCGCGACGGGGAGTCGCGAATCCGACTGAAGTTCGGCGCGGGCCGCGCCGCGGCCAGTGGGTGCGCCTTTCCCGATCCGCATTCCGCGTTCGGCAAACTGCCGGCTGACCGGCGGATCCGGTGTCGGTCCGGCACCTCGGTACGCCGACCGGGCGGCCTCGGTGGCGCTGTATCGCACCCCCGACAGTGGCGGTAGGACGGTGAGGTGGATGGACGTTCCCCGCCGGGGTGCCCTTGAATGGAATCAACCCCGACGGGCGCCTTTCCGGCGTCGACCGAACGGTCGTGGTCGGGTCCGGCACTGGCGGACGTGGAAACGGATGGTGCACAGGCGAATGAGCCAGGACCACACCGACCGGGAGACGATGGTCATCGACCTGACCAGGATCGATCTGCGCGCGATCCCGGAATTACCGGCGACCGTGTTCGAGCTGGCGCTGCGCCGCCTGGGCGACGAACTCGCCGACCAACCCGATTCGTATCTCGGATTCATGAGCGCACTCAGTCCGGACAACTGATTCCCGTCCGGCGCCCGGCCCCGGCTCCCCCCACCGGCCGGACGACAGCTCTGCCCCCTCCCCGATCGACAGACTTGGAGCGGCGATGACCGCAGCGACGCGGGTGGACACCGCACCGATCCCGCACCCCCGGATCGTCGGGTTCAGCTCCCCCGGCGGCCGGTCCGGGCAGACCAGCACCGTCGCGAACGCCGCCTGGGCGCTGGCCGCCGCGGGTCGCCGGGTGCTCGTCCTGGACTGGGCGACGAACCGGCCCTCGGTACCGGCGCACTTCCCACCCCGGGTCGCCCGGTTGGAGCCCGACGCCGCGCTGGAGGCGGCCATCGACCTGGTGCACCGGCCCGGCAGCTCGCCCGAGGTCGACCGGTACGTCACCCCCCGCCAGGCCGACGGCGGGTACGTGGACGTGGTCACCGCCGGGCTGGACGACCAGGCGAGGTTCACCGACCTGCTCGGCAACGCGGTGACCGGCGACCGGCTGCGCAAGCAGCTCGCGGCGACCGGGTACGACCACGTGCTGCTGGACTGCCCGGCCCAGTCCCCGGCGCTGAGCCGGGTCGGTCTCGCGTACCTCTGCGATGTGGTGGTGGTCTGCTTCCGGCCGGCTCCCCAGTCGGTCCGGGAAGCCACCCGGGTGGTCGGACGGTTGGGCAGCGAAGGCCCGGCGGAGCTGCGGCTGGTGGCGGTGGCCACCCAGATCGCCCACGACCAGCCGGAGGCGAGCCGGCACGTGACGACGATCCACGACGCCTTCGCCCGCCTTGACGAGTCGGGCGCGGCCGGCCGGGCGGCCCCGACGGTGGTGGAGATCCCGCAGCACGCGTACCACGAGCACCTGGCGATCCTGCTGGACGAGGGCGCGGTGCGGGACGGGCTGCTCCGGGTGGTCGAGCTGGTCGGCGGGGAACCGCCGGTGGTCCCGCCGGCGGTCGACCCCGGCGTGCTGCACTGGTACCGCACCGACTTCGCGGACGTCTCCGGTGAGGAGAGCATCGGGGCCGTCCACCTCGCCTACGATCCGGCCGACCGCCGCTGGGCGGACTGGTTGCGCGAGGCACTGAGCCGCGCCGGGGCCCGGACCCGGGACCTGCCGGACGAGCCGGGCGCGCTCACCGACGCCGATCAGGTCGTCGTCGTCGGCCACCGCCCCCTGCGCGAGGCGCGGGTCGAGGCGCTGCTCTGCCCGCTGCCCGACGCCGGGGCCGGGCCGGTCGGGGCGCCGGAGCGCCCGGCGGTCGCGGACGGCGACGCCGGACCCGCCGCGGCCGGATCGGGGCCGGGGGCCGGAGCCGACGCGTCGCCGCGGTCGTGCCGGCCGAGCATCCTGCAACTCCAGGTCGACGACGGCGACTACGGCGCCCGGGCGGGGAACCTCTACGTGGTCGACCTCACCGACGCCGACGAGGCGGACGCGCGGGGTCGCCTCCTCACCCACCTCGGGATGCGTACCCGGTCCGACGCCGCCACCGACCGGTTCCGTCCCCGCTTCCCCGGCGGCGCGGGCGTCCCGGCGGTCCCGCGGGTGGTCGACCTGCCGGCCCGGGTCACCGGGTTCGGCGGCCGGGGGGCCACCCTGGAGCGTCTGCGTGACGTGCTCCTCGCCCACCCCGAGGCGCCGGCAGCCCTGACCGGGCCGGTGAGCATCGGCAAGGCCGCGCTGGCCCGGGAGTTCGCCGTCCGCTTCGGTGGCGACTACGACGTGGTCTGGTGGGTCCCGGCCGAGAGCCGGGAGTCGGCGGGCCGGGCCCTGCGCCGCCTCGGCGAGGCGTTACGCCGGGAAGGGTTGATCGACGGTCGGGTGCCGCCGGCCCGTGGCGGGGCGGCCGCCGAGGAGGAGAAGCGCCTCGGCGCCCGCGAGGTGGTCGAGCTGCTCGGCCGGCCGGCGTTCGGCCGTCCGTACCTGCTCGTCTACGACGACGTCCGCGATCTCGATCAGCTCGACGACCTGGTGCCGGCCGGGCCGGGCGGGCACGTGGTGCTGGTCGCCCGACCCGGCGTCCTGGCGTCGACCGACAGCGAGGTCGTGGTCGGCCGGCTCAGCCCGGACGAGGCCGTCTCCCTCCTGCACGAGTTCGTACCGGACCTGGCGGTCCCGCACGCCCGCGCCATCGCCGCCGCCGTCGACCACTTCCCGCTGCCGCTGCGGCTGGCCGGCGCCTGGCTGCGCGAGCAGGTCCACCTGGTCAACCGCCAGGCGCCCGCGGAGCCCACCGCCACCGTCGCCGCCATGGCCCAGCTGCTGCTGGAACGGATCACCGAGCCGGCCGGCGCGGGGCAGCGCCGGGGCGGGTTGTGGCGGCTGTGGGAGGTGGTCGCCACCACCCTCGACCACATCCCGGTCGGTGGTCTGACCGCCCGGCTGGCCGAACTCTGCGTCCACCTCTCCGGCGACCGGATCAGCCTCAAGCTGTTGCGCAGCAGCCCGATGGTGGCGGCGCTGGTCGAGGCCGCCGGGGCGGACGCCGCCCCGCTGCTGGCCGACCCCATCGAGTTCGACCGGGTGCTCTGGACCGGGGTGCGGTACGGCGTCTTCGACCTCACCTGGGGACCGCGCGGCCTGCTCCGGCTCAGCCCCCCGTTGCAGCACGTGATCGGGCGGAGCATGCCCGACGCCGAACGCGAGACCCGCCAGCGCCAGGTGCAGCTCGCCCTGGCCCGGTTCGCCCCCGGCATCCTCGAGGACGAGGACCAGGAGCACCGGGAACGCCTGGAGGAGCTGCGGCACCACCTCGAGCCCAGCGGCGCGGTGGCCGCCACCGACGTGGAGGTGCGCCGGTGGGTGGCCCGGCAGGTGCGGTTCATGCAGTTGCAGCAGGTCGGGAGCATCGCCAAGGCGGCGCTGCGGATCGCCGACGAGGCGCTGACCCGGTGGCGGACGGTCGTCCCGCCCGACGATCCGACGCTGCTCTGGCTGGAGGTGGAACGGGCCAACATCCTGCGGGCCGAGGGTGACTACACCGGGGCCCGGTCGGTCGACGAGACCGTGCGGTTGCAGCAGGCCGACGCGCAGGGGGTGGACCACCTGCGCACGCTGGTCACCACCCGAGGGCTCGCCGGTGACCTGCGCGCGCTCGGCCGCTACGACGAGGCCGAGCAGCACGACAGCATCGCGTACCACGGGTTCGACCGGATCCTCGGCGGCGACCACGCGCACACCCTGATGGCCGGGCACAACCTGGCGCTCTCGTCCTACCTGGACGGCTACCCGCACACCGCGATGCTCATCCAGTCCGATCTCCTGGCCCGGCGCCGGCGGCTGCTCGGCGACGCCAACCCGAGGACCTGGTGGACCGCCGAGAGCCTCGGCACCTACCAGCGCGAGGTCGGCAGCGTGGAGGCGGCACTGGAGACGCTGCGGCTGGCGCACGGCTGGGTCAACCGGGCACTCGGCGGGCGGTGGCGGGAGCACCGGGTGGCGCTGCGGGTGACGCGCAGTCTCGCGGTGACCCTGCGCGCCGCCGGTAGCCCGCGGGAGGCCATGGCCACCAACGCCGACCTGGTCCTTGCCTTCGACCGGCTGCTCGGCCGGGAGCACCCGGACACCTGGGGCTGCCGGATGGCCCTGGCCGCGGACCACCACCGGACCGGCACCCCGCCCGAGGCCGTCCGCATCGCCCGGGACGTGCTCAGCCGCTATCTCACCTCGACCGCCTTCGGGCCGGACCATCCGTTCACCGAGCTGTGCCGGATGAACCTGGCACTGTTCCTGCGCCGCGCCGGCGACCCCGAGGAGGCCCGGAAGCAGGGGGAACGGGCGTGGCACGGGTTGCGCGCGACGCTGTCCGGCCCGACCCACCCGTGGGTGCTGGCCGCGATGGTGAACCAGGCCGCCCACCTGGCGTCCCTCGGCGACAGCGGGCGGGCGCGCGAACTCGGCCGGGAGACCGCCCAGTGGTGCGCGGAGGACCTGGGCCCGGAGCACCCGTACACGGTGACCGCGCAGGGCAACCTCCGGCTACTCGGCTCCGCCGCCGCCGACCTGTCGTGGTTCGAGGGCATCGCCGTCGACGCACCGCAGATGTGACCGCCCGCCCCACCCACCGAAGGAGGCTGCACCGGTGAACGCCGACCAAGAGCGACCGCCCCCGGCGGACCAGCCCGATCCCGGCCCCGCCGTGGCCAGCGCCGTGGCCGGCGGTGCGGCGGACGCCGGCACCGACCGGCAGCAGCGGGTCGCGGAGCTGTTGCGCGCCGAAGCCGACCTGGCGTACGTCTCCTGGTGCACCGACGGCCGGTGCGACCACCACGAGGACCGGTTCGCCGGCGACGGCGCCGAGGGCACCCGCGAGGCGTGCCACCGGCTGGCCCGCCGGGCCAGTTTCCAGATGGACCACCCGCTGCAGGACTGGCTGGCCGGCCTCGGCACCGGCACGCTGATCCGGCTCGTCCTCCAGACCGAGCGGGGGGTCGCCTACTGCGACCAGATCATCCCGGGCAGCTACCTCTTCGGCGCGGTGCTGCGCCTGCCAGACGACCCGGCGGAACGCGGCGAGCTGGTCACCCGGGTGGACACGACCCTCTCCGACGCGGTGGAGCGCTACCGCGACGAGATCCACGCCCGGCGGTACGACCTCGGTGGCTGGCGCACCGAGGGCCTCTCCGGCATCCTCCGGGCGGCGCAGCAGCGGTGGTCCTCGCTCGGCGGTGTCCCGGAGCAGGGCGGCCCGGCGACCTCGCTCACCGTCACCGGACGCGAGGACCACCCGGCCGTGGCGGTCTGCCGGGCGGCGGTGCGACCGCACGACCTGCACCTGGTCACCCTGGTCGAGAACGGCCGCCCGGTGTTCTGCGTGGATGTGCTGCGGGACGGGCGGTTCACCGCGCCCCGGTGGGCCAGCGCCGGCGAGCGCCGGGCCCGTTACGCCCAGGTGGCTGTCGAACTGCCGGACTACGTACGGGAACTCGGCCGGACCGCGCGGGTCCCGATCGGCGGCCCGCTCCGCCGCGTCGTGCTGGACGTCGAGAACGGTGCTCTCTACTACCGCAGGATCGACGATTCCCGATATATTGTCGGCCTGACGCTGCACCAGCCGCAGGTCAGCTCGGCCGAACGCCAACTCGACGCCGTCCTGGCGGCCTGGCCGTGACGACGCGGGCGGGGTCACCGACCGGGGCGGCGGCCGGCCGCCGGCCGGATAGCGCCGGTGGGACCGGGCGGAGATCGAGGACGGGGCGGTGCGCATGATCGGTCGGCTCCTTCAACGGGGCCGGGCCGCCCGGCGCGGCGACGACCGGGGACTGCTCCGGCTCCTGCTGGTCGGGGGCACCGCCGGCGCCGGCTGGCTGCTGGCCGCCGTGGCCGGAGTGCAGGTCCGGGAGAACTCCGTCGGCTACCTCGCCGTGGCCGGGGCGCTGCTGGTCGTCGGCCTCTACAGCAGCACCCACGGCATCTCCCGCGAGGAGTTGCGGGTCGGCGCCGGCACCGTGCTGCTCGCCGTGACCGTCGGGGTGCTGGCCAAGGCCGCGCTGATCGCCGGCACCATGTACCTCGTCTTCCGGGAGCCCCGCTACGCCGTGCTCGGGCTCGCGGTGGCCCAGATCGACCCGCTGGCGGTCGCGGCCATGACCGCCGGGTCCCGGATGTCGGCGCGGGCCAAGGCGCTCCTGGCGGCCTGGGCGTCGTTCGACGACCCGATCACCGTGGTGCTGACCGTCTACGGCGCCGCCTGGCTGCTCCAGCTCGGCTCCGCCGGCACCGGCCGGCTGGCGACCGTCGGTCCCGCCGCCGGTTCGATCGGTGCCAGCGTCGCCCAGAACCTGGCGCTGGGCGCGCTCGGCCTGCTGGCGTGGGGGGCGCTGCGGCGGCTGCCGGGCGGACGGGCGCAGCGGCGGCCGGGGGGCGCGGTCCGCCCGGCCGTCGTCGAGACGGCGGTCCTGCTGGCCCTGCTCGCGGTCGCCGTCGTCTACTCCCTGGCCCTCGGCGTCGCCCTGCTGGGGCTCTTCTTCCGGCCGCCGCTGGGCCGGCTGCTCGGCCGGGTGACCCAGGGCGCCTTCCTGGCCGCGTGCTTCCTGCTGGGACTGGCCCTGGCCCAGGGGGTCGACCCGTGGGCCGGCCTGGTGCTGGGGCTGGCCGCCTTCGCCGCCCAGGTCGTGGTCGGCCTGGTCATCCCGGCCCGGATCAGCCGGCGCGACCGGGCCTACCTGGCGCTCGGGCAGCAGAACGGGATCACCGCGATCATCCTCGCCCTCCTGCTGGAGCCGAGCGTGCCCGGCACGGTGGGGGTGGTGGCCCCGGCCATCCTGGTGGTCGCGGTGCTGCACGCCGCCACCAACGGCGTGCTGGAGAACGGCTGGCGGCCGAAGCCGCCGCCGGTGGGCCCGGCCGCCGCCCGCCCCGATCCCCCCGGGCCTCCGGTACCGCCGGTGCAGGCCGGAGCGGACCCCGCCGCCGCGGCCCCGGCGGTCGAGCGGGAACTGCGCTGAGCCGTCGACCCCGCGCCGCGCGAACCCGCCGGGTCAGCCGGGCCGGCCCGCCGAACCGTCCACCGCGCGTCCCACCCGGACACCCAGTTCGGCGAAGGTACGCCGGATGTCGTCGAGCCGGATCGTCGGGCCGGCCAGCCGGGAGACGATGCCCTCGTGCTCCGGGTCGCGGGCGCTGGACTCGACCAGCTTCTTCAGCTCGTCCAGCGGGATGTCGTGGTAGAGCGCCTCGTATCGGGTGCAGATCCGATCCAGCCGGTCCCGCTCGGCCGGGCTCGGCTGGCCGCCGGCGCGCAGTTCGGAGGCGTCGTACCAGTCCAGGAAGGCGTGCTGGAAGGCCTGCACGAGCTTGCCGAGGAAGACCGCGGTGCCCAGCGGGCTGAACCCCTCCTGCTGTCTGAGCCGCGCCTGCACGGCGCGCACCCCGGCGTTCGCCGGACGGCCCGGCGTCTCGACGAACACCGCGCTCAGGTCGTCCTCCATCCGGTCGATGGAGCTGAGCAGTCGTAACGCGTCCTGGAAGAGCTCGTCGACGGCGGCCAGCGTCGGGGTGGCGGCGGAGCGGGCCGAGGCCGGCGGTTCGCCGCCCCGGGTGGTGCTGGCCACCTCGCGGCGGATCTCGCTCAGTTGCCGCTCGGTGGTCTCGCCGATCCCGGCCAGGTGCTGCGCCACGTACTCGATCAGCTCCTGGGTGGTGGACTGTTGCCGGGTGATCCGTTCCACCCCGTCGATGATCACCTCGAGCGGGTTGGCGGTGACCGTCTCCCGGTGGCGCCGCAGCACGCCGGTGACCACCGACTGGAGGGTCTCCGGAAAGGACTCGCGGCCGTAGACGATCGGGTCGTTGGGCTTGAGGATCGGCACGAGTTGGGCGGCGAACGCCTCGGTCAGGTAGCCGACCACCACCAGGACGACCTCCACCGAGCCGGCCTCCGCGCGGGCCCGGGCGGCGCGTTGCCGAACCTCCGTGACGTCGGCCGGGGACACCACCCCGCCGGCGAGCAGGATCGCGCAGCGGTACTCCCCCTGGGAGTCGGAGACCCAGTAGTCGACCGGTGCCTCCCCGCCGGGCTCCCGCAGGTGTCCGCTCGAGACCCGGATCCCCACCTTGGTGAGGACCTGGTGGACCTCCCGGCGGACGTCGAGCACGCTGGCGAGGTCGAAGTGGGCGCCGCTGACCTGGCGCACCACCTCCGGGCTGATCAGCTCCTGCGTCCCCTGCGCCCAGCCGTAGAGGTAGTGGCAGAGGGTGATGAACTGTCGGGGTACGCCCTTGGTCAGGGCGACCAGGGTCTCCACCGCCTGCTGGGTGAACGGCTCCAGCGCGTCGTCCCCCCGGACGGCCCGGTGCGACGACCGGATGAACTCCTGGACCTCCGCGACGGTCATCGGGGTGAGCTCGACGATCTCGCCCAGCCGCTGCCGGGTGCTCTCGTCGGGGATCTTGACTATCTCGGGCATGCCGGCGAGCACCACGAAGGCGCCGGACTCGCCGACCGCCTCCAGCATCCGCTTGAACGGCCCCATCCGGTCGGCGAAGTCGCTGCGGCTTTCCACCGCCGACAACACCCGGTCGAACTCGTCGATCATCAGCACCGCGGGACGGCCCCGGTCCCGGTGCAGCCGCCCGAACGCGGCCATCGCGTCCAGCGCGGCGCTGTCGGTGGCGATGGTGCGGAAGATCCCCCGCTCCTGGAGGAAGTCCCGGGGCGGGTTGCCGGTCAGCCAGTCCCAGACCAGCGTCTGCACCTCGGGCTGGAGCAGCAGGGTGAAGGCCGTACCGAGGTCGTTGTCCCGGGTGACCCTGATCAGGGTGGCCTGCATCCGTTGCAGCAGCAGCCGGTCGGGCAGGTGCAGCCGGGCGACCACCGCGACCGGGTCGATCTCCCCCTGCCGCAGCCGCGCGGCGGTCCGGGCGGCGTACGGCGTCGCCTCCAGCTCGTCGGCGACCACCTCGGCGTAGTAGTCGCTGAGCAGGTCCATCACCCGCGGGCGTTTCACCTGCGCGATGAATCGCCGGTAGAGGTCGACGAAGGTCCCGTTCGGAGCGTCGAGATAGACCGGGTCGGCGGCCGGGGCCGACTCCAGGACCCGGCGGCGCAGCGCGGCCGTCAGGTGCGTCTTGCCGGTGCCGAAGTCGCCCACGAGCGTCAGGACCCGGCCCTTGCGGGGCTGCTCGGGGGTGTGCGGCGCGCGCAGGTACTCGTCCAGCGCCGCCCTGGCGCGGACCACTGCCGTGGTGGCCACGGTGACCACGCTGGTCGCGCTGTCGCCGACCCGGGCCACCGGGGTCGGTAGGTAGGGGTTGACACCGTCCGCCGGAAAGAGCGTGCGCCCGGGTCGACCGGCACCGTCCGGGGTCGGCCGCACTGCCTGGTCACTTGGCATCGGTCTGATCCCCTGACTCGTCCTCGTCGGTCGCTGGTGGCTGCGGCGCCTCCGGTGGTCCTCCTGTGCGCGGAGCCGCGGGGTCCTCCGTGACCGGGGGGTCGTCCGGCGGGTACGGGCGACGCTCCTCGAAGGACTCCGCCTGGCGCTCGTAGAATGTGCTGATGTGCTCGTCGGTGATGGTGGCGTCGCCGTCGGCAATCGCCCGCGTCCACACATCGTGACACAACTCACGCAGTGCGCTCAGCGTTAAGCCGGGGTCGGCCGGAACGAGCTTTTCCATCATTTGTTTGTCGGCCTTCGGCCAGCCCAGGTCGGGATTGCGGGCCAGCCGGCCGCTGGCGTAGGTCCAGCCGTCGTTCGCCTTGAGCGGGCCGAGACTGAGCACGATCGCCTCGGCCTTTCCGTTCCCGTCCAGCTGCCGGTGCCAGGCCCGGACCGCGTCCGGGTTGCGGCTCTCCAGGAAGAAGAAGACCCGCTCGACGCGGAAGCCCATGTAGTGGTGGACCGGGTGTTCCGGGGCGAAGTCCCCCTCCTGGCCCGGGCTGTTCACCTGGTCGAGGAAGGCCGGCAGGATGATCGCGGCGAACTCGCCGCGGGAGCGCAGCTGGCTGCTGAGCGTCCGGTACGCCGAGGGCGCGGGCGCGGTCCCCGGCTCGGGATAGTTGGCGTCCTCGAGGTGCACGTCGGTGAGTACCCGGTGGGCGAGCCGGTCGAAGTAGCTCCACAGCTCCGAACGGCCGTCGGGCGCCGGCGGGGTGAACGGCTCGTACCGGGTCAGGTCGACGATCTTCAGGGTGGTGTCGGCGAGCGCCTGCTGGAGGTGGTGGACACACCGGTGGATCAGCGAGGTCTTGCCCGATCCACGCTCGCCCGTCACCACCACCAGCCGGCCGGGCTGCTTGCCGTCCTTGCGCATCGGCGGCAGGAACTCGACGAACCGATCGTAGGCCTGTTGGGTCTGGTCCACCCCCAGGTAGAGGTGCTCGTGCTCGGGATAACCCCACGGCTGCAGCGCGCCCTCCGCCGCCGGCCCCAGTTCCCTGATGTCGAACGGGTTCCGTAGCGGCTCGCCGTTCGGACTCATGCCATGCTCCGTGGGGACTCGGTGGGCGGGTCGGCGGCCGCGACGGCGGGGGGCGGGGTGGGATGCCGGCGGCGGGACAGCAGGGCCGCGCGGATCGGTCGTTCCCGGGCCTCGGCGACCGTCCGCACGCCGGCGCGCAGGTCGTCGAGGGCGGAGCGCACCCGCACGGCCCGCTCGCCCTGCGGGCGGCGCACCTCCGGCGTCGACCAGCCGGCTGTCAGCCCGGACCCGAGCGCTCCGTCGTCCAGCTCGGCGAGCATCCGCCCGACCTCGGGGTGCCGGTCCGGGCGGGGCGTCTCCGCCAGGGTGAGCTGCAACCGGGTGCGCAGGTCGTCCAGCGTCTCCCCGCGGGGCACCGGCCGGCTGGCGTCGGTTGCCGCGTCCATGAACCCGATGACGGCGGTGACGAACGCCCGGGCGTCGGTGCGCAGCGCGGCGGAGTGCTTGCGTACCTCGGTCATCCACTCCCGCCAGCCGGTGGTGGCGGTGGTGGTCAGCAGGGTCAGCGCCGCGCCGACCAACAGTGGCCAGAGCACCTTCCAGGTCGACCCGGCGGAGCCGGCGCCGGTGCCGCCCTCGTCGAGCTGGGCGGCGGCGACCGCGACACCGCAGGCGCGGGCGAAGTCCTCCCGGTGCTGCCCGCGCCACTCCTCCAGCGGCCAGTCCCGACCGTCGTCGTGGACCTGGTCGGCGGCGGGTGCGGCGGTGGCGAGCCGGAGCAGCACGGCGGCCCGCGCCACCGCCGGTCGCTCGGCGGGCGACAGGCAGAGCAACGCCTCGGCGGCCGCCCTGTCGGCCGGCTCATCCTTCCCGCAGGCGGCCAGGGCGAACAGGGTGAGGAACAGCAGCGGGCCACACAGCGACGGCATCATCCATCGACGGAGTGCGCTGACCCGCATAGCCCTGGACTCTATCGAGAGCGCGCCCGCATTGGTGTCCCGGCCATGGGCCTAACTTCCGACGCTGCCGTACCCCGGAAATTGTCCACGGTGTGCTACCGGTCGGGCGCATCGAGTGGTATTGCGATCGCCATTCCGTACGACATTCGGGCCGCCGTGATTCGCCTTTCGCCGCGAATTCGCGGAAATTGCGGGGAAGGAGCGGGCGGTCGGGGACGGCGGCCCGCGGTGGTGTACCACCGCGGGCGCCGCCCCGGGTCAGACGTTCGCCACCAGCAGGGCGGGCTGCTCGACGCAGTCCGCCACGTGGCGGAGGAACCCGCCGGCCACCCCGCCGTCGCAGACCCGGTGGTCGAAGGTGAGGCTGAGCTGGGTGACCTTGCGGACCGCCAACTGCCCGTCGACCACCCACGGCTTGTCCACGATGCGCCCCACACCGAGCAGCGCCGCCTCCGGGTGGTTGATGATCGGGGTGGAACCGTCCACGCCGAACACCCCGTAGTTGTTCAAGGTGAAGGTGCCGCCGGTCAGCCGCGCCGGGGGCAGGGTGCCGGCCCGGGCCGCGGCGGTGGTCTCGGCCAGGGCGGCGGCCAACTCCCGGGTGGTCAGCCGCTGGGCGTCGCGGAGCACCGGCACGACCAGCCCCCGGTCGGTCTGCGCGGCGATGCCCAGGTGCACGCCGGCCGACTGGACGATGCGCTGGCCCTCGGTGTCGACGTGGGCGTTGAGCTGCGGGTACTTTCGCAGCCCGCTGAGGCAGATCCGGGCCAGCAGGGCCAGGATGCTGACCGGCGCGTCCGGGGTGGCGGCGTTGATCGCGGCCCGGGTCGCCAGCAGCCCGGTCGCGTCCACGTCGACCCAGATGGTCACCTCGGGGATCTCCCGCCGGCTGCGGGAGAGCTTGTCCGCGATCGCCTTGCGGATGCCGGTGAGCGGAATGACCACGTCCCCGTCGGCGGCCGGGGCGAGCCCGACGTGCGCCGCGGGCGCGTCCGGCACGGCCGCCAGCGGCGCGGCCAGCGCTGCCTCCACGTCCGCCCGGCGGATCACGCCGCCGGGCCCGGTGCCGGTCAGCGACGCCAGGTCGACGCCGCGCTCCTTCGCGAGCCGCCGGACGATCGGGGAGATGACCAGCGGAGCGCCGGCCGACCGGTCCTGGACCGGCCTCCCGGCGCCGCCGGTCGAGGCCGCGGCGAGCGGCCCGCTACCGGTCATCGAGGCGGGCCCGCCCACGGTCGCCGTCGCGCCGCCCCGGGTCGGGTCGGCGGCCGTCGGCGGGACGGTCGTCCCCGGTCCGCCGGGCCCGGCCGAGGCGCCGGCCGCGGGTTCGGGAGCGAGGGCCAGCCGGGGGCGCCGCCGCCGTCCGGAGCCGCCGTGGCCGGTGCCGTACCCGATGAGGACGTTGCCGGAGCCGGCACGTTCCTCCTCGCGGTAGGTGGCGTGCGGGTCGCCCTCGGCCTCCCCGTCGAGCGGAGCGATCGTGATCAGCGGCTGGCCGACCGGGCGGACCTCACCCGCCGCGCCGTGCAGGGCGACGACCCGGCCGGCGTACGGGCAGGGCACGTCCACGACGGCCTTGGCGGTCTCCACCTCGACGACGCTCTGGTCCACGGTCACCACGTCGCCGACGGCGACCCGCCACTCGACGATCTCCGCCTCGCTCAGCCCTTCCCCGAGGTCGGGCAGGAGGAAGTCCCGGGTGCCGGTCGTGGTGGTCATGCTGCTCTGGCCGGGCACTCGCTCACGGCCCTCGCTCCGCTCGGTGCGTTCGCTCATGCCGCGCTGGCCGGGCACTCGCTCACGGCCCTCGCTCCGCTCGGTGCGTTCGCTCATGCTGCCACCCACCGGGTGTCGGGCTGGTCGTCCCACTGCAGCCGGGCCACGGTGTCCAGCACCCGGTCCACCGACGGCAGGTGGGTGTGCTCCAGCATCGGCGCCGGGTACGGGATGTCCAGCCCGGACACCCGCAGCACCGGGGCGTGCAGGGCGTGGAAGCAGCGCTCCTGGACCCGGGCGGCGATCTCCGCGCCGACCCCGGCGAAGCCCTGCGCCTCCTGGATCACCACGCAGCGGCCGGTCCTGCGCACCGAGGCGGTGACCGTGGCGTCGTCGAACGGCACGATGCTGCGCACGTCGACCACCTCCAGGTCCCAGCCCTCCTCGCGGGCCGCCTCGGCGGCCTCCAACGCCACCGGCACGGCCGGCCCGTACGCGACGAGGGTGGCGTCGGTGCCGGGCCGGCGGACGACCGCCGTGCCGAACGGCGCGGTCCGGGCCGGCAGTTCCGCCTCGGCGCTGGCGAAGTAGAGCTTCTTGGGCTCCATGAACACGACCGGGTCCGGGTCGTCGATTGCCTCGCGTAGCAGCGAGTACGCGTCCTCGACGGTGGCCGGGGTGACCACCTTCAGGCCCGGAGTGTGCGCGTAGTACGCCTCGGACGAGTCGCAGTGGTGCTCCACGCCGCCGATGCCGCCGGCGTACGGGACCCGGATGACGATCGGCACGCTCAGCGCGCCCCGGGTGCGGTTGCGCAACTTCGCCACGTGCGAGGCGATCTGCTCGAACGCCGGGTACGCGAAGGCGTCGAACTGCATCTCGACCACCGGCCGCAGCCCGGACATGGCCAGGCCGACGGCGAAGCCGACGATGCCGGCCTCGGCGAGCGGGGTGTCGAAGCAGCGCTTGTCGCCGAACCGGGCCTGCAGCCCGTCGGTGATCCGGAAGACACCGCCGAGCTGGCCGACGTCCTCACCGAAGACCACCACCCGCTCGTCGTCGAGCATCGCGTCGGCGAGCGCCGCGTTGAGCGCCTTCGCCATGGTCATGGTGGCCATCAGGCGTCCCCCTCCTCGTCGCCGGCCGCGGCCAGTTCGGCGCGGACCTGCTCGCGCTGCTCGACCAGTTGCGGGGTCGGCTCGGCGTACACGTGGTCGAAGAGGCTGAGCGGGTCCACCGCCGGCTGGGCGTTCATCCGGTCGCGCAGCGCGGCGGCGTACGCCTCGGCCTCCTCGGCGATCGCCGCGACGGCGGCGTCGTCCAGCGCGCCCCGGTTGCGCAGGTACGCCTCCAGCCGGGCGATCGGGTCGCGGTCCCGCCACGCCTCGACCTCCTCGGCGTCCCGGTAGCGGGTCTGGTCGTCGGCGTTGGTGTGCGGTTCCATGCGGTAGGTGTGCGCCTCGACCAGGAACGGCCCCTGGCCGGCGCGGGCGTGCGCGACGGCCCGGGTGAGCACCGCGAGCACGGCCACCGGGTCGTTGCCGTCGACCTGCTCGCTGGGCACGCCGTAGCCGACGCCCTTGTAGGCCAGGCTCGGCGCGGCGGTCTGCCGGGACAGCGGCACGCTGATCGCGTACTTGTTGTTCTGCACGAAGTAGACCACCGGGGCCTTGAACACGGCGGCGAAGTTGACCCCCTCGTGGAAGTCGCCCTCGCTGGTCGCGCCGTCGCCGATGAAGGCCAGCGCCACGGTGTCGCGCCCCTGGTAGGACTCCCCGTAAGCCAGCCCGGCGGCGTGCACGCACTGGGTCGCGAGGGGGGTGCACTGCGGCGCGGTGTGCGCGGCGGCCGGGTCGTACCCGCAGTGCCAGTCGCCGCGCAGCAGGGTGAGCACCTCGACCGGGTCGATGCCGCGGGCGGTCAGCGCCATCGACTCGCGGTAGGTGGGGAAGACCCAGTCGGTGTCGCGCAGCGCCAGGACGCCGCCGACCTGGCAGGCCTCCTGGCCCCGGGAGGACGGGTAGACGGCGAGCCGGCCCTGCTTGGTCAGCGCGGTGGCCTGCACGTCGAAGCGGCGGCCGACGACCATCCGCCGGTACATCTCCCGCAGCTCCTCGACGGGCGGCTCCGGGTAGTCGTCCCGGGCCGGCAGCGGGGTGCCGTCCGGGTCGAGCAGGCGGACCGGCTCGGTGTGCGGCAGCAGGCCGGCCGACGGATCGGGGGCGGCCGGGGTGGCCGGCCGGCGGGTGCGGGGGGATGCCCTGCGGACCGCCTGGGGTGTGGTCGTCACGGCGGGGACCTCCTGGACGTGTGGTGGCCCTATGCTCCTGCTGTTGGATGATTGACTCAACATCCGGGATGAACGCGGGACGAATGGCAGCGAGATGAGGGCGTCATGAGCCAGGAGACCGGCACCACACCGGGCGCGGCGGCCGGAACGGGACGTTCGGCCGGGCCGCTGGACGAGGTCGACCGGCGGATCCTGCACGAACTCGTCCGCGACGGTCGGCTCTCCACCCGTACGCTGGCCGAACGGGTGCACGTCTCGCGCACCAACGCGTACGCCCGGGTGGAGCGGCTGCTGCGGGACGGGGTGATCGCCGGGTTCCGGGCGCTGGTGGCGCCGGAGCCGGCCGGGCTGGGCACCTCGGCGTACATCGCGCTGACCATCGAGCAGAACACCTGGCGCGAGGTGTCGGCCGAGCTGGCCCAGGTGCGCTACATCGAGCACGTCGCCCTGCTCAGCGGCGAGCACGACGTGCTGGCCCTGGTCCGGGCGCCGGACAACGCCACCCTGCGGGACGTGGTGCTGGACCGGGTGCAGAGCATCGCCGGGGTGCTGTCGACCCGGACCTGGCTGGTCTTCGAGGAGTACGACGGGACACAGAGCCCCTGGCAGTGACGGCGCTCAGCGCTCCGGCGGGGCCTCCAGGCCCTCCCGGTCGGCCAGCTCCAGCAGCGGCTCCAGGGAGAACCGGCGGTCGTCGAGGCCGGCATGCGGGTCACCCCGCTCGGCGAACCGGGCCGGCAGGCTCAGCACGTCGAAGTCCTCCGGCCGGGCGTCGTCCAGCTCGGCCCAGTCCAGCGGGGCGGAGACCAGCGCGCGCGGGGTGGGCCGGATCGAGTACGCCGAGGTCACCGTGTGGTCCCGGGCCATCTGGTTGTAGTCGACGAAGACCGGTCGGTCCCGCTGGTCCCGCCACCAGGTGGTGGTGACCAGGTCCGGCAGCCGGCGCTGCATCTCCCGCCCCAGGGCCAGCACCGCCCGCCGGCACTCGCCGAAGCTCCACCGCGGCTCGATCGACAGGTAGACGTGGATGCCCCGCCCGCCGGTGGTCTTCGGGTAGCCCACCAGGCCCAGCTCGTCGAGGAACGCCCGCACCTCGTGGGCCACCGGCACCACCTGGGCGAAGTCAACGCCCGGCATCGGGTCGAGGTCGATGCGCAGCTGGTCGGGGTGCTCCACGTCGGTCTTCGACACCGGCCACGGGTGAAACCGCAGGGTGCCCAGGTTGGCCGCCCAGATCACCACGGCCAGCTCGCTGGGGGCCACCTCGTCGGCGGTCCGGCCGCTCGGGAAGGTGATGTGCGCGGTGCGTACCCAGTCGGGCGCGCCCGCGGGCAGGCGCTTCTGGTAGAACGCGTCGCCCTTGTTGGTCTGCCGGGTGGCCACCTTCGCGCCCTCGAAGACGCCGCGCGGCCAACGCTCCAGCATGGTGGGCCGGTCGCGCAGGGCGCGCAGGATGCCGTCACCGACGGCCAGGAAGTAGCGGACCACGTCCAGCTTGGTCAGCCCGCGTTCCGGAAAGTAGGGCTTGTCGGGGCTGGAGACGCGGACCAGCCGCTCCCCCACCCGGATCTCCTCGGCCGCCGTGGTCGCCACGCCTCACACCGTACGACGCCGGGGGCCCGCGCGCGGGGAGGTCGTCAGGCGACCAGCAGCGCCCCGAGGCCGATCAGCGGCACCCCGACGAAGAGGAAGATCCCCGCGCAGCCCGCGGCGGCGTATCCGTGGCGGGGGCCGCCGGCACGGTTATCCGGCCTGGGCCGGGGGTACCGCAGCCGGCATGGCGGAACTGGCAGGGCTCTGGATCATCCGGCACGGGGAGAGCACCGCGAACGTCGCGGCGACGGCGGCCGAGGCGTCCGGCGCCGAGCTGATCGACCTCAGCCACCGGGACGCCGACGTGCCGCTCTCCCCCACCGGTGAGGAGCAGGCCCGGGCCACCGGCCGCTGGCTGGCCGGGCTGCCCGCCGACCGCCGGCCGGACGTCGCCGTGGTGTCGCCGTACCTGCGGGCGGTGCGGACCGCCGAGCTGGCCCTGGACGGCACGGACGTGCCGGTGAGCCTCGACGAGCGGTTGCGGGACCGGGAACTCGGCGTCCTCGACGGCCTCACCGGGCACGGCGTCCAGCACCGGTACCCGGAGGAGGCGCAGCGCCGCGCCCGGCTCGGCAAGTTCTACTACCGGCCGCCCGGCGGCGAGTCGTGGACCGATGTGGCGCTGCGGCTCCGCGCGCTCCTGGGCGACCTGCGCCGTGACCACGCGGGCGGCCGGGTGCTGCTCTTCGGGCACGACGCGCTGGTCTTCCTGCTCCGCTACCTCGTCGAAGGGCTGACCGAGAGCGAGCTGATGGCGCTGACCCGCGAACACGTCATCGCCAACTGCTCGGTGACCGGCTGGTCCGCCGACCGTTCCGGCCGGCTGGTCCCGGCGGTGTTCAACGACGTGGCCCACCTGCACCAGCAGGGCGCGCGGCCGACCAGGGAGGACGAGGTCCATGCCGAACCGGTCTGAGGTGATCACGCCCGCGCTGCTGCGCGACTGGGCGCTGCCCGTGCCGACCGGCGGGAAGGAGGCCCGCGGCACCGTGCTGGTGGTCGGCGGCGCCCGGTTCACCCCCGGCGCGGTGCTGCTGGCCGGGGTCGCCGCGCTGCGCGCCGGTGCGGGGGTGCTGCAACTGGCCGCCGCCGAGTCCACCGCCGCCGCGCTGAGCATCCAGGTGCCCGAGGCGCTCGTCGTGGGCCTGCCCGAGACCGGCGACGGCGCGGTGCGCGGCGACCCGGGCGACCTGCTCGGCGGGCTGGTCGCCGAGGCGGACGTGGTGACCGTCGGGCCCGGGCTCACGGACATCGACGCCACCGGCGGCCTGCTGCACCTGGTCCTCGAGGCGGCCCGGCCGGAGACGGCGCTGGTGCTCGACGCGTACGCCCTCGGCGCGCTCAGCCACGAGCCGGACCTGCTGGTCGGCTCCGGCCGCCGGGTGGTGCTCACCCCGAACCTCACCGAGGCCCGGCACCTGCTCGGCGACGAGCCCGGCGACGACCTGGACGCGGCGGCGGCCGAGGTGGCCCGCCGCTACGACGCGGTGGTCTCGCTCTACGGCCACATCGCCACCCCGGACGGGCAGTGCTGGCGGGAGGAGAGCGGCGACGCCGGTCTCGGCACCTCCGGCAGCGGTGACGTGCGCGCCGGCCTGCTCGCCGGCCTGCTCTCCCGTGGCGCGGAACCGGCGCAGGCCGCCTGCTGGGCCGCGTTCGCGCACGCGGTGAGCGGGCAACGCCTGGTGCCCCGGTACGGCCGGATCGGCTTCCTGGCCCGGGAACTGCTCGACGAGATCCCCTACACGCTGGCTACCGTCTGACGGTTGTGGTCTGCCCGTTCGGGTGTGTGTAACAACACACCCGCTCCCTACGCTGATTGCCCGAGAGCAGGCGACCTGCCTGTTCTCCGCCGGCCCGCTGCCCGCCAGGCTGCGGATCCCGGCCAGATCGGCCCCCTGGGAGTCTGTGTGAAGAACCTCCGTCGCAAGACACTGGCCGCCGCGTCCGCGATGACGCTCGGCGCCGGCCTCGCCGTCACCGGCGGGCTGGCTCCGGCGGCGGCCGCCGGACCGGACACCTCGTATCTGGTCCTCGCCCCGCAGGGCGCCAACACCAGCAAGGCCGCCGCCCGCGTGGCGGCCGCCAAGGGCACCGTCGTGGCCAGCTACGACCAGATCGGCGTGCTCGTCGTCCGCTCCACCAACCCGGCCTTCGCCACCCAGGTGGCGGGCGCCGGCGTGGAGTCGGTCGCGTCCACCGCCGGCCTGGGCACCGCCCTCGACGAGGGCGAGACCGTGGAGGTCGCCGCGGCCGACGTCGCCGCCGCCACCGGCGACCCGACCACGGAGCCGCTCTACAACCTGCAGTGGGACATGGACATGATCCACCTGCCGCAGGCCCACGCGGTGAACAACGGCAGCCCGGACGTCGTCGTCGGCGTGCTGGACAGCGGCATCTCCAGCAGCCACCCGGACCTGGCGACCCAGATCGCCAAGGACAAGAGCACGTCCTGCATCGGCGGTGTCACCGACACCACCGAGGCGGCGTGGAACCCGACCACCAGCGACCACGGCACCCACGTGGCCGGCACCATCGCCGCCGCCGTCAACGGCGTCGGCGTGACCGGCATCGCCCCGGGCGTCAAGGTCGCCGCCGTGAAGGTGGTCAACGACGACGGTTACATCTTCCCGGAGGCCGCGGTCTGCGGGTTCGTCTGGGCCGCCGAGCACGGGATGCAGCTGACCAACAACAGCTACTACATCGACCCGTGGGAGCTGAACTGCCGCAACGACGCGCGCCAGCGTCCGGTGTGGCAGGCCGTGCAGCGGGCGATCCGCTACTCGCAGTCCAAGGGCGTGCTCAACGTGGCGTCTGCGGGCAACTCCAACTACGACCTGGCCCACAAGATCACCGACACCGGCAGCCCGAACAACGGGACGCCGGAGAACCGCGAGAACCTCACCAACGCCTGCCTCGACCTGCCGGCCGAGGCGCCGGGTGTGGTGACCGTGTCGGCGGTCGGCCCGACCGGGGAGAAGAGCTACTACTCCTCGTACGGGCAGGGCGTGGTGGACGTGACGGCACCGGGCGGCGACACCCGGTACCGGACCCAGGGCGTGCGCTCGACCAGCAGCGACGCCATCCTGTCCACCACCTTCAACACCACCACCCGGACCAACGGGTGGGGCTACAAGCAGGGCACCTCGATGTCCGGCCCGCACGCCACCGGCGTCGCGGCGCTGGCGCTCTCCGCGCACCCGGGGATGAAGCCGGGCCAGCTGGCGTCGTTCCTGGAGCGTACGGCGGTGGCCCAGGCCTGCCCGGCGGGCGTCTACAACCCGGTCCCGTTGATCTCGTCGACCGACCCGCACCTCTACGACGCGACCTGCTCCGGCGGCGCGCGTAACTCGTTCTACGGCGCCGGCATGGTCGACGCCTACAACGTGGTGCGGTAGCTCCAACCCTCGGTGGGGCCCGGCGACCTGTCGCCGGGCCCCATCCGTTTGTCCAGGTAGAGGCGGGGGTACCGGGGCGACATCAGCCGACTCTAGGAGGTCACCGGTGTCCACCGATGCCATCGTCCTGCTCAAAGAGGACCACAAGGAGATGCGCCGCCTGTTCAAGGCCTTCCAGGATGCCGAGGAGGGGCCGGCGAGCGAGCGGAAGAAGCTGGTCACCCAGATCCTCGAGGCCCTGACCGTGCACACCTACCTCGAGAACGAGGTCATGTACCCGGAGGTGCGCAAGCTGGTGCCGGACGTCGAGGACGACATTCTCGAGTCGTACGAGGAGCACCACGTGGCCGACGTGCTCTGCTTCGAGCTGTACGCCATGGACGCCGACGACGAGCGGTACAACGCCAAGACGACGGTGCTGATTGAGAACGTGCTGCACCACGTCGAGGAGGAGGAACAGGAGTGGTTCCCGAAGGTCCGTGACGCGCTCGGCCGTAACCAGCTGCAGGAGATCGGGCAGCGGATGATCGACCTGCGCCCGAAGGCGCCGAAGACCCCGACCGCCCCGAAGGCGCTGAAGAAGTCGCTGGACGCCGTGGTCGCCTGAGACCGCGACGCGACGCGAGCGGGACCGCCCCGGGCGAGAAGGGGCGGTCCCGCTCGCGTCGGGTTCAGTCGCCCGAGCCGGGCTCGGCCATCTTCCGGTGCTGCTCGGCCTTCAGCCGGTCCGGGATGATCTTGCCGGCGGCCACCTGGATCTTGTTGACCAGGGAACCGGCGGCGACCTTGTGCTCCCCCTTCATCAGCGCCTCGAACGCATCCTCGGCCACCTTCCGCGGGTCGTCCTTGGGCCCCTGGCCGACCCGGGTGTCCTCCATGTCGGCCCGGTCGAAGAACTCGGTGTCGGTCGGGCCGGGCATCAGCGAGGTCACCGTGACCCCGCTGTCCTTCAGCTCGTTGCGCACCCCCTCGGCGAAGGACTGCACGAACGACTTCGAGGCGTTGTAGACCGCCTGGTACGCCCCGGGCATGGTGGCGGCGATCGACGAGGTGAACAGCACCCGGCCCTGCCTCCGCCGCACCATCCCGGGCAGCAGCAGCTTGGCCAGGTGCACCGTCGAGCGGACGTTGAGGTCGATGACGGTCAGCTCGTCGCGCAGGTCGGTGCCGCCGACGAAGGACCCGCCCGCGCCCCGGCCGGCGTTGAGGGCCAGGGCGTCGACCGGGCGGCCGGTGGCCGCCACCGCGGCGGCCAGCTCCTCCACCCCCTCGGCGGTGGCCAGGTCGGCGCGGACCGGCTGCACCAGCGGGCCGCCGTCGCGGCGCAACTGCTCCGCCGCCGCGGTGATCCCGTCGTCCTCCGCGGCGATCACCAGGTCGTACCCGTGCTCGGCGAACTGCGCCGCCAGCTCGTACCCGATGCCGCTGGACGCTCCGGTCACCACCGCGAGCGGTCGGTCGGTGGATGATGTGGTCATCCCTGCTCACTCCCCTCGTCGCGGGCGCGGCCCGCACGCACCGTGACCGCCCCGTCCGGTGTCCTGCCCACCACCACGGCGGCTAATCCCCGCCGCCGCCACCGGCCGGGCCGGGCGACACCCCGGGGACGTCCGGGTGACCCGGCGGCCGGGCCGGGCGTACCCGGTAGGATCAGGCCGGGCCGTGACTGGCGCGTGGGGATGGAGAACCATCGGGAAGCGGTCCCGTCATGAGGACGCACGCCGAGCGCCTGGGCCTTCCGCACGTCATCAGGAGGTCGCATGTCGCCGAACGCCGAATCCACCGCCTTCCGCAGCGCGCTGGAGGTGATCCGCGCCGTCGAGCCGCGGGTGGCGGACGCCATCGGGGCCGAGCTGGCCGACCAGCGCGAATCACTCAAGCTCATCGCCAGCGAGAACTACGCCTCCCCGGCCACCCTGCTGGCCATGGGCAACTGGTTCAGCGACAAGTACGCCGAAGGCACCATCGGGCGCCGCTTCTACGCCGGCTGCCAGAACGTGGACACCGTCGAGGCGCTCGCCGCCGAGCACGCCAAGGAGCTGTTCGGCGCGGCCCACGCGTACGTGCAGCCGCACTCCGGCATCGACGCCAACCTGGTCGCCTTCTGGGCGATCCTCGCCGACCGGGTGGAGTCGCCCGCGCTGAAGAAGGCGCAGGTGCGCCAGGTCAACGAGCTGACCGAGGCGGACTGGTTCGCGCTGCGCCGCGAGCTGGGCAACCAGCGGATGCTGGGCATGTCGCTGGACGCCGGTGGGCACCTGACCCACGGCTTCCGGCCGAACATCTCCGGCAAGATGTTCGACCAGCGCAGCTACGGCACCGATCCGGCCACCGGCCTGGTCGACTACGACCAGGTGCGGGCGGCGGCCCGCGAGTTCAAGCCGCTCATCCTGGTGGCCGGCTACTCGGCGTACCCCCGGAAGGTCAACTTCCGGATCATGCGGGAGATCGCCGACGAGGTCGGCGCCACCTTCATGGTCGACATGGCGCACTTCGCCGGCCTGGTCGCCGGCAAGGTCTTCACCGGCGACTTCGACCCGGTGCCGCACGCGCACATCGTCACCACCACCACCCACAAGTCGCTGCGCGGCCCGCGCGGCGGCATGGTGCTCTGCGGCCCGGAGCTGGCCGACCAGGTCGACCGGGGCTGCCCGATGGTGCTCGGCGGCCCGCTGCCGCACGTGATGGCCGCCAAGGCGGTCGCGCTGGCCGAGGCCCGCCGCCCCGACTTCGCCGACTACGCCTCCCGGATCGTGGACAACGCCCAGGCGCTCGCCGACGGGTTGCTGCGCCGGGGCGCGAAGCTGGTCACCGGCGGCACCGACAACCACCTGGTGCTGATCGACGTCTCCGGCTACGGGCTCACCGGGCGGCAGGCCGAGCAGGCGCTGCTCGACTCCGGCATCGTGACCAACCGCAACGCCGTCCCGCAGGACCCGAACGGCGCCTGGTACACCTCCGGCATCCGGATCGGCACCCCGGCGCTGACCACCCGGGGGCTGGGCACCGCGGAGATGGACGCCACCGCCGAGCTGATCCACACCGTGCTCAGCCAGACCCGACCGGGCGAGTCCAAGGCGAAGTACGTGCTCGACCCGGCCCTCGCCGACCAGGTCAACAAGCAGGCCAGCGACCTGCTGGCCGGCTTCCCCCTGTATCCGGCCGTCGACCTCGGCTGATCCGGTCCGCCTCCGCGACGCCCCGTCCGGCCGTGCCGGGCGGGGCGTCCGGCGTTTCCCGCCCCACCGGCGGCACCGGTCGGGATCGGCGCCCGGGGTGAGGCGGCGACGGTCAGCGCAGCGGGCGCTTGAGGTGGTAGCGGTGGACCTCGGTGCTGCCCTGGACGTTGTTCACGTCCTCGGCGGCGGAGACCAGTTCCCAGCCCTCCCGGCCGACGCGGTTCAGGTGGGCGATCGCGGTATCGCCGTAGGGTGTCACGTCGGTGCGGGACCCGTCCGGGGCGTACCAGACGAACGAGACGTGAAAATTGCGGCCCTGCCCCTGATAGCGGCGGACCAGCAAGGCGTACTCCCAGGCAACCATCCGTCCATTATCAACGGTGGCCAGCGCGGCCGGGAACACGGGTGGTGGCGGAACGGCGACACTGCGCCGTCAGGCCGGGCTGCCCACGGCCGCCAACTCGTCACTGACCAGGGCGGCCAGCCGGTCCAGGCCCAGCTCGATCTGCGCCGGGGTGACCGCGCTGACCGACAACCGCAGCGCCTTCACCCGCGCCCCGTCGTCGTAGAAGTGCGCCATCGGGGTCCACAGCACGCCGTAACTGCGGGCCGAGCGGTGCAGCAGCGCGTCGTCCACCGCGAACGGGACGGTCACCACCACGAAGAAGCCGCCGGCCGGTACGTTCCAGCGCACCGGCCCGCCGGCCGGGAAGCGGGCCGCCAGCCCGTCCACCATGTGCCGCAGGTTGCGCGCGTACGCGGCCCGCTCGCGGGCCGTCGCCGCGACCAGCGAGCAGTCGTGGGCCAGCAGCGCCCCGCCGATCACCGCCTGGGCGATCGGCGAGGTGTTCACGGTGACCATGCTCTTGATCTTGGCCAGCTGGTCGGCGAGCGGCCCGATCGTCCCGTCGGAGCCGGCCACCCGCTGATCGGCCACCACGTAACCGACCCGGGCGCCGGGAAGCACGGTCTTGGCGAACGAGCCGAGATAGACCACCCGGCGCCGGGTGTCCAGCGCCTTGAGGGTGGGCACCCGCTCGGTGCCCGCGGCCGGGAAGAGGCCGTACGGGTTGTCCTCGATCAGCAGCAGCTCCTCCTCGGCGGCCAGGTCGAGCAGGCGGCGCCGCTGCGCCAGGCCCATGCTGACCCCGGACGGGTTGGCGAAGTCGGGCATCACGTAGCAGCCGCGCGGGCGCAGCCCCTCGGCGCGCGCCCGGCGCACCTGGGCGCGCAGATCCGCCAGGTCGACGCCGTCCGGGCCACCGGCGACCGGACGCACCGGCAGGTCCACCAGCCGGGCCGCGCCGGTCAACCCGACGTAGGTGGGAGCGACGGCCAGCAGCACGTCATCCGGGCCGGCGCGCAGCGCCCGCAGCACCAGGAACATCGCCTCCTGGCAGCCGACGGTCACCACGATCGTCTCCGGGTCGACGGTGAGCTGCTCGTCCACGGCCAGGTTGCGGGCGATCAGGTGATGCACGATGCCCTTGGTCCGGCCGTACTGGAGCAGGGTCCGGTCCACCTGCGTGGGGCTCAACCCCAGGTCATCGGCGAGGTGCCGGCGGAAGGTGTCCAGGTGCCGGGCCGGCGCCGCCGAGTCGAAGAACTCCTCGTACGGGCGGCCGGCCGCCAGGGACACCGCGTCCGGGTAGTGCTGCGCCACCTCGTTGAGGAAGTTCATCGAGTTCAGCGCGGGGTCGTCGACCGACGGGTGCAGGTCGGCGACGGTCAGCTCCACCGGCTCCATGTCAACCTCCGATCAGGGTGCGCAGCCGCCGGGCCGCGGCCGGGTCGGCGCAGCCGGCGAGGGTGAGCGCGTCCCGCAGCTCGGCGCCGAGCAGGGCCAGCGCGGCCTCCGCGCCGGCCCGCCCGCCGGCCGCGAGGGCCCAGAGCAGAGGCCGCCCGACCAGCACGCCGCTCGCGCCGAGGGCGAGCGCGCGCAGCACGTCCGCGCCGCTGCGCACGCCGCTGTCGAGCAGCACCGCGCAGCGCTCCCCCACCTCCGCGACCACCTCGGGCAGCACGGCGGCGCTGGCCGGCGCGCCGTCGAGCTGCCGGCCGCCGTGGTTGGAGACCACCACGGCGTCCACCCCGGTCTCCGCCGCGCGCACCGCGTCACGCGGGTCGAGGATGCCCTTGACCAGCAGCGGCAGCCGGGTACGCTCCCGCAGCCAGGCCAGGTCCGCCCAGCTCAGCGCGGGGGCGAAGACCGCGCCGGTGTGCACCGCCACCGCCGAGACACCCGGGGTGCCCTGGTGTGCCAGGTCGTCCCGGCCGCCGGGCAGGTTCGCGGCCGTGACGTGCGGCGGCAGGGCGAATCCGTTGCGCACGTCGCGCAACCGCCGGCCGAGCACCGGCACGTCGACGGTGACCATCAGGGCGGAACAGCCGGCGTCGTGCGCCCGGTCCAGCAGGTCGGCGACCATGCCCCGGTCACGCAGCCAGTAGAGCTGGAACCAGACCGCGCCGCCGACCGCGGTGACCTCCTCGATCGGCGTGCTGCCCAGGGTGCTCGCCACGTAGGGGACGTCCGCCGCGCGGGCGGCGGCGGCGAGGGCCAGCTCGCCGTCGGGGTGCAGCAGCTTCTGGTACGCCATCGGCGCGACCGCCACCGGCATGGCGTACCGGCCGCCGGGCAGGGCGGCCTCGGTGTGCGGCCGGTCCACCCCGGTCAGCACCCGGGGCAGCACCGCCACCCGGTCCAGCGCGGCCCGGTTGGCGGCCAGCGTGGTCTCGCTGCCGCTGCCCCCGTCGACGAAGTCCCAGACGGCCGGCGGCAGCACCGCCCGGGCCAGCTCGGCGAAGTCCGGGAGGCTGGCCGGCGGCACGAACGCGGCCCCGACGGCGACGTCCCGCCGTCCCGGCACCGCCCAGCCGTCGGGGCCCGCCGGGTCCGGGGCGGCTCCCCGGTCGGTGGTCACCGGTTCAGCCATGGCCGGACCCGCCCGCGACACCGGCCGGGGAGCCGCCGGCAACCCCCGCCGGACCGCCGCCCACCGCAGCGCCGCCCAGCGCGGCGCCGACCTCCGCAGCGCCGCCCGGCGGGGCGCCGCCCACCGCAGCGCCGGCCGCGCTGGCGGTCGGGGCGGTTGCGAGCCGCTTCCGCAGGAAGGCCGCCGCCTGCTCCTGGGCGCGCTGGCCGGCGTCGAACACGCCCGGCATGGCGAAGAAGCCGTGCACCATCCCGTCGTAGCGGGTCAGCTCGGTGGGTACGCCCGCCTCGCGCAGCCGACCCGCGTACCGCTCCCCCTCGTCGCGCAGCGGGTCGTGCTCGGCGGTGATCACCAGGGCCGGCGGCAGCCCGGCGAGGTCCTCGGCGAGCAGCGGCGAGGCCAGTGGGTGCGCCGCGTCGGCCGGGTCGGTCAGGTAGTGGCCCCGGTACCAGGCGACCGAGTGCCGGTTGAACAGCAGCGGATCCTCGTCGTCCGCCGCGCCCCGGCCGGGCCGCTGGTCGGTGTTGGGATAGATCAGCAGTTGGGCGGCGAGCCGGGGCCCGCCGTCGGCGCGGGCCAGCAGGGTGACCGCGGCGGCCAGGTTCCCGCCGGCGCTGTCGCCGCCGACCGCGAGCCGGTCCGGGTCGGCCCGGAACTCGCCGGCGTGTCCGGCCAGCCACCGCAGCGCCCGGTGGCAGTCCTCCACGGCGGCCGGGAAGCGGTGCTCGGGCGCCAGCCGGTAGCCGACGGTCACGGTCTGGCAGCCGGCGAGGTTGACCAGCCGGCGGCAGATCCCGTCGGCGGTGTCCACGCTGCCCAGCGTCCAGCCACCGCCGAAGAACCAGAGCAGGGTGGGCAGCGGGCCGTCCCCGGCCGGCCGGTGGATCCGCACCGGCAGCGGCCCGTCCGGTCCGGGCAGGTGCGTGTCGCGTACCTCGGCGACCGGCTCGACCGCGCCGGCGCCGGCGCGGATCGCAGCGAGGTCGGCGGCCCGCGCCTCGGCCAGGGTCTGGGTGTAGAGCGGTGCGGCGCCGGCGGCCGCGCGCGCCGCCCGCCACGCGACCACCTGCGGGTCGAGGGCCATGGTGGTCTCCTAGCTGCCGGTGGTGACGAAGAGCTTGTCGATGCCGCGCAGGAAGAGGCTGCCGCTGTAGCTGAACTCGCGGGTGACCGCCAGCCGCGGGAAGCGGGCGAAGAGCCGGGGCAACGCGAGCCGGCCCTCCAGCTTCGACACCGCCGAGCCGAGACAGAAGTGCAGCCCCACGCCGAAGGCGAGCGAGGGCGGGCCGGTCCGGTACGGGTCGAACCGGTCCGGGTCGGGGAACCGGGCCGGGTCCCGGTTGGCGGCGGCGATCAGTAGCAGCACGTTCTCGTCCCGCTTGACCGGCACCCCGGCCAGCTCGGTGTCCTCGGGCGCGGCCCGGGCCAGGAAGTGCACCGGGCTCTCCATCCGGAGGATCTCGTCCACGCAGCCGCGCGCGAGGGCGTCGTCGCCGGGCAGCGCGGCGGTCACGTCCGGGTGGCCCAGCAGCAGCGGCAGCCCGTTGCTGAACATGTAGACGGTGGTCACGAAGCTGGCGTTGAAGAGCACGATCAGGTTGCTGATCAGCTCCTCCTCGGTCAGCTCCACCCCGCCGGCGTCGCGCACCTCGACCAGCCCGCTGATCAGGTCCTCGCCCGGGGCGCGCCGGCGGTGCGCGATCAGCTCACGGTAGTAGTCGCGCAGCTCGTCGGCGGCCTGGTTGGCCCGGGCCAGCCGCTCCGGTGTCTTGCCGGCCACGTCCATGTACTCGTCGATCCAGTCGACCCGCTGCCGGTACCAGGCGAGGTCCGCCTCGGGCAGCCCGATGAACTCGGCCATCACCCGGGCCGGCACCGGGTACGCGAAGTCGGCGACGAAGTCCACCTCGGTCCCGCCGGCGCCGGCCTCGGCCATCCGGTCCAGGTGCTCCGCGACGACCCGTTCGATCACCGGCTCCAGCGCGCCGAGCCGGCGCGGGGTGAACGTCTTGGCGAAGACCCCGCGCATCCGGGTGTGGTCCGGCGGGTTGATGAACATCATCGAGGTCAGGAAGGTGCGCAGGATCTCCTGGTCCTGCCAGTTCGGCGGGGCGCCCTTGTACCACCCCGGGTCGCGCAGCACCTGGTCGACCAGGTCGTAACCGCCGGCCACGGCGGTGATGGTGCTGTGCTCGGCGCGGGTCGGGACGGCGCTGACCGGCCCGTGCCGGTGCAGGGCCGCGTACCACGGATAGGGGTTCTGCCGGCCCTGCTCGCTGTACAGGCCGGTGAGGATCTCGTCGACGTCCACGCGGATTCTTCCTCCCCAGGAAAGGACGACGGGGGCGGCGCGGTGCCGGCGCCGCCCCCGCCGGTCTCACAGACCGAGCAGTCGCAACGGGACGGCGTTCGCCATCGCCTGCGCCCCGGCGTCGTTCGGGTGGATGTGGTCCCCGGCGTCGTACGCCGGCAGCAGCCGGCTCGGCCGCGCCGGGTCGCGCAGCACCGCGTCGAAGTCGAGCACGCCGTCGAACTCGGCCCGGCCGACGCCCCGCAGCCAGCTGTTCACCGCCTGCCGGGTGGCCTCCTTCTCCTCGGTCCACACCCCGGGACCACCGTTGCCCTCGTACGGGGTGATGGTGCCCACCAGGCTGGTCAGGCCGCGCTCCTGGGCCTGCCGGTTGACCTGGCGCAGCGACGCGATGATCGCCTCGGCGCTGTCGCCGTTCATCCAGATGTCGTTGATGCCCAGGTGGGTGATGAGGGTCCGCACCCCGGTCTGCGGGAAGACGTCCTCGTTGAGCCGGGCGAGGGCGTTCGGACCCAACTCGTAGTAGCCGGGGAAGCCGCCCGCGCCCGGCTCGGTGCCCTCGTGGTTGAGCCGGTTGCCGGACAGGCTCAGGTTGAGCACGCCCGGGGTACGCACCTCGGGGCGCGCGGCGATGAGCCGGGCGGCCAGCAGGTCCGGCCAGCGCCGGTCGGCGTTGACGGTGCTGCCGTTGCCGTCGCCGATGGAGTCACCGAGGACGACCACCGAGCCGGGGCTGAGCCGGCGTTCCACGTCGACGCCGGAGAGGAACATCCAGCAGCAGTCCGGCTTGATGGTGAAGCCGGTGCCGCCGGTCGCGGTGGTCAGGTCGGTGGCGCCGATGAAGTTGGTGGTCCGGGACTGGCCGTGGAAGGTGACCGGGCCGGTGAGCACCGGGAAGTACAAGGTCACCACCAGGTCCTCCTGCTCGCGGACCGGGAAGGTGAGCGGGTCGCTGAGCAGCTCGGCGCCCTTGTTGATGGTGGCCGAGGTGGCGCCCTGGAAGGTCAGCTCACGCACGCTGCCCGGGACGACGTCGGACCGGTCGTCCGCGGTGGCGGTGTCCGGCCGGGCCACGGTGGCGTGCCCCACCTTGACGGCCTGCTCGCCGTAGAGGTTGGTGAGCCGGACCCGGAGCCGGTCGCCGCCCACGGTGGTCTGCACGGTCATCCGGATGCTCTGGTCGTTCAGGCCGGTGTTGGTCAGCCCGACGGTGTTGCCGCGGGTCACCGCGGCGGCCCAGCTCCCGGCCCACACGGTGCGCCCGGGCGCGGCGCGGTCGGTGTCGGCGGGGCCGGCGCTCGCGGTCACCGCGGGGGTGCCGGCGATCAGCAGCGTTACGGCGGACGCTATGACGTGCCATCTCTTCGGGGTCGACATTGATCCTCCATCGTCGGCAGCCCCGGACGCGGCACGATCGGCGCCGCCGGCCGGGCGATGGACCGGAAACTAGCCGTCGGCGGTGATGAGCGTCAATCGACCTGATCGACATGATCAAATGTCCGGGGGGTGCCGCCGGACGCCGTTCGGCTCTGTCCGCCGTGGACCCGGGCTGCCTAGGCTCGGTGCTGGCGGCGGTGCGGTCGCCGACCCTGGCACCTGTCGCCGCGTCCCGGTGCCGACCGGCCCGGACGCCGGCGTCGACGGCCACGCCCGACCGGGTGGGTGGCCGTCCACGGATCACGATGGGGGCTGCCCGATGACCGACCGGCCGAACTACGTGCACGAGGCGCTGGACCTGTTCGCCGGGTTCGGCGACCGGGAGGCCCTCGTCGGCGGGGGCCGGCGGCTGACCTACCACCAGGTCGCCGCCGAGGTGCGCGGCCTGGCCGGCGCGCTGCGGCGGCACGGGGTACGTCCCGGCGACGCGGTGCTGGTGATGCTCGGTAACACCGTCGAGGGGCCGCTGCTCCAGCTCGCCCTGCACCTGCTGGGCTGCCGGAGCATGTGGGTCGCCCCGGTGACCTCCCGCCGCGAGGTCGACGAGTTCGTCGCCCTGGCCCGCCCGGACGCCTTCGTGTTCGACCCGCGCGAGCCCGACTCGCTCGGCGCGCAGATCGCCGCCGGGCTCTCCGGCGTACCGGTGCTCTGCCTCGGCCCCGGCGGCGCGGGACCCGACCTCACCGCCGGCCCCGGCGACGCGGTTCCCGACCTCACCGCCGGCGCTGACGGCTCCCCGGCGGCGCTGCCCGCCCGGCCGCCCGCGCCGGAGTCGTTCCTGCAGACCAGCGGGACCACCGGCACCCCGAAGCTGGTGCACCACCGGGAGAGCTTCTATCGGCAGATCCTCGCCCTGGCCGCCGACTTCCGGGCGGCCGGCTTCCCGCTGCTGCGGCACCTGTCGCACTCGCCGATGTGGCTGGCCAGCGGCCAGATCACCACGCTGATGAACCTGTTCACCGGCGGGGTGCTCTTCCTCCGCGAGCGCTGGGACCCGGAGGCGTTCATCCGCACCGTGCACGCCGAGCGACTGACCTCCACCTTCGTCACGCCGCCGATGCTCTACGAGGTGCTCGACCACCCGGCCCTCGACGGCGCCGACTTCTCGCACATGTTCATGTTCAACGTGGGCGCCGGGCCCGCCGCCCCGGCCCGGCTACGCCAGGCGATCGCCCGCTTCGGCCCGTGCCTGCGCATCGTGTACGGGCTCAGCGAGGCCGTGGTGATCTGCGCGCTGCCGGGGCTGACCGACGACCCGGAGCATCCGGAGCGGTTGCGTTCCTGCGGCCGTCCCTACGGGGACGTGGCGGTGGAGATCCGCGACGCGGACGGACGGGTGCTGCCGGCCGGAGCCGACGGCGAGGTGTGGGTCCGCACGAAGCTGAGCTTCGCCGGCTACCACGGCCAGCCGGAGCTGACCGCCGAGACGCTGGTGGACGGCTGGGTACGCACCCGCGACGTCGGCCACCTGGACGACGACGGCTACCTGTATCTGGTCGACCGGTTCGCCGACCGGATCCTCACCCGGCAGCGCAGCTGGCCGATTTACTCCCGCCCGATCGAGGACGTGCTCGCCGCCCACCCGCAGGTACGCGCCGCCGCCGTGATCGGGGTGCCCGACGAGGTGGCCGGCGAGCTGCCGCACGCGTACGTGGTGCCGGCGCCCGGGGCCACGGTGACCGGGGACGAGCTGATCGCGCTGGTCACCCGGGAGCTGAGCGAGACCTGGGCCCCGGGCGCGGTGGAGTTCATCGAGGCCTTGCCGCTGAACCGGTCGGCCAAGGTGGACAAGCGTGCCCTGCGCGCCCGGTACGCGGCGGACCATCCGACCGACGCGGACGCGGTGGGCACGGTGATCGGCAGCCCGGCGTGAACCCGCGCCGGGAGCTGTACACGCTGGTCGGCGCCGACCTGCTGTCGAACCTCGGCACCCGGATCTCCGTGGTGGCCATCCCCTGGCTGGTGCTGGAGACCACCGGAAGCCCGACCCGGATGGGCCTGGTCGCCGCCGCCGAGACCCTGCCGTACATGCTCTCCAGCGCCCTCGCCACCCCGTGGGCGGACCGGTTCGGGGTACGCCGCACCGCGGTGACGGTCGACGCGGCCAGCGCCCTGGTGATGGCCGTGGTGGCGCTCGCGCCCTGGCTGGGGTTCGGGGCGCTGCTGGCCCTGGTCGCGGTGGCCGGCGGGCTGCGCGGCATCGGCGACCGGGTCAAGCACGTGCTGTTCAAGCCGGCCGCCGAGCGGGCCGGGGTGCCGTTGCTCCGGCTCACCTCCGCCTACGACGGGCTGGCCCGGGGGATGACGCTGTTCGGGGCGGTGCTGGGCGGGCTGCTCATCAACTGGGTGGGGATCACCCGGGCGATCTGGATCGACGCGGCCACCTTCGCGGCCTGCGCGCTGCTGATCGGGGTGCTGGTCCGCCCGCCCGCGCCGGCGCAGCCGGCTCCCCGGGAGAGCTACCTGCGCGCGCTGCGCGGCGGCTTCGGCTATCTGCGCACCGACCGAGTGCTGCTGACCATGCTGATCGTGGTCTCGGTGTCGAACATGTTCGCCAACGCCAGCGTGGCGGTGTGGATCCCGCTCTGGGTGGACCGGGTGCTCGGCGACCCGGCCGGCTTCGGCCTGGTGCTCGGGGTCTTCTCCGGCGGCGCGCTGCTGGGCAACCTGCTGTTCACGGTGGCCGGCACCCGGCTGCCCCGCCAGGCCACCTTCGCGCTGGGGCTGGCGCTCAGCGGCGCGCCCCGGCTGCTCGCGCTGGCGCTCAGCGACGACCTGGTCGTGGTGCTCGCCGTGACGTTCGTCTCCGGCATCGCGATCGCGGCGGTCAACCCGCTGCTCGGCGCCGCCCTGTACGAGCGGGTGCCGGCGGCGTTGCAGACCCGGGTGCTGGGCATCTCCGGCTCGGTGGCCTTCCTGGGCCTGCCGGTGGGTGCGCTGCTGGGCGGCTGGTCGGTGGCCGTGCTCGACCTGCGCCCGGCGCTGCTGGTGATGACCGTGGTCTGCCTGGTGCTGACCGTGGGACCGCTGCTGCTGCGCCGGCCGACCGCCGACCGGCCGGCGGCGGAACCGGTGGCCTCCACCCCGGCCTGACCGGTCGGCGCCGCTCCGGGCGACCGGCCCGGCGTCAGCGGTAGGTGAGCAGCACGACGCCGTTGCCGAACCGCCGTTCGGCCACCAGCTCCAGGTCGAGGCGCAGCCCGGGTGGGAAGAGCGGCCGGCCGGCGCCGAGCACGACCGGGTTGACGTAGAGCCGCCACTCGTCGACCAGGCCGTGCCGGGCGAACGTGGCGGCCAGCTCGGCGCCGCCGAGGGCCAGGTCACCGCCGGGCTGCTCCTGGAGCGCCCGCACCTGCTCCGGCACCACCTCGCGTAGCACTGTGGTGTTCCAGTCGGCGCGGTCCAGCGTGCGCGAGTAGACGATCTTCGGCATGTCCCGCCAGATGGCGGCGAACTCCCGCTCCGGTCCGCTGCTGGCCGGGTCGCGGTCGGCCGTGGGCCAGTAGCCGGCCATCAGCTCGTAGGTGCGCCGGCCGTCGAGGAAGGCGCCCATCCCGCGCAGCTCGTCGTTGAAGTGCTGGTGCAGCTCCTCGTCGACCCGGTGCCAGCTCAGGTCGCCGTCGGGCCCCTCGAAGAACCCGTCGAGAGACACCGACATGGCCACGATGATCCTGCGCATCTCTACTCCGTCCGGTTGCCGGGCCGTCCGGCCAGTCTGCCAGCCGCACCCCGCAGCCGCAGGCCGCGTATGGTCGGGCGATGGCGACCTGGGACGACGTACGCCGGATCGCGCTGGCCCTGCCCGAGACCAGCGAGCGGGGCAGCCACGACGACCTGCCGGCCTGGCGGGTACGCGACAAGATCTTCGTCTGGGACCGGCCGCTGCGTGCGGGCGACCGGGCGGCTCTCGGCGACGCCGCACCGGACGGTCCGGTCCTCGGCGCCCGGGTGCCCGACCTGGGCGCGAAGGAGGCGTTGCTGGCCGACGACCCGGCGGTCTACTTCACCACCCCGCACTTCGACGGCTACCCGGCGGTGCTGGTCCGCCTCGACCGGATCGAGATCGCGGAGCTGGCCGAGCTGATCACCGAGGCGTGGTACGCCCGCGCCCCGAAGCGCCTCGCCGCCGCCCATCGGACGGCCGCCACCGACGAACCCGACCAGGCCCGGCCGGCCGGCTGACCGCGCGGCCGCCCCTGGCCGGCCGCTGGCCGACGAACAGCCCAGCGCACGTCCGGCCCGGCGTCGTCCAGCCGACGGCCGACGGACGCTGGGCAACCGACCGGCGACCGGCCGGGAGGCGCGACGGCCAGGGTGATGAACAGCCCAGCGCACGTCCAGCCCGGCGTCGACCAGCCGACGGCCGACGGACGCTGGACAACCGACCGGCGACCGGCCGGGAGGCGCGACGGCCAGGGTGATGACCGGAGCCGCGCGACCGGTGCAGGCTCGGGCGGGTTGGCCGCCGAACCACAATCCGCTTCTCAGCGATATGCCTCAGCGGCATAAATATGACGCTGAGGCATATCGCTCACGAGTGGGGTCGGTCCTCTCGGGGTCACGCACCGTGACTCCCCGCCGCCCGACAACGCCGCGCTCCCCGAACCGGATGCGCGCCCCGAACCGGGCGCGCCCCCGAACCGGGCGCTCCACAACCGGGCGACCTCCACAACCGGGCGCGCTCCACAACCGGGCGCGCTCCACAACCGGGCGCGCTCCACAACCGGGCGCGCTCCACGAACGGGCGCGCTCCACGAACGGGCGCGGCAGGCATCCGACTCGGCGGCCGGCCAGACGCTGAGTCGGCAGAGGTCCGCGGTCAGCCGCCGGAGCGCACGGCAGCGCGGACCGCGACCTGCGCCCGAGAGCCCGCTCAGACCGGGGTGAGGACCGCCTCCTTGAGCAGGCGGCGGGCCAGGACCAGCCGGTCGGCGTCGTCGTCCAGGCCGGGCAGGTCACCCACCCGGGTGACGTCGCCGGTGAGCACCGCCCGCAGCGCGGGCTCGCAGGTGCCCGGCAGGGTGATGGTGCGGTCGAACAGGCGCAGCGCCACCGTGCCGTCGCCGGTCGGGGCGAGCTGCCAGCGCAGGCCGGCGCGGACCGCCACCCGGCTGTCCGGGCCGAGCGCGGCCAGCACGGCGGCCTGGGCGAGCGGCCGGATCGGCGCGGGGCGGGCGGCCGGCCAGGCCCGGGCGCGCAGCCGGGCGGCCAGCGACTCCGGGTCGGCTCGCAGCAGCCAGTCGCGCAGCGCCTCCACCGTCTCGGTCAGCTCCGGCTCGATGGCGTCCGGGTCGGCCACGTCGAGACCGAAGGGCAGACCGGCGCGCAGCCGCGGGTCCTCGGCTGCGAGGGCCAGCAGTTCCTCGACCAGCGCGTACCGGGTCAACGCCCGGATGCCCACGGTCAGGTGCAGCGAGCTGGACTCCTGCGCCTGGGCGCTGTGCAGCCAGCCGCGCGGCAGGTAGAGCGCGTCACCGGGCTCCAGCACCACGTCCAGCGCGGGCCGGCCCTCGGCGGTCGCGGCGACCTCGTCGGCCCGTCCGCCCCAGGGCTGCTTCTCCAGCGGATCCGGCAGCACCGGCGGGTGGATCCGCCAGTGCTTGCGGCCGTCGACCTGGAGCACGAACACGTCGTGGGTGTCGTAGTGGGTGGCGAACCCCTGGCTGCCGGCCGGGGTCAGGTAGGCGTTGACCTGCAACGGCTGCGCCAGCGCGAGGCCCAGGTCGCGGGCGAAGTCGACCAGCGCCGGCCAGGTGCGGTGCAGGCCCTGCAGGACCAGGGTGGCGCCGTCGGCGTACAGGGCCAGGATCTGCTCGTCGAGGACCTGGTCGCCGATCTCGGCGCCCGCGCCACCACCGCCGGTCCAACGCGCCGCCGGCACGAGCTGGCCGTCCTTGGCCACCCGCAGGAAGGGGGTACGCAGGCCGCGCCGGCTGAGCAGTTCGTCGGCGTCGGCCGGGCTGAGCAGGTCCCGGAAGCCGGCCGGGTTGGGCAGTTCGGCGGCGCGGGACAGCAGCGGGCTGCGCCCCCAGTGGTCGGCGGCGAACTTGGCCGGCTCGACCGCCACGCACCGGGCCAGCGCCGCGGCCGCGGCAGACGGAACCGCCGGGCGGCCGTGGCCGCCCGGCGGGACGAGGTGCGTCATGGTCATGTGTCAGGCGCTGCCGTCGGCGCCGCCGTCACGCTGGCCGGGCGTCGCGCCACCGTCGGCCGGGCCCTCGGCGCCGCCGTCCGCGCCACCGTCCTGCTGCCCGGGGGTCGCCCCACCGTCGGCCGGGCCCTCGGCGCCCTGGTCCGCGCCCTGGTCGGCGCCGCGCTCCGCGCCCCGGTCCGCGCCGCCGTCGGCACCGCCGTCCTGCTGGCCCGGAGTCGCGCCACCGTCGGCCGGGCCCTCCAGCCCGCCGCCGCCGGTGGTCTGCATGTCATCGTCGTTGAGTGCCATGGGTGCTCCCTCGGTGTGCCGCCCCGCCGTGCGCCGGGGTCCGTCGTGCAGCGGGTTCGTACCCCACGCGCGGTCTGCTCTAACCACACCGTAGACGCCGGAACCCGCCGGTACGGACGGTTCGCCGCGCCCCGCTCCAGGACGCCGGTACGCGCCCGCCGCGCGGACGCCGCCGACCGGTGCCAGGATGACGGTGCGGGCCGCACGACGGGAGGTGGGTGATGTTCCTGATCGGCACCTCCGGCTGGCAGTACCGGGACTGGCGGGAGCGCTTCTACCCTCCGAAGCTGCCGCAGCGGTGCTGGTTGGAGCACTTCGCGGCCGGGTTCGCCACGGTGGAGGTCAACAACGCGTTCTACCGGCTGCCCGAGCGGGACACCTTCGTGGCGTGGCGGGACCGGACCCCGGACGACTTCTGCGTGGCGGTGAAGATGAGCCGCTACCTCACCCACATCAAGCGGCTGCGCGAGCCCGCCGAGCCGGTGGCCCGCTTCCTGGACCGGGCCGGCGGGCTGGGCGACCGGCTCGGGCCGGTGCTCGTGCAGCTCCCGCCGAACCTGCGCGCCGACCCGGCGGCGCTGGACGGCACGCTGCGGCTGTTCCCGAGCGAGGTGCGGGTGGCGGTGGAGCCGCGGCACCCGTCCTGGTGGACCGACGACGTCCGGCGGGTGCTGGAGCGCCGCCGCGCCGCGCTGGTCTGGGCGGACCGGGGCAGCCGGCCGGTCACCCCGCTGTGGCGGACCACCGAGTTCGGCTACCTGCGACTGCACGAGGGACGGGCCCGGCCCTGGCCGCGCTACGGCCGCACCGCCCTGGCCACCTGGGTACGTCGGCTGGCCGACGCGTTCGGGGCCGACGAGCCGGCGTACGTCTACTTCAACAACGACCCCGGCGGCGCCGCGATCGTCGACGCGGTGGCCTTCGCGGCGCTGGCCCGGCGGGCCGGGCGGCCGGTGACCCGCACGCCGGCGGCCCGCCCCACCGGTGCGGTGGAGCGGGCCGGGACGGTGCCGGTCACGGGATCATCGCGCCCAGGTCCCGCGGCATCGACGACTTGACGTCCTGCCACTCGCCCTGGGTCACGTGCCGGCGCAGGGTGTCCAGCACCACCTGCACCACCCGCTGCGGGCCGCCCTCCACGTCGTACGGGAAGCCCTGCCGGACCTCGTAGAGGAAGTCGTCCCGGTTCAGCTTGATCGGCACGTTCTCCGGCTGCCAGCCGTCGAAGTAGATGCCCCGCAGCAACACCGGCAACTGCTGGGCGAACTCGGCGCTCTCCGACACCGGCAGCCGGTCACGCAGTAGGTGCAGCACCGTGCGCAGCGCCGCGTACGACTGGTTGCGCTGCTCCTTCGGCCAGCCGTACGCCGATTCGATCTCCTTGAGGATCACGTTGGTCTTGTCCAGCGAGGACTCGAACGCGGACATCACCTGCTCAGCCATCTGCCCACCCCCGTGTATCGGTTTCCCAGCGTCGGTCGTCGGCGCGTCGCGGCGGCCCGCTGGGCCCCCGCCAGAGCCGGGTCGGACTGAACCGACCGGGCCGCTCGCCGCGCCGGGGCGCGTCGGACCGCCCGACCACGTGCAGCACCCCGCCGCGGCGTCGATCCGCAACGATTCGCACCGTCATGGCCCACCTCCTCCTCGGCCGCGCGGTCGCGTCGATCGACGGACCGCACACACCGTCCATGCTGACGAGGGCCGGGGTGAGCCGGCCTCACCCGGGGCGGGTGAAGCCTCAGCCGGCGTCCAGCAGACCCGCGAGGGTGGTGGCGTTGCGCTGGGCGTAGTCCCGATAGCAGTTGTTCATGAGCACATGCGTGCGTTCCGCCTCGCCGGCCAGCTCGCGCAGCTTCGGCGCCCAGTCGCGCAACTCCCGGTCGGAGTAGTCGTAGCCGAACTTCTCGTGGATGTCCTTGCTGGTCCACTTGTCGCTGTGCCCGTGGAAGCGGACCACCGCGAGGTCCGCGGTGGCCGCCAGGACCGGAGGCACCGACGACCGGTGCCCCTGCGGCATGTCCACGCAGACGAAGGGCAGCCGGTGCGTGCGCAGGAAGCCGAGGGTCTCCTCGGCGTTGTCCCCGTCGAACCAGGAGGCGTGCCGGAACTCGACGACCGGCCGCAGCGGGGCGCAGCGCTTCGCCACCTCGAGCAGGTACTGCTTGTTGTCCCGCTTGATGGTGAACCAGGGCGGGAACTGGAACAGGATCGCGCCGAGCTTGCCCGCCTCGACCAGCGGGTCGAGGGCGGACAGGAACCGGGTCCAGACCTCCTCGTACGCCTGCGCCGGCAGGTCGTCCGGGTAGAGGTTCTTCTTCTCCGTCTCCGGGCGCAGGTCCTTGTAGAGCGCGCTCACCCGGGTCGGGTGCCCGGTGAGCAGGCTGAACGCCTTGACGTTGAAGGTGAAGCCGGACGGGGTCCGCTCCGCCCACAGCCGCGCGGTGCGTTCCGCCGGCGGCGAGTAGTACGTGGCGTCCACCTCGACCAGCGGGAACTGCCGGGCGTAGTACGCCAGTCGCTTCTCCGGGGTGTCCGCGGTCTGCGGATACCACCCGGAGTCGAGCAGGGTCCGGTCGGTCCACGAGGCGGTGCCCACCTTGATCTCACCCATCTGGCGAGTCCACCGCGTCTGGGACCGACCGGCAACCGGGGCGGCCGGTCAGGCCGCCCGCCGCTCCCGGGTCTGCTTGCAGGACACGCAGGCGGTGGCCGCCGGGAAGATCTCCAGCCGCTCCACCGGGATCGGCGCGGAGCAGCCCTCGCAGAACCCGTAGGTGCCCTCCTCGAGGCGGCTCAGCGCGTGCTCGAACTGGGCGCGCCGGTCCAGGATGGTGCGCAGCAGCGACTGGGCGGTGTCCCGCTCGGCGGTCTTGGTGCCGCTGTCGGCCTGGTCGTCGCCGGCGGTGTCGCCGATCTCGACCAGCCGCAGCACCTGGCTCTGCTGGACGGCCTGCTCGTACTCCGCGGTCAGCTCGTCGTACCGCGACTGCAGGGACTGCCGGATCCGGTCGACCTCCGCCTGGGAGCGGCCCGTGGTCACCGTGTCGTGGACGAGCATCGCTGCCTGCCTTTCCTGGGGCATCATGCCGGTCCGGGGCGCGAGCGCCCCGGACGTCTCCGATGGAAGCACGGGCGAGATCACCCGTGCTCTGTGAGCCGGGCGATTACCCATCCGGTCCGCCGATCAAACCGGCGCGGTACGCGTTCTTTCCGGCCGTTCGTGCCCGCCTGCGCCGGGCGGTCCGTACCGGTCCGTCCCGGCGATCGGCCGGCTGTCCGGAACGGGCGCCCGTGCGGGGGGTCAGCCGGCTTCGACCAGGGCCGGGCGGCGCGGGTCGTCGGCCCGGACCACCACGTCGGCGAAGGAGGCCGGGTCCACCTCGTCGGCGTAGCGGGCGAAGGCCGGCAGCGTCCAGCGCAGCTGCGGGTCGGTGCGCCGGTCCAGGGCCGGCGGGGAGAGCACGAGGTGCACGGTGACGTCGAACGGCAGCCCACCGCCGAGCAGCAGGGCGCCGCTGACCAGCACCACCCCGCCGGCCGGCAGCTCGACGTAGCCGGCCCGGCTGGCCCGGTCGGTGGCGACGTCCCAGAGTGAGGGCAGCAGCCGGCCGGAGCCGTCCGGGCCGGCCGGGTCGAGCACCTCGCGGCGCAGCCCGGCCTCGTCGAGCCAGCCCTCGTAGTACGCGTCGGGATTGGTCCGGCCGTGTTCGAGGCGGACCGAGGCGGGGCGGAGGAAGCCGGCCGCACGGACGTGCAGCGTCGGGCGGCCGGCGGCACGCAGCGGGTCGACCAGGGCGGCGGCCAGCGCCTCGGGCGCGGCGGCCGGCGGCCCGTCGACGGCCACCCGGAGCCGCCCGGGCACCTCGGTGCCGGCCAGCCGGTCGGCCAGCTCGGTGACGAGTCGCTCGGGGCTGATCGGACGGACGCGCATCCGTCCATCCTGCCTGCCGGTCCGGCCGGGCCGGCGGCCGGCGGGGTCAGCCGCTGCGGTCGACGGTGACCCGCGCGTCGTCGGCGAGCCGGTAGCCGACGCCGTAGACGGTGGTGACCAGCGGCACGTCCACCCCGACCTTGCCGCGCAGCCGGCGTACGTGCACGTCGACGGTGCGGACGCCGGCGTGTTCGTATCCCCAGACCGCGTTGAGCAGTTGCAGCCGGGTGAACACCCGACGGGGGTGGGCGACGAGGTGCAGCAGCAGGTCGAACTCGAGCCGGGTGAGCGGCAGCGGCTCGCCGTCGCGCAGCACCGACCGGGAGGCGGCCAGGATGTGCAGCGACGGGATGGTCGGTGCCAGGGGGCGATTCGGGGACCGCCCGGCCGGCACCGGATCCGGTCGCCGCTCCACCGCGGCGGGGCCGCTGGAGACCACGGCGTCGCCGCGTTCGAGCAGCTCCCGGGCGGCGTCCAGGAGTCGGCGGGCGGCCGGGGTCAGCGACTCCTCGCAGGCGAGCGGGATGTTGAGCGTCACGGTGAGCACGGGTCCGCCGGTATTGGCCGGTCGGCGCTGGCCGCCGGGGGGCCGGCCGGGGACCGCGGGCTGGGAGGTGTGCCATCCGGCGCGCGACGAGGCGGGGCTGACCGACATGGTCCTCCTTGGCTGGTCCGGGATTGTCCCCACGGCCCGGGACGCCGCTTCATCGATGCTTCCCGGCGCCTGTGCGAGGGTCAAGGGGCGGCTGCGTTGCATGAATGTGACAATTGACGAACACATCGGAGCCGGATGCTCGCTCTGCGTACGAGGCCAGATGATTACAGCAGAGCGGCGAGTTGACCCGTTACGGGGGGTCCTGCCAATTCACCGTGGGCGGTACGCCGCCAGGACGAGGCGCGGCGCACCCGGGGACCGGGTACGCCGCGCCGGGCCGCGACCGTTCTTCAGCAGCCGTGGTCGACCACGATCCGGGCCTCGTCGGCGAGCCGGTAACCCACCCCGTACACGGTGGTCACCAGCGGGGTGCGCAGGCCCAGCTTGGCGCGCAGCCGGCGCACGTGGACGTCCACGGTGCGGGCCACCGCGTGTTCGTAGCCCCAGACGCTGGCCAGCAGCTGCAACCGGGTGAACACCCGACGGGGGTGCTCGGCGAGGAAGAGGAGCAGGTCGTACTCGATCCGGGTGAGCGGGACCTCCCGGCCCTCCTGGCGGACCACCCGGGTGCCGGCGAGGATCCGTACCGTGCCGGGGTCGTCCGGCGTCTCCGGCGCGGGCGGCGCGGTGGCGGGTCGCCGGTCGGGCACCGGGCGGAGGGCGGGGTCCGCCGCCCGGAACACGCCCTCCCCGCTGGCGGCGAGCTCGTCGAGCAGGTCGACCAGCCGGGCCAGGCCGGGCGTGAGCGGGCCGGCGACGCCGAGGTCGACGGTGATGGTCAGGGTGGACGCGGTGCGCGGTCGGCCCGGCCCGGCCCGGTCGGGGCGGCCGGGTCGGCGCGGGGCGATGGCGACGACGGACATGGTGCCTCCTGAGCTGGCGGTCGCTGCGACGGCTTCAGCTCGGCGCGGCCTGCGCCGCGCCACGACCTGAAGCCGTCGCCCGCCACGCCGGATGGGCGTGGCGGTCAGCGGTACGCCCGGCCGGCGGTGACCGGGGGCGCGGCGGACGAGGGTCGGGGCGGCGGGGTGGGGCCGAGGGTGGGCAGCCCGGCGATGCGCCAGGCGGCGAACCCGCCCACCACGTCGGTGGCCCGGTGCAGGCCGAGGTCCTGGAGGGCGACGGCGGCCAGCGAGGAGGTGTAGCCCTCCTGGCAGAGGACCACCACCGGCAGGTCGTAGCCGACGGCCTCGGGCAGCCGGGCCGGGCAGCGCGGGTCGAACCGCCACTCCAGGACGTTGCGTTCCACGGCGAGGGCGCCGGGTACGGTGCCGTGCGCGGCGCGCTGGCCGGCGGGGCGGATGTCGACCAGCAGTGCGCCGCCCCGGTAGGCGAGGTGGGCCTGCTCCGGGTCGAGCCGGCGCAGCCGGGCGCGGGCGGCGGCGAGGATCTCGTCGATGCCGCGCGAGCCGGGTGGCGGGGCCGGACAGCGCGGGGCGGGGGTCGGGGTCGGCATCGGTGCGTCCTTTCGGGCGGAGGCGGTTGGGAGCGGGACGTGCGGGCGCTGCGGTGGCCGGCTCACCAGGCCACCCCGGCCTTGGCGACCTCGGCGACCCGGAGCCGACCGGCCACCAGGTGGTAGCGGGTCATCCGGCGCAGCGCCGGCCGGTAGACGTGCACGCTGACCGCCGGCAGCCGGTCGCGATTGGTGACCACGTGCACGTGGCGCGGGCCGAAGCGCCGCCCCGCGCCGAGAGCGAGCCGGTGCGGGCGCAGCCGGCCGCCGCTGACCGTCTCCTCGGTGAGGGTGCCCGCGACGACCAGGAAGGCGCCGGCGGAGCCGCCGTGGTCGTGCAGGTCGGTGCCCTGTCCGGGCAGCCAGCTCAGCGCCCACACCTCGTGCGTGTCGTCGGTGGCGAGCCGGGCGTACCACCGCTGGTCGCGGTCGAAGCACAGCGGGACCGGCCAACCGGTGGGATCGGCCCAGCGGGCGGCGACGGCGAGCAGGTCGGTCGGGTCGGTGCGGCTCATCGGCGGTACGTCCTCACGGGTACGGGCGGCGGGTGCCCCGTCACTCTAGACGTTAAAGCCTATAGGTTTAGTAGGTTATACCGCATGCCGGGACGGCCACCGCCGGGCGGACCGGGTCAGCGCAGCACCGGCGGGTCCACCCGGTAGCCCGGCACCGAGGGCCAGCGCACGGTGAGCACCACCGACTCCCGCTCCGCGTACCAGGAGTGGTCCACCCCCCGTCCCCAGACCACGTAGTCACCGGGAGCGCGCAGCAGCACCGTGCGGTCCGGCAGCTCGATCCGGAACGCGCCGCTGATGAGCACCAGCAGGGCGGTACGCCGCTCGGCGGTCGCCCAGCGGGACCGGGTCTCCCCCGCCGGATGCACCCCCCACTTCACCTCGACCTCCGTGCTGTGCCGCACGTCGCCCGGCGGCTTGAAGTGACCGAGCAGCCAGCCGGCATCGGTCACGCCGTCCACCGCCGCGTTGCCGACGTACACCCGGTCGTCCATCGTCGCCTCCCCTGCCGGCTGGGCAAGCTACCAGGCCGCACCGGCGGGAGTCCCACTAACCTGGACGGATGCCCGACGAACTCGACGCCGAGACGCTCGCCTTCGCGCACCGGATGTTCGACCTGGCGCGCGAGGGAGCCACCGGCGAGCTGGCCGGGCAGGTGGACGCCGGCCTGCCGGTCAACCTGACCAACGCCAAGGGCGACACCCTGCTGATCCTGGCCGCGTACCACGCCCACCCGGAGACGGTGGCCGCGCTGCTCGCCCGGGGCGCGGACCACACCCGCACCAACGACCGGGGGCAGACGGCGCTCGGCGCGGCGGTGTTCCGGCGCAGTCCGGAGGCGGTCCGCGCGCTGCTCGACGCGGGCGCCGACCCCGACCGGGGCGACCCGTCGGCGGTGGCGGTGGCCCGCTTCTTCGACCTGCCCGAGATGCTCACCCTGCTCGGTCGCGCCTGACCGCGCGTCGGGCCGGCGCGGGCGGTATACAGGGGCGGTGGAGGATCCCGTACCCGAGCAGATGCGCACGGCGGCCGGCGCGTTGCTGGCGGCGCTCGACGAACCGGCCCGGCAGCGCGCCCGGCACGACTTCGCCGACGACGCGGCCCGCCGCTGGCTGGAGTACCGGCCGCGCCCCCGGCCCGGGGTCGCCCTGGCCGGCCTGGACGTCACCGCCCGCAAGGCGGCGCACCGGCTGCTCGCCACCGCGCTCAGTCCGGCCGCGTACGCACAGGCCATGGCGGTTACCGCGCTGGAGGAGGTGCTCGACCGGGCCGAGGGCTGGCGGCGTGGCCGACACAGCGGTGACTACTGGGTGGCGATCTTCGGCGACCCGGCCCGCGACGACCGGTGGGGGTGGCGGTTCGAGGGCCACCACCTGTCGGTGACCATGACCGTGGTCGACGACCAGGTCTCCCCCGCGCCGCTCTTCCTGGGCGCGAACCCGGCCACCGTCCGGCACGCCGGCCGACCGGTGTCCCGCCCGCTCGGGCCGGAGGAGGACCTGGCCCGCGAACTGCTCGACGCGCTCGGGCCGGCCGGCCGGTCCGCCGCCATCGTCGCGAGGGACGCGCCGGCCGACATCATCAGCGCGACCCGGCCCACCGCGCCGGGGCGGCTCGAACCGCTCGGGGTGCCCCGGGGCCGGCTCGGCGCCACCGGCCGGGCGCTGCTGGACCAGCTCGTCGCGCTCTACCTGGACCGGCTCCCGCCCGAGCTGGCCGCCCGCGAGGCCGGCCGGACCGCCGGCGCCGAGCTGCACTTCGCCTGGGCCGGTCCGACCCGGCCCGGCCAGCGCCACTACTACCGGGTCCAGGGCGAGGACCTGCTGATCGAGTACGACAACACCACCGACGACGGCAACCACGCGCACACCGTGCTGCGCCGCCCGGCCAGTGACTTCGGCGCCGACGTCCTCGCCGCCCACCACGCCAGCGCCCACTGAGCCGGCGACGCGGTCGGCGCCGGCCGGGTCAGGCGCGCGGGCGGATGATCTCCACGGTGGAGCCGGGGATGTCCGGCAGCGCCTCGAAGCCGCTCGGCTCGGCGGCCCGGCGCCGGTCGAACTGGCGCATCAGCCGGGCGCCCAGCCGCACCCCGACCGAGCCGACCGCCAGGGCGAGCAGCTCGGTGGCCAGCTCGACGCCGGTCGCGCCCCGCTGCGGCGCCTGCGCCCGGATCAGGCAGATGAGCAGGAACAGCGCCGCCATCGCGGCGTTGACCAGGTTGAACGTGACGGCGGTGCGGCGGGTCCGGTCGGCCCGCACATCCCAGAGGTCGACCATCCCGGCGACCGTGGTGAGCGCGGCCGCGACCAGGGCCGCCACCGCCGTCCAGTAACCCACCTCGCCGAGGAAGGCCGGGCCGCCGGCGACATCGGCCAGGTCGAACACCGCCGCGCTGACGAAGAGCCCGAACGGGAACGTCACCAGCATCGGTTGGATGGGGTGCCCCTGCACCCGCAGTCGGCTCTCCATCGGTTCCTCCCCAGGTCTGCGCAGCTCACCAGTCCAGGGTGCTACCCGGGGCCCACCAGGGCGAAACGACTGTCGGTCAGTTGTCCCGGGGCCGGGAGACGGTGAGCACCAACCGCTCGGCCACCTCGCGCAGCGGTATGTCCAACGAGGAGGCGGCGCTGCGGAGCACGTCCAGCGCCTCCGGGGCGGCACAGCCACGCTGGGTCATGATCACACCGACGGCCTGGCCGACGACACCCTCCTCGAGCAGCGCCGAGTCGAGCTGGCCGGCCAGGGCCACCTGCCGCTCCCGGTCGCGGACCGCGGCCAGCAGCAGACCGGCGTGCTCGGCGAGCAGCATGGCGGTGAGCTGGTGCCGGGTGGTGAGGGCGGCGCCGGAGGCGGCGTACAGGTTGATCGCGCCGACGACCTGGTCGTCGACGTCGAGCGGCGCGGAGATCACCCCGTGCACGCCCAGCCCGCGCGCCCGGTCGGTCCAGCCGGGCCAGCGCGTCTCCCGGTCGAGATCCTGCGCGAGGATCATTTCGCGGCGCCGGATGGCGGCCAGCGCCGGCGTGTCCGGCCCGTGCCGCAGGTCGTCCAGCTCGGCCCGGGCCGGGTCGGAGGCGGCCACCCCGGCCGGCCCGCCGGCGCGCAGCGCGGTGAAGCCGCAGCAGTCCACCCCGGGCACGGCGTCCCGGGCGATCCGCACCAGCTGGTGCAGCGCCTCGTCGAAGTCCCGCACGGCGATCAGGCCGGCGGTCAGCTCGCGCAGCAGTCCGGCGGTCTCCAGCACGCCGAACGTATCGATCATGGAGCCCTGCGTGTCGAGGTTCACCGGGTCACGATCCCGGGCGACCGCGGATGCCGCCACGCGGTGTCACGGTCCGGCGCCGTTGCCTGTCGCATTCCGCTCTGCACTCCCTGACTTGAGGACCCGGCCTACTACCCTCGCAAACTCCTCCCGAAACCGCGCAAAGGGGTCCCGTCCGGCGCGGTTCACGCCGGACGGGACCCCGTGGCGACGGGTCAGCGCGACCCGGAGATCAGCCGGCGCCCCACCGAGGCGATCAGCCGGTCCAGCTCCGAGCCGAACGGGTTGTCGTGCACCAGGTAGGTCCAGGTGGCGGTCGGCCGGACCAGCTTCGCGGCGTCCGGCTCCCAGCCCTCCTCGAACTCGGTCTCCTCGAAGGTGGCGATGGTGCGCGCCTCGATCTCGGGCATCAGCGCGTTGAACGCCGGGACGGCGCTGCGGTGGAACTCGTCCAGCGGGTCGAGCCGGCCCAGCGCCCGCAGGTGCACGCCCTCGCGCACCTCCGACAGCTCGGCCAGGTGCTCCGCCCAGAGCCGGTCCAGATGGTAGAGCGCGATCGACCGGGCCACCTCGGCCAGCAGGTCCTCGTCCATCTCGCCGGCCTTCTCCGGCACCCGCTCCAGCAGCATCAACGCGGCGATGTCGCTGGTCAGCAGCCGCTCCCGGCGCTCGGCGAGCGCCTTGCGCTGCTGCTCGATCACCTGGCTGTAGCGCCAGGTGTTGCGGTGGATCTCGTGGTTGACGCCCTCGGCGACCCGCTGGGCGTGCTCGACGGCGTAGTCGACCTGCGGGTCGGTGACCAGGCCGTCGGCGTTCATCCGCGGCGACGCCGGGACGGTGTCACCGGCGTGCCGGACAACCAGGTCGTCCTCCAGGCTGACGAAGAAGACCGACCCGCCCGGGTCGCCCTGCCGGCCGGCCCGGCCACGCAGCTGGTCGTCGACCCGGCGGCTGTCGTGCCGGCCGCTGCCGATCACGTAGAGGCCGCCCAGCTCCGCCACGCGCTCCCGGTCGGCCTGGTCGCTGCCGCCCAGCCGGATGTCGACGCCCCGGCCGGCCATCTGGGTGGAGACCGTCACCGCGCCGTACGCGCCGGCCTCGGCGATGATCGCCGCCTCCTCGTCGTCGTTCTTGGCGTTGAGCACCACGCACGACACCCCGGCGGCGTTGAGCGCGGCGGCCAGCCCCTCGGACTCCTTGACGTCCAGGGTGCCGACCAGCACCGGCCGCCCCGCCTCGTGACAGCGGCTGATCTCGTCGACCAGCGCCTCCTCCTTCTCCGCCCGGGTGGCGTAGATCCGGTCCGACTCGTCCTCCCGCACGCACGGGGTGTTCGGCGGGATCACCGCCACCTCGAGGCCGAAGTACTCCCGCAACTGGTCGCCGACGAGCACCGCGGTGGCCGTCATGCCGCACACCGTCGGGTAGAGGGCGATGAACGCCTGCACCGTGATGGTGCCCAGCACCTCGCCCTCGGCGGTGGCGTCCAGGCCCTCCTTCGCCTCGACCGCGGCCTGCAGACCGTCCGGCCAGCGGCGGCGCTGGGCCACCCGGCCGCGCATCTCGTCGATCAGCTCGACCGAGCCGTCCCGGACGATGTAGTCGACGTCCCGGTGCAGCAGGGCGTGCGCGTGCAGCGCCACGTTCACCGCGGAGAGCTGCCCGACGTGCTCCTCGTCGTACAGGTCGATGCCGCCGAGCTTGGCCTCGACGGTGGCCAGGCCGGCGGAGGTGAAGGCGACGCTGCGGCCGTCCTCGGCGATCGTGTAGTGCTTGCCCTTGCGCAGCCCACGGACCAGCGCGGCGGCCGCGTGCACCGGGTCCTGCTCGCCGGGGACCGCGCCGGCGAGCACCATCGGCACCCGTGCCTCGTCGATGAGGATCGAGTCGGCCTCGTCCACGATGGCGGTCTTCAGCGCCGGCTGGACCCGGTCGGCCAGGTCCGTGACGAGCTGGTCGCGGAGGAAGTCGAAGCCGGCCTCGCTGACCGCCACGTAGGTGACGTCGCAGCCGTAGGCGGCGCGCCGCTCGGCCGGGGTGGAGGCCTCGTTGACCCAGCCGACGGTCAGCCCGAGCAGGGTGTAGACCGGCGCCATCCACTCGGCGTCGCGGCGGGCCAGGTAGTCGTTGACGGTGAGCACGTGCACCGGACCGTTGCCCAGCCGGACGTGCCCGTACGCGGCGATGGCGGCGGTCAGCGTCTTGCCCTCACCGGTGGCCATCTCGGCGACCTTGCCGGAGAGCAGCGCCATGGCGCCGAGCAGCTGGACGTCGTACGGCCGCTGGTCGAGGCCGCGGCGGGCCGCCTCGCGGCCGATCGCGCAGATCTCCTCGTACCCCTCGGCCTGCCCGGCCGCCTCGGTCAGCTCGGCGTCGGTGAGCTTCTCCAGCTCCGCCTCGCGGGCCTCGACGGCCGGCAGCAGCTTCTCCAGCGGAGCCAGGTCGACCGTCGTTCCCGGGCGCTGGAGGAACCGCCGGAACCTGGTCTTCAACCGTTGCGACACACCCATGAGCCGCAACGGTACGCGAACCGGAGCCGATTGTGACCCCCGCCCGGCGCGGGTGCCGGGCGCTGTCCGGATTCGTGACCGTTTCCGCAGCTCAGCGCGGTTTGCTGATCAGCCGGTGAAGACCACCTGAAGGTCGGCACGGCGTCGCTCGGCCAGGTCGGTGAGGAGCGCCGGCGCCTCCTCCAGCGGCACCACGGCCGTGACCAGATGCTGGCGGATCTCCTCGCCGTAGCGGCGCAGCAGCTCGATGGTCTCCGCACTGAGCCGCTCCCGGTCCCAGGTGGGGGCGAGCCCGCGCGGCACCCGGCCGATCTGGGCGCAGCGCACCGCCAGGCCGTTGTGGTGGAACTCCTCACCCAGCCGGACGGCGTCCGCGCCGGACTGGTAGAAGGCCAGGTCGATCACGGTGCCCTGGGGGCGGAGCAGGCGCAGCGCCAGCTGCAGCGCCCAGTCCTGCCCGCGGCACTGGAAGACCAGGTCGGCGCCGCGGTCGCCGGCGCCGTGCGGCCACCGGGTCTTGAGCACCACGGCCGGGTCGTCCGCCGCCGGGTCGAGGGTCTCCAGACCGAGCGCCTCGGCCACCCGCCGCCGGGCCGGGGTGGGATCGAGCACCACCACCGAGGCGGCACCGTGGCGGCGGGCGAAGAGCGCGGTGAGCAGGGCGACCACGCCGGCGCCGACCACCGCCACCCGCCGGCCCCGGACGCCGTCGCCGAGCGAGCGGACCCCGCCGCCGTACAGGTCGGCGGCGGCGTGCAGCAGCCCGTTGGCGCAGATCGGCCCCAGGTGCGCGACGTAGACGCCGAGCAGCGGATCGAGATCGTCGGGCAGCGGCACGAACCGCTCGGCGAGCGGGTCGACGACGTACCCGCTGCGGTGGCCGTAGGTCATCGCGCCGACCGCGCCCACGGCGACGGCCGGGGTGCGGCTCTCCACCACCCGGCCGACCTGCATGTAGCCGAGCCGGGTCACCGGGTACGGGGTGCTCGCGGCGCCCGGCTGGAAGAGGCCAAGATCGGCGTTCCAGGTGACGTTGAGGTAGGGATTGGTGCCCTTGACGTAGCTCAGCTCGGTGCCGGCGGAGACCCCGCTGTAGAGCGTCTCCACCCGGAACGCGCCGTCGCGCAGCTCGGCCGCGTCCTGCTCGACCAGCTCGACCCGGCCCGGACCGGTGACCACCACCACCCGGTCACGCATCGACCGCCACCCCCGCCGGCTCGGTCGGCGCCGCGTCGGCCACGGCCGCGGTGAGCCGGGCGGCCGGCCCGGTGGGCAGCGCCACGGGACGGCCGGTCCGGGCCGACTCGGCCACCGCGAGGGCGAGCCGATGGGTGCGCAGCGCCTCGGCGTACGGGACCCGGACGTCGTCGCCGACGCCGCGGACCGCGTCGACGAAGGCCCGGTCGACGGCCACCCGGGCCGCCTCCGGGTCGGCGGGCAGGTGCCGCTCGCCCGCGCCGTCGCAGACGGTCAGCCCGTCCTCGGTCAGCGACAGGGCCAGCCCGTCGGCGAGGATCTCCACGCCGGCCCGGTGCTTCCAGCCGAGCACGCAGGCCGCCGCGAGGGTGCCGACGGCGCCCGAGGCGAAGCGCAGCGTCGCCGCGGTGACCGAGTCGATGTCCGCGTCCGCCACCGGCGGTGGGCTGCCGTCGCCGTACGCGGTCACCTCGGTGACCTCGCCGACCAGCAGCCGGACCAGGTCCAGCACGTGCGCGGCCTGCTCCACGACCGGCCCGCCGGAGGAGTCCCGCCGGGCCCACCAGGCCACCGGGGGCACCTTGTCCAGCCAGGCGCCGTTGACCATCCGCACCGGCCGGCCGGCCAGCAGCTGCCGGGCCTGGTCGACCACGTGCAGGTAACGCCAGTGGTGGCCGACCCCGGTACGCAGTCCCCGGCGTTCGACCAGGCCGGCGATCCGCTCGGCGGTCTCCAGGTCCACGGCGACGGGCTTCTCCACGAACATCGGCACACCGGCCGCGATCACCGCCTCCTCCACCGGGCCGTGGGCGAACGGCGGCACGCAGACGTAGACCGCGTCGACGCCGGCCGCCAGCAGCTCGTCCACGTCGGCGAAGGTGCGCCCGCCGTACGCCTCGGCGAGGGCCGCCGCCGCGTCCGGGGCGACGTCGGTCACCCCGACCAGCGCCACGTCCTCGAAGCCGGTGAGCACCCGGGCGTGGCGTTGCGCCACCCCGCCGGCCCCTACCAGTCCCACCCGGCATGCGCGCATTGCTGGCCCTCCCGCCGCTGCTGACAGACTGCCGACAGCACTCCCCTGGTGGGAGCGCCGCCAAACGCGGACGCGGCCGTAATGCAACGTTCACCGGCAGGGAACCGACGGCGCCCAGGTCGTGATCACGCTGTTCGGCATGATCCGGTTAGCGGGGCCGGCCACTGGGCAAACCAGAAGCCGCGTTTCCGCCACGAAACTGGGAGTGTGCCCGTGCGGGACAGAGAAACGATCGTCTCACCGGTGGTGGAGGCCTGGGCCACGTACCGCACCACGTCGGCGGAGGACTGGGCCGCGCGGCGGCTGCTGCGGGCCAAGGGCGACAGCCGGGTCAGCGTGGTGCTGCCGGCGCGCAACGAGGAGGCGACCGTCGGCGCGATCGTGTCGACCGTCCGCGAGCACCTGATGGACCGTGTCCCGCTGGTGGACGAGCTGATCGTGGTGGACTCCCGGTCCACCGACCGGACCGCGCAGGTGGCCCGGGCGGCCGGCGCCGAGGTCGTCGGCCAGGACGCGATGACCCGCGGGCTGCCCCGGCTGACCGGCAAGGGCGACGCGCTCTGGGCCGGGCTCGCGGCCGCCGGGGGTGACGTGGTGGCGTTCATCGACGCGGATCTGCGGGAGTTCCGGCCGCACTTCGTCACCGGGCTGCTGGGTCCGCTGCTGACCGACCCGTCGGTCGACTTCGTGAAGGGCTTCTACCACCGCCCGCTGATCGGCACGGCCGGCGTGGAGGCCGACGGCGGTGGGCGGGTGACGGAGCTGATGGCCCGGCCGCTGCTCAACCTGTTCTGGCCGGAGCTGGCCGGTTTCGTGCAGCCCCTGGCGGGTGAGTACGCCGGCCGCCGCGAGGTGCTGGAGCAGGTGCCGTTCGTCTCCGGGTACGGCGTCGAGACGGCCATGCTCATCGACCTGCTGGAGCTGGTCGGGCTGGACGCTTTGGCCCAGGTGGACCTGGGTGAGCGCAAGCACCGGCACCAGGACACCGCGGCGCTGGGCCGGATGTCGGCGCAGATCCTGCTGACCGTCTGGACCCGCCTGCAACGGCGCGGCTGGGCGGCCCCGGGCGCGGTGCCCACCGCGCTGCTCACCCAGTTCCGGCGGGGCGGCTCGGAGGCGCTGCCCCACCTGGACCGCGAGATCGTGGTCAGCGACGTCTCGATCGAGGAGCGGCCGCCGCTGGCGCAGCTGCGCCACCGGGTCCCCCGGCGGCGGGTCGCGGCGTGACCGCCGCCGAGGGAAGGAGCAGTGCCCGATGACGCTCACCGTGCTGATGAACGCCGGCCCCTGGTTGTCGGTCCCGCCCCCGGGCTACGGCGGCATCGAGAACGTCATCGCCACCCTCGTGCCGGAGCTGCGCAAGCTCGGCGTACGGGTGGTCCTCGCCTCGGTGGAGAGCAGCACGCTGCCGGTCGACGAGCGGCTCTCGGTCTTCCCGGACGGCCAGTTCCACGCCCTGCAACGCCCGTACAACCAGGTGTGCGGGATCTCCCAGGCCCACCTCAACGGGGTGGTCCGCGCGCTGCACCGCCGCGACGACATCGACCTGGTGCACGACCACGTGGAGGCGGTCGGGCTGGCCACGCTGACCGCGATGGGGCCGGACGCGCCGCCGGCGCTGCACACCCTGCACTGGGACCTGGCCAAGCACCCCGAGCTGTACGGCAACCTGGACGGCGGCGGGCGGGTCCGGGTCAACGGCGTCTCCGCCGCGCAGCTCGCCCGGGCGCCCCGGGCGCTGCGCGAGCACTCGGTGGGCCATGTGCACCTGTCCACGCCGCTCGCGGTCGACGCGGACCGCCGGCCGGCCGTGGAGAAGGGCGACCATCTGGTCGTGCTGGGCCGAATCAATCCCGGCAAGGGGCAGGACCTGGGTGCCCGGCTGGCCCGGCAGGTCGGCTTCCCGCTGGTGCTGGCCGGGCCGGTGGGTCCGTACCACCGCCCGGAGGACCTGGCGGCGGCGGGCGACGAGGCCCGGCAGAACCCGGACGTGCGGTTCTTCTACGACGAGGTCGCGCCGTGGGTGGACGGTGACCAGGTCCGCTGGGTCGGCACGGTGGCCGGCCAGGAGCGCGACGACCTGCTGGCCGGGGCCCGGGCCGCGCTGTTCCCGCTGCGTTGGGAGGAGCCGGGCGGCACGGCGGTGGTCGAGTCGCTGGCCCTGGGTACGCCGGTGGTGGCCACCGCCCGGGGCTGCCTGCCCGAGCTGATCAGCCACGGCCGCACCGGGCTGCTCGCCGGTGCCGAGGAGGAGCTGGGCGACCTGGTGCTGGCCGCCGGTCTGCTCGATCCGGACGAGTGCCGCCGGGAGGCCGCGGCCCGGTTCACCCCGGAGCTGATGGCGCAGCGGTACGTGGCCCTGTACGAGCAGGTCCGGCAGGCCGCCACCCGCCCGCTGCTGCCCGCCTGAGCGGTCCGCGACCGGGGCGGTGTCCGGCCGGGACGCGCGACGCGGCTCAGTGGGCCTCGCGCCCGCCGGCTGGCGGCTCAGCGGGCCTCGCGCCCGCCGGCTGGCGGCTCCGCGACGCGGCCGGGGCATCCCCTCGGCGGGCGCGACCTGGACCGCGGCCAGCGCTGCGGCGCGCGGGTTTGCCCACGGTTGTACCGGGAACCCGCGCGCGGTCCGGGGCAGCTGAGGAGGCCGGCATGACGAACGCGATGGCGCACTCGCGAGGGCGACGCAACCCGGCCGACGGCCGGGCACCGGTGCGCCGGGCCGCGGCGACGGTCGGCGTGCTCTTCCTGATCATCGGGGTGCTGGGTTTCATTCCCGGCATCACCAGCAACTTCGGCGACCTGGCCTGGGCCGGGCACGATTCCGACGCCAAGCTGCTCGGGCTCTTCCAGGTCTCCGTGCTGCACAACGTCGTGCACCTGGCGTTCGGCGTGGCCGGCCTGCTGCTGGCCCGGACGATCTCCGGTTCGCGCGCCTATCTCATCGGTGGCGGCGCGATCTACCTGGTGCTCTGGCTCTACGGCGTGGTGATCGACCACGAGAGCGGGGCGAACTTCATCCCGCTCAACGGCGCCGACGACTGGCTGCACTTCTTCCTCGGGGTCGGCATGATCGCCCTCGGGCTGCTCACCACCCGCGGCCCGAATCGTCGCTGACCGGGCTCCGAGCGCCGGCGGGTCCGGTTTCGCCCGGCCGGGACGGGGTACCTTGCAAGTCCCGCCGATGAGATCGAAACGAGGGCCCCCGATGTCGACCCGGATCAGCTACGAGGTCCGCGACGAGTCGCCGGTCACCGTGGTCCGGCTGGCCGGCGAGCTCGATCTGTCCACCATGCGGTCGGTGCACGCCGTGCTGGACGGGTGCCTGACCGCGCAGCCCGACGCGCTCGTGGTGGACCTGGGGCGGCTCGATGTCGCCGACCCGCTGGCGCTCTCGGTGTTCGCGGCGGCGGCCCGCCGGGCGGCCGACTGGCCGGCGGTGCCGATGGTGCTCTGCGCCCCGCCGCCGGCGGCCGCCGCCTGGCTCGCCGAGAGCACCACGTGCCGGGTGGTGCCGGTCCGGCCGGACTGCGCCGAGGCGACCGCCCTGGCCGGCGCCGGGGTGGTCCCCCGGCTGCGAGCCCGCCTCGACCCGGTCGCCGACGCCTGCCGCCGCGCCCGGGAGCTGGTCACCGACGCCTGCACCCGGTGGAACATCCCGGAGCTGGCCGGCCCGGCCGCGCTGGTGCTCACCGAGCTGGTCGGCAACGCGGTACGGCACGCGGGCACCCCGATGCACGTGACGCTGACCCTGCGCAAGCCGTACCTGCGGGTCGCCGTGATGGACGGCAGCCCGGCCGCCGCGCGGGCGGTGGCCGACCACAACCCGCGCGCCGAGGGTGGCCGGGGATTGCTGCTGGTCCGCGAGCTGACCCAGCGTTGGGGCACGGTGCCCGCCGGCACCGGCAAGGTGGTCTGGGCGATGCTACCGGCGAACTGACCGAATTTTCCGCTCTCGCCTGGTTTTATGGGTAGCGGGTCGGGTACGCGCGCCCGTCCTTTCTGCCGTCACGACGGGGTGAGAAGCCAATGCCCAAGCGGGTAGTCACGGAGCCGGCACGAGACCGGGGGCCGGCGATCCTCGCGCCGGCCCGGTTCGGGGGTTACCCCGGTCCGGTACGGGAGGCGGTCAAGGGCAGCACCCTGTGGCGGCTGCTGCGCACGACCGACGCGAAGCTGATCGGCCTGCTCTACCTGGCGACCTCCTTCTTCTACTTCGTCGTGGGCGGCATCATGGCGATGCTGCTGCGGGGGGAGCTGGCCCGGCCCGGGATGCAGTTCCTCTCCCCCGAGCAGTACAACCAGCTGTTCACCATGCACGGCACCGTGATGCTGCTGCTGTTCGCGACGCCCATGGTGTTCGGCTTCGGCAACTACATCGTGCCGTTGCAGATCGGCGCGCCGGACGTGGCCTTCCCGCGGCTCAACGCGTTCGCCTACTGGCTGTACTTCTTCGGCGCGCTGATCGCCATGGCCGGCTTCTTCACCCCGCAGGGCGCCGCGGACTTCGGCTGGACCGCGTACACCCCGCTGAGCACCGCCCAGCACAGCCCGGGCGTGGGCGGCAACATGTGGGTGGTGGGCCTGGCCGTCTCCGGCCTGGGCACCATCCTCGGCGCGGTCAACCTGATCACCACCATCCTGACCCTGCGCGCGCCGGGCATGACCATGTTCCGGATGCCGATCTTCACCTGGAACCTGCTGCTCACCAGCGTGCTGGTGATCTTCGTCTTCCCGCTGCTGGCCGCCGCGCTCTTCGCCCTCGCCTCGGACCGGATCCTGCACTCGCACGTCTACGACCCGACCACCGGCGGGCCGATGCTGTGGCAGCACCTGTTCTGGTTCTTCGGGCATCCCGAGGTCTACATCATCGCGCTGCCGTTCTTCGGCATCATCACCGAGATCATCCCGGTCTTCTCCCGGAAGCCGATCTTCGGCTACACCGGTCTGGTGCTCGCCACCATCGCGATCACCGTGCTGTCGATGAGCGTCTGGGCGCACCACATGTTCGCCACCGGCCAGGTGCTGCTGCCCTTCTTCAGCATCCTCAGCTACCTGATCGCCGTACCGACCGGGGTGAAGTTCTTCAACTGGATCGGCACCATGTGGAAGGGGCAGATCACCTTCGAGACGCCGATGCTCTTCGCCGTCGGCTTCCTGGTGACCTTCCTGCTCGGTGGCCTCACCGGGGTGCTGCTGGCCAGCCCGCCGGCCGACTTCCACGTCACCGACTCGTACTTCGTGGTGGCGCACTTCCACTACGTGCTCTTCGGCACGATCGTCTTCGCCGCCTTCGGCGGCATCTACTTCTGGTTCCCGAAGATGACCGGCCGGCTGCTCGACGAGCGGCTCGGCAAAATCCACTTCTGGACCATGTTCATCGGCTTCCACGCCACCTTCCTGGTGCAGCACTGGCTGGGCAACGAGGGCATGCCCCGCCGGTACGCCGACTACCTGCCCGGCGACGGCTTCACCACGTTGAACGAGATCTCCACGCTCGGCTCGTTCGTGCTCGGCGCGTCCACCCTGTTCTTCATCTACAACCTCTGGAAGTCGTGGCGGTACGGCGCGCAGGTGACCGTGGACGACCCATGGGGCTTCGGCAACTCCCTGGAGTGGGCGACCACCTGCCCGCCCCCGCTGCGCAACTTCGACCGGATGCCGCGGATCCGCTCCGAGCGCCCGGCGTTCGACGCCAAGTACGGCCCCCTGGTCAGCGACCTCGGCCGGGACCTGCCACAACGGACGACCAAGCCGCCCCAGCACCTGGCGGAGGAGCTGCGCCACGTGCCGAAGGCGAAGGAGTCGCCGGCGGCCGAGGGCGCGCACGGCGCGCGCGAGGCCGCGGAGTACACGCCCGCGCCGCAGTCCGGCGCCCGGCCGGTCGAGGTGCCGGAGCCGGAGGAGGTGCTGCGGCCGAGCTTCGACGACGCCGACGAACCGGAGCAGACCCAGCTGGGCCCGCAGCGCAGCGAGCCCGGGAACCCCCGGTGGCAACACCCCCGCGGGCACGGCGACGGCACGGAGAACTGACCGGACGGCCTCGGCAGGGCCGGTGCCCGAGGGCGCCGGGCCCGCCGCGAAAGGGCCGGCGCCTTCGGGCGCCGGCCCTTTCCCGTTCGTCATCAGCCGGGCCGGCACCCTGCCGCCGGCGGCCGTCCGCCGTGGACTCAGTCGGCGGTGGGCGGCAGCCCGGCCGCGGCCAGCGAGCGGCGTACCGCGGGCTGCACCCGGGTGAGCCGCAGCGGCACACCGGTCCGGGCGGCCGCGTCCCGGCCGGCCATCAGCGCGGCGATCCCGCCGGCATCGAAGCCACCGGCCCCGACCAGGTCGACGACCACCTCGCGGGGCTGCCCGGTCACCGCCTCCAGCATCGCCTTGCGCAACTGGTCCGCGCCGTCCCGGTCGACCTCTCCCCCGACCTCGACCACCACCCGGTCACCGTTCTGCTTGACCGAGATCCTCGACTTGGCCGGCTCGGTCTCGGCCGCACCGTTCTGCCAGGGCGGCGGCGCGTCGGCGAGCATCGCCTGGCGCAGCCAGGTGAGCGCCCGGGACAGCAGCCGGGACACGTGCATCTGGGAGATGCCGAACCGGGCCGCGATCTCCGCCTGGGTCTGGTTGCCGTAGAAGCGCATCGCCAGGATCCGCCGCTCCCGCCAGGGCAGCCGGTGCAGCAGGCCGGCGACGGTCACCCGGTCGTCGACCGACTCCAGCGCGTTGTCCGACTCCCCCACCAGGTCACCGAACTCGGCCGAGCTCTCCCCGCCGACGGGCGCGTTCAGCGAGGCCGGGCTGTAGCCGGCCGCCGACTCCAGCGCCGCGAGGATCTCCTCCTCCGGCGTCTCCAGCCGCTCGGCCAGCTCGGCGACCGTGGGCGCCCGGGACAGCTCGCTGGTCAGCGCCGCGGTGGCCTGGCCGACCTCGAGGATCAGGTCGCGCAGCCGGCGGGGCACGTGCACGCCCCAGGTGCGGTCCCGGAAGTGCCGTTTGATCTCGCCGACGATGGTGATCGCCGCGTACGCGGTGAAGGAGCCCCGTTCCGGGTCGTACCGGTCGACGGCGTTGACCAGACCGAGGCGGGCCACCTGCTCCAGGTCCTCCAGCGGTTCCCCGCGACCCCGGTAGCGCCGGGCCAGCCGGCCGGCGAACGGAAGCGCGAACCGGACCAGGTCGTCGCGGGCCTCCTGGCGCCGCTCGGGCGGCAGCCCTTCGATCCGTGCCGCGTACGCCAGAGCCGCCGCGTCGAGGTCCTCCAGGCCCCGCTCGGTGGGTGGTGGTGTGGGTGTGGTGGTGGTCTGTCCGAACATCCGCGCCTCCCTCAGGAAGGTCCCCCGCCCGGATTGGGAAGACCGGTCGTGCGCGTGGTCGGGCCACGCACCGGGCCGGAAGTGGGTTACGTGACGGAACGCCAGGAACGGGCGGCGGCTCGCCACCCGGCATCGTGCGCCGTTCGCAGCGAGCGGTGTTCCCGCTCCGTAGGTACTCAATCACGGTCCGCAGGATCGCGAGGATGTTTCGCGGGGGTTGGTGGCGGGACCGTTCAGGAGACGAGCAGTCCCTGGGCGGCGCCCGCCTCGCGCAGCGCCGCGAGCGCCTCGGTCATCGCCAGCGGCGGCGCCACCGGCAGGTCGTACGGCTGGTTGCGCAACACCTCCGTGGCACGCCGGGTCGGTACGGTGGCGACCGGGTAGCCGCGCGCCGCGCCCCGGTCGAGCGCCCGGCGCCGCCGGCCGAAGCCGGCCACGGCGAGCCACTGCGGCAGCCCGGCCAGCGCCGGCGAGCGCACCCCGGGCGGCTCGGGCAGCACGTCCACGGAGCTGAACGGCTCGCTGCCGGCCAGCCAGTACTCCACCCCGTCCACCCGGCGCCGGGTCGCGTTCTCGCACCAGTAGGGCACCAGGCCGGCCCGGATCACCTGCCACGGGTCGAGCAGCCGTCCGCACTCCACCACCAGGCGGTCACCGGTCTTGCCGGCCCGGCGCAGCCACTGCCGGTACAGGTCGGCGGTGGCCGCGCTGAGCGCGTCCGGCTGCGGGGCGAGCACCCGGTGCACCGGATGCCCGTGCCGGCCGGCCCAGGAGTCCAGGCCGTGGGCGAAACCGGACTCGACGCCGTGCTCGGCGAAGGACTGCGGCGAGGTGACCTCCGGCGGCTCCCAGCGCGCGCCGTCGCCGCCGGCCGAGCGGAGCACCTGCCGCAGCGCGTGCGCGTCGGGGTGGAAGTCGACCGGGTCGAGGCCGCTGGCCGGGGAGCCCAGCTGGAAGCTGTGGCCGTTCCCCTCGTCCCGCACCGGCCAGGTGCGGGCGTCGTCCAGCAGCAGCACCGGGGCGCCGGGCTCCAGCCGGTCGGCGAGGAACCGGGCGTACGCGCCGGGCAGCGACCGCCAGCGCACCGCGAGGGTCACCGTGGCGCCGGCCGCCGCGCCCCGGCTGGCCGGGCAGTGCACCTGGCGTACGTGCACGTCGGGGTTCCCGGCGAGCAGCCGGCCGGCCAGCGCGGCGCCGTGGTCCAGCGCGGCCCGGGGCCGGTCGACCGTGCCGCCGGACCAGGACACCGTCGTCTCGAAGGTGGCCGGCAGCCAGGGCACGCCGAGCGCCACGGCGAGGTGGGTGGCCGCGCCGTGCGGGGCGCCCAGCACCGCGCCCGGCCACCGCCGGGCCGGGTACTGCTCGGCGACCCAGCCGGCGACCCGCTCGGCGTCCACCTCGGCGATCTGGGCCGGGGCCAGCGCGAGCCGGCCGGCGGCCCGCGCGGCGGCGGCCCGGCGGACCGGTTCGGGAGCGCCGGAGAAGCGGGCGAACCCGGCGGTGGGACCGAGGTCGGCGCAGTCGTCGCCGCGCAGGCCGCGCACGGTCGCGCCGAGCAGGATCCGGGCCGTGCTGCCGGCGGCCAGCACCCGGTCGGCGGCCAGACCGGCACCGCCGGTCGACCGTCCCAGGGGTCCCTTGGGCACCGACCCCACCGTGCCTCGTTCGCTCACCACGCGCCCCGACTTCCCGTCCCTATGTGGTCTAAACGGGCATCCCCCCACGGGCCGGACCAATCCCCGGGTGTCCGTCGGCGAGGCCCTGACCTCGCACGAGACCCAGCCACGTCGTGTCGCCGTGCCGGGCCGTCCAGGGACGCAACGGGAGGGCCCGGCCGGGTTTCGGCGGTACCGGTACGGGCACTTCAGCGCGCATGCCCGACGACGAGATCAGCCCGGCGGCGACGATCACCCCGTATCAGGACGGTCCGTTGCTGGTGCGCGGCGACTTCGCGCTGCTCACTCCCGACGGCGAGGCCATCGAGACGCGCCGGGGCACGATCGCGCTGTGCCGCTGCGGCCGGTCGGCCCGCAAGCCGTTCTGCGACGGCACCCACAAGGCCGTCGACTTCCGCGCCGGCACCGGCCGGGACAGCTGAGCCGGGCGGCTCAGGCGGCGACCGGCTCCGTGACGGCCGACGCGCGCAGCGAGGACCGCCCGGCCGCCCAGGCATCCAGCAGGTGGGCGGCGAAGCGGCGGTCGACGGCGAGCGCCGCGGCGGCGCCGAACAGGACGTCACCGGCCAGCGCCGGCTCCGCGCGGACCAGGCCACCGCAGAGGTCGTACGCGGCGATCTGCTCGTGCACCGCGTCGGCCTCGACGTGCTCGTCGTAGAAGCGGGTGGCCGTCTCGTCCAGCCCGAGCCGGCGCAGCCCGTTGCCGTAGCGGCGGTTCGGCAGCGAGGAGGTCATCTCGAAGGCGGCCAGGTGCCCGAGGAGCGCGCCGCGCAGCCGCCGGTGCAGGCCGAACAGCGACATCAGGTTGTTGGTCGCCAGGGTCACCGCCGGCACCCGGTCCAGGTGGGCGCCGTACCCGGTGTCCAGACCGAGGCTCGCCATGGTGGTCCGGAACAACTCGGCGTGCATCCGGTCCAGCCGGCCGTTGCCGTACTCGTCCATCTGGATCTCGACCAGGGCGGCTTTGGCCGGGCCGCCGAGGCGGGGCAGCGCCCAACTGTGCGGATCCGCCTCCCGCAGGTGATAGACCGAGCGGTGCACGACGAACTCGCGGAACTGGTCGAGACCCGCCCGGCGCTGGAGCGCGCCGGCCAGCGCCGGCCCGTCGTCGGCGGCCACCAGCTCGACGAGCGCCGCCGGCACCGCCCCGGGCAGCGGCGCCGGCGGCGCACCGGCCACCTGGCGCAGCGCCACCTCGAACGGGCGCTCGGCGCGGGCCCGCACCGCCAGCAGGGCGGGCTGCCACTCCCACGCCTCGTCGACCTCCTGCCAGCCCCGGTAGTGCAGCTCGTAGCAGAGGAAGAGGGTGAGCTGGAGGTCCTCGTCCCCGATCGGGTCGACCACCGACGCGAACCCGGCACCGAGGCCGGCCGGCAGGTCGTGCGGCGCCTGCCGCAGCGCGGCGAGCAGCGCCGCCGACACCGGGCCACGCGGCGCGGGCAGCGGCGCGGGGCCGAACCGACGATCGGCGGCTGCGGACATCTGACCTCCTGGAACGGTGGGTGCGGACCTCATGCCCGGCGCCGCCCCGGCTAAACGAGGTCGTCCGCCTCCACGGTCATCTGGGTCTCCAGCACCCGCTCCCGCACCCGGCGGGCGGCGTCGCCGTCGGCGAAGAGGCCGCGCAGGTCGGCCAGGGCCGGCTCGGGCGGATCCAACGCCACCGCCGGGTCGACCACCGCCTCCAGCACGCTCGGCCGGTCCGCCGCCAGCACCTCGTCCCAGGCCGGGCCGACCAGTTCGGGGCGGTCCACCCGGACCCCGTGCAGGCCGAGCAGCCGGGCCCAGCCGGCGTACGGCACGTCGGGGCGCCGGGCCGCCGGGCCGGTCTGCCGCCCGCCGCCCGTCCCCGACTGGTCCCGGTTGTTCAGCACCAGCACCACCAGGCGCGGGTCCCGCCACTCGGGCCAGTGGTGCGCCACCGTGATCAGTTCGGCCAGCCCGTTGAGTTGCATCGCCCCGTCGCCGAGCAGCGCCATCACCGGCTCGTCCGGGCGGGCCAGCTTCGCCGCCACCGCGTACGGCAGGGCGCAGCCCATCGAGCCCAGCGTGCCGCAGAGCTGCGCGCGGACGCCGGGCGGCAGTTGCAGGTGCCGGGCATACCAGTAGATGACCGAGCCGACGTCGACGGCGAGCGCGGCCCGCTCCGGCATCCGGGCGGAGAGTTCCCGCAGCACCAGCTGCGGGTTGACCGGGTCGGCCGGGGCGGCGGCCCGCTCGGCGGCGGCCTCCCGCCACCGGTCCACCGCGCCCTCCACCACGCCCCGCCACTGCTGCTGGGGCCGTTCACGCACCCGGGCCAGCAGGGCCCGCAGGGTCTCGGCGGCGTCGCCCACCAGCGCGACGTCCACCGGGTAACGGGTGCCGATGCGCCGGCCGTCGATGTCGATCTGGATGGTCCGGACCTGGCCCGGCAGCGGGTACCAGTCGGTCCACGGGTCGGTCGTGCCGACCAGCAGCAGGGTGTCGCAGCCCCCCATCAGCTGGGCGGCGGCCGTCGTGCCGACCTCGCCGAGCACGCCGGCGTGGAACGGCAGCCGCTCGTCCAGCACCGGCTTGCCCAGCAGCGAGGTGGCCACCCCGGCGCCGAGCCGGTCGGCCAGCTCGACGATCTCGTCCGCGGCGTGCTGCGCGCCCTGACCGACCAGGATCGCCACCCGCTGGCCGGTGATCAGCAGCGAGGCCGCGGCGTCCAGGTCACCGTCGTGCGGCAGCACCCGGGCCAACGGCTCACCGGGCGTTGCCGAAACCACGCCGACGGTCTGCGGCAGCGGATCCGGCACCGCCGCCAGCTGCAACGCGTGCGGCAGCACCACGCAGGTCGGGCTGCGGGTCGCGGCCGCCGTCCGGAACGCCTGGTCGAGCAGGCCCGGCACCTGCTCGGGAGTACGCCCGTACCGGACGAACTGGTGGCACACGTCGCCGAAGAGCCGGCTCAGCCCGATCTCCTCGTGTGCGCCGCCGAGCGGCCCGGTGACGTCCTCGCCGACGATCGCCACCACCGGCTTGCTGTCCAGCTTCGCGTCGTAGAGGCCGTTGAGCAGGTGCACCGCGCTCGGCCCCTGGGTCGCCAGGCAGACCCCGATCTCGCCGGTGAACTTCGCGTGCCCGGTGGCCATGAACGCCGCGGTCTCCTCGTGCCGGGCCGGCACGAACTCCGGGTCGCCGCCGGCCGCGTCGAGCGCGGCCACCAGCGGGGCGATCGCGGCACCCGGGTAGCCGAACGCGCGCGGCACGTGCCAGGCGCGCAGCCGCTCGACGACCAGGTCCGCCACCGTACGATCAGCCATTGCCCCGCCCCGGGGTGCTGGCGTCGACGTAGCGCAGCACCGCGCCGACCCCGTCGGTGAGTTCCGGCGCCTCCTCCGGCGCCAGCACGGTCAGCTCGGCGTCGGTGCCGACCAGCGCACGCAGCAGCGCCGCGTCGGCGCGTACCTTCTGCGGGTCGCGCACCGACATGTCCCGCAGCTGGGCCGGGTCGGTGGCGATCTCGGTCGGGTCGGGACCGACCCAGAGTTCGCCGTCGGCCGACGGGTCGTCGACGATCAGCATCGTGTCCACCTGGTTGCGTTGCAGCGCGGAGACCACCGCGGCCAGGCCGGCGCCGACGTCCTCCTGCGTGCCGAACCGGTCCAGCGCGGCGGCGATCCGCTGGTCGGCGACCTCCGCGATGGTCTGCACGGTGAGGTCGTCCACCATGGTGTCGTCGGCGCCGGCGTTGCGGGCCCCGGCGTCGGTGCGGACCAGCAGGTCCTGCCAGCGCTCCGGCAGTTGGGCGGCGATCATGCCGGTGGCCCGGATGTCGCCGGCCACCACCACCACGTCCGCGCCGACCCGGTCGGCCAGCTCGGCGGTGGCCGCCGCGGCGTCGCCGGCGTTGTGGTGCCAGGCCTCCATGGCGGCGCGCTGGTAGCGCGACTGGGACCAGCCGCCCGGCTGCACCCGGCGCAGTTGCCAGCTCTCCCGCCCCTGCACGGTGGCCCGCCGGGGCACCCCGCCGGCGCTGACCGCCACCGCGTCCGCCCCGGTGCGGTCGGCCAGCACCCGCACCCAGGCGATCTGCTCGCCCCGCTGGGCGACCAGCGGCATGGTGTGCGGCAGCGCGGACCAGGAGGCCAGGTCACGCAGGGGCGGCGCGGAGAGGTACTCGGTCAGCACCACCCGCCCGCGGGTGGCGAACACGGCGATGCCGTAGTCGCCGGGCATCGGCTGGTGCCGACGGACGACCTCCTCGACCGCCTCGACGGTCACCTGGTCGGCGCCCTGCTCCAACAGGTCCCCCTTGAGGGCCCGCCAGCGCAGGTCCACCTGCGGGCGCGAGTCGTGGGTGTCCCGGGAGGCGTCCATGTACACCGAGCACCACGGCCCGGGACGGTCGTAGAGCGGGCGCAGGAAGGACAGCTGCATGCTCGACCCCTTTCCAGCTCGGCCGCTCGCATACCCGCGCCGTCCGGGATGTCACCTGACCGGCCGAGGCGTGACCGGCGTTCATTCACGTCGTTCAACCCGGAGGATCGATACCATCAGTGAACGGAACGGGACTCTGGGTGGTGAACATGGACACGGAGCTGCGCGCCCGGCGCGTCGTCCACCCCACGGAACGCGTCGTCACCGGCCGGCTGGTCCGGCTCATGGACGGCTACGCCCGTGAGGTGCGGGTGGGGCAGCCGGTGCTGGTCGCGGTGCTCACCGCGGCCGGCGTGGCGGGGCTGCTGCTGCGGGTGGTGCGCGCGCTGTTGAGCAGCGGCGGCGGGGCCGCCCGGCGCAGCTTCAAGGAGCTGAAGAAGGGGCCGGAGTTCCTGGTCACCCCGGTGCGGGTGCGCGACGTCGCGGACCGGCTGCTGGAGGTCGAGCTGCACGGCCACCTGCCGCAGAGCGCCCTGCACCCGGGCGACCACGTGCAGCTCACCCTGCGCCCGCAGCGGGACCCGGACCTGCCGCCCCGGATCGAGCGGATCGTCAACCTGACCACCGGTCAGCTGCTCACGCCGCGCACCGCCACCGTCTGGTCCCACCTCGGCCCGCCGCTGCTGCTCCAGGCGGCCCTCGGCGCGTCGGTCCTGCTGGCCGTCGCCGCCTGCTCCGTGGTCAGCTAGGTTTCCACCGCGCCGGGCCGGGGCACCGTCGCCGCATGTTCCCCGGCTTCACCCTCGACGAGATCGACGTCGGCCCGGTCCGCCTGCGGGTCCGGTACGGCGGCTCCGGGCCGGCGGTGGTGCTCCTGCACGGCCACCCGCGCACCCACGCCACCTGGCACCGGGTCGCCCCCCTGCTCGCCGACGGGCACACCGTGATCTGCCCGGACCTGCGCGGGTACGGCGGCTCCTCGAAACCGCCGAGCGACCCCGGGCACACCGTCTACTCGAAGCGGGCCATGGCCGCCGACGTGGTGGCGCTGCTCGACGCGCTCGGGCACCGGCGCGCCGCGGTGGTCGGCCACGACCGGGGCTCGTACGTGGCGATGCGGACGGCACTGGACCACCCGGACCGGGTGAGCCGGCTCGGGGTGCTCGACGGGGTGCCCATCGGCGAGGCCCTGTCCCGCTGCGACGCCCGGTTCGCCGCGCGCTGGTGGCACTGGTTCTTTCTGGGGCAGCTCGCCAAGCCGGCCGAGCGGGTGATCAACGCCGACCCGGACGCGTGGTACGGCGGCTCGCCCGAGGCGATGGGCGGGCAGGCGTACGCCGACTACCGGCGGGCCATCCACGACCCGGCCACGGTGCACGCGATGTGCGAGGACTACCGGGCCGGGCTCGGGCCGGACCGGGCCGCGGACGACGCCGACCGGGCCGCCGGCCGGCGGATCGGCTGTCCGGTGCTCTTCGCCTGGTCGGAGCGGGACGACCTGGTCGACCTGTACGGCGACCCGGCCGCGATCTGGCGGGACTGGGCCGACGACGTACGGGCCGCGTCGATCCCGTCCGGGCACCACATGGCCGAGGAGGCGCCCACGGAACTGGCCGCCCTGCTCCGCGACTTCCTGGCCGGCTGACCCGGGCGGTCAGCCGACCGGAACGGGGACGGTCGGCGCGCGCCGGACGCGGACAGGCGTCACGTGGACCGCCGCTGGGTAGGTACAAGGTGTTTCAACTCTTCCCCGCTGCCGCCGGCACGTGCGAGGTTAGGGGAACCAACGGTGACAGGGCGGTGACCATGGGCGAGGACGTCAGCGTACGGACCTTCAGCCGCGAGGACCGGGCCCGCTACCGCGACAAGGTGCGGCGCTGCCTGGACGTCTTCGCCGAGATGCTGCGCGAGTCGCGTTTCGACGTGGAACGGCCGATGACCGGCGTGGAGATCGAGTTGAACCTGGTCGACGACGAGGCACAGCCGGCGATGCGCAACGCCGACGTGCTGGCGGCGGTGGCCGACCCGAGCTTCCAGACCGAGCTGGGCCAGTTCAACGTGGAGATCAATGTGCCGCCGCGCCGGCTGACCGGCACCGGCACCGCACAGTTCGAGGAGCACGTCCGGGCCAGCCTCAACGCCGCCGAGGAGAAGGCCCGGACGGTCGGCGCGCACATGGTGATGATCGGCATCCTGCCGACGCTGCGCCCGGAGCACCTGACCGCCGAGACGCTCTCGGCCAACCCCCGCTACGCGCTGCTCAACGAGCAGATCTTCGCCGCCCGCGGCGAGGACCTCCGGATCGCGATCAGTGGTGTGGAACGGCTGACGGTCACCGCCGACACGATCACCCCCGAGGCCGCCTGCACCAGCACCCAGTTCCACGTCCAGGTCAGCCCGGCGCAGTTCGCCGACCACTGGAACGCCGCCCAGGCGATCGCCGGCGTGCAGGTGGCGTTGGGCGCCAACTCGCCGCTGCTGTTCGGCCGGGAGCTGTGGCGGGAGACCCGGGTGCCCCTGTTCCAGCAGGCCACCGACACCCGCGCCGAGGAGATCAAGGCCCAGGGCGTACGCCCCCGGGTGTGGTTCGGCGAACGCTGGATCACCAGCGTCTTCGACCTGTTCGAGGAGAACGTCCGCTACTTCCCCGCGTTGCTGCCGGTCTGCGACCCGGAGGATCCCGCCGAGGCGCTGGCCAGCGGCGGCGTGCCCGGGCTGGCCGAGTTGCGGCTGCACAACGGCACCGTCTACCGGTGGAACCGCCCGGTCTACGACGTGTTCAAGGGCCGCCCGCACCTGCGGGTGGAGAACCGGGTACTGCCCGCCGGCCCGACGGTGCTGGACACCGTCGCCAACGGCGCCTTCTACTTCGGCCTGGTCCGCGCCCTCGCCGAGTCGGACCGGCCGTTGTGGTCGCAGATGTCGTTCAGCGCCGCCGAGGAGAACTTCACCATCTGCGCCCGGCACGGCATCGACGCGCAGGTGTACTGGCCCGGGCTGGGCTACCTACCGGTGACGGAGCTGGTGCTGCGCCGGCTGCTGCCGCTGGCGCACCACGGTCTGGACCGGTGGGGTCTGGACCCGGACGAGCGGGACCGGCTGCTCGGCATCATCGAGCAGCGTTGCCTGACCGGCCGCAACGGCGCCACCTGGCAGGTGGAGACGCTGCACCGGTTGGAGTCCGCCGACCACCTGGACCGGCCGGCGGCGCTGCGCGAGGTGGTCCGCCACTACGTCGACCTGATGCACAGCAACCGGCCCGTGCACGAGTGGCCGATCCCCTGACCGGTCCGGGCTCACCGCGGCGACGGGTCGTCGCGCAGCCGGCTGTAGAGCCAGCCGTCGCGCCAGGCGCCGGCGCGGAACTCGCAGGCGCGGATGACGCCTTCGAGCTGGAACCCGGCCTTCTCCAGCGACCGCTGCTCGGCGACGTTCTCCGGGTGGGTGCCGGCCTGGATCCGCTGCGCCGGCGTGTGCGCGAACAGGTAGTCGCAGAGCAGGGCCTGGGCCCGCCACCCGACGCCCCGGCCACGCCACTCGGGTAGCAGGGCGATGCCGATCTCCCAGTACGGCGCGCGTCCGCCGTAGAGACCCGACCGGTAGCTGACGATCCCGGCGGCGGCCTCCTCGGGCTCGACCTGGACGACGAGCCGGCCGTCCCGTTCGCCCAACCAGCCGTCCTCGGCGTAGCGGCGGGCCGGTGCGCCCGGGTCCCGGAAGCCGTCCCAGTCCAGCCCGATCAGGCCCGGCTCGGTGCGGAACCGGCGGAGCATCGCCAGGTCCGGTTCGTCGACCGGCCTGAGCCGTACCGTCGTGCCGGCGTACTCGCTGAGAATGCCGGCCGGGGTCGGCGGCGGCGCGGCGTGCTCCATCGGCGCCACGTTACCGGCGCGCCGCCCGATGCGCCGTCCGGCGCCTGCCGGCGGCTCGGACCGGGGGCGTCGCTGTGCTGGCGGGACCGGGGTGCGCTGGCCGTGCCGCTGCCGGGTCAGCGCATCAGGCCGACCGACGCCGCCAGCCGGGCCACCCCGGCCGGCGCCGGGTGCCGCCGGGCGATCTCCGCGACGAGGGTACGGGCCACCGGCCGCCACCGAACCTCGGCCGGCGCGACGCCGTCCGCCTCGACCAGCGTCCGTCCCGCCCCGCGCAGGTCCCCCACCTGGAGATACGCCCGAGCGACGTCGAGGAGGTACGCGCCCCGGTACTCGGCCGGTAGTGCTCGCCATCCGTCGTCACGGTTCACCCGCTCGTGCCGGCACAACGCCGCCCCGGCGTCGCCCAGCTCAACAGCGGCCACCACCCGGGCCAGTTCCACGGCGGCCGGTCCGAAGGAGGTCCGGTGCCGGTCGTCGTCGCCGGGCGGACGGGTGGCGATCTCGGCGGCCCGGTCGATCAGACCGCCGGCGCCACGGGCATCGCCGGAGCTCGCGGCGGCCAGCGCGGCCTGGAGCAGCAGCGTCCCGTCCAGCGCACTCGCGGGCACGTCGCGCGGCGCGGCAGCGAGCGTCACGGCCGACGCGAGCCGGTGGCGACCGAGCGCACGCAGCGCCTGCCCGACCGACACGGCCGCCGCGCCGATGAGCAACGGCTCGTCGCCGGCAGCGGTCATCGCCCGATCGGCGGCCAGCCAGCCGAGCTCGGCCTCGCCCAGTTTGACCAGCGCCGACGAGGTGATCCGGTAGACCTGGACCGGCAACTCCGGCAGTTCCGCCCGTAGGCTCCGAGCGGCATCGAGCAGATCCGGCAGCAGCCGCACCAGGTGGGCGTAATGCGCGTACCGGTAGGTGAGCCAGGCGTGCTCGACATGCCGCTGCAGCTCAGCCGCCGGCAGCCTCCGGCCCGCGTCGTAGCGGGCGAGGGCGGCGCGGATGCGGTCGACGCCGGCCGGCGTCCGGCCCTCCGGCTGCGGGCGCTCCTCACCGAGCAACACCGTCGGATGGATCCGCAGCACTTCGGCGATCTCCTGGACCACCGAGTACCGGTCCAGGGCACGGACGCCGCGCTCGACCTTGTCCACCCAGCTCTTCGACTTGCCCAGCCGGTCGGCGAGCATCTGCTGGGTCATCCGGCGGCGTAACCGCCAGCGGGCCAGCCGCCGACCGATCGGCTCATCCGTCATGCCGCCACCGCCGGTCCGGGACCGCCAGGGTGGTGTCCTCCACGGGTATGCGTTCCGCCTCGGCCTGCTCCAACAGCCGCCGCTTCGCGGCCTCCCGTTCGGCCGCCTCGACCTGCTCGCCTCGGCTCACCAACTCGCCGCCGTGCATCCTCACTCCCGTCAACCGGTGCACGCTCATCGGTCAGTGCCCAACACCCTGACCTCAGTTGCCACCCAAGCCGGCGCATCGTCGATGGACCAGAGGGCAAGCAATGTGCGCCGTTGCGTTGACCCAGGCGGGGTTGCGCGCGGTTGCGCGGGACCCCCAGCAGACCGCCGTAAGCCATACGCTCATCACTGCGGGTAATGACCGATGCACGGAGGCATAACGGTGGCGAGACCAGTGACAAACGCGGCGTTCGAGGCCCTGCTGCATGCCGCCGGTTACGGCGGCGCTCATGCGGCTTTCGCCCGCCAGCTCAATCACGCTGGTCGTCTTCACGGCACCTGGCGATACGACGCCGCCAGCGTCTACTGGTGGCTGCGCGGTCGCCGGCCGGGCGAGGAGGTCCAAGCCGCTATGGCGGAAACGTTGACCCGTAAGCTCGGTCGCTCCGTCGATGTGTCCGAGCTGGGATTCCACGGCGGCATCGGAACCTGCGTCTACCCCGCTTCCGTTGGCCATGCGATCGACACCGCCGAGCAGACGTGGACGGCGCTGGCCAAGCACCTGCACCACCAGGGCGGCGGTGGGTTCGACAGCAACAAAGCGCTACAGGCCGCGCTCGGGTGGCGGTACGACCTGCCGGATAAGGCTGTCAGCCGAAGCGGTCGCCAGCCGGTCCATCCCAGCGACATTGAAGCCCTGTATGCGCTGGCGGACCACTTTGCCGACCTTGACCGACGCCACGGCAGTGGGCCGCTACGCACCCGGGCGCTCATGGCCGAATTCCTCGTCAGTCAGGTTGCCCCCATGCTGCGAGGCACCTATACCGATGCCGTTGGGCGCGACCTCATGCGCGCGTGCGCGGCGCTCTCCGGTCAGCTCGCTTTCATGTCGTACGACGCGGGTGACCAGGCCACCGCTCAACGTCACGTGACCATCGCCCTGCGGCTCGCCAAGGCCGCCGACGACCGTCTGTACGGCGCTCATCTGCTGGCGAACCTCGCCACTCAAGCTCTGTACCTGGGGCACGCCCGGGATGCGGCCCGGCTTGCCGAAGCAGCCATCGACGGGGCTGGCCGCGCACCCGCTACCGTCCTTGCTCGACTACACGCCACTGCCGCCACCGCTTACGGGCATTCGAAGGAGCGGCGCGCTTGTCAGACCGCACTCGCCAAGGCCGAACGCGCGCTCGACCGGACGGGTACCGAGGTTGGCCCGCGCTGGGTCAACTACTTCAGCCCGGCCCACCTCGCCGGGGCCGCGCTACGGTGCCTAGCCGACCTCCACCTCTACAAGCAGGCCCTCCGACACGCACCGGACGCGCTGACCCTGGCCAGCCAAAACAGCCGTACCCGTGCTCTCCATACCGCTCTGATCGCGACAACTCATGCCCGCGCCGGCGACACTGATGCCGCCTGCGACTGGGGCCGAAGGCTCCGACAACAGACGGCGGGCGTCCGCTCTGCACGGGTTCACCAGCGCGTTCGCGAACTCACCGCCGCGCTCAACCCGCAGCAGGCGTCGACCCAGGTCGCAGAAGTGCTCACTGCTCTCGGGGTTACGCCAGCGCACACCTGACGAGGGGCATCCAGCGAAGCATCCGCTACCGTCACCCGGGTGACCTGGACGGAGCCCGCCACCTGGTACGCGAATCTGGCTTCCTTCCACGCGGCCGCGGCAGCCTTCATCACCGACCCGGATGGCAGGGTGCTGCTGGTCAAGCCGGCGTACCGCGCCCACTGGGCATTCCCAGGCGGTTACGTGGATGAAGGCGAGTACCCGCACGAGGCCTGCGCCCGGGAGGTCCGAGAGGAGTTGGGGGTCGCCGTGCAGGTGGGCAACCTTCTCGTTGTGGATTGGGCGCCGCCCGCCGGACAACGACCACGCGCCATCATCAGTTTTACCTTCGACTGCGGAGTCTTCACCAGCCTCAGCGGCTTCCGCTTGCCGGCACATGAGTTGGAAGACGTTGCCTTCTTCGGGCAACGGGAGGCCGAGCAGCGTTTGCCGGAGAACGTCCTACCACGCGTTCGCGCGGCGATACATGCCCGAGCCGAGCTGACTCCGGCATACCTTGCCGGCGGCTCAACCATGGTGCCGCCCCGAAGCGGCGCAACAGGTGGTGACCGCCGACCCACCTCGTGACCGGCGCCGCCAGCCGCCGGTCACCCGATGGCGCTCGCGGCGGAGCCGCCGACGACGGCGAACGCCACCAGGATGACGCCGGCCAGCGGCAGGGCCACCGCGGCGGCGAGCGCCCGCTGACGGTTCGACCGGCCGACGAGCACGAGGAGCAGGAGGGCGAGCGCGAGGTCGATGGCCACGTTCCAACCCGCGCCCGGATAGCCGGGGTCGTTCGCCCGGCCGGCGAACCGGGCGGCCTCCTCGACGAACACAGCGGCCGGCAGCGCGGCCCCGATCACCTGCCGCCAGCCGTCGCGGCGGCTCCAGGTCCCGCCGACGCCGAACACCACGCCCGCGACCACCCCGAACGCCATCCAGAGCACCGACGAGGGCGCCCAGAGCACGGCCAGGTCGTCGCCCTGGACGAGCGTCGCCGCAAGGTAGTAGCTGGGTACCGCGACGACGAGCAGGACCGAGGCGGCCAGGGCGGCGCGCAGCGGGCCCGACCGGACCCAGCGGCCCAGGAAGAAGGCGGCGACGGCCCAGGTGGCCGTGGAGTTGCCCAGCTCGGCGAACGGATAGGGCAGGTACTTGATCCACAGGAAGTCGAGCGAGCCGAGCGCGACGCCACCGGCCACCGAGATTCCCGCGACCATTCGATGACCGGGATTCACAGCGCGCAGCATACCCAGTATGCAAACGGAGTCGCGAACCGCCCGCCTACACCGCCACGATCGCGGCGGACTCCGGCGGCAGCTCGATGCCGTCACGCATCACGGTGACCCCCTCGGAGGTGGCCAGCAGCACGCTGCGCACCACCCCGGGCAGGTTGATCCGCTGTGGCTTGCCGGCCAGGTTGGCCACCACCAGGCACTCGCCCCGGCGCATCAGCAGGAACTGGTCGCCGTGCCGCACGTCGACGTGGCTCAGCCGCGGGTCGGACAGCTCGGGGCGGCTCTTGCGCAGGGCGATCAGCCGCCGGTGGAAGTCGTACATCTCCCGGTGCTCGGGCTTGTCCAGCTCGGCCCAGTCCAGCCGGGACCGGACGAAGGTCTGCGGGTCCTGCGGGTCGGGCACCTCCCCCGGCGGCCAGCCGTGCGCCGCGAACTCCCGCCGCCGCCCGGTCGCCACCGCCTTGGCCAACTCCGGCTCCGGGTGGCTGGTGAAGAACTGCCACGGGGTGCTGGCCGCCCACTCCTCCCCCATGAACAGCATCGGGGTGAACGGCGCGGTCATCAGCAGGGTGGCGCCGACCCGCAGCAGCCCCACCGACAGGGTCGCCGAGATCCGGTCCCCGGTGGCCCGGTTGCCGATCTGGTCGTGGTTCTGCAGGTACGCCACGAACCGGTGCCCCGGGGTGCGCTGCCGGTCCACCGGCCGGCCGTGGCTGCGGTTGCGGAAGCTGGACCAGGTGCCGGCGTGGAAGAAGCCGCCGGTCAGCACGTCGGTGAGGCAGTCCAGCGAGCCGAAGTCACCGTAGTAGCCCTGCCGCTCCCCGGTGAGCAGGGTGTGCAGCGCGTGGTGGGCGTCGTCGTTCCACTGGGCGTGCAGGCCGTACCCGCCGGCCTCCCGCGGGGTGATCAGCTTCGGGTCGTTCAGGTCGCTCTCGGCGATCAACGACAGCGGCCGGCCCAGATGGGTGGAGAGGCTCTCCACCTCGGCCGCCATCTCCTCGAGCAGGTGGGTGGCCCGCGAGTCGGGCATGGCGTGCACGGCGTCGAGCCGCAGCCCGTCGACGTGGTAGTCGCGCAACCACATCAGCACGCTGTCGACGATGTAGCGGCGCACCTCGTCGGAGTGCGGCCCGTCCAGGTTGACCGTGCGGCCCCACGGGTTGCTCTGCTCGGCCAGGTACGGCGCGAAGCGCGGCGCGTAGGCCCCGGAGGGCCCGAAATGGTTGTAGACGACGTCGAGGATCACCCCCAGCCCCTTGGCGTGCGCCGCGTCGACGAACCGCTTGAGCCCGTCCGGCCCGCCGTACGGCTCGTGCGGCGCATACCAGCAGACGCCGTCGTAGCCCCAGTTGTGCTCGCCGTTGAAGGCGTTGACCGGCAGCAGCTCGACCAGGTCGACGCCCAGGTCGACCAGGTGGTCGAGGCGGCCGATCGCCGCGTCGAAGGTGCCCTCCGGGGTGAACGTGCCGACGTGCAGCTCGTAGAGGACGCTGCCGGGCAGTTGCCGCCCGGTCCAGCCCTGGTCGGTCCAGTCGAACGCGGCGTGGTCGTAGCGGCGGCTCGGCCCGTGCACGCCGTGCGGCTGCCAGGCCGACCGGGGGTCCGGCAGCGGCTGCTCGTCGTCGTCGAGCAGGAACGCGTAGTCCGTGCCCGGCCCCGCGCCGGGCACCTCGACCCGCCACCAGCCGCCCGGCCCGGAGCGCAGTTCGTGGTCGGCGCCGCCGGGCAGGCGCAGCCGGACCCGGGCGGCCTCGGGCGCCCACACCGTGAACTCGGTCATGCGGCAGCCTCCACGGAGTCGGTGGGAGCCAGCAGGGCGACGGGATAGGTGCTCAACAGATCATGAAGGAGCAGCTCAGCCCCACTGTAGACCCGGCCGGTGAACAAGTCAGTGACCGGATGAACAGGAAGTGACAGTCTCGTGTCACGCCACCCGCCGGCCCGCGCCAACCCCAGTGGCAGCCGGGTCGCCACCGCGATCGCGCCGCCCCGGTCGAAGGCCACCGCGTGCCCGCCGGCCGGTCCGCGTACCGACACCGGGCGGTAGCCGGTGAACAGCTCGGGATGGTCGCGACGCAGCCGCAGCGTGCGGGAGACCACCATCAGCTTGGCCGCGCCGTCGGCGGCCACCGCCGGCCGGTCACCGGCGTCGAGCCGGGCCAGCAGGTCCCGGCGTACGGGGAAGTCGACCGGGCGGCGGTTGTCCGGGTCGACCAGGGAGTTCTCCCACAGCTCGGTGCCCTGGTAGGTGTCCGGCACGCCGGGCATGGCGAGCTGCACGAGCTTCTGCCCGAGCGCGTTGGACCAGCCCGCCGGGGTGATCTCGTCGGCGAACGCGGTCAGCTGGGCGTGCAGCTCCGGGTCGTCGTACATCCGGTCGACCAGGGCGTGCAGCTCGTGCTCGAAGGCCGGGTCGGGGTCGGCCCAACCGGTCGAGACCGACGCCTCCCGGGCGGCCTTCTCCGCGTACGCGTGCAGCCGCTCCCGCTCGACGGGCCAGGCGCCGACGGCGGTCTGCCAGAGCAGGTGGGCGAAGGCCGGGTCGGGCAGCGGCGCCCGGGACGTCCAGTCGGCCACCCGCTCGGCCCAGCGGCCGGGCAGCTCGGACAGGACCGCGAGGCGGGCCCGGACGTCCTCGCCGCGCTTGGTGTCGTGGGTGGACAGCGTGGTCATGCTCGCCGGCCAGCGGACCTGGCGGGCGGCGGCGAAGCGGTGGAACTCGGCCGGCGGCACGCCGAAATGGGCCGGGCTGCCGCCCACCTCGTTGAGCGCGACGAACCGGCTCCACCGGTAGTACGCGGTGTCCTCCACGCCCTTGGCCATCACCGCGCCGGTGAACTGCGGGAACCGGGCGGCCAGCTCGTGTTCGGGGTCGCGCAGCCGGGCGGTGACCGCGTCCAGGACGGCGGTCAGGTCGGGGCGGCGGCGGCCCGCCTCGGCGCGCGCGGCGGCGAGGTGCCGGGCCCCCGCCGGTGGGTAGCCGCGGTAGACCGGAAAGGCGGCGGCCAGCTCGGCCAGGGCCGCCCGGACCTGCTCGCCGGGCAGGTCCGGGACGAGCGCGGCCAGCCGGTTCAGCTCGGTGGCGAGCAGCCGGGTGGCGGCGGCCAGCTTGGTCTCGTGGGTGAGGTCCTGCCAGGAGGTGTGCCGGCCGGTGAGCCGGCCGTCCAGCGCGGTGAAGTCCGCCTCGGCGGCCGGATCGACGAAGAGCCCGCACACCGCGGCGAGGGCGTCGTAGCCGGTGGTGCCGTCGACCGGCCAGTCCGGCAGCTCCTCGCCGTACTCCAGGATCTTCTCCACCACCAGCCACGCGGCCGGCGCGGCGGCGCGCAGCCGGGCCAGGTAGCCGCCCGGGTCGCGCAGCCCGTCCGGGTGGTCGACCCGGATGCCGTCGACGTCGCCGGCGTCCACCCAGCGCAGGATCTCCGCGTGCGTGGCCTGGAAGACCGCCGGGTCCTCCACCCGCAGCCCGGCCAGGTCGGACACGGCGAAGAACCGGCGGTACGTCAGCTCGCGGTCGCCACGCCGCCAGCCGACCAGCTCGTAGTGCTGCCGGTCGTGCACCTCGCGTGGCGTCCCGTCGCCGGTGCCGTCGGCGACCGGGAAGCGGTGCTCGTGGTAGCGCAGCTCCCCGTCGACCAGCTTCAGGTCGTCCAGGGCGTCGGGGGCGTCGGCGAGCACCGGCAGCAGCAGCCGGCCCCGGTCCCAGTCGATGTCGAACCAGTCCGCGTACGCCGACGCGCGCCCCCGGCGCAGCACGTCCCACCAGGCCGGGTTGGCCGCCGGCCGGGCCACCCCGGCGTGGTTCGGCACGATGTCCACGACCAGGCCGAGTCCGGCCGCGCGCAGCGCCCGGACCAGCCGCTGCCGGCCGGCCTCGCCGCCGAGTTCCGGGCTGACCGACCGGTGGTCGACCACGTCGTAGCCGTGCTGGGAGCCGGGGGTGGCGGTGAGCAGGGGCGCGCTGTAGAGGTGGGTGACGCCGAGGTCGGCCAGGTAGCCGGCGAGGCCGGCGGTGGCGTCGAGGTCGAAGCCGGGGCGGACCTGGACGCGGTAGGTGCTGCGCGGGTGGGGGGTGTCGGGCATGGTCAGGCCGTCCTCTCCAGGACCAGCAGCGAGCGGTCGGGGACGCAGACGCTGCCGCCCGCCTCGACCGCGAGGGTCTTCTCCGGATCCGGTTCCGCCGTGCTGATCACCAGCTCCCACCGCTGCCCGAACTCGGGGCCGGGCAGCGTGAAGTCCAGGGGCGCGTCGTGGGCGTTGAACAGCAGCAGGAACGAGTCGTCGCGGTGGCGCTGGCCGTACTGGCCGCGTTCCGGGATGCCGTCGCCGTTGACGAAGAGGGCCACCGAGCGGCCGAAGTCGTTGCCCCAGTCCTCGCCGGTCATCTCCCGGCCGTCCGGGGTGTACCAGGCCAGGTCGGGCAGGTCGGTGCCGGCGGCCCGCCCGCCGACCGGCAGCCCGGTGAAGAACCGCCGGCGGCGGAACACCTGGTGCCGCGCCCGGAACGCGGTGAGCCGGCGGACGAAGTCCAGCAGCTCCTCGTCGGCGTGCTCCCAGTCGACCCAGGCCAGCTCGCTGTCCTGGCAGTACGCGTTGTTGTTGCCGCGCTGGGTGCGGCCCAGCTCGTCGCCGTGCCCGAGCATCGGCACGCCCTGGCTGAGGATCAGCGTGGCCAGGAAGTTGCGCCGCTGCCGGGCACGCAGGGCCCGTACGCCCGGGTCGTCGGTCTCCCCCTCGACGCCGCAGTTCCAGGAGCGGTTGTGGCTCTCCCCGTCCCGGTTCTCCTCGCCGTTGGCCTCGTTGTGCTTGTCGTTGTAGGAGACCAGGTCGGTGAGGGTAAACCCGTCGTGGCAGGTGACGAAGTTGATGCTGTGGAACGGCCGCCGCCCGTCGTCCTGGTAGAGGTCGGCGGAGCCGGAGATGCGGGAGGCGAACTCGGCCAGGGTGGCCGGCTCGCCGCGCCAGAAGTCCCGCACGGTGTCCCGGTACTTGCCGTTCCACTCGGTCCACTGCGGCGGGAAGTTGCCCACCTGGTAGCCGCCCGGGCCGACGTCCCACGGCTCGGCGATCAGCTTGACCCGGCCGACCACCGGGTCCTGCTGCACCACCTCGAAGAAGGTCGACAGGCGGTCGACCTCGTAGAACTCCCGGGCCAGGGTGGCCGCGAGGTCGAAGCGGAAGCCGTCGACGTGCATCTCGGTGACCCAGTAGCGCAGCGAATCCATGATCAGTTGCAGCGAGTGCGGGCTGCGCACGTTGAGGCTGTTGCCGGTGCCGGTGTAGTCGACGAAGTAGCGGCGGTCGGACTCGGAGAGCCGGTAGTAGCTCGGGGTGTCGATGCCCTTGAAGCTCAACGACGGGCCGAGGTGGTTGCCCTCGGCGGTGTGGTTGTAGACCACGTCGAGGATCACCTCGATGCCGGCCGCGTGCAGCGCCTTGACCATGCCCCGGAACTCCTGCACCTGCTGCCCGAGGCGGCCGAGCGCCGAGTAGCCGTGGTGCGGGGCGAAGAACCCGATGGTGTTGTAGCCCCAGTAGTTGCGCAGACCCAGGTCGGCCAGGCGGTGGTCGTGCACGAACTCGTGCACCGGCATCAGCTCGACCGCGGTCACCCCGAGCCGGGTGAAATAGTCGATCATGACCGGTGAGGCGATGGCCGCGTACGTGCCGCGCAACTCCTCGGGGATGCCGGGGTGGCGCATGGTCAGCCCGCGCACGTGCGCCTCGTAGATCACCGAGTGGTGGTAGGGCGTGCGCGGCGGCCGGTCGTTGCCCCAGTCGAAGTACGGGTTCACCACCACCGACTTCGGCATGAACGGCGCCGAGTCGATCTCGTTGCGCCGGTCCGGGTCGCCGCCCACCTCGTAGTCGTAGACGGCCGGACCCCAGTCGACCTCCCCGTCGACCGCCTTGGCGTACGGGTCGAGGAGCAGCTTCTGCGGGTTGCAGCGCAGCCCGTCGGCCGGCTCCCACGGGCCGTGCACCCGGTAGCCGTAGCGCTGGCCCGGCCCGATCCCGGGCAGGTAAGCGTGCCAGACGTAGGCGTCGACCTCGCGCAGCTCGACCCGGCGCTCGGCCCCGGTGTCCCACTCGTCGAAGAGGCAGAGCTCGATCTTCTCCGCCACCTCGGAGAAGATCGCGAAGTTGGTGCCCATCCCGTCGTAGGTGGCGCCCAGGGGGTAGCTCTCGCCCGGCCAGACCTGCATGTCGCTCCTTCGGCCATGATCGTGAACGCACCGGACGGGCGGGCCGGCCGATGCGCACGCCGCTATTGCCCCGCCGTACGCGCTGTCAATCCACCCGTTCGGACGGTAGCCCGAATCCGCCCGTCCCGGCCCCGACCGGCGGTCAGGTGTCTTCCGTCACCAACGCCCTTTTCGAGATGCGGCTCGATGCCGGATGGCGTTTCCTTGTTGGTGGACGTGCGCGCCCGCGCGGGTCCACCCCCGGCCTCTCGGCCACCCTCACCGCACCTCCACGCCGCCACTGTCGCCGGCGTGCGTCAGCATGCACGGACGGAGATCGATGTGACCATCCTGCGGGTCGGCGAGCAGCCCGCCACCGCGACGGACCGGACCCACCACCGGGCCACCCTCACCTCCCGCCCCACCATTCCCCCGCAGCCGGGCGTGCCGCCCCGGACCCGCCGCATCCTGATGCTGTCCTGGGAGTACCCGCCCGTGCTCGTCGGCGGCCTCGGCCGCCACGTGCACGCCCTCTCCGTCGCCCTGGCCGCCGCCGGCCACGAGGTCACCGTCGTCACCCGGCACGCCGACGGCGCACCCCTGGAGGAGTACGCCGACGGCGTGCGGATCGTCCGCGCCGCCGAGGACCCGGTCACCTTTCCACTGGCCACCGGTTCCCTGCTGGCCTGGACGATGGCCTTCAACCACACCCTCACCCGGGCCGCGCTGCGCGCCGCCGAGTCCGGTGGGTACGACGTCATCCACGCCCACGACTGGCTGGTCGCGCACACCGCCATGACGCTGCGCGAGCACCTGGACATCCCGCTGGTGAGCACCATCCACGCCACCGAGGCGGGCCGGCACCAGGGCTGGCTGCCCGAGGAGATGAACCGCACCATCCACGGCGTCGAGCACTGGCTGGCCAGCGAGTCCGGCCGGGTCATCGTCTGCTCCGGGTACATGCGCGACGAGGTGGGCGCGCTGTTCGGGGTGGCGCCGGCCCGGGTCGACGTGGTGCCCAACGGGGTGGAACCGCAGCGGTGGCGGGTGCCGGCCTCGGCGGTCGCCGCCGCCCGGGCCCGGTTCGCCGGGGACGGCCCCCTGATCACCTTCGCCGGCCGGCTGGTCTACGAGAAGGGCGTGCAGCACCTGCTCGCCGGGCTGCCGCGGCTGCGCGACCGGCACCCCGGCCTGCGCGCGGTGATCGTGGGCGACGGGCCGTACAAGGCGACCCTGGAGGCCGAGGTGCACCGGCTCGGGCTGGCCGCCACGGTGAGCATGCCGGGCTTCCTCGGCGGCACCGAGCTGCCGGCCGTGATGGCCGCCGCCGACTGCTTCGCGGTGCCGAGCATCTACGAGCCGTTCGGCATGGTCGCCCTGGAGGGCGCAGCGGCCGGCGCACCGCTGGCCGTCTCGCGTACCGGCGGGCTGGCCGAGATCGTCGAGCCGGGCGTCACCGGGATGACCTTCGCCCCGCAGGACCCGGACGGTCTCACCGAGGCGGTGCACGCGCTGCTGTCGGACCGGGAACGCGCCCGCGACCTCGCCCGCCGGGCCCACGCCATGGTCCACGAGCAGTACGGCTGGTCGGCCATCGCGTCCCGCACGGCCGCCGCGTACGCCGCCGCGATCGCGGGCGATCCCGGGTTCACCGCCGCCCGGACGGAGCAGCGGATGGCCCTCGGCCGTTCCCTGCCCGCCCTGCCGGAGGGCAACCTGCTCGCCGCCGCAGGCCTGCGCTGAGCCCGACCCGACGGCCGCCGACCCCTACCGGGGCCGGCGGCCGTGCCCTAGCGTCCGAGGCATGACCAAGAGGCTGCGGCTGCTCGGCACGGCTGAGATTCGCGTGCTTCTGGGCGGTGTGTCACGCCAGCGTGCGTACCAGATCACCACCCGCCGCGACTTCCCCGAGCCGGTCGCCACGCTGCAGATGGGCAACGTGTGGCTCGCCGAGGACGTCGAGAAGTGGATCGCCGAGAAGCGACCCGAGATGGACTAGTGCCAGCGGCGTCGCCGGCGTACGCGAAAAGGCCGCCGACCCCCTCGCGGGGGCGGCGGCCTTCGTCGTCTGACCGGCGTCAGCGCTGGTCGGCGGGGACGTAGTCGCGCTCGGCGGAGCCGGTGTAGATCTGCCGCGGGCGGCCGATCTTGGTCTCCGGGTCGTTGATCATCTCGCGCCACTGGGCGATCCAGCCGGGGAGGCGGCCCAGCGCGAAGAGCACCGTGAACATCTTGGTGGGGAAGCCCATGGCCTTGTAGATCAGGCCGGTGTAGAAGTCCACGTTCGGGTAGAGCCGGCGGGAGACGAAGAAGTCGTCGGCGAGCGCGATCTCCTCCAGCTGCACCGCGAGGTCCAGCAGCGGGTCCGGCTTGGCCATCCGGCCGAGCACGTCCTGGGCGGCCTTCTTCACGATGGCGGCGCGCGGGTCGTAGTTCTTGTAGACCCGGTGGCCGAAGCCCATCAGCTTCACGCCGTCCTGCTTGTCCTTGACCTTCCGTACGAAGGACTGGACGTCGCCGCCGTCGGCCTGGATCTTCTGGAGCATCTCCAGCACGGCCTGGTTGGCGCCGCCGTGCAGCGGGCCGAAGAGCGCGTTCACGCCGGCCGACACCGAGGCGAAGAGGTTGGCGTTGCTGGAGCCGACGAGGCGAACCGTCGAGGTGGAGCAGTTCTGCTCGTGGTCGGCGTGCAGGACGAAGAGCATGTCCAGCACCCGGGCCATCACCGGGTCGACCTCGTACGGCTCGGCCGGCACGCCGAAGGTCATCCGCAGGAAGTTCTCGACGTAGCCCAGCGAGTTGTCCGGGTACAGCAGGGGCTGCCCGATCGACTTCTTGTAGGCGTACGAGGCGATGGTGGGGACCTTCGCCATCAGCCGCACCGTGGACATCTCCACGTGCTCGGAGTCGAACGGGTCCAGGCTGTCCTGGTAGAAGGTGGAGATGGCGCTCACCGCGGAGGAGAGCACGGCCATCGGGTGCGCGTCGCGCGGGAAGCCGTCGAAGAAGCGGCGCATCTCCTCGTGCAGCAGCGAGTGCCGCCGGATCCGCTCACTGAACTCGGTCAGCTGCGTCTGGCTGGGCAGCTCGCCGTAGATGAGCAGGTACGAGACCTCCAGGAAGGAGGACTTCTCGGCCAGCTGCTCGATCGGGTACCCCCGGTACCGCAGGATGCCCGCGTCACCGTCGATGTAGGTGATCGCGGACGAGCAGGACGCGGTGTTGACGAAACCGGGGTCGTAGGTGGTCATCCCGGTTTCCTTGAGCAGACTGCCGACCTTGATGCCGGCGGGGCCCTCGACCGCGGACTGCACCGGCATCGACAGCTGGCCACCGGGGTGGTCGAGCTTGACTTCCGTCATCTGTTCCTCGCTTCGCCGGCAAGATCTTCGTTGAGTTGCCTTCGCTTTTACCGTAGTCACGGTCAGAGGGACACCGCTCGTCATGGTTCTTCGGTGAGGTATGCGTCACCCGATTCCCGACTTGCCGGCTCGGAAACCCGATGGAAGCGCGCCCACCGGGGGTCGACGCAGGTGGCCCGGGGGCCGTCGACCCGGCCGCCACGGCGCTCCCGGCACCGACGGGCCGGGCGCTCAGGAAAGGGCGAGCCGGCGCAGGCCGCCGGCGCCGTCCACCCGGTAGAGGTCCAGCTGGTTGGCGCCGGCGGCGAAGAGCCGGTCGTCGGGGAGGAAGGCGGCGAACCGCCGGCCCCCGGCGTCGGGCGGGACCACCGGGACGACCGCCCCCACGGTGCCGTTGACCGCCACCGCGAGCCGGGTGCCGTCCGGCACCGACGCCGGCACGGTGCCCCAGACGAGGGCGGGCAACTGGCCGTGGGCCGGGTCCACGGCGCGGAACGCGTCGAGGTTCGCCACGGTGGCCGTACCCCCGGCGGGCCGGTCCCCGACCCGGGTGCCCACCAGCGGGTCCGGGGCGGGCGTGGGCGGCGGGGCCGGCACCCCGCCGGTGATGGTCAGCGGCTGCCCCGGCCGGTCGTAGAAGCGTTTGTCGGCCCGCTGCCGGGGGGCCAGCCGCGCCGGGCTGCCGTCCATCCGCCAGGGCACCCGGATGTGGGTCTCGTCGAGGATGGTGGGCAGCAGGTCCACGTGCTCCCAGTTGCGGTCGTCGACCCGGCCGGCCCGCTGGCCCGGCTCCTTGACGAACAGCGGCACCCAGGCCACCTGGTCGGGGGCGTGCTGGATGGCGTCCAGCCCGCGCCCCTGCCAGTCCTGCCGGAAGCTCACCCCGTGGTCGGCGGTGACCAGCACCAGGGCCTTGTCGTACAGGCCGGTGGCGCGCAGGGTACGCAGCGTCTCGCCGATCAGCCGGTCGGTGTAGCCGAGCTGCGCCAGATGCCGCTCCCGGGCCAGCTCGACCCAGCCGGCGCCGTCGTTGGGCAGGTCCTCCGGCGCGGCGTACTGCGCGCCGGACGGCAGGTACCGCCACGGCGAGTGCGGCATCAGCAGGTGCAGGAAGTGCAGGGTGGGCTGGGCCGACGGGCGCAGCCCGGCCAGGAACGTGGTGAACCGGGCCGGTTGGTTGTCGTCCAGGGTGTCCCAGCGGAACTTCGGGTCCGCCGGGACCGGCTCGGCGGCGTCGAGCCCGGCCTCGGCCCGGGTCAGCTCCCGGTACGAGTCCTCCGGGTCGACCCGGCTCTCCACCGGCGCGGTGACCTGGCCCAGCAGCCGGCCGCTCTCCCGGACCAGCACCCCGAGCCCCTGCGGCCGGCTGGCCGGCTGCTCGCAGCGGCTGGGCGGGCAGAGCCGGGTGATGCTCTCCTCGGCCTTGATGTCGTACAGGCCGCCGAGGGCGGTGAACAGGTTGTCCGGGTACTGCGAGTAGTGCGGGGCCAGCCCCTGCGCCGGGTACCGGCCGGTCAGCATGGCCGGCAGCGCGTACGGGGTCCAGCCGCTGACCCCGGTGGCGTTGCGGTACCAGGTCGAGCCCGCGGCCAACTCGGCGAAGTGCGGGTAGCGGGTCGCGTCGATGGTGCCGCCCGGGCCGAGCAGGGACACCAGGGGCAGCTCGTCCAGCACGATCATCACCACCGGAGGGTGACCGGCCGCGCTGGCCACCCCGGCCGCGCCGTCGTGCCCGCGCGGCAGCACCACCGCGGAGGCGGGCGAGGCGAACAGGAACAGCCCGACGAAGACCAGGGGGCCCACCGCGGCCACCCGCAACACCCGCCCGAGGGCCCGCCACCGCCGGTGCGCGAGCGCCCCAGCCACCCCGGCCACCCCGGCCACCAGCAGCAGCGGTACGCCCCGCAGCGGCGTGCCGTGCCGCCCGACCTGGACCGCCAGCGCGGCCAGCAGCAGCCCGACCAGCAGCGTGTGCACGGCCGCCCGGACGGCCCGGCCGGCGGCCAGGCTGGCCGCGCCGAGCAGGGCGAACGGCACGGTCGGCGCGATCGCCACCAGGGCCACCAGCGCCAGCGCGTCCAGCCGGGTGGCCTGGTGGAACAGGAAGAAGTCGGGGCTGTGGCCGAGCACGTCCAGCAGCGGCTGGGTGACCACCAGCCCGACCAGCGCGACCACCTCCGCCAGCCGGCCGGCCTCGGCCCGCCAGCCGGTCCCGCTCCGCGGCCGCCCGGGCGGGGCCGGTACGGCCTCCGCCGGGGCGAGGGTCCGCTCAGCCACCCAGGGCCACCTGGTAGAGCGTCCGGGTGCCCGACGGCAGCTCGACCCGGCGGACGAGCCGGCCCCGGGCCGCGAGCAGCGACTCGAAGGTGTCCCGGCGGTAGTCGGGGAAGAGCCCGTCCGGCTTGTTGTCGAGCAGCCGGCGGGCCATCGGGTCCTCGGGGTGGACGAACTCCACCACCAGGGTGCCGCCCGCGGTGCCGAGACCCACGAGCTGGTCCAGCACCTCGGCGAGCGGGACGTTGCGGCCCAGCGCCAGGTGGTGCACGAGCGCCAGGGCCAGGACCGTGTCGGCCCCGGACCGGTCGGCGAAGGCGGCCCGCTCCACCCCCCGCCAGCCCCCGCCGGGCGACGGGTCGGCCAGGTCCATGACCAGCGGCAGGATCCGCTGCTCGCCCTCGTCCCGCAGCGCCTGGTAGAGCGCGTCGACCACCGCCGGGTCCTGCTCGACCGCGACCACGTGATCGGCGTGCCGGGCGGCGATCCGGGCGTACCGGCCGTCGTTGGCGCCCAGGTCGAGCGCGAGGCCGCCACCGGTGGCCGCCACCGCACGATCGACGAACTGCTCCTTGGCCTGCCGGTCCGGCACCGAGTACGCGCAGGTGCGCTGGTAGTCGACCCAGTGGCTGTCCGCGGGCCGGTGGTCCAGCCGGCGGACGAGCTTCGTCAGCCCGCGTACCGTCGCCAGGGCCAGCTCCCGGGTGTAGCCGGCCGCGCGGAGCTGGGCGCGGACGTCGGTGGTGCTGGCGCCCGCGTTGCGGGCCTGCATCGCGCCGTGCAGGTGGACGTGGGTGAGCACCCCGGCCCGCAGCCGGCGGGTGCCGGCGAACAGCCGGCGCATCTGCTCCGGCTCGATGCCGTCGATGCGGGCCCGCAGCCACGGCTGGAAGTCCAGCCCCAGGTGGGCCTGGAGCAGCAGCGGATAGAGCAGGGTCTGGCAGAACTGCCGGTACCCGGCCCAGGGCTCCCCGTCGCGGGCCGGCTCGAACGAGCCCACGTCGATGAAGACCGGCGTGGCGCCCCGCCACTGGAGGTTGTAGGCCGAGCCGTCCTTGAGGGTGAACCCGGCGGCCAGGGCCGCCGCGAGAATCTCCAGGTGCAGCAGGGCCGCGTCGCGCAGCATCCCGTACGACCACTCGTAGGGGTGGCTGACGAACGGGATGCGCTCGTGCCGCAGCACCGTGGCCCACGGCAGGTCCACCGGGGTGGGCAGCAGCTCCTCGGTGCCGCAGACCCGGCCGGTGGCGAGCAGGTCGCGGAAGAAGTCGCTGGCCGCGAGGGCCCGCCAGTCCCGGGCGGAGCGCTCGTCCAGGCCGCGGAACACCTCGCCGTGACGGTGGAAGACCCGGTTGCCGGGGTCCCGGAAGGAGCCGGGTTCGACGCGTACGCCGGTGTCGGAGACGACCACGCGGTCAGCCCTGATCGGTCGGCTGACGCCGGAACCGGGCGACCAGCCGCCGCCAGTAGAGCTTCGCGGCCACCGCGGCGCCGGCGACCCCACCGACCACCGCCTGCACGATCAGGCTGCCGGACCCCGCGTCCAGGTAGGCCAGGTGCGTCACGGCTGACTCCCTTCCCTCGCCGGTCGTCCAAACCCATGCCGAAATAAGGGCTTTCGCCCCTCTTAGGCGGACTTGTCCCCACGGTACGCCCTCGACCCCCACCGTGCGGGCCACACCGGCCACACCACCCCCGTCCGATCCGTTCAAGACGGCCGGCACCACCGCTACCTACCGTGGCGGCATGACACCGCACTTCGACCTGATCGGCCTGATCGTCACCGACATGGGCCGCACGCTGGAGTTCTACCGCCGGCTCGGCCTGCCGGTCCCGGCCGGCGCCGAGCACGAGCCGCACGTGGAGATCACCCTCGACAGCGGCCTCCGGCTGGCCTGGGACACCGTCGACACGATCCGCGGCTTCGACCCCGGCTACACCCCGCCCAGCGGCGGCCCGCGCGCCGCCCTGGCGTTCCGCTGCGCCGACCCCGCCGAGGTCGACCGCTGGTACGCCGACCTGACCGCCGCCGGCCACCACGGCCACCTGCCGCCGTTCGACGCGTTCTGGGGCCAGCGCTACGCCGTCGTACACGACCCCGACGGCACCCCCGTAGACCTCTTCGCCCCCCTAACGCCCTAACCCCACGCACCCCGCCCCGCCGCCAACCCGCGTTGATCATGAAGATGTTGCGCCAGCAGAGATCAACTCCGCCATCAACTTCATGATCGACAGGGCGGGCGGGGGGTGTGCCGGGCTGCGGAGGGGGGCGCCGGGCGGCGCGGGGCCGGGCGGCGCGGGGTCGGGCG
>NZ_KQ058793.1 GCF_000982955.1 Micromonospora sp. HK10 | reverse complement strand
CCCAGCTTGGGAATGCAGCCTGGGGCGCTTCCTTTCCCTCGGAAAGAGCTCTCCCCGCGGGAGGCTTTGGCAGTGTGCACACCCCCAGCCCCTAAGCCCTCTGCAAGGACGCCTGGCTCCTAGGTCCGAAGGGAAGGCGAGAGCTGAGCTGAGGCACCAGTCAGGCACCACTCACGGCTCCCACACTCCCGCAGCCTGCTCCTTCCCGGGCGCGAACGCTAGAAGCTGGGCAGGGCTTGGGGAGGCTCGCCCAGCACAGAGCAGCCTCTCGGCCGGGGCTCTGTGCTATCGCGCCTGGGCGCAGAGCTGGAGCTCCGCCGGTGTGGAAGCTCACTCGGTCCTTCCCAGTACAGGCTTGCAAGCACCCGCCGGCAGCCAGCCTCTTCTCTCCCGCGTTCCGGGCATTGGGCTCCAAACCTGGGACCAAAGTACTGCCCGGAGCTCACTGATCATGGGCTGGTTCCCCTGCGCTGCGGCTGTGCTAGGGAGCCCAAACGCACAGGGGAAGCCCGCACAGCACATCCACCTGCCTCTAGGCGGGAGGACAGCTCCAGGGAAGGCCCGGTCTGGCAGGCGCTTTCTGGGCACAAACGGAGCAACACTCTGGCTGTGGAGCTGCCTCCCCAAGCCAGGGGCACCGGGACCCTGATTCCCTCCGTGCGGCGCTTAGTCTGGGCGGGGAAGC
>NZ_KQ058792.1 GCF_000982955.1 Micromonospora sp. HK10 | reverse complement strand
CAACCTGGCCGCCTCCTACCGCAAGGCAGGACGCACCGCCGACGCGATCCACCTGTTGGAAGACGCGCTCGCCGACTCCGTACGGCTGCTCGGCGAGAATCACCCGGACACGCTCGCCATGGCGGACGCACTGCGCGACTGGACCGGCAGCCGGCGGTGACCCCCGTGCGGGCAGCACGCCAGGCCGCCGACCGAACCGCAATTCACCCTCTTCCGGTTGGAATCGGAACACTCTTGCCGGGTTTCGTGTCCACCGCTCGGAGCCGCCGTTGTACGGGGTGTGACGGCGAACCGGGCAACCATCCTGACCACGGTCACGACCGACCCGCCCCGGTGGCAGGCCGGATGGGCACGCTGCGAGAACGAGCGCCGGCAGCGGGCGTACGAGATCGCGGCCGAGGCGTGGCAGCGCCGCGCCGACCAGCTGGACCGGCTGCGGATCGAGGCCGCCGCGTTCCTCGGATGCACCCAGCCGCGCGCCGGGCTGCCCGTGCACCTCGACGACGACGAGGTCGTCTACCGCGTCCTGCCCAGCGCGGACCTCGTCGAGGCGCAGGCCCGGCACCTCACCGGGCTGCCGTCGCCCACCCTCACGGTGGCGACGGCACCGGTCGACGCGCCCGGCCGCCCGCTACCCGCCGGGCTCCGGGTCGTCGACACCGGCATGGCGGTGGTGACCAACCTCCGGGTCGCCTTCGCCGGCTCGACGATCCGGCGCGAATGGTGGCACGCCGACCTGCGGGGGCCGGGCCACCATCCCACCGCGCCGCTCACCCTCCTGCACACCTCCGACGGCCGGGCGCCGGCCGGCCTGCGGGTGCCGGCCGGCGCCGCGGTGAACTTCCGCTTCTACCTGACCCTCGCCGTGGCCACCGCGACCGGCCGCCGCGCCCTGATCGCGCCGCAGCTCGACGCCCTGGTGGCGGCCCACGACGACGCCCGGCCGGCCGCACCGGCCCGGGTCACGCCCGAGGACGCGCCGGCACCGCTGGTCCGGCCGGAACGCCTCGTCGCCGCAGCCGCGGTCGCCGTCGCCGTCGCGATCGGCAGCCTCACCGCCGGCACCCTCGACGCGCCGGCCGCCCTCCCCTACCGCACCGGGTCGGCGGTGAGCGGATCCCCGGACCGCCCGGCCGGCGGCAGCCCCGCGCCCCTGACCGTTACGGGCGCCGCCGACAGCGGCCACCCGGGTGCCGGGACGGAACCGCCGCGGCCGACCGGGACCACCCCGCCGACCGGCGGGGGCGCCGCCACCGGGACCACCGGGACCAGCGCCCGGCCCGCCGGGACCAGCTTCCGGCCCGTCGGGCGGGGCGACGCCGCCGGGACGACCGGGACCGGCCGGACCGTGGCGGTGAGCGGGGAGCCGGCCGCCCAGCCGGCGGCCGCCTCGCCCCGACCCGCGCGGACCGCACCGGCCACCCCGGCACCGGCCCCGACTTCCCCGCCGGTCACCGCGCCCGCGCCGAGCGACTCCCCGCCGTCCCCGGATCCCGGTACGGCGGCCTGCCTGCTGCCCCTGCGGCTGCCGGTGGTGGGCCCTCTCCTCTGCCCGGCCGCCTGACCCGCCGGGCCGGCCCACCCTGACCCGCCACCCCGGCTCGCCGGACCAGCCCCCGCCCTGACCCGCCGAGCCGGCCCGTCCTGACCCGCCGAGCCGGCCCGCCCAG
>NZ_KQ058791.1 GCF_000982955.1 Micromonospora sp. HK10 | reverse complement strand
CCGACGTGGCCGACCTGCTCGCCGGGGCGGACCTGGCGGTGGTCACCAGCGACTGGGAGGCCCGGCAGCTCTTCGCCCAGGAGGCGCTGCGCGCCGGTGTGCCCCTGGTGGCGACGGCCGTCGGCGGCCTGCCCGAGCTGGTCGGCGACGCCGCGGTGCTGGTACCCGCCGGCGACGTCGACGCGTTCGACGCGGCGGTGCGCGACCTGCTCGACGACGGGACGCGCCGGGCCGAACTGGCCCGCCGGGCCGTCGACCGGGCGGCGGCCTGGCCGACCGAGGCCGACACGGTGGCCACGCTGGCCGCCCTCTACGCCGAGCTGGCGCCCGAGCCGTCCACGGAGCGCCGGTGATGCTGCGCAGACTGACCCCGGTCCTGCTGACCCTGGTCGTGGTGGCGCTCGGCGTCACCGCGCTGGCCGCCCGGCCGGACAGCGGCGCCCCCGCCCGCAGCGCCGATTTCGTCGTGCTGGCCGGGGTGCCCGGGCTGCGTTGGGACGACGTGGACCCGCAGACCACCCCGACGCTGTGGCGGATGGCCGAGGCGGGCTCGATCGGCTCGCTGTCCACCCGCTCCGCGCACCGCCCCACCTGCCCCGTCGACGGCTGGCTCACCCTCGGCGCGGGCAACTACGCCGCCTGGAACGGCACCCGCCGGGCCGGCGGCTGCCCGGCCGCCGGGGTGACCGTCGAGCAGCCCGACGGGATCGGCGCGAACCTGCCCGACCAGGAGAGCGTGGTCGCCTACAACCAGGACTGGCTCTCCTGGGGCACCACCCCCGGTGCGCTGTCCGAGTCCGTGCGCTGCTCGGTGGCGGTCGGGCCGGGCGCGGCGGTGGCCGCCGCCCGACCGTTCGGCCGGGTCGACCGGTACGCGCCGGTCCTCCCCGCCGACCCGGCCGGGCTGCTCGGCTCGTGCGTGCTCAGCATCGTCGACCTGGGCACCGTCGACGCCGAAGCCCCGGCCGTCCGGGCCGCCCAGGCCCGGCAGGCCGACGCCCAGCTCGCCCGGGTGCTGGCCGCCCGGCCGCCGCGCTCGCTGGTGCTGGTCGCCGGCGTCTCCGACACCGACAGCGCGTCCCGGCTGCACGTCGCGGTCGCCGACGGTCCGGGCTGGGAACGCGGCTGGCTGACCTCGCCGAGCACCGCCCGGGAGGGCTACCTGCAACTGGTCGACCTGGCCCCCACCGCCCTCGCCACGCTGGGCCGCCCGATGCCCGAGCGGCTCTTCGTCGGCCGGCCCGCGGTCTCCGTCGGCGGTCGCCCGGCCGACCTGCGGGCCGCCATCGACGCGCCGGCCGACGCGGACCGCGAGGCGGGCGCGCAGCTGCGCGTCGCGGGCTGGTTCTTCACCCTCCTCGCCGCCGCCCAGGTCGCGCTCGCGGTGGCGGTGCTGCCGCTGCTGCGCCGGGCCCGCCGGCACGCCGGCCCGCACGGGCCCGAGCCGGTCTCCCGCCGGGTGGTGGCCGTCGTCGAGCTGCTGCTGATCGCCGCCGCGCTCGCCGTGCCGGCCGCCCTGCTCGCCGACGCGGTGCCCTGGTGGCGGGGCCACCACGCCGGCTGGTGGTTCGGCGTGGTGACCGCCCTGCTGACCGTCGGCGGCACCGCCGCGGTCCGGTTCAGCCCCGGGCACGGCAGCACCCTCGGCCCGCTCGGCGCGGTCGCCGGGCTGGCCACCCTGGTCGTCGGCGTGGACGTGGTCACCGGCTCCCGGCTTCAGCTCAACGGCGTCGTCGGCTACTCCGCGCTCGAGGGCGGCCGGTACGCCGGCCTGGGCACCGTGGGGCTGGGCGTGTTCATCGCCGGTTCGCTGCTGACCGGCGGCTGGTTGGCCCAGCGGGTGCGCCGCGCCTGGCGGCCGATGGTGATGGTGGCCGTGGCCGGCGGCGCCGTGGTGGTGGTGGGCAGCCCCTACCTGGGCGCGGACTCGATCGGCGCGATCGCGCTGACGGCCGGCGTGAGCGTCGCCGCCGCGATCTGCTCCGGCGGCTGGCTGACCGTGAGCCGGCTGGCCTGGGCCACCATGGCCGGCCTGGCGGTCACCATCGGCTTCGCCCTGGTCGACCTGCGCCGTGCGGAGGCCGAGCGGGGCAGCGTCGGCCGGTTCCTGGCCGCCCTCGGCGACGGCACCGGCGGGCTGACCGTGCACCGGGCCAGCAGCGCCAACATGGAAACCCTGGTCAACAGCCCGCTCACTCTGCTCGCCCTGGCCGGCGCGGCGCTGGTCTGGTTCGCGCTGCTGCAGCCCTGGGGCGGGCTGATGCGGCTGTTCGGCATCTACCCGGCGATCCGGGCCGCGATGGCCGGCACCGGCGTGGCCGCCGGCCTCGGCGGGGTGCTCGGCGGCGCGGCCCTGGACGTGGCCGGCGCGGCCGCCGCCCTGGTGGTGCCGATGGCCGCGCTGGCCGCCCTGCGGGTGCTCGACCACTCCACCGACCGCACCCTGCCCGGCAACGGCCGGGCCCTCGTCCCCGGGCCGGCCGTTGCCGGGCAGGGTG
>NZ_KQ058790.1 GCF_000982955.1 Micromonospora sp. HK10 | reverse complement strand
CGGGCTGCGCCGGTCGGGCGGCGCCGCGTCGGGTCGGGCCGCGCCGCTCGGGTCGGGTCGGGTCACGTGACCGCGGCGGGCGTCGGTCGGGTCAGGTGACCGCGTGCCGACGCCGGGCCCGGTCGCCGGCCGGACGCGGCGGAACGTGCGGCCGGTGGCCCTCCGGGTCGGCCGAGTCGGCGCGGCTGGCCGCCGCGACCGCGGCGTCCACCGTCTCCTGGCGCGGCCAGGTCAGCGCCGCCGCCAGCATCAGCACCACGCCGACGGCGCTCCACACGCCGACCACGGCGGGCACCGCGAAGCGCTCGGCGAGCAGGCCGGTGACCAGCACCGCGGCGCCCTGGATGATCTGGGTGCCGCTGGCCATCACCCCGAACGCCCGGGCCCGGTAGCCGTCCGGCAGGGCGCGGACGAAGAGCCCGTTGGCCGTCGGCACCACCCCGGCGACGGCGAAGCCGCAGGCCGCGGCGAGCAACGCCACCACCACCGGCGGCGGGTCGAACAGGGCCGGGACGAGCATCAGCGGGGCGAGGACCGCCAGCGGGCGCATCAGGGCCAGTCGCCGGGCCGGGCCGACCAGCCGGCCGACCACCAGGCCGCCCACGATGTAGCCGACCGGGTTGGCGGCCATGATGACCGCCTGGGCGCTGCCACTGCTCAGCGTCCCGCCGCTGCGCTCGGTCGCCCAGGCGGCGGCCAGGCCCTCCGGCACGATGGAGAAGAGCATCGCGCTGAACACCAGCACGGCGACGGCCCGCAGGACCGGCTGGCCGAAGACGATCTGGAAGCCCTGGGCGGTCTCCCGCAGCAGGTGACTGCGGTGCGCGGCGGTCATCGCGGATTGCCGGTTCCGCAGGCCGAAGTGGACCAGGGCGGCCGACGCCGCGAAGGTGGCCGCGTTGACCAGCAGGGCGGCGGGTGGGCTGAACGCGGCGATCGCGGCGCCGATGAGATAACCGAGGACCTGGGACGCCTGCCCCGCGCTGGAGATGACCGAGAGCCCGACCACCAGCCGGTCGCCGTGCAGGAGTTGCGGGATCACCGCCGAGCGCGCGGCCTGGCTCGGCGGGTTGGCCAGGGTGGTCAGGAAGAGCAGGACGAGGACCGCCCACGGCGGCACGCCGGGCAGCGCCACCAGCAGCATCAGCGCCATCCGGAGCAGGTCGCAGGTCACCATGACCTGCCGGTAGCGGTGTCGCTCGGCGACCGCGGCGAGCACCGGGCCGCCGAGCAGCCAGGGCAGGTAGCTCGCCGCGAACGCGGCGGCGGAGAGCGCCACCGACTCGGTCTGCCGGTAGACGAGAAGGGTGACGGCGGCCTTCGCGATGTAGTCGCCGATCCAGGACAGCGCGGTGGCGGCGAAGAGCGCGCGGAACTCGGCCTGACCGAACACGTCGTGGAAGGTCGCCGGGCCCTCCGGGGCGGGTCGCTCGTCGGACACCGTCGCCTCCATCGCCCCCGGCGCCGGCCACTCGTGATGGCCTGACCGGGGACCGTCGTCAGATCTCGGATCAGCGAGGACACGGGCACGCTCAGGAAAGCGTGTTCACCGGATTCTGCCCGATTGTCTGAACCACGGCTAGGGTGAACGGATCGATCGTCGCTTGTCCGACTGAACGAACGGACGATACCCGAGGGGCCGCACGGAGCGCGACCCCCGAAATCGGTCCCTCGGAGTGGGCCGTGTGGCGGCGGCTCAGGTGGCCCCGCCGGTGCCCGTCTCGCCCTGGACCGGCGCCGGTGCGGGCACGCCCGGGTAGAGCCGGGCCGCCGCGATCCGGGCGGTGATGCCCGAGTTCTCCAGCGCCTCGGCCAGCCGGCGGCGCAGCTCCCGGCCCACCGCGAACTGCCCGTCGGCGGTCGTCTTGACCACGGTACGGATCACCGAGCCGTCGACCGTGACCTGTTCCACGCCGAGCACCTCCGGCTCCTCGACGATCCGCGGGGCCAGGTCGGGATCCATCGCGACCGAGGCCGCCGCGGTACGCAGCACCGCGGTCGCCTCCTCGGTGCTGGCGAAACCGATCGGCAGGTCGACCACCACCAGGGCCCAGCCCTGGCTCTTGTTGCCGACCCGGACGATCTCGCCGTTGCGGATGTACCAGAGCACGCCCCGGCCGTCCCGGACCGTGGTGACCCGCAGGCCCACCGCCTCCACCACCCCGGTCGCCTCGCCCAGGTCCACCGTGTCGCCCACGCCGTACTGGTCCTCGATCAGCATGAACAGGCCGGCGATCAGGTCCTTGACCAGGCTCTGCGCGCCGAAGCCGAGGGCCACCCCGGCGATGCCGGCGCTGGCCAGCAGCGGGGCCAGGTCGAAGCTGAACTCCTTGAGCACCATCAGCAGCGCGATGCCGAACACGAACGCGGTCACCATGCTGCGCAGCACCGAGCCGATCGCCTCGGCGCGCTGGCGGCGGCGCTCCGGCACGAACTGCTCCGGGCTGAGCGAGGCGCTGGGGATCCGCTCCCGCAGCGGCCGGAGCATGGTGGGCACGGCGCCCTCGGTGGTGGTCCGGACCAGCCGGTTGATCGTCCGGTGCAGCGCCCAGCGGGCGGAAACGGCGAGCAGCAGGATCAGGATGACCCGCAGCGGCTTGAACAGGATCCAGTAGCTGCTCTCGGCGAACCAGGCGGAGTTGGTGACCTTGTACACCCACTCGCAGGAGCTGCTGCCCTGGCAGTCCGGGCGCCGGTCGGAAACGGCGGTCAACAAGGTGGCGATCAGGCCGGAGACACTCACCCTGCTTTCGTACCGCACGCCGGTTGGGCGCCCGCTGTTGACCCACCGTCACCCCACCGGGCGGACGGCGAAACCGAGCGTCGCCGGCGGAACCGGTCATCGTGGCCCGACCGGTGGATGCGCCCCGAGGTAGCCAGGATTAGTGCGTGCAATCCGGGGCCCGATCAGGGACGATTGGCGCAACGGACGTCGGTGGTCCCGGCCGGCCCCGGTGCCGTTCCCCGCTGCCCGCGGGGCAGGCGCCGACGCGGCAGCGGCGGGAGCGGCTGGACCGGGAGGGTGAGCACGATGCCTGACATACGACCCACGGCGGGCTCCGGTGCGCTTGTTCTCAACGCCACCTACGAACCGCTGTGTGTCGTGTCGGTGCGTCGTGCCGCCATCCTCGTGCTCTCCGCGAAAGCGGTCTGCGTCGCCGATGGCGACGGCATCCTGCACAGCGCGCGCAACGCCCTGCCGGTCCCCTCGGTGGTCCGGCTGACCCGCTACGTCCGGGTTCCCTACCGCACCCACGTCGGGCTCTCCCGCCGGGCGATCTTCGCCCGGGACGGTTGGCGCTGCGCGTACTGCCGCGGGCCGGCGGAGACCATCGACCATGTCTTCCCGCGCAGCCGGGGCGGCCGGCACGCCTGGGAGAACGTGGTGGCGGCGTGCGCCCGGTGCAACCACACCAAAGGCGACAAGACCCCGGCCGAGCTGGGCTGGCGGCTGCACAACCCGCCGGCGATCCCCAAGGGGACGGCGTGGCGGGTGCTCGGGCACCGGGCGCCGGATCCGCGCTGGGCGGACTGGCTCGACCTGCGCGAGCCCGAGTCCGAGGCGGCCTGACCCGGCCGCGCCGCTCACCGCCGCGCCTGCACCAGCGAGGCGTACACCACCAGGTTGTCGGCGTATCCGGTCTCGCCGCCCACCCAGCGGCCGCCGCAGGTGATCAGCCGCAG
>NZ_KQ058789.1 GCF_000982955.1 Micromonospora sp. HK10 | reverse complement strand
CGACCACGGCGACCAGCAGCAGGGCCAGTAGGCCGCCGACCACCAGCAGCCAGGGGAAGCCGCCGTCGGCGGGGTCGGCTGAGGCCGGCGCGCCGCCCGGCGCCTCGGCCTCGGCGACCAGCTCGGCCGGCTTGTTCTGGTTGCTGTCCACCTTCCAGGTCACCGAGCGGCCGTTGATCGTGCCGTTGGCGTCGAGGACCCGGCCGGGAAATGTCACCGAGATCTCGAACGACATCAGTTTGACGAAGGCACGCCGGCTGTCCGCATTTTGTTCGGGCACTTTTCCGGCGTAACCGTCCGGGTCGAGCGGGAAGGAGAAGTGGTACCGGTCGCCGGTGCGGGTCAGTTTCACGCTGTCGCTGGTGAATTGCGACAACGGCTTTTTCCGGTAGCTGACCTGTACGCCATAGTATTTGGCGTCCTCGTAGCGGCTCTCGTCTCCGGAGGGCAGCGTGGGCAGCTGCCGCCGCATGTCGGCGAAGGCCGTCGGTACGTCGGGGTTACGCCCCTTGAGCAGGCTCTTGTCGGCGGTGACCAGGAGCTGGCCGGTGACCGTGTCATCGGCGTTCACGGTCAGCCCGAGATTGAGTTGCATGCAGCCGCTCAGCGCCGCCACGAGGGCGAGACACACCGCGAGCGAAAAAACGCGGCTGCGGCGGAGTCTCCTGTTCATGTGCACAGTGTGTGTGATCGCTATCACGTCCAGCAGTCAGCGATCAGCCAGATGCCTGTCGCCGATCTTACGGGCCGGTCATCCCGTTCGGCTGACGCCGCGAACCGGGTCGGCCGATAATCTGAAGGATTGACCATTCTTCACCATTGCGCGGCGGCCAGCGCCGCCCCGGCCGCGCCGCCGCCCCGGCCGCGCCGCCGCCCCGGCGTCGTCGTCGGGACCGCCATCGTGCGTGCGGGCCGCGTCGTTGCCCGGGCCGCCGTCGTGCGTGCGGGCCGCGCCGTCGCCCGGACCGCCGTCGTCCGGGCCGCGTCGTCCGGACCGCGTGTGCCCGGACC
>NZ_KQ058788.1:510-701 GCF_000982955.1 Micromonospora sp. HK10 | reverse complement strand
AGCGCGGAGCAGTCCCGGCCGGGCAGGTTGTAGATGACGAACTGGATGTACCCGGCACCCTGGGCGAGCGCGGCGTCCAGGTGGTCACGGACGCCCATCGCGCCGTTGGAGCTGCTGTCCGGCGTGCCGTTGATGGCGGCGATCCGGTCGATCCAGACGGCGGTCGGGTTGTTCGACACCCGGCTGCCGCC
>NZ_KQ058788.1:0-264 GCF_000982955.1 Micromonospora sp. HK10 | reverse complement strand
CCCGGCTGCGGCCGGACAGCCTTCTCCACAGATTCATGCCACTGATCTCCTTGGGCGAGACCGGATCCGCGTACGGCCCGGTGAAAGGGCCCTCGGGACGTCCGCACGGACGGCCGTTGGCGCCACGGGTGTCTTCGGGGGCGCCCGACCCGGACGGGCGTGGTGGTGGTGTGCGACCGACCGGCACGCCGGCCGGTCGAGGAGTCAGCCGTCGTCCGGCGAACCGGTGCCCTCGACGTCTGTGCTCGCGGTGTGGCTCCCCGA
>NZ_KQ058787.1 GCF_000982955.1 Micromonospora sp. HK10 | reverse complement strand
CCGCGCCGGCGCGGGTACCGGCCCGGACCGGGCAGGACCCCGGCTCGGCGTGGCACGCCGGCCGCTCCGGCCGGCACGTGGCGTCGGCCAGTACCGGGTGCGGCCCGTCCGGCAGGCGGCGGGTGAACTCGGCGCGCCGCGCGCGGGGCAGCCGGTCCTGGGCCACCCGGCCCACCGTCGGTTCGGCGACCGCGTACCCGCCCGGGACGCGGCGCAGCAGACCGGCGTCGGTCAGCGCGCGCAGCACCGGCTCGGCGTGCCCCGTGGGCCAGTCGAGCAGCCGCGCCACCAGGTCCGCACCGGCGGTCGCCCCGTGGTGCGCGACCGCCATCAGCGCGGCCCGCTGCTCCCCGTCCAACCGGTCCAGCCGGACGTCCACCAGGCGCCGTACCGGCTCCGGCACGCCGGCCGGCACGCCGTCGCGGTCCAGGGCCGTCACGTACGCGCCCGCCACGGCCGGGTTGCCGCCGACCAGCGGCAGCAACCGGTTGGCCAGCGCCGCCGGCCGGTCCGCCCGGGTGAGCAGATGGCGCAGCAGGCGCCCGGTGTCGACGGCGCCCAACGCGGGCAGCGGCACCCGCCGGTGCCGGCCGGCCGCGCCGGGGAGCAGGTCCGCCCAGCCGGGCCCGTGGGTGGCCACCACCGCCAGCGGTAGCGACCGTCGCGTCGCGGCGGCGAACAGCAGGTGCAGGAACCGGTTCAGCGGCGCGGCGGCCCGGTCCAGATCGTCGACGGCCACCACGACCGGCTGCTCCGCCGCCAGCGCGAGTAGGACCTCCCGCCACGCCTGCGCCCCGCGGCCGGCCGCCGCGTCCGCCTGCGCGGTCACCAGGTCGGCCAGGTCCTGCACCGCCTCGGCCCGCCCGTGCGGCGCCAGCAGCCCGTGCAGGGCCCCGGCCAGCCGCCGCCGTACCGTCGCCGGGGAATCGCTGTCGCGGAGCCCGGCGAAGGCGCGGACCATGTCGGCCAGCGGCGCGAGATCCCCCCGCGGGTACGGCGGGCAGTGCGCCACGTACCAGCGGACCGGCCGGCCGTCCACCATCGACACCGCCCGGGCCAGTTCGTGCAGCAGCCGGCTGCGCCCGCTGCCGCCCGGGCCGACCAGGGACACCCAGCGGGGCCGGCGGTCCCGCACCGCGCGGCTGATCTCGTCGCCGGCGGTGGCCAGCTCTCGCCGACGGCCGACCAGCCGGCCCCGGTGGCGGGGCCGGTGGGGCCGGGCCAGCCCGGTGACCCGCCAGACCTCCAGCGGCGCCGGCCGGCCGGCGAGCGCCATCGCGGCCGCCGGGCGCAGGTCGAGCAGGCCGACGGTGGCCCGTTGGGTGGCAGCGCAGACCACCACCCCGCCCGGCGGCGCGTACTCCTGCAGGCGGGCCGCGGCGGTGATGACCGCGCCGCTGGCGGACCCGTGCCCGCCGTCCCGGGTGCCGGCCAGGTCCACCAGGACCTCGCCGGTGGCCACCCCGACCCGGACCCGCAGCCGGACGCCGGCCGGTGCCCGTCGGGCCAGCGCGTCCTGGATCTCCAGCCCGGCCCGTACCGCCCGGTACGCGTCGAAGCCGTCCGAGCCGTGCACCCCGAACAGGGCCATCACCGCGTCGCCGACGTACTTCTCCACCACGCCGTGCCACCGGCGCAACACCCCGGCCACGGTGCCGAAGTACGCGCGCTGCAGCGCCCGGACGTCCTCCGGGTCGAGCCGTTCCACCAGCCCGGTCGAGCCGACGATGTCAGCGAAGAGCACGCTGACCGTCCGTCGCTCCTCGGGCACCGGCCAGCGCGTGACGGTATTCCGACACCCCACGGTCGAGGTCATTGGCATCGTGCCCACCCTTTCCCCCCGTGCGCCGCCTGACGACCTCCGGAGACTTTCACCACCGGGTCGTCGGGGGATCGGTAGGACGACGTATGTCGACCACCCGCAACCTTTAGTCGCAATGTCGACGCGAGAGGTACCACAAGGGCACCGAGCCCGTAGAAGGGTGCGGGAAGCGGTGACTAGGCTGCGTGCCATGGCCAGCGATGTGGACACCGCGCCGCTCGTCGGCCGTGCCGACACCGTGGCGTCGCTGCGGTCGGCGCTGCTCGACGACGTCGCGCCGGGCAGCACCGCGGCGGTCTTCCTCACCGGCGAGAGCGGCGTGGGCAAGACCCGGCTGCTCACCGAGGTCAGCGAGCGCCTGCGGCAGGCGGGCGCGCTGGTGCTGACCGGCTCCTGTCTGGACATCGGCGACGCCTCCCCGCTGCATCCGCTGCGCCAGGCGCTGCGCCGCTTCGACGCCGAGCCGGCCGAGGCGCGCACCGCGGCGGCGGTGCGTGGCCTGCTCCAGGTGTTCGACGAGGAGACGCCCGGCCCAGACGGCGCGGGCGCCCTGCTGGAGCGGGTCACCCGGGGGCTGCACCTGGTTTCCGGCGGTCGCCCGCTGGTCCTCGTCCTCGACGACCTGCAGTGGGTCGACCGGAGCACCCGGCAGCTCCTGCTCTATCTGCTGGCCGGCCTCGGCGACCTGCACCTGTCGGTGCTCGCCGCGATCCGCGCCGAGTCCCTGCAGGGCGCGCACCCGCTGCGCCGGGTGCTCACCGAGCTGCGCCGGTTGCGCTCGGTGCGGGTGGTCGACCTGGCGCCACTGGACCGGGCCGGCACCGACGAGTTGGCCGCCGCGATCGTGGGCGCGCCGCTGGCGCCGGAGGCCGCCGACCGGATGTGGCAGCGCAGCGGCGGCAACCCGTTCGTGGTCGAGGAACTGGCCCGCGACCTGCGCGACGGCCGGGACGGGCTCTCCGACACGCTGCGCGAGGTCTTCCTGTCCCGGGTGGACGCGCTGCCGCAGCACGCGCACGCGGTGGTGCACGCGGTCGCCGCCGGCGTCGAGCCGGTCGAGCACTGGCTGCTGGCCCAGGTGGTGCGGTTGCCCGAGGAGGAGCTGATCGAGGCGGTCCGCGCGGCGGTGGCGCACCGCCTGCTGGTCGGCGCCGACGACGGCTACCGGCTGAAACACCGGCTGGTGGCCGAGGTGCTGGCGCACGAGCTGCTGCCCGCCGAACGGGCCGTGCTGCACCGCCGCTACGCCGAGGCCCTGACCTCGGCGACCGGCGAGCTGCACCAGGCCCGGCTGGCCCACCACTGGCGGTTGGCCGGCGAGCCGGCCCGGGCGCTGCCCGCCGCGATGGCCGCCGCCCGGGAGGCGGAGCGGCTGCACGGCTACGCCGAGGCGCACCGGCACTGGTCGGTGGCGTTGCAGCTGGCCACCCCGGCCGGGCCGGACCGGGCCGCGCCGGCCGGGGTGGACCGGTCGGAGCTGCTCACCCACGCCGCCGAGTCGGCGCACCACTGCGGTGAGCACGCCCGCGCGCTGGACCTGCTGGAGGAGCTGGCCGGGGCCCCGGGCGGTCCGCCGGCCTGCGCGCTGCACATCCGGCGGGCCCGTTACCTGGCGGCCGCCGGCCGTTCGGCGCCCGCCGAGGCCGAGTACCGGCGCGCGTTGGAGTCGGCCGACTGCACACCGCGGGAGCGGGCCACCGCCGCCGCCCACCTGGCCGAGCTGCTGCTGCACCTGGGCCGGTACGCCGAGGCGGGCGACCAGGCCCGGGAGGCGCTGCTGTTCGCCGCGGCGGTGCCCGGCGCCGCCTCGGAGGTGGTGCTGGCCAGCGCCGCGCTCGGCTACAGCGAGGCGTACCTGGAGGATCCGGAGACCGGGCTGACCGTGATGCGGCGGGCCCTGGAGACCGCCGAGCGCTCCGGCCGCCCGGAGGACGTGGCGTGCGCGTACCTGCACCTGGCGGAGCTGCTGACCGGACCGCTGAACATCCTCGAGGAGGGGGTGGTGGTGGCCCGCCGGGGCGCGGAGCGGGTCGCCGAGCTGGGGTTGGGCCGCACCTGGGAGACCCGGCTGCTCGCGATCGCCACCAACGGCCTGTTCCGGGTGGGGCAGTGGGCAGAGGCGGAGAAGGTGGTCGCCGCGGCGCTGCGGCACCGCCCGTCCGGCGCCGACGCGGTGGAGTTGCTGCTGGCCCGCTGCCGGCTGTCGGTCGGGTACGGCGACGTCGAGGCCTCCGACCGCGACCTGGAGGCGGTGGCCACCGTGCTGGCCGGCGGGGGTGCCCGGCACGTGCTGCCGATGCTGATCCTGCGCGCCGGGCTGGCCATGTGGCAGGGCCGGCACGACCTGGCCCGGCAGGCGGTCCAGCGGGGCCTGACCGAGAGCCGCTCCGACGACGTCATCGTGCTGGCCACGCTGGCCTGGCACGGGTTGCGCGCGGAGGCCGAGGCGTCCGCCAGCCGCACCATCGAGGTGGACCCGACGGCGGTGCGCCGGCTGCGCGAGGTGGTCGACCGGGTGGCCCGCAAGAGCGAGAAGGCCGGCGCCCCGGTGCGCTACGTGGCCGACGGGTTCCTGGCGCTCTGCGCCGCCGAGATCAGCCGACTCGACGACGGCCGGGGCGACCCGGAGCTGTGGGCCCGCTCGGCGCTCGAGTGGGACCGGCGCAACCACCCCTACCCGGCGGCGTACTCGCGGTTGCGGCAGGCCGAGGCGCTGCTGGCCCGGCGCAGCCGGGTGGCGACCGCCGGCAAGCTGCTGTGCCAGGCGTACCGGACGGCGCAGGCGTTGGGCGCGGCGCCGCTGAGCTCGGAGATCCGCACTCTGGCCGGGCGGGCCCGGGTGACCCTGGAGGAGCGGGAGGAGGTCGCCCGTGCGGTGCCCCTGCCCCGGTCCGCCGCGCCGGCCGACGGCCCGCCGGTCGACGAGCTGGCCGTGCTGACCGCCCGGGAACGGGAGGTGCTGGCCGCGGTGGCCGAGGGGCTGACCAACAAGGAGATCGGTCAGCGGCTGTTCATCAGCGAGCGGACCATCGGGGTGCACGTGTCGCACATCTTCGACAAGCTCCAGGTCCGCACCCGGGTCCAGGCCAGCGCCATCCACCTGCGCAACCGCCCGGAGTAGCGCCCGCCGGCGGGGCGCCGAATACGTCGTTCTACTGATCCGGCCGGCGTACGGCGGCTGGCAGGCTGTCCGAGGTCGATGGGAGCGCTGCGGGGGCGCTGGCCACTGTGGAGGGGACAATGACCGAACCGGTCTGGGGTCCGGTGCACCAGGACATCGTGGGGCTGCTCGCCGACCATCCCGCCGACGTGCCGGCCGTCGTCGACCACCTCACCAAGCTGCAGGACCTGCTGGTCCGGCTGCCTCCGCTGGAGGCGAGCTGCCCGCTGGCCGACTTCAACAAGCTCTACCTGGTCATCACCAGCACCGTCCTGGACGGACTGTACGACGACCGGTTCACCGACCCGGCCTTCCTGGCCCGGCTGGACGTGGAGTTCGCCGCCCGGTACTTCGACGCGCTGCGCTACTGGACCGACTCCAGCCCGAGCACCCCGAAGGCGTGGTCGTGCCTGTTCAAGCGGATGCGCGGCCCGGACGCCCGGCCGTTGCCGTCGGCGGCCGCCGGGGTGAACGCGCACATCAACTACGACCTGCCGTTCGCGCTGGTCACCACGTTGGAGAGCCTGGAGTCCGAGCCGGTCGACGGCAGCGACCAGCACCGCGACTACCTGGAGATCAACGAGATCTTCGCCGAGCGGATCCCGGAGCTGCGCCGCGGGTATCTGGACCACTGGCAGCTCATGATCGACATGGTGAACGGCGACATCGACGACTGGTACCAGGGCGAACTCGTCGAGTACACCCGCAACGTGGCGTGGCGCAACGCGCAGAAGATCTGGCGGTGCCGGCACGACCCGGACGCCCGCGAGTGTGAGCGGACGCGGTTGGACGACAACGCCGCGCTGCTCGGCCGGCTGCTGCTGTCGCCCCTGGGGGCGTTCCTGCAGTAGCCGGGACGGGGGGTCCCCGCGTCCCGCCGTCCGGGCGTGGGACGCGGGGACGCCGTCCGGCTGCCAGGATGGGCCGGTGGAGCAGCCGCTGATCGGCAATGTCAGCACCGGCGTGGTGCGCGTCGGTGACACCGTACGGCGGCCGGTGGGCCCGTGGACCGACGCGGTCGACGCGCTCCTGGCGCACCTGCGCGAGGTCGGTTTCACCGGCGCGCCCCGGCCGCTGGGCCGGGACGACCGGGGTCGGCAGGTGCTGGAGTACGTCCCGGGCGAGTTGGGCGACGCCACCGGCACGTACCCGGTGGCGGAACTGGCGTCGATCGGCGCGTTCCTGGCCGACCTGCACCGCGCCACGGCCGGGTTCGTGCCCCCGCCCGGGGCGTCCTGGCAGCGGCTCATCCCGCCGGACGGCGCGGAGCTGATCTGCCACCACGACGTCGCGCCGTGGAACCTGGTCCGCGCGGCCCGTGGCTGGGTGCTCATCGACTGGGACGGGGCCGGCCCCGGCACCCGCGGCTGGGAGCTGGCGTACGCGGCCCAGAGCATGGCGGGGATGCGCCCGGAGCGGCCGGTCGCCGAGTCCGCGGCGCGGCTGCGCGCCTTCGTCGACGGCTACGGCCTGCCCGACGCGGAGCGGCCGGCGCTGGCCGCGCTGCTCGGTCGCCGGGCCCGGGCCATGTCGGAGCTGCTGCGCCGGGGGGCCCGCGACGGGGTGCAGCCGTGGGCGCGGATCCACGCCGAGGACGGCGCGTACTGGGCGGCCACCGCCGAGTTGCTGGACGCGCACGTGGACCGGTGGACCGCGGCCCTGGCGTGACCGGTCAGCCGCGCCGGGACCGGC
>NZ_KQ058786.1:351-1057 GCF_000982955.1 Micromonospora sp. HK10 | reverse complement strand
CGGGACCGGGCTCGACATCGCCTGACTGCCCGGCCCGCCGGCGGACGGCGGGACGCCGCCCGGGTGCGGGGTGGGTCAGCGGGCGGCCAGGCCGCGCAGGAAGCGCTCGGCGATCGGGACCGCGCTGGCCGTGCTCGACCCGCCCTGCTCGACGAAGACCGCGAAGGCGACATCGCCCTGCCAGCCGACGAACCAGGCGTGGGTGTGCGCCGGGTTGTTGTCGTACTCGGCGGTTCCGGTCTTGCCGTGCACCGGCTGGCCCGGGACTTACGCCGGGCCGGCCGGGGCCGGCTTTCCGGGCGCGGGGTCGAGCAGCAGCTTCGGCTGCTCCCAGTGGCCGCGGGCGACCGCCGCGGTGGCGCCGGCCATGGCGAGCGGGCTGACCACCGTGGTGCCCTGGCCGATCGCGGCGGCCGCCTGCTCGGTCGGCGAACCGTTCACCGACACCTTGCCGGTGAAGACGTCGACGCCCAGGTCCCACTGGCTCTCCAGGCCGAGGGCGCGCCCGGCCTGGGCCAGCCCGTCCGGGCCGAGTTTCGGTGCCAGCGCGGTGAACGCGGTGTTGCACGACTTCGCAAAGTCGGTACGGAACGGCACGTCACCGAGTTCGAAGTTGTCGGAGTTCTTGAACGACCGGCCGTCGACCTCGAACGTCTTCGGGCAGCGCACCGTCGTCTCGGGCGTCACCGCGCCCCGGTCGAGCAGG
>NZ_KQ058786.1:0-328 GCF_000982955.1 Micromonospora sp. HK10 | reverse complement strand
TCTGCACGGCCTGGTCGAGGGTGGTTTTCACCGGCTGGCCGGGCTTCGGCTCGCTGCGGAAGACCGCTGCGCCGGTGGTGACGCCGGGCTCGTCGGGCCGGGTCCGTTCGGTGACCACGGTCAGCCCGGGGACCCCGCGCAGCCGGTCGTCGTACCGGGCCTGGAGGCCGCCGTGGCCGACCAGGTCACCGGCGACGTACTGGTCGGGGTGGGCCTTGAGGTCGTCGGCCTGGGCCGGGTCGACCGTGCCGAGCAGCGCCCGGGCGAACTCCCGGGTGGGGGCCAGGTCGAGCTTGTCGGCCTGGAACTTCGTGCCGGGCAGGTCGTA
>NZ_KQ058785.1 GCF_000982955.1 Micromonospora sp. HK10 | reverse complement strand
CCGGGTCCGGGTCCAGGAAGATGTGCCGGTGGTCGAACGCGGCCACCAGCCGGATGTGCCGGGACAGCAGCATCCCGTTGCCGAACACGTCGCCGGACATGTCGCCGACGCCGACCACCGTGAAGTCCTGGGTCTGGGTGTCGTGCCCCAGCTCCCGGAAGTGCCGCTTCACCGACTCCCAGGCGCCCCGGGCGGTGATGCCCATCTTCTTGTGGTCGTAGCCGGCCGAGCCGCCGGAGGCGAACGCGTCGCCCAGCCAGAAGTTGTGCGCCTCGGAAATCTCGTTGGCGATGTCGGAGAAGGTGGCGGTGCCCTTGTCCGCGGCCACCACCAGGTACGGGTCGTCCGCGTCGTGCCGGACCACGTCGTCGGGCGGCACGATCTCACCGCTGAGGATGTTGTCGGTGACGTCGAGCAGCGCGCCGACGAACTCCTTGTAGCAGGCCACCGCCTCGTCCCGGTCGCCCGGCTTCTGCTTGAGCACGAAGCCGCCCTTGGCGCCCACCGGCACGATCACGGCGTTCTTCACCATCTGCGCCTTCACCAGGCCGAGCACCTCGGTGCGGAAGTCCTCCCGCCGGTCCGACCAGCGCAGGCCGCCCCGGGCCACCGGCCCGAACCGCAGGTGCACGCCCTCGAACCGGGGCGAATAGACGAAGATCTCGAACTTCGGCCGCGGCGCCGGCAGGTCCGGGATCGCCTGCGGGTCCAGCTTGAACGCCACGTACGACTTGGGCCGCCCGCCGACCGGCTTCTGGTAGAAGCTGGTGCGCAGGGTGGCCTGGATCAACGTCAGG
>NZ_KQ058784.1 GCF_000982955.1 Micromonospora sp. HK10 | reverse complement strand
AACCCGTCGCTGGACGGCGCGTCCGACTCCTGCTGGTCGACCAGCACCAAGAACAAGGACGTGCACTACTCGTCCGGCGTGGCGAACCACTTCTTCTTCAACCTCGCCGAGGGCACCGGCTCCACCGCGTACGGCACCTCGCCGGTCTGCGGCTCGGCGCCCGCGGTGACCGGCATCGGCCGCGCCAAGGCGGAGAAGATCTGGTACCGGGCGCTCGACGTCTACTTCACCTCGAACACCTCGTACGTCAACAACACCACCCCGTCCAACACCGCCCGGGCGTACAGCCTGAAGGCCGCCACCGACCTGTACGGCAACTGCTCGACCGAGTACAAGGCCGTCCAGGCGGCGTGGACCGCGGTGAACGTGGCCGGCAACGACGCGCCCTGCGGGTCGACCGGTAACGACTTCTCCGTCTCGCTCTCGCCGACCGCCGGCTCGGTGACCGCGGGCGGCTCGGTCGCCACCACCGTCGCCACCGCCACCACCAGTGGCACCGCGCAGACCG
>NZ_KQ058783.1 GCF_000982955.1 Micromonospora sp. HK10 | reverse complement strand
GGGTGCCCCGGCCGGCGGCGGTGGCCGTCCGGGCGGTGGCGGTCGTGGCCGTGGCGGCGGCGCCGCGGGTGCCTTCGGGCGTCCGGGTGGCCGGCCGACCCGTGGCCGCAAGTCCAAGAAGCAGCGCAGACAGGAGTTCGACAACCTGTCGGCCCCGACCATGTCCTCGGGCGCGCCCCGCGGGCAGGGTCAGGTCGTCCGGCTCTCCCGTGGCGCCTCGCTGTCGGACTTCGCCGACAAGATCAACGCCAACCCGGGTTCGCTGGTCCAGGAGATGTTCAACCTGGGCGAGATGGTGACCGCGACCCAGTCCTGCTCCGACGACACCCTGCTGCTGCTGGGTGAGCACCTCGGCTTCGACGTGCAGATCGTCAGCCCGGAGGACGAGGACCGCGAGCTGCTCGCGCAGTTCAACATCGACCTCGACGCCGAGGTCGCGGCCGACCGCCTGGTCAGCCGTGCGCCGGTGGTGACCGTCATGGGTCACGTCGACCACGGTAAGACCAAGCTGCTCGACGCGATCCGCAAGGCGAACGTGGTGGCCGGCGAGGCGGGTGGCATCACCCAGCACATCGGCGCGTACCAGGTCCACGTCCCGCACGACGGCGAGGACCGCGCGGTCACCTTCATCGACACCCCGGGTCACGAGGCGTTCACCGCCATGCGTGCCCGTGGTGCCCAGGTCACGGACATCGTGATCCTGGTGGTGGCGGCCGACGACGGCGTGATGCCGCAGACCATCGAGGCGCTCAACCACGCCAAGGCGGCGGACGTGCCGATCGTGGTCGCGGTCAACAAGGTCGACAAGCCCGAGGCGAACCCGGACAAGGTCCGCCAGCAGCTGACCGAGTACGGTCTGGTCGCCGAGGAGTACGGCGGCGACACCATGTTCGTCAACGTGGCGGCCAAGCCCGGCATCGGCATCGAGGAACTGCTCGAAGCCGTGCTGCTGACCGCCGACGCGTCGCTGGAGCTGACCGCTCCGATCGACGGGCCGGCACAGGGTGTCGCCATCGAGGCGCACCTGGACAAGGGCCGCGGTGCGGTGGCGACCGTGCTGGTGCAGAAGGGCACCCTCCGGGCCGGCGACTCGATCGTCGCCGGTGGGGCGCACGGCCGGGTCCGGGCCATGCTGGACGAGAACGGCAAGCCGGTCGACGAGGCCGGGCCGGCGCGTCCGGTCATGGTGCTGGGTCTGACCACGGTGCCGGGTGCGGGTGACACCTTCCTGGCCGCCGAGGACGACCGGACCGTGCGGCAGATCGCCGAGCAGCGGCAGGCGCGGCGGCGGGCGGCCTCGTTCGCCAACTCCCGCGGCCGGGCCACCCTCGAGACGCTCATGGAGCAGCTCAAGGAGGGCGAGAAGACCTCGCTCAACCTGGTGCTCAAGGGCGACGTCTCCGGTTCCGTGGAGGCCCTCGAGGACGCGCTGTTCAACCTCGACATCCCGGAGGAGGTCCAGCTTCGGATCATCCACCGGGGCGTGGGTGCGATCACCGAGAGCGACGTCATGCTCGCGAGCGCCTCGTCCGAGGCGGTCACGATCATCGGCTTCAACGTGCGGGCCGCCAACAAGGTCCGCGAGATCGCCGACCGCGAGGGCGTGGAGATCCGGTACTACACGGTCATCTACCAGGCCATCGAGGAGATCGACGCCGCGCTCAAGGGGCTGCTCAAGCCGGAGTACGAGGAGGTCGAGCTGGGCACCGCGGAGATCCGCGACGTCTTCCGCTCGTCCAAGATCGGCAACATCTCCGGCTGTATCGTCCGGTCCGGCCTCATCCGCCGCAACGCCAAGGCGCGGCTGCTGCGGGACGGGGCGGTCGTGGCGGACAACCTCACGATCAGCTCCCTCAAGCGGTTCAAGGACGACGCGACCGAGGTCCGCGAGGGCTTCGAGTGTGGTCTGACGCTGGGCGGTTTCAACAACGTCCAGGTCGGCGACATCATCGAGACCTTCGAGATGCGGGAGAAGCCGCGCGCCTGAGCGGTGTGCACGACCGGTGACGGCCGGGGCCTTCGGGCCTCGGCCGTCACCGTTTTCGCAGGCTGCGACAATCTCCCGCGTGCTCAGGTACGCGCTGCTGCTCGCCCCGTCCGCCAACCGCGTCTACGCCGACGCGGCTGGCCGGCTGGCCCGGGCCGAGCTGGACATCTTCGCCCGCTCGGGGGTGCTCGACGCCGTGCCGGTGGACGGCGCGGTGCAGCGGATCGGCGGGGTGGAGTACCTGACCTTCGCCGCGCCCGGGCCGGGCCTCGGTGTCCGGGACCTGGCCTACCTGGCGAACCTGTCGGCGGCGTACGCGCTGTTCGAGCGGGTGGGCGAGGACCTGTTCCGCCCGGTGCCGCTGCACCCGCTGGCCCGGTACGACGCCGACCTGATCACCATTCCCAAGTACGCCGGCAAGACCAACGAGCAGTTCACCCGGCTGCTGCTCAACGCCACGCTGCTCGCCTCCGCCTCGGCGGGCGCCATGCTGGACCGGCAGCTGGTGGTCCTCGATCCGCTCTGCGGCCGGGGCACCACGCTCAACCAGGCGCTGATGTACGGCTACGACGGCATCGGGGTCGAGCACGACGGCAAGGACGTCGACGCGTACGCCGCCTTCCTGCGTACCTGGCTGCGGCGCAAGCGGCTCAAGCACACCACGGAGACGGTGCCGGTGCGCCGGGACCGCCGGCTGGTCGCCCGGCGGTTCGAGGCGGTCCTCGCGCCCTCCCGGGACGAGCACCGGTCCGGAACCACCCAGCGGGTCACCGTGCTGCACACCGACACCGTCCGGGCCCGGGAGGTGCTCCGCTCGCGCTGCGCCGACGTGCTGGTGACCGACGCCCCGTACGGGGTGGCGCACGGCAGCCGCACCGACCAGGGGCTGTCCCGCAGCCCGCTGGAGCTGCTCCGGGCCGCGGTGCCGGTCTGGCGGGAACTGCTGCGCCCGGGCGGCGCGCTGGGACTGTCCTGGAACACCCGCGTGGCGCCCCGGGCGGCGGCCGAGGCGGTGCTGACCGACGCCGGCCTGCGGGTGGTGGGCGGGCCCGGCTACCTGGACCTGGCGCACCGGGTGGACCAGGCGATCGAGCGGGACGTGCTGGTGGCGGTCGCGCCCGCGGACGTTCCGGCGCGGCCGGCCGGAGGCCGTACCGAAACCGGATGACCCCGAGGCGGCCCTGCCGTACCGTTGCTCGCCGTGTACACCGGAACCGCGCAATTCGATCTGTTGCTGCCGGGGGACTCCCGGTCCCTGAAGGCCAAACGGTCGTACGTCCGGCCGATCGTCGCCGCGCTGCGCCGCTTCGAGGTATCCGCGGCCGAGGTGGGCGCGCTCGACCTGCACGGCCGGGCCGAGATCGGGGTGGCCGTGGTGGCCGCCGAGGCGGCGCACGTCCGCGAGGTGCTCGACTCCTGCGAGCGCCTGGTGGCCGCCCGCCCCGAGACCGAACTGCTGTCGGTGCGCCGCCGCCTGTACGGCGCGGACGACGACTGACAGTGCCTCCGCGCCCGGCCGAGTTCCGACCGGGCCGGCGGCCGGCCGACCGGGTCCGCGCCCGGCCGAGGTCCGGCCGGGTCCGGCGACCGGCGGACCGGGGTCGTCCGGTGACTGGCCGACCGGGCCGGCGCGTCGGCGGGTGGGCAGGCGGATCCGGTCCGGTGCCGTGGGGTGCGGACCGGGGCGCCGCCCGGCCCGGCGGCCCGGCGCGGGGGCCGCGGGCGCGCGGGTAGTGTGCGAGATGTTGGGCGGCTCCAGGTCGCGGCGCGTCGCCAGACGCGCCGAGCTGGAGCCGTCGTAAGGAGCAGGGTGACCCTGGAGGTGGGGGAGATGACGGATCCGGCCAAGGTACGCCGGCACGCGGAGCGCATCCGTGAACTGGTCGCGTCGGTGGTGCGGAGCCAGATCAAGGACCCCCGGCTCGGGATGATCACCATCACCGATGCCCGGATCACCGCCGATCTGCGCGACGCCACCGTCTTCTACACGGTGCTCGGCGACGCGGCGGCCCAGTCCAGCACCGCCGCCGCGCTGGAGAGCGCCAAGGGCATGCTGCGCAGCACGGTCGGCAAGGCGCTCGGCCTGCGCCACTCGCCGACCCTGACCTTCGTCCTGGACGACGTGCAGGACCAGGTCAAGCACATCGACGACCTGCTGGCGGCGGCGCGCAACGCCGACGCCGAGGTGCAGCGGCTGGCCGCCCGGGCGCAGTACGCGGGCGAGGCGCAGCCGTACCGGCTAGAGGACGAGGACGAGGACGCCGAGGACGGGACCACGGTCGAGGACGAGGACGAGCCGCGCGGCGGCGACCGCCCGTGAGCGAATCCGCCGAGGTCGGTACGGCGGCCGGCGCCGGCCCGACCGACACCGACTGGGCGGCCGCCCTCGCGGCCGTACGCGGGCTCCCCGCCGACGCGCGGGTGCAGCTGATCTGCCACGTGAACCCGGATGGCGACGCGCTGGGCACCATGCTCGGCTTCGGGCTGGGCCTGCGCCGGCTCGGCGTACGGCAGCTGCGGGCGACCTTCCCCGGGCCGCCGGTGCTGCCCGAGCCGTTCCGTTGGCTGCCGGGGCTGGAACTGCTGGTCGGGCAGGACGACGCGTACCCGGAGCCGGACCTGGTGATCTGCTTCGACGTGGCGAGCGAGTCCCGGCTGGGTGACCTGGCCGACCGGCTGGACAAGGCCGGGACGGCCCTGGTGCTGGACCATCACGCCTCGAACACCCGGTTCGGCGACCTCCACCTGGTGGACCCGCACGCCGCGGCCACCTCGGTGGTGGCGCAGGAACTGCTGGACCGGCTCGGGGTGCCGCTGGACGCGGAGATCGCGACCTGCTTCTACGTGGCGCTGAGCACGGACACCGGCTCGTTCCGGTTCGAAGCCACCACCCCGGCCGTGCACCGGCTGGCGGCCCGGCTGCTGGCCACCGGCATCCGGCCCGGTGACATCTCCCGGCGGATCTTCGACACCCGCCCGTTCGGCGCGGTCCGGCTCTTCGGCGAGGTGATGCTGCGCGCCCGCCTGGAGCCGGCGGCCGCCGCCGGGCGCGGGCTCGTCTGGACGTACGCCACCCGCGAGGACCTGGCCCGCCACGACCAGCCGGCGTACGTGCTGGAGGCGCTGATCGACTCGGTCCGGTGCACGGCCGAGGCGGATGTGAGCTGCGTGGTCAAGCAGGTCGACGCCGCCGAGTGGGCGGTGTCGCTGCGCAGCAAGGGCGCGGTGGACGTCAGCGCGGTGGCGGTGGCGCTGGGCGGCGGCGGGCACCGGTTCGCGGCCGGCTTCACCGGGCGCGGCACGGTCGACGAGGTGGTGGACCGGATCCGGGGCGAGCTGGCCGGGGCGCTGCTGCCCGGCTGAGATCAGGGGCGGCTCCGGGGCGCGGCGGTCTTCCCGCACTTCGTGACCGTGGGGACAATCGGTAGATGGATCACCCCCGAGAGCTCACCGTCGAGGCGCCCCGAGCCTGGGACCGTCCAGTCGTCTCCGTACCGGTGCTGATCTGCCTGTCCCTGGTCGGTGGCCAGTTGCCCTCGTTCTCGGCCCAGGCCAACCTCTACACGCTCGGCACGGGTGGCGCGCTGATCTGGATCGGCCTGAACAACCGGGTGCCACGCCGGCCGGCGCCGCGCCGGCTGGGCCGCGGCGCGGTCTGGTGGTTGCTGCCGGCGACCCTCTTCGGGGTGCTCGAGGGAGCCACCTTCGTGCTCGCGGTGGGTGACGAGTTCCCCACCTTCTCCCGGCTGGCCGACCCGCTGCTGGAGGACCATCTGGTCCGGTCGGCGGCCTGGTTCGCCTGGCTCTCCGCGTTCTGGGGACTGGTGCGCCGATGATGCGGCTGCTGGCGATCGGCGGTTTCCTCACCGCGCTGGCGCTCTTCGCGGTGATCGAGTGGGCGGCCCGGCGGGAGGGCTCCCGGATCCCGTCGCTCGGTGAGGTCTGCGCGTTCGTGATGCGTTACGAGGTGGGCCCGGTGCCGGTGGGCCGGATCGGACTGTTCGGCTTCTGGTGGTGGCTGGGCTGGCATTTCCTGGCCCGCTGACGGGGCCGCGCGGGGTGTCCGCATTCCGGGAACTGCGGGCAGCATGTGGAAAATGAACGTTAACTTGGGTGCGGGACCGGCGCCTTGCGGCGCTGGTCAGGGGCGGTGGCTCCGCACCAGGTGCCGCCTCCCTCCAGGGTCAGACCGACCCGGGCTCACGCTGCCAGGCGAGCCGCTCCGGTGATCCCGGACCGCTCCCGGGCGCTCCGAACCGCCCGAAGGGCCGCCGCCGTCGGCGGTCCGCACCCTGGAAGGGAAGATCCCGTGGCGACCAAGCACAAGCCGCAGACCGAGACCACCACCGACGAGGCGCGGGAGCAGATGCGCCGCGCGCTGCAGACCTCGATGGACACCCGTCAGTGACGTCGGCCCGCCGGCGGTGACGTCCGGTCAGCCGACGTCACCGCCGCGCCGACCGCACGTCGCGGCCCTGGCGCCACCGTCCCGGCCGGTGCGACCGCAAACCTGATCGCCGGGAGTGCCGTGCTCGGTCGGTCTCCGGATCGCCGCCGTCCCGGCGCTATCGTCGGTCGGTGCGCCGCATCCTGATCGTCGGCAGCGCGGGCGCCGGCAAGAGCACCCTGGCCCGCGAGGTCGCCCGCCGGCTCGACCTCCCCCTCGTCCACCTGGACCGGCACTACTGGCGGCCGGGCTGGGTCGCCGCCCCGGACGCCGCGTTCCGCGCCGAGGTCGGCGCGCTCGCCGCCCGCCCGGCCTGGGTGATGGACGGCAACTACGCCGCCACCCTGGATCTGCGCCTGCCCCGCGCCGACCTGCTGGTGCTCTGCGACACGCCCCGGCTGCGCTGTCTCGCCCGGGTGCTCCGCCGCCGCTGGACCCACCGGGGCACGCCCCGACCGGACCTGCCGCCGGGCTGCCCGGAGCGGATCGACCTGGCGTTCCTCCGCTACGTCTGGCACTACCCGCGCCGCTCCCGCCCCCGCGTCGAAGCCGCCGCCCGCACGCTCACCCCCGACCTGCCGGTGGTCCACCTCCGCACCCCCACCCAAACCCGCTCCTGGCTCACCACCCTCCCCACCCCTTGATTCCCCCCACCCCATCTCCGCCCGCCGTCATGAAGTTGTTGCGGCGGTGCGGAGGACAACTCCTTCAGGGCGGGGAAGGAGAGCGGGGTAGTAAGTGATGCTGTGGGTTGCGGGCCTTACGCGGGGCGTGCCAGGATCGGCCGTGATGAGCCAGACCCTCGCCCCCGCATCGCCGGCTGTCTCGGCGCGGCGCATCGCCGGGCTCGCCCTGCCGGCCCTCGTGGTGCTCGCCGCCGAGCCGCTCTATGTCCTGGTCGACACCGCCGTCGTGGGGCACCTGGGCCGGGTCCCGCTCGCCGCGCTCGCCGTGGGTGGCACGGTGATGACGTTGGCCGCCTGGCTGGGCACGGTCGTCGCGTACGGCACCACCGGGCGGTCGGCGCGCCGGTTCGGCTCGGGGGACCGGGCCGCCGCGGTGGCCGAGGGCGTCCAGGCCTCCTGGCTCGCGCTGGCCGTCGGGGTGCTGGTGGCGCTCGCCGTCCAACTCGGCGGGGGCGTGCTGGCGCGTACCCTGGTCGGCGGCTCGGGGGAGGTGGCCGAGCAGGCCGCGACCTGGCTGCGGATCGCGGCGCTGGGCGCACCCGGCCTGCTGCTCGCCGCCGCCGGCAACGGCTGGCTGCGCGGCATCCAGGACACCCGGCGCCCGCTGCTCTTCGTGCTCGCCCCCAACCTGCTCTCGGCGCTGCTCTGCCCGCTGCTGGTCTACCCGGCCGGGCTGGGGCTGGCCGGCTCGGCGGTGGCGAACGCCGCGGCCCAGACCCTCTCCGGCGGGCTGTTCGCGGCGGCGCTGGTCCGCGAACGGATCTCCCTGCGGCCCCGGCCCACGCTGATCCGCCAGCAGCTCGTGCTCAGCCGGGACCTGCTCGTCCGGGGCGTCGCCTTCCAGGCCAGTTTCCTCTCCGCCACCGCGGTCGCGGCCCGGTTCGGCGCCGCCGCGGTCGGCGCGCACCAGATCGCCGTACAGCTGTGGTTCTTCACCGCCCTGGTGCTGGACGCCCTCGCCATCGCGGCGCAGTCGCTGGTCGGCGCCGCGCTCGGCGCCGGCGACGCGGCCGGCGCCCGCGCGCTGGCCCGGCGCATCGCGTTGGTCGGTGGGGCGTGCGGCGTGGCGTTCGCGGTGCTCATCGCCGCCGGCGCCGGCGTGGTCCCGTCCTGGTTCAGCGCCGACCCGCAGGTACGCGAGCAGGCCATGGTCGCCTGGCCCTGGTTCGTGGCGCTGCAACCGATCGGCGGGGTGGTCTTCGCCCTCGACGGGGTGCTGATCGGCGCCGGTGACGTCCGCTACCTGCGCAACCTCACCATCGTGGCGGCGTTCGGCGGTTTCCTGCCGGCGATCTGGCTGGCCTACGGGCTCGACCTGGGCCTCGGCGGGATCTGGGCCGGGCTGCTGCTGTTCGTGGTGCTCCGGCTCGTCGCCCTGCTGCTGCGGCTGCGCTCCGGCGGCTGGGCGGTGGTCGGCGCGGTCCGCTGACCGGCGTGCCGTCGCCGCCGGGTGGGACGAGACGCGGAGCGGAGACGTCGCCCCGAGGCCCGGTTCAGAGCTGCCGCTGCCTGATCTGGTGGAAGAGGTACAGGGCGCCGACCACCAGGCAGGTGGCCGCCACCGCGACGAAGACGAAGGACACGATCGCGGAGAGCACCGGGCGCCGCTCGCTGAACCGGGTCCGGTCCCGCCAGGCCCAGAGCCGTCGTCGCGTCGCCGCCAGCGCCGGCACGCCGTCGACGAGGTCGGAGAGCCGGCGGCCGAGGGTACGGCGCGCTGGTTCCGGGTTCCGCATCCAGTCGGGCAGGTCGACCCGCGGGCGGTGCTCGTGCGACGGCGGGGTGGTGCTCATCGAGGGCTCCTTGGCGTGGGGAGGCGGGAAGGTGGCAGCGGCGTGCCGGCACGGGCAGGCACCGTGACCAGGCGCTCCGCGCCCGACCGAGGTCGTCGTCACGCACCGGGTGGTCGGGTCGGAGTCGAGCGAGGGGCGCATGACCTTGGCACGCCGGTCGATCGGACCGGTATCCCCCACCCGGCCGACCCCCGCCGTCTGGCAGGCTTGGCGGGCGTGAGCACTGACGGACTGATCGTGGTCGACAAGCCCGGCGGCATGACGTCGCACGATGTGGTGGCCCGGATCCGCCGGCTGGCCCGGACCCGGCGGGTGGGGCACGGCGGCACGCTCGACCCGATGGCCACCGGGGTGCTGGTGATCGGCGTCGGGCGGGCCACCCGGCTGCTCACCTACGTGATCGGTGCCGGCAAGAGCTACACCGCGACGATCCGGCTGGGGCAGGCCACCGTCACCGACGACGCCGAGGGGGACGTGATCGCGGCCACCTCGACCGCCGGGGTCACCGACGAGTCGATCCGGGCCGCGCTCGCCGCGCTCACCGGCGAGATCGACCAGGTGCCGAGCGCGGTGAGCGCCATCAAAATCAACGGGCAGCGGGCGTACCAGCGGGTGCGCGACGGAGAGAGCGTCGACCTGCCCGCGCGCCGGGTGACCGTCTCCCGCCTCGAGGTGCTGGCCATCCGGCGGGACGCCCCGGACGTGCTCGACGTCGACGTCGACGTGACCTGCTCGTCCGGGACGTACATCCGGGCCATCGCGCGCGACGCGGGCCTGGCGCTGCGGGTCGGTGGCCACCTGACCGCGCTGCGCCGCACCGCGGTCGGCGGCTTCACGCTGGCCGAGGCGGCCACCCTGGACGCGCTGGAGCAGCGCGCCCCCGAGGTGGTCAACCTGCCGCTCGACGCCGCGGCCGACCGGTTCTTCCCGCGCCGGGACGCCACCGTGGTGGAGGCGAAGGTGCTCTCCCACGGCGGACCGCTGGACCCGGCCGGCATCGCCGGCCCGTACGCGGTCTTCGGCCCGGAGGGCGGGTTGATCGCTATCGTCAGCGAGCGGGACGGCCGGGCCCGCGCGGAGATCGTGCTGGCCCCCGCCTGACCGGCGGCGCGGGGCTTGTCGAGCAGGGGAGGAGCGGGAATGCAGCGGTGGCGGGGGTACGAGGCGGCGCCCGGCGGCTGGGGTCGCTCGGTGGTCACCATCGGCGTCTTCGACGGGGTGCACAAGGGCCACCAGGCCACCATCGGCCACGCCGTGGCCCGGGCCCGGGAGCTGGGCGTCAAGTCGGTGGTGGTCACCTTCGACCCGCACCCGGCCGAGGTGGTCCGGCCCGGCTCGCACCCGGCGGTGCTCACCGAGCCGGCGCGCAAGGCGGAGCTGATCGAGGCGCTCGGGGCCGACGTGCTCTGCGTGGTGCCGTTCACCGCCGAGTTCTCCCGGGTGCCGGCCGAGGCGTTCGTGCACGACATCCTCGTCGAGCACCTGCACGCGGCGCTGGTGGTGGTCGGGGACAACTTCCGCTTCGGGCACCGGGCCGCCGGCGACGTGGCCCTGCTGGAGCGGCTGGGCCGCACCTTCGGCTTCGGGGTCGAGGGCGCCCCGCTGGTCGCCGAGGCGGGCACCGTCTTCTCCTCCACGTACATCCGCTCCTGCGTCGACGCGGGCGACGTGGCCGCGGCGGCCGCCGCGCTCGGCCGGCCGCACCGGGTGGAGGGCGTGGTGGTCCGTGGCGACCAGCGCGGGCGGGAGCTGGGCTACCCCACCGCCAACCTGTTGACCCACCGGTACGCGGCGGTCCCCGCCGACGGCGTGTACGCGGCCCGGCTGGTGCGCCGGGGCGGGGAGCCGCTGGCCGCCGCGGTCTCCATCGGCACCAACCCGACGTTCTCCGGCCGGGAGCGGCGGGTGGAGGCGTACGCGCTGGACTTCACCGGTGACCTGTACGGCGAACGGCTCGCCCTGGACTTCGTGGCGCACCTGCGCGAACAACGGACGTACGACGCGATCGAGCCGTTGGTGGCCCAGATCGCCGAGGACGTGGAGCGGACCCGGCGGGCGGTCGGCTGACGCCCACCGGGCCGCCGCGCCGCCCTTCACCGGGCGGTTCCCGGCCGGGCTGGTAGTCTGGCGGGGACGTCGGCTGACCGACGTGGGGCCTCGCGTGCCTGCACGACGCCGCGGGTGCGAGGAACCGGTCCGTTGCCCGGTCACGCAGACCGATCCGACGGACCTCATCGAACGTTCCACGAAACAGGGAGAACATGGCGCTCGACCAGGAAGCCAAGGCCAAGATCCGCGCGGAGTACGCGACCGCTGAGGGCGACACCGGTTCGCCGGAGGTGCAGGTCGCGGTCCTCACCAAGCGGATCGCCGAGCTCACCGAGCACCTGAAGGTGCACAAGCACGACCACCACAGCCGCCGCGGGCTGCTGCTGCTGGTCGGCCGTCGCCGTCGGCTGCTCAACTACGTCCAGAAGAAGGACATCAACCGCTACCGGTCGCTCATCGAGCGGCTCGGTCTGCGCCGATGACGTGACGGGGGAGTGGCCGCTCGGCCGCTCCCCCGTTCCGGTACCACAGAAGAAACCGGCCACACGACAACCCGAGAGGGAACTGGTCAGCGCACCGGTCTCCGGTAGTGGCCCCCGGGAATCCCGGCATCATGCCGGCCACCCGGGCGCTTCGATCGAAGACCGGCCGTCTGGGCAGGTCCCCGTGTCGTGGCCGACGACGCGAAGGAGCACCACCGAACATGACCGAGACCAACCTCGGCACCGAATCCCGCACCGCCGTGATCGACAACGGGGCCTTCGGCACCCGCGAGATCACCTTCTCCACCGGCCGGCTGGCCCGTCAGGCCGCCGGCTCCGTCATCGCCCAGCTGGGCGAGACGGTCGTCCTCTCCGCCACCACGGCGGGCAAGCAGCCGCGCGAGTCGTTCGACTTCTTCCCGCTGACGGTGGACGTCGAGGAGCGGATGTACGCCGCGGGCCGGATCCCCGGCTCGTTCTTCCGCCGCGAGGGTCGCCCCAGCGAGGACGCCATCCTCACCTGCCGGCTGATCGACCGGCCGCTGCGCCCGTCCTTCGTCAAGGGCCTGCGCAACGAGGTCCAGGTCGTCGAGACCGTGCTGGCGCTCGACCCGCAGCACCCGTACGACGTGGTGGCGATCAACGCCGCCTCGATGTCCACCAAGCTCTCCGGCCTGCCGTTCTCCGGCCCGATCGGCGCGACCCGGGTCGCGCACGTCGACGGCCAGTGGGTTGCCTTCCCGACCCTGGAGGAGCTGGCGCGGGCCACCTTCGACATGGTCGTGGCCGGCCGGGCGCTCGCTGACGGTGACGTCGCGATCATGATGGTCGAGGCCGAGGCGACGCCGCACGCCGTGGCCCTGATCGCGGACGGCGCCACCGCTCCGACCGAGGAGATCGTGGCCAGCGGCCTGGAGGCCGCCAAGCCGGCGATCCGCGAGCTGTGCCGGGCGCAGAGCGAGCTGGCCGAGGTGGCCGCCAAGCCGGTCGCCGAGTTCCCGGTCTTCCTGGACTACCAGGATGACGCGTACGAGGCGGTGGCCGAGCTGGCCCGCGCCGAGGTCGCCGAGGCCCTCAAGATCGCCGGCAAGGCGGATCGCGAGGAGGCCCTCGACCGGGTCAAGGCCAAGGTTGCCGAGGAGCTCGGCCCGCGTTTCGAGGGCCGCGAGAAGGAGCTCTCCGCCGCCTTCCGCTCGCTGACGAAGTCCGAGGTGCGCAACCGGGTGCTGCGCGAGCAGGTCCGCATCGACGGCCGCGGCCCGCGCGACATCCGTCCGCTGACCGCCGAGGTCGGCGTGCTGCCGCGGGTGCACGGCTCGGCGCTGTTCGAGCGGGGCGAGACCCAGATCCTGGGCGTCACCACGCTGAACATGCTGCGCATGGAGCAGATGGTGGACACCCTCTCCCCGGAGAACCGCAAGCGCTACATGCACAACTACAACTTCCCGCCGTACTCGACCGGTGAGACCGGCCGGGTCGGCTCGCCGAAGCGGCGCGAGATCGGTCACGGCGCGCTGGCCGAGCGGGCGCTGATCCCGGTGCTGCCGTCGCGCGAGGAGTTCCCCTACGCCATCCGGCAGGTCTCCGAGGCGCTCGGCTCCAACGGCTCCACCTCGATGGGCTCGGTCTGCGCCTCCACGCTGGGCCTGCTCTCGGCCGGTGTGCCGCTGAAGGCGCCGGTCGCCGGCATCGCCATGGGCCTCATCTCCGACGAGGTCGAGGGCAAGACCCGGTACGTGACGCTGACCGACATCCTCGGCGCCGAGGACGCGTTCGGTGACATGGACTTCAAGGTCGCCGGCACCCGGGACTTCGTCACCGCGCTCCAGCTCGACACCAAGCTCGACGGCATCCCGTCGGACGTGCTGGCCGCCGCGCTGCAGCAGGCGAACGAGGCCCGGCAGACCATCCTCGACGTGATGCAGGCGGCGATCGAGGCCCCGGCCGAGATGTCGGATTACGCGCCGCGGGTCACCACCGTGAAGATCCCGGTCGACAAGATCGGCATGGTGATCGGCCCGAAGGGCCAGACCATCAACGCCATCCAGGACGAGACCGGCGCCGAGATCTCCATCGAGGACGACGGCACCATCTACGTCGGCGCGACCAACGGCCCGTCCGCTCAGGCGGCGGTGGACCGGATCAACGGCATCGCCAACCCGACCCTGCCGAAGGTGGGGGAGCGGTTCCTCGGCACCGTGGTGAAGACCGCCGCGTTCGGCGCCTTCATCTCGCTGCTCCCGGGCCGGGACGGCCTGCTGCACATCTCCAAGGTGGGCGACGGCAAGCGGGTCGAGAAGGTCGAGGACTTCCTCAACGTCGGCGACAAGGTCGAGGTCGAGATCGCGGACATCGACCAGCGCGGCAAGATCTACCTGGACAAGATCCGCCCGGAGGGTGCCGAGGCGCCGGCCGCCGAGGAGGCCGCCGGTGGCGAGCGTCCGGCCGGCCGGGACCGCGGCGACCGTGCTCCGCGGGACCGGGGCGACCGGGGCGACCGGGGTGACCGGGAGCGCGGCGGCCGGGGCTCCGAGCGGGGCGAGGGTGGCGAGGGCGGCGGCGAGTCCCGCCCGCGTCGCCGGACCCGGCACAGCTGATCCACCGTCCGGCCCGGGGGACGCCGACGGCGTCCCCCGGGCCGGACCACAGCTCCAGCGGCACGGCTTCCGGCCGGTGCGCGGCCACGGCCGAGCTGGAGTTGTCGGTTTCCCGTGGCGCCCCGAGCGGCACCACCGCACCCTCCACCCCTCGTTGAAACTGGGAGCAGGTTCTCGTGAGTCGGACCCGGCGTTCGTCTTCCCCGACGGCTCGACCGGGGGTGGCGCCGCCGGGCGGCCGGATGGCCCGGGCGGTCACCCGTACGCTCAGCGAGGACCCGCTCGGCGGCACCGTGCGCCGTACCGTCCTGCCCAGCGGGCTGCGCGTGCTCACCGAGGCCATCCCGGCGATGCGCAGCGTGTCGTTCGGCATCTGGGTCGCCGTCGGTTCCCGCGACGAGACCCGGCCGCAGGCCGGGGCCGCGCACTTCCTGGAGCACCTGCTCTTCAAGGGCACCAGCAAGCGCACCGCGCTGGACATCTCGGCGGAGATCGAGGCGGTCGGCGGCGAGACCAACGCCTTCACCACGAAGGAATACACCTGCTACTACGCCCGCGTGCTGGACGAGGACCTGCCACTGGCCATCGACGTCATGTGCGACCTGGTCGCCGACTCGGTGCTCGACCCCGCCGACGTGGAGACCGAGCGCGGAGTCATCCTCGAAGAGATCGCCATGCACGACGACGAGCCCGGCGACGAGGTGCACGACCTCTTCGCCCGCGCCGTCTACGGCGACCACCCGCTCGGCCGGCTCATCTCCGGTACCGAGGAGACGGTCACCCCGATGACCCGGGGGCAGATCCAGAGCTTCTACCGCCGCCGCTACACCCCGCCGGGGATCGTCGTGGCCGCCGCCGGCAACCTCGACCACGGCGCCGTGGTCCGGCTGGTCCGCCAGGCGCTGCGCGGCACCCCCCTGGACACCGATCCGGCGGCGCCGGCGCCGTGCCGGCCGGCGGCTCCGGCGGTACGCACCAAGCCGGTCACCACGCTGGTCGAGCCGAAGGAGACCGAGCAGGCGCACGTCATCCTCGGCTGCCCCGGCATCGACCGGGCCGACGAGCGGCGGTTCGCCCTCGGTGTGCTCAACAACGTCCTCGGCGGCGGCATGTCCAGCCGGCTGTTCCAGGAGATCCGCGAGCAGCGCGGCCTGGCCTACTCGGTCTACTCCTACGCCAGCCAGTACGCCGACAGCGGCCTGTTCGCCGTCTACGCCGGCTGCGCGCCGGGCAAGGTGGACGAGGTGCTCCAGCTGACCCGGACGGAGCTGGCCAAGGTGGCGGAGCACGGGATCACCGAGGAGGAGTTGGCCCGGGGCAAGGGGATGAGCAAGGGCTCCTTCGTCCTCGGCCTCGAGGACACCGGCTCCCGGATGAGCCGGCTCGCCAAGGGCGAGCTGCTCTACGGCGACCTGATGCCGGTGGACGAGCTGCTCGCCCGGGTCGACGCGGTGACCCTGGACGACGTGAACGTCCTCGCCGCCGAGCTGCTCACCCGGCCGATGTCCCTCGCCGTCGTCGGCCCCTTCGACGAGGCCGCCTTCCTCGCCTAACAGACCTGCCCTGCCCTGCCCCGCCCGTCGGGCCGTCGGGCTGCCCCGCCCGGCCGCCCTGGCCGTGGGCCGAGCCGCCCCGTGGGCCGAGCCGCCCCGTGGGCCGAGTCGTCCGTGGGGCCGAGTCGTCCGTGGGGCCGAGTCGCCCCGTGGGCCGAGTCGTCCGTGGGGCCGAGTCGTCCGTGGGGCCGAGTCGCCCCGTGGGCCGAGTCGTCCGTGGGGCCGAGTCGCGGATTGCGGCAGTCTGGGGCTTCCCGGGCCAGGGAAGGCACGGTTTGCCGCAACCCGAGTCGATCATGACCGAATGGTGGGACGGTTCCGGCCGGTCGGTCGAGGACGTGACGTCCCGAATGGGACTGCCCGGAGGCGGGTCCGGTCGGTCGGGGGATAACGGGCCGCGTCTCGTGGGAAGTGGTCGGGTGGTGGGACGGTGCCGGTCTGGCCGGGAGGCGACGTCCCGATTGGGATAGGTTGTGCCCCGTGACTGACGAGCGGGAGCAGGACCGGGCCGAGCCGATCCGGGTCGGCGTGCTGGGCGCCCACGGCCGGATGGGCAGGGAGGTCTGCAAGGCGGTCGACGGCGCCTCCGACCTCGACCTTGTCGCGGCGATCGACCAGGGCGACGAGCTGGCCGCCGCCGGCAACGCCGGCACCGAGGTGGTCGTCGACTTCACCACCCCGGACGTCGTGATGGACAACCTGCGGTGGTGCATCGACCAGGGGATCAGCGCGGTGGTCGGCACCACCGGCTTCACCGAGGAGCGGCTGGACCAGGTACGCGGCTGGCTCGCGGGCAAGCCCGAGGTGGGCGTGGTCATCGCCCCGAACTTCGGCATCGGTGCGGTGCTGATGATGCAGTTCGCCACGAAGGCGGCCCGGCACTTCGAGTCGGTCGAGATCATCGAGCAGCACCACCCGCGCAAGCTGGACGCGCCGAGTGGCACCGCCACCCACACCGCCCGCCTGATCGCGCGGGCCCGGGCCGAGGCCGGTCTCGGCCCCACCCCCGACGCCACCAAGGACGAGGTGCCCGGCGCCCGCGGCGCCGACATCGCCGGGGTACGCGTGCACGCGGTCCGGGCGGCCGGCCTGGTCGCCCACCAGGAGGTGCTGTTCGGCACCACCGGCGAGACGCTGACCATCCGGCACGATTCGCTGGACCGGGCCTCGTTCATGCCCGGGGTGCTGCTGGCCGTGCGTGAGGTGCGCCGCCGGCCGGGCCTGACGGTCGGCCTGGACGCCCTGCTCGACTGACTCGGACCGGGTGACCCGCCGCCGGGCTTGACGGTCGGGTTGGACGGCCTGCCCGACTGACCCGGCCCGGGGGTCACCCGCCGGCAGGTTCGCTGGACCGGTCCCTGTTCATGCCCGACCGACCCGACCGACCCGACCGGGAGGCACCCGCCGGCAGGTTCGCTGGACTGGTCCCTGTTCATGCCTGACCCGGCCCCGGCGGTCACCCGCCGGCAGGATCGCTGGACCGGTCCCCGTTCCTGCCCGGCCTGCCGTGGGCCCGCCGGGTCGGCCGTCCCGGTGGCGGCCGGCAGGTCCGCAACGGCGATCAAGCGGGGCGCGGGCCGCCCGGTGCAGGCTGTCAGCATGACCTCGCCGGATGGGCTCACCAGAATCCTCGACTCGATCCAGGTCGCGCTCGACGACCCGGCCGTCGGTCCGGGCGAGGTCGCGGCCCGGGCCCACCTGTCCCGGTTCCATTTTGACCGGTTGGTCGCCGCCGCGACCGGGGAGCCTCCCGGCGCCCTGCGGCGTCGGCTGCTGCTGGAGCGCGCGGCGCACCGCCTCACCACCAGCGACCGGACCGTCCTCGACATCGCCGTGGAGGCCGGGTACGGCTCGCACGAAGCGTTCACCCGCGCCTTCCAGCGGGCGTACGGGATGGCACCGACCGCCGTCCGGCGGCGTCCACCGGTCACCTTCCGCGAGCTGGAGCTGTCCTGCCCCAGCGGCGTCCACTTTCAACCGCCCGGCGGCCTGCGGCTGCCGGCTACCCGTCAGGAGACTCCGATGAACGTCCTCCAGCACCTGGTCGACCACCACGTCGACACCCTCACCGCGATCATCGAGCGGGCCGGCACGCTCGACGACGAGGTGCTCGACCGACCCATCACCGTGTCGGTGGAGACCATCGACGACCGGCCGACGCTGCGTTCCCTGATCAACGCCATGGTCACCCAGGAGGAGCACTGGCTGTCGGCGCTGCGTGGCGGCGACTGGCCGGACGAGAGCGACCAGTCGGTGCGCGGGCTGGCCGCCCGGCACGCGGCCGCCGGCCGGGACTGGCGCGGCTTCGTGGCCCGGACGTTGGCCGAGGGGACCCTGGCCGACACGTTCGTGGACACCACCTGCACGCCGCCGACCACGCACACCCTGGGAGGCACGATCGGGCACGTGATCACCTTCGCCGCCGTCCGGCGTACCCTCGCCGTCGGGGCGTTGAGCAGCGCGGGGATCACCGACCTCGGGGCGGGCGACCCGCGGCCCTTCCTGGACGCCGCGGCGGCGGGCTGAGCCGGCCGCCGGAAAGGACGGGCTGAGCCGGCCGCCGGAAAGGACGGGCCGAGCCGGCCGCCAGAAGATGGCGGGCCGAGCCGGCCGCCGGAAAGGACGGGCTGAGCCGGCCGCAAGAAAATGGCGGGCCGAGCCGGCCGCCAGAAACGGCGGGCTGAGCCGGCCCCCGGAAACCCGGTCGTCGGGCGAGGCGGGCCGCACCTAGGCTCACCCGCGTGATCGATTCAAGGCTGGCTGACCGCGCCGGTCGTCGGGTGACGCTGCGACCCGTCGACGACGAGAACTGGCGGGCCGTGGCGGACGTCGCGCCCCGCGACGAGCAGCGGTCCTGGGTGCCCGCGTTGGCCGCCCGCTACCTCCTGCTCACCATGCGCTCGCCGGTGTGGACCTCGCTGGCCGTGTACGCGGACGACACCGTGGTCGGGCACCTGATGTGGGGCGTGGACGACGACGGGTCCCGCTGGATCGGCGGCATGGTTATCGACGGCGCCGAGCAGGGCCGCGGGGTGGGTCGGGCCGCCGTGGCCACCCTCGCGGAGTGGCTGGCCGCGCAGGGCCGACCGGTACGGCTCAGCTACCACCCGGACAACCTCGCGGCCGCCGCCCTCTACCGCTCCCTGGGCTTCCGGCCGACGGGTGCGATGGAGGACGACGAGGTGGTCGCCGAACTCACCCCGAGCTGACCGCAAGGCCGGGCTCGACCGGAAGCCGGGCTGGCCGCAAAGCCGGGCTGGCCGCAAGGGCGGGCCGGCCGTAACGGCGCCGCTGGTGGTCCCGCCCCGTGCCGGGACCACCGGCGGCGCGGCGGCGTACGAGGGGTGGACGAGACGCGCCGGCGAAACTCATCGGTGGCTCACCGGTCCAGCCGCAGCGGCAGGCCGAAGCGGGGGAAGAGGTCGGGCTGGAGGAAGTGGTGCAGCCCGGCGATCCGGCCGCCGGAGAGCTCCAGCACCTGGATCGAGAAGGCCGCGTGGCCGCCGGCCGGGTCGACCCGGTACTGGGCGAAGGCCGGCCCACCGTTCGCGGCGATCGGCACCAGCCGCGACCCCCGGCACTCGGCGCCCGGACCGGACAGCCAGCGGCCGATCTCCGTGGCCCCGCGCAGCCACATCGCGTACGGCGGCATGCTCTGCACGGCGTCCGCCCGCAGGAGCGCCACCAGCGCGTCGATGTCGTACCGGGTGAAGGTGTCCACGTACCGGTCGAGCAGGTCGCGGTCGGCCGGGTCGAGCCCCGGGCCGGCGGCCGGCTCGATCCGGGCTCCGGCCAGCGTGGCCCGGGCCCGCTGAAGGGCGCTGTTGACCGCCGGCACGCTGGTGCCGAGCAGCTCGGCCACCTCGTCGGCCCGCCAGCGCAGCACGTCCCGCAGGATCAGCACCGCCCGTTGCCGGGCCGGCAGGTGCTGGAGCGCGGCCACGAACGCCAGCCGCACCGACTCCCGGGCCACCGCCAGCTCCGCCGGGTCGGCCGGCAGCACCGTGCTGTCCGGCACCGGCTCCAGCCAGTCGCCGGCCGGCGTGCCGAGCGACTCGACGACCGGTGGCGACGGGGCGCCCAGGCCGACCGGCAGGGCCCGCCGGGCGCGCCCGCGCAGCAGGTCGACGCAGATGTTCGTGGTGATCCGGTAGAGCCAGGTGCGCAGGCTGGACCGGCCGTCGAAACCGTCCCACCCGCGCCAGGCCCGCAGCAGGGTCTCCTGCACCGCGTCCTCGGCGTCGAAGACCGAGCCGAGCATCCGGTACGCGTAGCCGGTCAGCTCGACCCGGTACGCCTCCAGGTCGGTGGGGTGCGCCGTCGCCGTGGTGCTCATCGCCCCACCGTAGGCGCACCGCCTGACAACCGGCACGTGCGGCGCGGGTACCTCAGGGTGCGGCCGGCCTGGCGGGGACGGCGACGTGCAGGCGGAGCTGGGGGACGAGCATGTCGTCGACGTCCAGCGCGCGGGCCGCGCCGTCGGGCTCCCAGCCGGTGGAGGTGAGGAACTTCCGGGTCGCCGCGTCGGCGTCGAAGACCCAGGCGACCGCGCGGCCGAGGCCGTCGGCGCGCCAGTGGTCGACGGCCGCGGCGAGCAGCCGGCTGCCGTGCCCGCGCCGCCCCCAGCGCGGCTCGACCAGCAGGTCGGTCACGGCGGCCACGCCCTCGCCGAGCGCCTCGGCCGGCTCGCCCGGCGCCAGCGCTTCGGCATCGGCCGGACCGGAAGCGGCGAACCCCACCAGATAGGATTGCTCGGCCTGTTCGACGGCGACCAGCACCCGGTGCGCGCCCGAGGGCGGCTCCTGCACCGCCGCGCTCCACCGCCGCGCCAGGTACGCCTCGTCCAGGTTGTCGAGCACGTGCCGGGGCAGGATCCGGCGGTACGCGACCCGCCAGGTCGCGAGCTGGATGCGTGCGATCTCGGCGGCGTCCTCCGGACGCGCGGGGCGGACATAGCCTGCTGCCATGGCACGTGAGCCTACGCAGGGCGAGGGAGGCGACGGTGGCGCAGGGTGCCAGGCGGACGACCGGGCAGGTCGTCGCCGTGCTGGTGCTCGCCGGCGTGGTGGCGGCCTTCCTCGCGGTCGCCGCCGTCCGGCACGGCTTCTTCGACCTGAGGGTCTACTACGGCGCGCTGCGGTTCTGGGTGCACGACGGCGGCGAGATCTACGACTTCCTCAAGCCCGGCACCCAGTACGGCTTCACCTATCCGCCGTTCGCCGCCCTGGTCATGCTGCCGATGGCGTACCTGCCCTGGCTGGCCGCGATCACCGTGAGCGTGGTCATCACCGTGCTGGCCAGCACCGTGGTGATCTGGTGGCTGGTCGGCCCGATCGCCCGGCGCGCGGGCTGGACCGGCTGGTTCAGCCTCGCCGTCGCGCTCCTGCTGGCCGCCGCCTTCGAGCCGATGCGCGAGACGGTGAACTTCGGCCAGGTCAACATGCTGCTGCTCTTCCTGGTGGCGGTGGACCTGCTGCGGCTGCTGCCGGCGGGCAGCCGGTGGGCCGGCGTCGGCATCGGCCTGGCCACCGCGATCAAGCTGACCCCGGGGCTGTTCATCCTGTATCTGCTGGTCACCGGCCGCTGGCGGGCCGCGTTCACCGCGATCGGCACCGCCACCGCGGCCACCCTGCTGGCCGGCGCGCTCGTCCCGGACGCCTCGCGCGAGTTCTGGACCACGGCGTTGTGGAACACCGACCGGGTGGGTGAGCTGGCCTTCATCTCCAACCAGTCGCTGCGGGGGATGGTCGCCCGGCTGGACCCGGTGCATCCGAGCACGGCGGCCTGGCTGGTGCTCGTGCTCGCCACCCTGGCGGTCTGGGGGTGGCGCTCCCGGGCCGCCGTCGCCGCCGGTGACGAGGCGACCGGGTTGGCGCTCACCGGCGTCACCGGCTGCCTGATCAGCCCGGTGACCTGGGTGCACCATCTGGTCTGGCTGCTGCCCGCGCTGATCCTGCTGGTCGACAACGGCATGGCGGCGCCCGCCCGGGGCCGCCGGCGCCGCCTGCTGCTGGCCGCCGCGTTCGTCGGGTACGCCTTCCTGATCAGCCGGATCGTCTGGGCGTGGGAGGACGACTTCACCGGCCTCGACGGCTTCCTCGGCAGCAACACGTACGTCTGGATCAGCCTGGTTCTGCTGCTGGTCCTGCCGATCCGGCGCTCGGCGGCGCCGGCCGGCGGCGGCTCCGCCGACCGGGACGGGCCGACCCCGTCAGCCGTCCGTCCGGGCGGTGTAGCGCAGCTCGCGGAGGCGGACCGGCTCGCGTCCGCCGGGCAGCGGCACCGGGTAGGTGGACTCCGTGCCGTCGGGTGACAGGCCGGCCCGTTCGTAGAAGCGGCGGGCCCGGGCGTTCTCGGCCAGCACCCAGAGCCGGTACTCCGTCCAGCCCCGCTCGGCCAGTCCGGAGCGGGCCGCGGCGAACAGTGCCCGCCCGGCCCCGGTGCCCCAGTGCGCCGGCTCCAGGTACATCGCCACGATCTCGCCGTACCGCGGGTCGAGGTCGGCGCGGTCCTGGTTGTTCCGGTACGGGCCGAAGGTGGTGAAGCCGACGACGGTGCCGTCGACCTCGGCCAGCAGGGTGGCGAACGGGTGCTCGGGGTCGGCGGTGCCCAGGTCGCGGCGGCGCTGCGCCCAGGCGGCCGGGTTCAGCCGGGCCAGCACCTCCGCCGGCATGATCCCGGCGTATCCGGCCTGCCAGCCGTGCACGTGCGCCCGGGCGACCGCCTCGGCGTCGTCGGGTTCCTCGCGGCGAATGGTGAGCATCCGTCCGTTCTATGCCGGTCGGGGCGGCGGGTCCAGCGTCCGCACCGCGCGGCGCGCGACTCGGCCGTTCCGGGCCGGGCCGCCGGATGCGGGACGGGCGTCGTACCGGTGGATTAGGGTCGCCGACGATGGCCGCACCGGAATCGCTCTCGCCCGCCCAGGCCCGTCGGGTGGCGCTCGCCGCCCAGGGCTTCGCCGACCCGGCGCCGACCGGCGTGCCCACCCGCCGCCACCTGCGCCGGGTGCTGGACCGGGTCGGGCTGATCCAGATGGACTCGGTCAACGTCCTGCAACGGGCGCACTACCTGCCGCTCTACAGTCGGCTCGGGCCGTACCCGACCGCGCTGCTCGACACCGCCGCCTACCGCCGCCCCCGGGAGCTGTTCGAATACTGGGGGCACGAGGCGTCGCTGGTGCCGGTCGGCCTGCACCCGGCGCTGCGCTGGCGGATGGCCCGGGCCCGGGACGAGGCCTGGGGCGGGATGCGCCGGATCGCCCAGGAGCAGCCCGAGCTGGTCGCCTGGGTGCGCGACGAGGTGGCCGCCAAGGGGCCGCTGACCGCCGCCGAGATCGAGCACGACGCCCCCCGGCAGACCGGCAACTGGGGCTGGAACTGGTCGTCGGTGAAGCAGGCGCTGGAGTTCCTGTTCTGGGCCGGCGAGGTGGCCGCCGCGGAGCGCACCACCTCGTTCGCCCGCCGCTACGACCTGCCCGAGCGGGTGCTGCCGCCGGCCGTGCTCGACGCGCCCACCCCGAGCGACGCGGACGCCCACCGGGCCCTGGTCGCGATCGCCGCCCGGTCGCTGGGGGTGGCCGCCGAGCCGGAGCTGCGCGACTACTTCCGGCTGCCGGTTGCCGCCGCCCGGCGGGCGGTCGCCGAGCTGGTCGAGGCGGGCGAGCTGACCCCGGTCACGGTGCCGGGCTGGCGGCAGCCGGCCTACCTGCACGCGCAGGCCCGGCTGCCCCGCTGGGTGCGCGGCAACACCCTGGTCAGTCCCTTCGACCCGCTGGTCTGGGAGCGGTCGCGCGCCGAGCGGCTCTTCGACTTCAGCTACCGGATCGAGATCTACGTGCCGGCGCCGCAGCGGGTGTACGGCTACTACGTGCTGCCCTTCCTGCAGGGGGAGCGGTTCACCGCCCGGGTCGACCTGAAGGCCGACCGGAAGGCGGGGGTGCTGCTGGTCCCCGCCGCGTGGGCCGAGCCGGGGGTGGATCCGGGGGAGACCGCGGTGGCGCTGGCGGCGGAGCTCTACCGGCTCGCCGGCTGGCTCGGCCTCGACGCGGTCGCCCCGCCGGCGGCCGGCGATCTGGCCGCCCCGCTGACCGCCGCGCTGGTGGGCGTGGCCGGTGTACGGTAAGCCCGTGACGAGCGTTGACCGGCCCGGCGCCCCGGCCGACCCGCAGCCGGCTCCCGTAGCGTCCACCGGCTCGCAGCCGGTCTCCGTCGCACCCGCCGGCTCGCAGCCGGCTTCCGTCGCACCGGCCCACCCGGAGCTGGCGCCCGCCGGCTCGCAGCCGGCCTCCGCCGCACCCGCCGGCCCGCAGCCGGCCTCCGCCGCACCCGCCGGCCCGCAGCCGGCGCCCGCTGGCCCGCCAGCCGGTCCCGACGGCACGCCGCTCTGGCCCGCCGGGGTCGCCTACCAGCCGGTCGAGCCGGACCGGTTCACCCGCCTGGTGCTGCGCCTGCACGCCCGCGCCCCGCGCTGGGCGGTGCCCCTCGCGGCGCTCGGCTGCGTCGGCGTCGGCATGACGTACGCCCTGCTCAGCGACCCCACGCACAGCGACCCGGATGCCCGCCCGACCTGCCTGCTCAAGCTCCTCACCGGGCTGGACTGCCCGGGCTGCGGCGGCACCCGCGCGCTCTGGTACGTGCTGCACGCCGACCTGCCGGCGGCCGCCCGGCACCACTTCCTCTTCGTCTTCGCGCTGCCCTTCCTGGCGTACCTCTTCGTCGCCTGGGCCGGCAACCGGGCGTTCGGCTGGCGGCTGCCGGAGCTGTCGCTCAGCCCCAGGGTGATCGGTGGCTTCCTCGCCCTCTGGTTCGCCTTCTCGGTGGCCCGCAACCTGCCCTGGGCCCCGTTCACCGCGCTCTACGTCTGATCACCGGAGCCGTCCGGTCCCGGCCCGGCGGTGGTGCGGCGATTCACCTCCGGCGTGCCCCCGTTTTCCGAGCGGCCACCGGCCACTACAGTCCCAGGAATGCCGGAGATGGTGCAGCCCCAGGTCAAGCTGATCGCGTGGACCCAGTTCCAGGCGCCGGACGACGTGCCGTGGTCGACCGACGCCGACGGCGGCCAGGCCCTCGCCGAGTTCGCCGGCCGGGCCTGCTACCAGAGCTGGAAGAAGCCGAACCCGGCCACCGCGACCAACGCCGGCTACCTGGCGCACATCCTGGACGTCGGTCACCTGAGCGTGCTGGAGCACGGCTCGGTGAGCTTCTACTTCAGCGGGGTCTCCCGCTCCTTCACCCACGAGCTGATCCGACACCGGCACTTCTCCTACTCCCAGCTCTCCCAGCGGTACGTTCCGGAGCGGGACGCCGCCATGGTCGAGCCCGCGGTGATCGCCGAGGACCCGGAGCTGCACAAGACGTTCGTCGAGGCGAGCGAGGCGGCCGTCCGGGCGTACACCGAGCTGCTGGCGGGGCTGGAGGCCCGGTTCGGCGACGAGCCGAACCCGACGCTGCGCCGCAAGCAGGCCCGGCAGGCGGCCCGCGCGGTGCTGCCCAACGCCACCGAGACCCGGATCGTGGTCACCGGCAACTACCGGGCCTGGCGGCACTTCGTGAAGATGCGCGCCACCGAGCACGCCGACGTGGAGATCCGCGAGCTGGCCGTGGAGTGCCTGCGGCAGCTCCAGGGGGTGGCGCCGAACGTCTTCGCCGACTTCGTGATCTCCAAGCTGCCCGACGGCACCGAGGTGGCCGCGTCGCCGCACGCGGAGTGACTCGTCAGACTTCGCCGCCGGGCCACCGGTGGCCGTCCGCTAGGTTGTGAGCATGACGCACGACCACTCCGCCGCCCCGAGCCAGGGCGCGTCGCGCCCGTTCGGGCGAGTGATGACGGCCATGGTGACCCCGTTCACGCCGGAAGGCGGCCTGGACCTCGACGGCGCCGCCCGGCTGGCCGAATACCTCGTGGACGAGCAGGGCAACGACGCGCTGGTGCTCAACGGCACCACCGGCGAGTCCCCGACCACCACGGACGCGGAGAAGGAGTCGCTGATCCGGGCCGTGGTGGAGGCCGTCGGCGACCGGGCCCGGATCGTCGCCGGGGTGGGCACCAACGACACCCCGCACACCGTCGAGCTGGCCACGCAGGCCGAAAAGGCCGGGGCGCACGGCCTGCTGGTGGTCACGCCCTACTACAACAAGCCGCCGCAGGCCGGGCTGCTGCGTCACTTCACCACCGTGGCGGACGCCACCGGCCTGCCGGTGGTGCTCTACGACATCCCGCACCGCACCGGGGTGGCGATCGCCACCGAGACGCTCGTCAAGCTGGCCGAGCACGGCCGGATCGTCGCGGTGAAGGACGCCAAGAGCGACCTGTTCGCCACCGCCGAGGTGCTCAGCCGCACCGACCTGGCCTACTACAGCGGCGAGGACGCGCTCACCCTGCCGATGCTGTCGGTCGGCGCGGTCGGCGTGGTCGGCACCTCCACCCACTTCACCGGCGCGCTGACCAAGCAGATGATCGAGGCGTTCGAGGCGGGCGACAACGCCCGGGCGCTCGCCCTGCACCGGCAGTTGCTGCCGCTCTACACCGGCATCTTCCGCACCCAGGGCACGATCCTGGTCAAGGCCGGGCTCGGGGCGCAGGGTCGCCCGGCCGGTCCGGTGCGGTCGCCGCTCGTCGACGCCACCGGTGACGAACTGGCCCAGCTGCGCGCCGACTGCGCCGCGGCGGGCCTGCCCCTGCCCGAATGAACCAACGACACGACGGACGCCGCGCGACGGCGTCGCAGAATGAGGTGACGCGTGACCGAGGCGCACATCGAGGGTGAACTGCCCCCGCCGCTGCCGGAGGGCGGCCTGCGGATCATCCCGCTCGGCGGACTCGGCGCCATCGGCCGGAACATGACCGTCTTCGAGTACGACGGCAAGCTGCTGATCGTCGACTGCGGGGTGCTCTTCCCCGACGTCGAGCAGCCGGGCGTGGACCTGATCCTGCCCGACTTCGGCCCGATCCTGGACCGGCTGGCCGACGTGCAGGCGATCGTCCTCACCCACGGCCACGAGGACCACATCGGCGCGGTGCCGTACCTGCTCGCCCACAAGCCGGACATCCCGCTGGTCGGCTCCCAGTTCACCCTCGCGCTCGTCGAGGCGAAGCTGGCCGAGCGGCGGATCCAGCCGTACACGCTGACCGTGGCGGAGGGGCGGCGGGAGCGGCTCGGCCCGTTCGAGTGCGAGTTCTTCGCCGTCAACCACTCGATCCCGGACGCCCTCGCGGTGGCCATCCGTACCCCGGCCGGCCTGGTGCTGCACACCGGCGACTTCAAGATGGACCAGCTGCCGCTGGACGGCCGGATCACCGACCTGGCCGGCTTCGCCCGGCTCGGCGCCGAGGGCGTCGACCTGCTGCTGTCCGACTCGACGAACGCCGAGATCCCCGGTTTCGTCACGCCGGAGCGGGAGATCGGGCCGGTGCTCGACTCGATCTTCGCGAAGGCCAAGGGGCGGATCATCGTCGCCTCGTTCGCCTCGCACGTGCACCGGGTGCAGCAGGTCTTCGACTCGGCGGCCGAGCACGGCCGCAAGGTGGCGCTCATCGGCCGGTCGATGGTCCGCAACATGGGCATCGCCCGGGATCTCGGCCTGCTCAACATCCCGCCCGGCCTGGTGGTCGGGCTGGAGGAGGCCACCACGCTGCCGCCCGAGCAGATCGTGCTGATGTCCACCGGGTCGCAGGGCGAGCCGATGAGCGCGCTCGGCCGGATGGCCAGCGGCGACCACCGGCACATCACCATCGCCCCGGGCGACACCGTGGTGCTCGCCTCCTCGCTGGTGCCCGGCAACGAGACCTCGGTCTACCGGGTGATCAACCGGCTGGCCCGGGCCGGCGCCACCGTGATCCACAAGGACGTGGCGAAGGTGCACGTCTCCGGGCACGCCCCCGCCGGTGAGTTGCTCTACCTGCTCAACGTGACCCGCCCCAGCAACCTCATGCCGGTGCACGGGGAGTGGCGGCACCTGCGGGCGCACGCCCGGCTCGGCATCGAGTCCGGGGTGGCGCCCGACCGGGTGGTGCTCTGCGAGGACGGCGACGTCGTCGACCTGGTCGACGGCCGGGCCAGCCTGGTCGGCCACGTCAAGAGCCGGTACGTCTACGTCGACGGCCTCGCCGTCGGCGACGTCAGCGAGTCGCTGCTCACCGAGCGCCGGATCCTCGGCGACGGCGGTTTCATCGCCACCACCGTGGTGGTCGACTCGGTCACCGGCAAGGTGGTCGGCGGCCCGACGGTCTCGGCGAAGGGCTTCTCCGAGGACCCGGAGGCGTTCAACCCGGTGATCCCGCTGGTCACCGAGGCGTTGAACCGGGCCGCCGCGGACGGCATCACCGACCCGCACCAGCTCCAGCAGATCGTCCGGCGCACCGTCGGACGCTGGGTCAACGACGCGTACCGCCGCCGGCCGATGATCGTGCCGACCGTGGTCGAGGTCTGAGCCCACCGGCACCGCCCGCCGGTCCACCCTCCGCGGTGGGCCGGTGTCGCCGTCCGGGTACGCCCCGCAGTCGGCTGGCCACGCTGCGTCGAAGCTGACCGGCCGACCTCAACCGATCGGCGTCCGTCTCCGTACTCCCGTCCGGCCGGGGTGACCCGCGCCGGCCGGGAGGAGCGTGGCGGATGGACCGCAGACGGATGACAGCCATCGGCGTCGTGGTGGTGGCGGTGGGCGCGACGGCGGCGGTGACGCTGCCCTCGTTCGCCGGGGAGAACGCCCCGGGCCGGCGCGCCGCGCCCCCGGCGGCCGGCGGGGTCGCGCCCGAGGTGCTGGACGCGGTGAGCCGGGACCTGTCGCTCACCCGGGACCAGGCGACGCGGCGGCTGGCCACCGAGCGGTGGGCCGCCGGCACGGTTCCCCGGCTCCGCGCCGACCTGGGCGCCGACTACGGCGGCAGCTGGCTCGGCGCCGACGGGCGGACCCTGCACGTGGCGGTCGCCGACCCGGCGCACGCCGCCCGGGTGCGGGCCGCCGGGGCGGTGCCGGAGCAGGTCGACCGGGGCGTGGCCGAGCTGGACGCGGTGAAGACCCGGTTGGACGCGGCCGGCGCCTCGGCCACCCCGGACATCACCGGCTGGTACGTGGACGTGGCCGACAACGCGGTGGTGGTGCTCGCCCAGCCCGGCGCGGAGGCGTCCGGCCGCCGCTTCGCCGCGGCCGGCGGGGTGCCCGCCGGCACGGTCCGGGTCCGCACCAGCGACGAGGCGCCCCGGCCGCTGTTCGACGTCCGCGGCGGCGACGCGTTCCTGATCAACAACGCGGCCCGCTGCTCGGTGGGCTTCTCCGTGGTCGGCGGGTTCGTCACCGCCGGGCACTGCGGGCGGCCCGGCGACCGGACCACCGGTGCGAACCGGGTCGCCCAGGGCACCTTCGCCGCGTCCTCGTTCCCGGGTGACGACTGGGGGGTGGTGCGGGTCAACGGCGACTGGACACCGCAGGGCGTGGTGAACGACTTCAACGGCGGCACGGTGCCGGTGAACGGTTCGACGGAGGCCCCGGTGGGCGCCTCGGTCTGCCGTTCCGGCTCGACCACCGGCACCCGGTGCGGGGTCATCCAGGCCCGGAACGCCACGGTGAACTATCCGGAGGGGACGGTCACCGGGCTGACCCGGACCAACGTCTGCGCCGAGCCGGGCGACTCCGGTGGCGCGTGGCTCTCCGGCGACCAGGCGCAGGGGGTCACCTCGGGCGGCTCCGGCGACTGCACCCGCGGCGGGGTGACCTTCTTCCAACCGGTCAACGAGATCCTCCAGCGCAACAACCTGACCCTGGTCACCGCGGCCGACGGCGGTACGCCGAGCACGCCGCCGGCCGACGGCGGGGCGACCCCGCCGGCCCCCACCGCGCCCGCCCCACCGCCGACCGGGGGGACGGACGGGTGCACCGGCCAGGTCAGCCGGGCCGGGCAGGTCGCGGCCGGCCGGGTGCAGGTCCAGCCGGACGGCCGGTTCTTCCGCACCTCCGGTGGCACCCAGCAGGCCTGCCTCGCGGCGCCGGACGGGGTCCGCGTCCGGCTGGAGCTGCAACGCTTCACCGGCACCGCGTTCCGCACCGTGGCCAGTGCCGTGACCGGGGACGAGCCGGCCCGGCTGAGCGTGGCGACGCCGGCCGGCGCCTACCGTTACCGGGTGGCCGGGCTGGCCGGCGCCGGCGCGTACACCCTGGCGTTCTCGGTCCGCTAGACCACCGGCGGGCCGCACCGGACCGCGGCCCCCGGCCACCACCGCCCGGTGGCCGGGGGCCGCGCCACGTTCCGGCCCGGCCGCCGCGCCGGGCGCGGTCAGCCCTCGTCGCCGCCGGGCAGCGCGGCGACCGCCTCGGCGTACGCCACCCCGGTGCTGACCGCGGCGGTCACCAGCACCACCAGCTGCGCGAGGGCCACCCCCTGCGCCAGGTCGGTGGTGACGCCGCCGACCAGCACCAGCGCCCCGTCGCCCGGATCGTGCACGTACGCGGCCGGCAGCAGCCGGTCGTGGTTCCAGGCGTTGCAGAACGCGTACGCCTCGGCACGCCGGTCGGCCGGCACCCGGCGGGTGGCCACCACCCGGGCGTGCAGGATCTCGCCCCGCTCGCCGAGCCGGCGGAACTGGATGACGGCCGCGCCCCAACGCCCCACCACGGTGCCGTCCCGCTCCACGGCGTACCCGTCGCCGCGGGCGTCGAGGGCGCGGGTGAGCAGCGCCAGGCTCAGCGGGACGGGTTCCTCCTCGCCCGGCTCGGCCGGGTCGTCGGGCGGGGCGCCGTCCTCGTCCTCGTCCTCGGCCGGTAGCGGCACCGGCTCGGCGACCGGCCGGTCGGCGAGCCAGGAGGCGATCCGCCCGGACTGGTGCCCGGTGCCGTTGCGGGCGTCGAAGCTGCCGGCCAGCGCGGTGGCGAGGGCCTGCAACTGCCCGCCGAGCGTGGCCACCTCCAGATCGGCCGCCGGCCGGGCGCCGTGCCCGGGCCGGTGGATCCGCCGCCCGCCCAGCCCGGCCTCCACCGCGAGAGCGCAGACCAGCGACCCGGCCGCGGCGAACTCCATCGCGGCGAGGTCGTCCACCGGCTGGTCCAGCCGGGGCAACTGCTCGGCCAGCACCGCCAGCCCTCGCTCCAGGTGCCCGCCCAGCGCGCAGAAGCGCAGGTGCGTGGCGAGCAGCGGGAACGCCGCTCGTTCCCGGCGGTGCCGGCGGTACGCGCGCAGGTGCGCCCGGGCGGCCCGCGTCGCCGCCCCGGTACGCAGCCAGGGCAGCAGCCCGGCCACCAGGGCGCGCTCCGGCTGGTCGGTGCAGTCCACCTCGCCGTCGAGCACCGGGCGCAGCGCGGCCAGGGCCTCGACCGGCTCGCCCCAGCCGGCCAGCAGCTCGGCCCGCCGGGCCGGCGCGCAACCGGGACAGCCTGCGACCGCCCCGGCGGACCGGTCGTCGGCGCCGGCGGCCGGCCCGACCGCGCCGCTCGCCTGGGCCGGGACGGCCGTCCGGGCGGCCGGCTCCTGCCGTGGCGCGGAGACGGCGGCCGGGTCCTGCCGTGGCGCGGTCGCGGCGGCCGGGTCCTGCCGTGGTGCGGTCGCGGCGGCCGGGTCCTGCCGTGGCGCGGTCGCGGCGGCCCGGCCCTGCCGTGGCGCGGTCGCGGCGGCCTGCCAGCGGGCGTACTCGCGGCGGGCGGTCGGCTCGTCACCGAGGTGGTCGGCGAGCCGGCAGCGCAGCTCGGCCACCGGCTCGGCCGCGCCGCCCAACCGCTCGGCCAGGTCGTCGAGCAGGAACCGCGCCTGGTCGAGCCCGACCCGGGGGGTGCCCAGCAGCGCCTCCACCGCCTGCCGCTGGTGCCGCAGCAGCCGGGTCACGTCGCCGGGGCGGCCGCCGGCGGGCTCCTGCGCCAGCGTGGACCGGCAGCGGCGTACCGGCTCGACCAGCCGCCACCCCTGACCGAGTTGGAGGTACGTCTCGATCAGCGCGAAGCGGGCCGCCAGCGCGGTGGCCGGGTCGCCGGTGGCGTCGGCGTGCGCGGCGATCCGGTCCAGCTCGGCGCAGCGGGCCTCGCCGTCGGGCAGGTCGAGGGCGTCGGCCAGCGCGTCGGCCGGGCCGCGGTCCCGGGCGGTGGTCACCGGACCGACCCGCCGGGCAGGCGCCCCACCTCGGCGGCGAGCTGGCAGCCGGTGCTGATGCCGCAGTCCAGCAGCTGGTCGAGCTGGTGCGGGGTGACGCCGCGTTCCAGGTCGGTGATCACCTCGCCGCAGATCTGCGCCAGCCCGTCGTCGGCCACGTGCACGAACACCTTGGGCCAGAGCCGGTCGTGGTTCCAGGCGTTGCAGAAGGCGTAGAGGGCGGGCACGTGCTCGATGCCGAAGCGGTGCCCGGTGACGGTGCGGACCTGGAGCAGCTCCCCGTCGGCGCCCCGGCGGTGGAACCAGATCAGGCTCTCCGCCCAGCGGCCGACCAGGTCACCGGCGGCATCCTCGGCCACCGCGTACCCCCGGTTGGTCAGCACGGCGGCGATCAGGGCGCCAGTCAGCGGCCGCAACGTCTGCGGGTGTCCGGCCAGCGGGCCGTCCGGACCGTCCTCGAGCTCCGGCGACGCCATGAGGGCATCCCTTCTGCGGCGAATAACACAAACGGCGCCCGGTCCGTGCTGCGACGCGCGGACACGACCCGGAAAAGCGGCGATCTGCCGGGTCCCGCCGTTACGGTGACTCTATGGCGGGCCGTACCTCTCAGGCGAGCCGGCGGCGCGGCGCGTCGCCGCGCGGCACCACGAACAGCCGTGCCCGCCAGCCGGCCAGGAAGGCCACCCGCGCGGCGGCCCGGCGGCGGCCGGCGGCGGGCCCGGGCCTGGCCGTCTACCTGGGACGCGCGGTCGGCGCGGTCTGGATGGGCCTGGCGCACGGCCTCGGCTGGGCGGTCCGGGCGGCCGGCCGGCAGGCCGCCTCGGCCCGGGACCTCGACCCCGAGCACCGCCGCGACGGCGGCGGCCTGCTGTTGTTCGGCCTCGCCCTGCTCAGCGCGGTGGCCATCTGGTTCGGCAAGGCCGGCCCGGTCGGCCAGCGGCTGGCGGACAGCGTCCGGCTCTTCCTGGGCGCGATCGCGATCGTGGTGCCGGTGCTGCTGATGATCGGCGCCTGGCGGCTGCTGCGGACCCCGGCCGACCCGGAGCACCGCGGCCGGGGCCTGGTGGGCTGGGGTTCGATGCTGCTCGCCACCGCGGCGATGCTGCACATCGGACAGAACCCGGTGGACGCCGTGCAGCGCGACTACGCGGGCGGGCTGATCGGCGCGGGCATCGGCGACCTGCTGGAGGCGGCGGTGACCGCCTGGGTGGCGGTCCCGCTGCTGATCCTGCTGCTGGTCTTCGGCCTGCTGGTGGTCACCGCGACCCCGATCAACAAGATCCCGGAGCGGCTCGGCCTGCTCGCCGGCACCCTGGTGGGGCCGCCCGCCGCGCCCGAGGAGGAAACCGGGGAGGCGCCGAAGCCGGCCCGTCGGCGGCCGGCCAAGCGGCTGCCGCCGCCGCTGGACCCGGCGGAGCTGGACGACGACCTGGACGGGGTGGACCTGCAGGACACCCTGGTGCTGCCGCGCAAGTCGCCGGGGAAGGTGCCGGCGAGCCGCAAGCCGGTGGAGCCGCCGGAACACTCGCCGCTGCCCACCCGGGCCGAGCAGCTCGCGCTCACCGGGCTGGCCGGTGACTACACGCTGCCGCCGGCCAACATGCTGGGCACCGGGACCGCGCCGAAGACGCGGAGCAAGGCCAACGACGAGGTGATCGCCGCGCTGACCGGCGTCTTCGAGCAGTTCGACGTGGACGCCGCGGTCACCGGTTTCACCCGTGGCCCGACGGTCACCCGCTACGAGGTGGAGCTGGGCCCGGGCGTCAAGGTCGAGCGGATCACCCAGCTCTCCCGCAACATCGCGTACGCGGTGAAGTCGCCGGACGTGCGGATCCTCAGCCCCATCCCGGGCAAGAGCGCGGTCGGCGTGGAGATCCCCAACACCGACCCGGAGAACGTGGCGCTCGGCGACGTGCTGCGCTCGCGGGCCGCCACCGGCGACCACCACCCGATGGTGGTGGCGCTCGGCAAGGACATCGAGGGCGGCTACGTGGTGGCCAACCTCGCCAAGATGCCGCACATCCTGATCGCGGGCGCCACCGGCGCCGGCAAGTCGAGCTGCCTGAACAGCCTGCTCGTGTCCATCTTGACGCGAGCCACCCCGGACGAGGTACGGCTGCTGCTGATCGACCCGAAGCGGGTCGAGATGACCGGCTACGAGGGCATCCCGCACCTGGTCACCCCGATCGTGACCAACCCGAAGAAGGCGGCCGAGTCGCTGGAGTGGGTCGTCCGCGAGATGGACATGCGCTACGACGACCTCGCCGCCAACGGGGTCCGGCACATCGACGACTTCAACCGCAAGGTGCGCAACGGCGAGATCAAGGCGCCGCCGGGCAGCGAGCGGGAGCTGCGGCCGTACCCGTACCTGCTGGTGATCGTGGACGAGTTGGCCGACCTCATGATGGTCGCGCCGCGCGACGTGGAGGACTCCATCGTCCGGATCACCCAGCTGGCCCGCGCCGCCGGCATCCACCTGGTGCTGGCCACCCAGCGGCCCTCGGTCGACGTGGTGACCGGCCTGATCAAGGCGAACGTGCCGTCCCGGCTGGCGTTCGCCACCTCGTCGCTGGCCGACTCGCGGGTCATCCTCGACCAGCCCGGCGCGGAGAAGCTGCTCGGCCGGGGCGACGGCCTCTTCCTGCCGATGGGCGCGTCGAAGCCGGTCCGGATCCAGGGCGCCTGGGTGACCGAGCGCGAGATCCACGACGTGGTGAAGTTCTGCAAGGACCAGCGCGAGCCGGAGTTCCGCCCGGACGTGCTGACCGCCGCGCAGGAGAGCAAGAAGAAGATCGACGAGGACATCGGCGACGACCTGGATCTGCTGGTCCAAGCGGTGGAGCTGGTGGTCACCTCGCAGTTCGGCTCGACCTCGATGCTCCAGCGCAAGCTGCGGGTCGGCTTCGCCAAGGCGGGCCGGCTGATGGACCTCATGGAGACCCGGGGGGTGGTCGGCCCGTCCGAGGGCTCCAAGGCCCGCGACGTGCTGGTCAAGCCGGACGAGCTGGAGGAGGTCCTGGTCGGCCTGCGCGGCGACGGGGACTGACAGCGACGGGCCCGCCGGTGCTCCGGCGGGCCCGTTCGCGACGTACGGCGGCGGTCAGGAGTTCAGGATCGCGTAGCCGATCACCATGCCGAGCACGGCACCGACCACGCTGGCGGCGGCCGCGTACCAGCCCAGCGGCTTGTCGCCGAGCACCGCGCCGACGATGCCGAGCACCAGCCCGACCAGGCCGAACAGCGGCGGCAGGAAGAAGATCGCGATCACCGCGAAGACGAACGCGATGATGGTGCAGACACGCGCGGCGCTGCTGCGCGGGCGGGCGGTGGCGTGGATGTCGGCCATGGTGTCCTCCGTGTGATCGGTCGCTCTGTTGAGGTGCCGCATCACTACCCGCCGCGGCCCCGCCGGCAAACCGGACACCGGGGCCTAGTGGAACAGTTTCAACCCGACCACGCCCGCGACCACCAGCAGCAGGCAGCCGATCCGGGGGAGGGTGGCCGGCTCGTCCAGCGCCACCATGCCGACCGCCGCGGCGCCGACCGCCCCGATGCCCACCCACACCGCGTAGCCGGTGCCGACCGGGATCTCCCGCAGCGCGTACGCCAGGCCGGCCATGCTGGCCACCAGCGAGGCGGCGAACACCAGCGAGGGGGCGGGGCGGCTGAAGCCGGCGCTGCGGTCCAGGGCGATCGCCCACACGGTCTCCAGCAGTCCGGAGAGCACCAGCACGATCCAGGCCATGACGGTCACCTCTGACGGGGCGGGCCCGGCCGGGAGGGCCGGGACGGGCGGTCACGCTGGGGCGTCTTGGCCTGACCGGGTACGCCCACCACTCGTCCGGGGCGGCACCGGCCGCCGCCACCGACGCTAGCACCGGTCGAGATCCGCCGACGGCGCGGTGAGAAAGGCCACCATCGCTGGAGTTGACGTCAACTTCAGGTTGCACGATGTCGTCATGACCGTGCTCTTCTCCGACGCGGACGTCGCCGCCGCGGTGGACGCCCCGCTGACCGTCGCGGCGATGCGGGACGCGCTGCTGGCCGCGTACCAGGGGCGGCTGATCGCGCCGCCCCGGGCGTCCGCACCGCTCGGCGGCGGCCGGATGGTGCTCACGGCCGGTCACCTCACCGGTGAGTGGTACGGCTTCCGGTCGTACGACACCTTCGGCCACCCGGAGAGCGGACAGCTGGTGGTGCTGCATGACGCCCGGACCGGCGCGGTGCGGGCCATCGCGGTGGGCGAGGAGCTGGGCTCGCGGCGCACCGGGGGACTGGGCGGGGTGGCCGTGGACGCGCTGGCCCGCCCCGACGCGGCCACCCTCGGCGTGGTCGGCTCCGGCCGCCAGGCGTGGACCCAGGTCTGGGCGGCCGCCGCGGTGCGCCCGCTGCGCGAGGTGACCGTGCACAGCCGCTCGGCGGCCCGGCGGGAGGCGTTCGCCGCCCGGGTCCGGGCCGAGCTGGGCCTGCCGGCGCGCCCGGTCGGCTCGGCCGCCGAGGCGGTCCGCGGCCGGGATCTGGTGGTGCTCGCCACCACCAGCACCACCCCGGTGCTCGACGCCGCCGACCTGGCGCCCGGCACCCACGTGAACACCGTCGGCTTCAAGCAGGCCGACCGGCACGAGTTCGGCACCGACCTGCTGGACGCCGCCGACCTGCTGGTCACCGACTCGCCGGCGCAGGCGGCCGCGTACGTCCCGCCGCTGCTCACCGCCGTCGAGCCGTACGCGGACCGGCTGCGCGACCTGGGCGCGGTGCTGGCCGGGACGGTCCCCGGCCGGACCGGCGCGGACCAGCTCTCGGTCTTCTGCTCCACCGGCCTGGCCGGCACGGAGGTCTTCCTCCTCGACCGGCTGGCCCGGGTCGGCGCGGCCGTCCGCTGACCCGCCGCTCGGTGTGAGCCGGCCGATGCCCCGGCCGGGCGGCGCGGCGATCCCGGCGCGGCCCGGTACCCTCGGATGGTGTCTGCCACCTCCCCTTACGACAACTCCAGCGCGCCGCGCCGCGACCCGGAGCCGTCGGCCGCCGGCCGCCGGGTCGCCCTGCTGACCTTGGGCTGTGCCCGCAACGAGGTCGACTCGGAGGAGCTGGCCGCCCGGCTGCACGCCGACGGCTGGCAGGTGACGACCGACGGCGAGGGCGCCGACGTGGTGGTGGTGAACACCTGCGGCTTCGTCGAGAAGGCCAAGCAGGACTCGATCCAGACGCTGCTGGCGGCCGCCGACACCGGCGCCAAGGTGGTCGCGGCCGGCTGCATGGCCGAGCGGTACGGCCGCGAGCTGGCCGACAGCCTGCCCGAGGCGCAGGCGGTGCTGAGCTTCGACGACTACCCGGACATCGCGGCCCGGCTGGACTCGGTGCTCGCGGGCGAGGCGATCGGCGCGCACACCCCGCGGGACCGGCGCGAGCTGCTGCCGCTCACCCCGGTCAAGCGGCGCGAGGCGGCGGTGTCGCTGCCCGGTCACGGTACCCCCACCCGGGTCGCCGCCGAGGCCGACGAGCACACCCCGGCGCACCTGCGGCAGGTGCTGCGGCACCGGCTCGACACCGGCCCGGTGGCCTCGCTCAAACTGGCCAGCGGCTGCGACCGGCGCTGCGCGTTCTGCGCCATCCCGGCGTTCCGTGGCGCGTTCGTCTCCCGGACCCCGGACGAGCTGCTCGCCGAGGCGGAGTGGCTGGCCAAGACCGGCGTCCGTGAGCTGGTGCTGGTCAGCGAGAACTCGACCTCGTACGGCAAGGACCTGGGCGACCCCCGGGCGCTGGAGAAGCTGCTGCCGCAGCTCGCCGCGATCGACGGGATCGTCCGGGTGCGCGCCAGCTACCTGCAGCCGGCCGAGACCCGGCCCGGCCTGGTCGAGGTGATCGCCAGCACGCCGGGCGTGGCACCCTACTTCGACCTGTCGTTCCAGCACTCCAGTGAGCCGGTGCTGCGCCGGATGCGCCGGTTCGGTTCCACCGACCGGTTCCTGGAGCTGCTCGCCTCCGCCCGGGCCCTCGCGCCCGAGGCGGGCGCGCGGAGCAACTTCATCGTCGGCTTCCCCGGCGAGACCAAGCAGGACGTGGCCGAGTTGGTCCGGTTCCTGACCGATGCCCGGCTGGACGCGATCGGCGTCTTCGACTACAGCGACGAGGACGGCACCGAGGCCGCCGGCCTGCCCGGCAAGGTCTCCGCCGCCACCGTCAAGCGGCGGTACGACCGGCTGGCCGCGCTCGCCGACGAGCTCTGCTCGCAGCGGGCCGAGGAGCGGCTCGGCTCGACGGTCGAGGTGCTGGTGGACTCGGTCGCCGACGGCGTGGTCGAGGGTCGCGCCGCGCACCAGGCGCCGGAGGTGGACGGCTCGACCACCCTGGTGGCCCCGGTCGGCGGCGGGGTCGATCTGGCCGCGTTGCGCCCCGGTGACCTGGTCCGGGCCACGGTGACCGCGACGGAGGGTGTGGACCTGCTCGCCGTACCGGATGAGATGATCTCGGCGGCGCCCGGCGCGGTACGGTGACGGCGGGCCCGGACGGAGCGGGGAAGCCACGTGGGGCGGTGCCGGAGATGACCGGGGCGGAGTCGGTGGCGGCCCGGGTGCCGTTGCTCAACGCGGCGAACGTGCTCACCGCGCTGCGTTTCGTGCTGGTGCCGGTCTTCGCGGCCACCGTGGTCGTCTCGGCGATGAGTCACGCCGGCTGGCGGACGGCGGCCTGCCTGATCTTCGTGGTGGCCTCGGCGACGGACCTGGTCGACGGCTGGATCGCCCGCCGGTTCGGCCTGGTCACCTCGCTGGGCAAGGTCGCCGACCCGATCGCCGACAAGGCGCTCACCGGCGCGGCGCTGGTGCTGCTCTCCTGGTACGACCGGCTGCCCTGGTGGGTGACCGTGGTGATCCTGGCCCGCGAGCTGGGCATCACGGCGTTGCGCTTCTGGGTGATCCGGCACGGCGTGATCGCCGCCAGCCGGGGCGGGAAGATCAAGACCGCGTTGCAGATCCTCGCGATCACCTGGTACCTGTGGCCGATGCCGGCGGCGCTGGCCCCGGTCGGCCCCTGGATCATGGGGGCCGCCGTGCTGGTCACCGTGGTCACCGGCTTCGACTACGTCGCCCAGGCGCTGCGCCTGCGCCACCCGGCCCGCTGACGCCCGGCGCACCCGCCGTCCGTCCTGCACGCGACGAGGGGTTCCTGGCGATAACCTCATGATCGCCCCCCAGCGGGAGTAGCGGACGGCCGGGCGGGAAGAGAGGGCTGGCATGGGAACGGATGCGAACCACGAGCGACCGGTCGGCAGCCCGGCGGCCTCCGTCGTGCACAGCCTGCACGAGCGCAAGGAGACCCTGGCCACCGTCGAGTCGCTGACCGGCGGCCTGCTCTCCGCCTCGATCGTGGAGATCGCCGGGGTGAGCAGCGTCTTCCGCGGCGGGCTGGTCACCTACGCCACCGAGCTGAAGTCGGTGCTGGCCGGCGTACCGGAGGACCTGCTGGCCGAGCGCGGGCCGGTCGACCCGGACGTGGCCGCCGCGCTCGCCGAGGGCGGGCGGCGCCGCTGCGGCGCCGACTGGGGGCTGGCCACCACCGGCGTGGCCGGGCCGGAGCCGCAGGACGGCAAGCCGGTCGGCCTGGTGTACGTGGCCGCCGCCGGGCCCGGCGGCTGCGAGGTGCGCCGGCTCGACCTCGACGGCGACCGCGAGTACATCCGCGGCGCGACCGTGATCGAGGCGCTGCGGTTGCTGGCCGAACGGATCCAGACCACCGGCGGCGTCGAGGCGGCGGCGGAGGCCGGCGATCCGGCCGGGGCGGGGCACCGGTGAGCCGGGCCACGACACGCCCGGGTGCGGGCGCGCCGGGCCGGGGCACCCGGGCCCGGCCGGCCGGACGGAACGCCGGAATTGAAGGGGTGGGGCGGGATGTCGGCGGGCCCGGCAACGGGTACGGTTGCGGGAAGGCTCCGGCGGACGACGCCGGCGCCGGGAGTGGACCGCCACGCCCGGCGCGGCACGCCCGGCCGGAGATGGTGGTCCCGTCTGGGGGAGGTGCGATGGTCCTGCTACGCCGAGTGATCGGTGACGCACTGCGGGCGCGCCGGCAGGGGCAGCACCGCACCCTCCGCGAGGTCTCCTCCGCCGCCAACGTGAGCCTGGGCTACCTCTCCGAGATCGAGCGCGGCCAGAAGGAGCCCTCTAGCGAGCTGCTGGCGGCGATCTGCGACGCCCTCGGCGCCCGCCTCTCCGAGCTGCTGCGCGAGGTCAGCGACACGGTCGCGCTGGCCGAGCAGATGCCGGGGGTGCTGGTGCCGGTCGCCGACGAGCCCACGCCGGTCGCCGCGCCCGCGGTGCGCAGCGCGACCAACCGGGGCGTCCGCCAGGTCACCTCGGACGGCTCGGTGGCGGTCCAGGTGCGGCAGGACGGGCCGCTCAAGGCCACCCTGCGCAGCACCCGGGTGCGCCCCGCCGACCGGGACGTGGTCTGCGCCGCCTGACCGGACGCGCGCGATGGCCTCCGGTGGCGTTCGCCGCGTACTGTTGATCAGGGTCGTCCGGGTGCCGGGCTGGCGTCCGACTGGGACGATGGAGGTACACCGCGCGGCCCGCCCCTCGACCGGGGGCGAGGTGACGCGACGCTACTGAGGGGACTGGGCGGAATGGCGAACCCGTTCGTCAAGGGTTGGAAATACCTGATGGCGCTCTTCGGCGCGAAGATCGACGAGCACGCCGACCCTAAGGTGCAGATCCAGCAGGCCATCGAGGATGCCCAGCGGCAGCACCAGGCCCTGGTCCAGCAGGCGGCCGCGGTGATCGGCAACCAGCGTCAGCTCGAGATGAAGCTTTCCCGGCAGATGTCCGAGGTCGAGCAGCTCCAGGCCAACGCCCGGCAGGCCCTGGTCCTGGCCGACCAGGCCCGCGCCAAGGGGAACGAGACCGAGGCCGGGCGGTACGAGCAGTCCGCCCAGCTGCTCGCCAGCCAGCTGGTCTCCGCCGAGCAGGCCACCGAGGACCTGAAGACGCTGCACGACCAGGCGCTCGGCGCGGCCGCCCAGGCCCGCAAGGCGGTCGAGAACAACTCGATGATCCTGCAGCAGAAGCTGGCCGAGCGCACCAAGCTGCTCAGCCAGCTGGAGCAGGCCAAGATGCAGGAGTCCGTGGCCCGCTCGCTGGAGTCGATGTCCTCGCTCACCGCCCCCGGCAGCACGCCGTCGCTGAACGAGGTCCGCGACCGGATCGAGCGCCGGTACGCCGACGCAATGGGCCGGGCCGAGCTGGCCGGCAACTCCGTCGAGGGCCGGATGCTGGAGATTCAGAAGGCGACCCTGGACACGGCCGGCTCGGCGAGACTGGAGCAGATCCGGGCGAGCATGGCCGGCGAGCAGCTCGGCGGCCGGCAGGACCGACCCGCCGTCGGGCAGGGGCAGGGCGCCCCCGCCGACCCGGCGGCGGCCGCCCGGCTCGACGAGATCCGGTCCAGCATGAGCCGGGAGCGCCCCACCGGCGAGAGCACCACCGGCTGACCCACGGGAGACGACGATGGCGGACGAACGGGCCCGACACTTCCGTCGACTGCGCCGGCTGCGGCGCTCCGCGAGGCGGTGGAGCGTGCTGGCCGGTGGCCTCGGTGGCGCCGCCGCCGTGCTCACCCCGTACGCGGGGCTGGGCCTGCCGGACGCGGCCTGGGCCGGCGCCGCGGGCAGCGCCATCGCCTTCGCCGCCTGGCGCTGGATCGATCTGCGGGCGCTCGCGGCCGCACCGCCACCGCCCGCCCTCGACCCCGCCCAGGCCGCCGCCCGCTCCCGGGCCCGGCTGGTCGCCGCCGTCGAGCGGCTGCCCGTCGGTCCCGGCGTCCTCGCCGAGGTACGCCGGGTCCGGTCCCGCGTGGCGCTGCGCGGCACCGCCGCCGGCGAGGCGTGGGCCCGGCTGGACCGAGCGTCGTTGACCCTGGCCGGAATGGCCGGCCGGCTGAGCGGGCTGGCCGAGCCGGCGGTGCGGGAGGCCACCGAGGCCGACCACTCCCTGCGGGAACTGGCCTGGCGGGTGGCCAGCATCGAAAGGGCCCTCCGGTTGGCGCCGCGCGGGCCGCTGGCCGAGGTGCACGCCACCCTCGCCGCCCAGCTGGAGAGCGGGGTCGACGCGTACGAGCGGCTGGTGGTGGCCGCCGCCGGCTACCTGGCCGAGGACACCCGCCCGGCCACCGAGTACCCGGCCGCCGCCCGGCTCACCGAGGCCACCGACCTGCTGCACGGGGTCGCCGCCGCGCTGGCCGAGCTGCGCCCCACGGCGCCGCTGCGCACCCCCTGAGCGTCCGCCCGGTCACTCCGGGGTGCGCACGGCGGTCACCGCCGTCCAGCCGGAGGTGCCGACGACGTTGTACGACCGGATCCGGTAGTGGTAGGTGGTGCCCCGGGCCAGCCCGGTGTTGGTGAACCCCCGACCGGTCACCGTGAAGGTCTCCACCTCCTGGTCGAAGGCCGCGTCGGTGGCGCGCTGCACCACGAACCCGGCACCGGCGCCGGTGGGCGTCGCCGACCAGCTGAGAATGACCGTGGCGGTGTCCGGTGCGGGCGCGTTGGCCGCGGCGGTCACCCCGGTCGGCGCGGCCGGTCGGGGCGGGGTGGTCACCGTGGCGACCGTCGACCAGGGGGACGCGGCGCCCAGATAGGTGGTCCGCACCCGGTAGTAGTAGGTGGTGTCCGGGGCGACGGCCGGGTCCAGGTGGGCGTCGCCGACCATGATGGCGGTGGTGCCCGGCCCGCTGCTGAACGTCGGGTTGGTGGCCCGCTGCACGTCGACGCCGGTGGCGAAGGAACGGTTGGCCCACCGCAACGCCACCCGCAGCGGCGCGGCCGGCGGCACCGCCGCGGTCAGCTTCGCGGGCGCGGCGAGCCGCACCGACGCCGGGACGCTGTTCGACCAGGACGAGCAGCTCACCGCGTTCTCCGCCCGGATCCGGTAGTGGTAGGTCACCCCGGGGGTCACCGTGGCGTCGGTGTACCGGGTGGCGGTGGCCGCCACGGTGATCTCGGTCAGCCCGGTCACGAACGCCGCGTCGGTGGCCCGCTGCAGCAGGTGGCTGGTGGCCGGCGGGCGGCTGCCGTTGCCGGTCCAGGTCAGCGCGATGGCCGGCAGCGCGGTGGCCGAGCCCGGCGCGGGGACCGCGGTGAGCCCGGTCGGGGCCTTGGGCGCCACCCGCAGCACCAGCGGCCGGCTCATGCCCTGGTCACGCAGGCCCGCCGCGCGGGTCCCCCAGCGGTACTCCCAGCCCAGGTTGACCAGCTGGTTCAGCACGGTGGCGGGCCGCCCGTCGACCGGGCTGACCGGGCTGGCGTCCAGCCGCGCGCCGACCGGCCGGGTCGGGTCGAGCAGGCGTACGCTGTCGCCGATCTTGAAGGGGAGGCTGGGCGGGACGGGGCGCAGTGCCACGATCACGTCCTCCCGCGGGTTGACCCGGACGGTGTCCTTCCAGCCCAGTTCGCCCGGCTCGGGCGGGCGGATGGTGCCGTCCCAACCGACCCGGTTGACCAGTTGCACGTCGCAGCCCTCGACGTGCACCGGGTGGGTCCGCGGTGCGTCGCCGACGATGCGCCAGAGCTGGGTGCCGTCGGCCGGACCGCCCAGCGCCGCCGTCGGATCGGTGGCGTACAGCACCTCGGTGGCCGGGTCGGCCGGCCCGAGCGGCAGGGTGGCCGGGGTGACCGGGCCGGCGAGCGGGTGCCCGACGCCGAGCCGCCCCACCGCCCGGCCGTGCCGGGGCTCGAAGACCTGCCCCACCGACTTCACCGCCAGCGGCAGGGTCACCGGGGCGACCGCGCCGGGTGGGGTGAACTCGACCGTGGTGGCGCGCGCCGGGACCAGCGTCTCCCGGGGCGTCCGGGTGCCGAAGGCCGCGTCGTAGGCCGGCTGCGGCACGATCGGCGGGCGCTGGCTCTCCGCGTACGCGGCGGGCAGCCGGGCGGCGAGCCGGGCCAGGTCGTACGGCTGCGCCGGGGTCCCGGCGACCCGGAACTGGAGCAGGGTGCGGGTGTTCGGGCCGTACCCGGGCCGGGTGGTGGGCGGCCCGCCGGTGGCGGTCCGGTCCGGGGCGTCGGTGTGCTGGTCGTAGCGGGGGTCGAACCGGGGCAGCGGCGCCGGGCAGTCGTTGTAGAGGATCACGGTGCTGCCCGGCGGGACGGTGGCGAAGTCGACCAGCACGTCGGCCCGCTCGCCGGGGGCGAGCAGCAGGGTGTGCCCGTCCACGTTGAGCGCGGTCGGGTCCTGCCGGTCGTACCGGAAGCCGATCGGGCGGTTCACCAGCCGCACCGGGGCGGGCAGCAGGCCCCCCTCGTTGCCGATCTGGATCAGATCCGGGCCGGCCGCCCGCGGGTCGGGCACCCCGCCCTCCCGCCCGTCGGTGGGCCAGTACGCCGGCCGCCCCGCGGCCCGTACCGCCTCCACCATCGGCACCTCCCCGGCCTCCAGTTCGGCGGGCCGGCCGTCGTCGGTCCACATCGGCTCGTCCGAGCAGGCCCGGTAGAGCTGGAGGTTGAGGCCGCGGTCGGGGCAGGCGTTGAGGATCCGGAACCGGTACGTCCGCGGCTGCACCTCCAGGTACGGGTAGGCCACCCCGTTGACCAGCGGGGTGTCCCCGTACGCCTCCGGCACCGCCGACGGGTGGGGCACGCCCGGCGCGAGCGGCGGCTCGTCCGGTTCGGCGACCGGATCGTGGTGCGGGTTGGGCACCGGGGCCACCCATGGGCTGCCGCCGCCGTCCGGGTCGTGGGCCCAGGGGCCGTAGTCCCAGCGGCCGGTGGGGTTGCCGCCGGTGCCCCGGTAGGGGTTCTGCCGCGGCTGGTAGACGTGCGGGTGCCAGAGGCTGCCCTTGGCGCCCCAACGGTCCCGGTCCCAGGTGGGGTCCGCCGCGGCGAGTTGCGCGTCGTCCGGCACGAAGGTCTTGTCCTCGATCACCAGCGGCACCTGGTCGGCGGGGAGCACACCCTCGTCGACCAGCCGCTCCTCGGCCGGGTCGGTGAGCAGGTAGACGGCGAGCTGACCGGCGTAGACGGTGAGCCGGGACAGCCCGAGGGTGTTGTCGCGCAGCCACATCAGCCGGCCGCTCTGCTCGTTCGGGAAGTACAGCGTGGTGGCGCCCGCCCCCGGCGGCGGCATGTCCGGCACCGGCGTGACGCCCACCCCGGTCGGGTAAGGGGTGATCTCCCCGGCCGGGGTCACCCACTGCCACGGGTTGCCGGCGCTGATCCAGCCGGTCTGCGCGCCGTCCAGGTGGAGCACGGCCCGGTTCTGCGGGTACGGCGCCGGCCCGTCCAGCGGACCGGTTCCGGCCCCGTCGAGCGTCTCGTCGACCGGGAGGAAGAGTTCGCCGGCCCGGCCGGTGGGAAGCTGGTTGATGAACTTGATCCGGACCGGCCGGCCGCGCCGGGCCATGATCATCGGGCCGAGGTGCCAGGGCCGGTCCGGCGGGCCGACGGTGTTGTGCCCGGCCGGATCGGTGCCGAGGTTGAGCTGCCGGTAGCCGCGCAGCCGGGTGGCCGGCAGATCCCGGTGCAGCCGCTGCGCGTACTCCTGCAACCCGATCTCGTAGTAGTCGCAGCCGGGCCAGGTGATGGTGTCCGGCACCGCGACCGGCAGCCGGGCGCCCGGCCCGTCGCTGCCGGGCGGGCCGGGCAGCGGCAGCGCGTCGACGAACTTGCGGATGCCGGTGCCGGGCACCGGGCGGTCGGCCGGGTCCAGCGCGGGCCGCGGCGAGCCGGCGAAGTTCGGCACCGGCCCGAAGCAGCGCGGCACCGCGGCCGGATCGAGGCTGGCCGGCGCGGGGGTCGCCGGTTCCTCCCCGGCACCGCGGCTGGCCGGCACGGGGGTTGCCGGTTCCTCCCCGGCACCGCGGCTGGCCGGCACGGTGGGCGTGTGGTCCTCGGCGGTCCGGGCGGCGCGGTCCGCCCAGCCCGGTCGCTGGAGTCTGCGGAACAGGGCCATGGCTCTCCCCGGGATCGGGGCGCGCCCGCCCTCCACCCCGGCGTGCCGGGCGTACGCGCTGCTGACGATCGGTGAGCACTCCACCGCAGCATGCGACGCCGATTGGCGGCGAGGGAAGTACCCAATCGTCCGTTTCTCGGGGGAAACTTGGCGGTTCGTGGAACTTCCACGGGTGGGGCCGCCCGGTCAGCGAGGCGAAGCAGGTCTTCGGCCCGGACCGGCGTCAGGAGCGGGCCGGCTGGCACGCCGGGCACCAGTAGGTGACCCGGCCGCCCAGCTCCTCCTTGCGGATGGCGGTGCCGCAGCGCCGGCAGGGCTGGGTCCGCCGGCCGTACACGTAGCTGGTCTGCCCCCGGTGCAGCGACCCGGTGGTGCTCTGCGCCCAGCGACCCCGGTTCGCGGCCAGCAGCCGCTGCGCCAGGGTGACCGTGCCGGCCAGATCGGGCACCGCCCGCACCGGCGTCCACGGCGAGAGCCCGCGCAGGAACAGCACCTCACACTTGTACAGGTTCCCCACCCCGGCCAGGTTGCGCTGGTCCAGCAGGGCCTCGCCGATGGTCTGGTCCGGGTGGGCGGCCAGCCGGCGGACCGCCTCGTCCGGGTCCCAGTCCGGCCCGAGCAGGTCCGGCCCCAGATGGCCGACCAGTGACCCCTCCTCGGCGGTCGGGATCAGCGCCAGCTCGTGCAGGTGGTAGCCGACCGCGACCGCGCCGGGGGAGCGGAGCACCACCCGGATCAGGTGCGCCGGCCGGGCCGCCCACCGCTCGCCCGGGGCGTACGCCCGCCAGGCGCCGTCCATCCGCAGATGCGAGTGCAGCGTCCAGTCCGCCCCGTCGGCCGCCGGCGCGGCGGTGAGCCGGAGCAGCAGGTGCTTGCCCCGGCTGGCCGACTCGCGGACGGTCCACCCGGTCAGGTCCGCGGTGGCGAGCTGCGGCACCCGGAACTCCGAGCCGGTGAGCCGGGCACCGGCCAGGGCGCGCTGGAGGACCCGCGCGGTGTTCCAGACAGTGTCGCCTTCGGGCACCTCCCCATCCTCCCGCACCGCCCGCTGCCCCGCGCGCCGCCGGCGGTCAGCCGCCCGCGCGGACGGTGACCAGGTCGCCGGGGACGAGGCCGAGCAGGTCGGCGGCCCGGCCCCCGTGCACCGCCACCGCCACCAGGTCGGCGGAGTCGGCGAAGAGCACCAGCGCCCCGGCGGGGGCGTCACCGAAGGTCCGCCCGCGCACGGCCGGCTGGTCGGCCACCAGCGGCCGGTCCCCGACCTCGTCGAGCAGCGCCGGCTCCGCCGCGAGCTGCACGTTGCCGAAGTGGTCGACGGTGAGCACCTCGGCCGTGAACCCGCCGGCCATCCGGCGCAGCACCGGTGGCGGCAGCCGCACCAGCGTGTCCGGATCCACCGGGGGGCCGGCGTCGGCCGGCGTCGCCCCGCCGGCCAGCCGGGCCGCGACCGGGGCGAACACGTCCCGGCCGTGGAAGGTGCGGGACACTCGCGGCGCCAGCCAGCCCGGGTCGGTCAACTCGACGGCCGAGGTGACCCCGCCGAGCGCGGTGGCCGCCGGCAGCAGCAGCCCGTTGTCCGGCCCGACGAGCAGGCCGCCCGGGGTGACCAGGGCGATGCCGCGGCGCGCGGTGCCCACGCCGGGGTCGACCACTCCGATGTGTACGCCGTACGGCAGGTGCGGCACGGTCTGGGCCAGGACGGCGGCGCCCCGCCGGACGTCGCCCGGTGGAACCAGGTGGGTGATGTCGATCACCCGGGCAGCCGGCGCCATCCGGGCGATCACCCCGTGGCAGGCCGCCACGAATCCGTCGGTCAGGCCGTAGTCGGTGGTCAGCGAGATCCAGGCGGTCCGGGTCATGCCGGCAGGCTAGCGGCTGGGCCGGGCGCCCCGGACCGGCATCCGCGACCGACCGACCGGCCGGTGCCGTGCCGGCCGAGGCGTCCGGCACACTTCCGGGGTGACGAAACGCCTTCGCCTGTTGTCGACCGCCGCCACCGTCCTCCTCGCCCTCGGGCTGACCGCCTGCGGCAAGGACTCCGCCGACCGGGACGGCGGAGCCTGGGCCGACGGCCAGTCCAAGGCGCCGGCGACCAGCCCGGCCGCTCCGGACGAGGCGCCGGACGCCGCCGAGGGCCGCCCGAAGGGCAAACCGACGGAGAGCCCGTCCACCCCGCCCTTCACCATGCCGACGAAGGCCAAGAGCGCCCCGTCCGCCCGGCGGGTGGTGGACGCGTTCAAGGCCGCCGGACTGGCCGTGCCGAACCTCCGGGACCGGACGAAGGACTGCGGGCCGGACGGCAAGGGCATCGGCTGCGCGCAGCTGGTCGCCACCGACGCCGTCTCCGTGTACGTCTTCCCCGACGAGGCCTCGGCCACCAACCAGACCGAGATGTGGGGCAGCGACGCCTTCCGCAAGGGGGCGGTGGTGCTGAGCTACCTGGGCACCCGGACCTCCACCACCGAGCGGAAGCGCTACGACGAAGTGCTCACCAAGCTCGCCTGAGCCGGCGTCAGCCGCCGCTCCAGCCGCAGTTCGTCGTGGAGCGGGATGCGGTCGGCGCCGGCCAGCGGGATGCTCGGCTTCAGCGCGCGGGCGCGGTCCACCGCGCCCGCGTCCACCCCCACCAGGCGCAGCCCTCGACGCTGGTAGAACCGCAGCGCGGCGAGATTGTCGTTGGTCGTGACCAGCCACAGCCGGTCCGCCCCGGCGGCCACCGCCACCGCCTCGGCCTCGGCCAGCAGGGCGGTGCCGGCGCCCTGCCCGCGGCCGGTGGCGGCCAGGCTCACCACCTCCAGCCCGTCCGCGTCCAGCCGGTAGACCAGCGCGCCGGCCAGCTCGCCCGCCCCGTCCACGGCCACCAGGGTGGGCAGTTCCCGCAGGTCATAGCGGGTGTCGTGGACCACCACGTACGGGCCGCCCCATTCGCGCCCGTGCAGCTCCGCCAGCCGCTCGCGGTCGCCAGGCTCGGCGGGTCGTACCCGGATCGGTCCCATCGGAGTGTCCTTTCTCGTCGTCAACCGGGCAGGTCTCGTCGTCAACCGCGCAGGCGCAGGCCGCGTGGGGTGGCGCGGAAACCGGCGGCGGTCAGCGCGTCGCGCAGCGGCGACGAGTGCACCGCCTCGCCGTCGGCCCGCTCGACCGAGATCGCCCCGAGCGCGCCGGAGTGCACCGCGTCGGCGAGCGCCTTGCCGCCCGCGGCGAGCACCTCCGGCTCGTCGGTGAAGGAGAGGATGGTGCGCCCGCCCCGCTCCACGTAGAGCACGAGCTCGCCGCCGATCAGTACCACCAGCGCGCCGGCCTTGCGACCGGCCCGGTGCCCGGTCGCCGGGGCGGACCCGTCGCCGGAGTCGACCACCCGTTCCGGCCAGGGCAGCGCCGCGCCGTACGGGTTGGCCGGGTCGGTGGCGGCGAGCACCACGGCCGCCCCGCCCCGGCCCCGGGCCTCGTCGGCCGGGTCGGCCAGGGCACGGATCCGGTCGACCGCCCCGGGCACCGCGAACTGCGCCGCGCCCAGCCCTTCGACGAAGTAGCCGCGCCGGGCCGCGCCGCGCTCCTCCAGGGCGGCCAGCACCGGGTAGACGGCCGCGAAGCCGCCGGTCACCTGCTCGGCCATGACCGCACCCCGGGTCACCACGCCGTGCCGCTCGAGCAGCAGGTCGGCCAGGGCGGCGGCCCGGCGGGTGGGGTCGAGGTCGCGCTCGGGCAGCCGCGACCAGCGCCCGGCCACGGTGGGCGGCCCGCCGCGGCTGGGCAGCGCGACCCGGCCGGGCCGCCGGTAGCGGGTCCGGGGCGCCGCCGGCCGGGACCGGTGCGCCCCGCCGCCGCCGAGCACCGCCCGCAGCGGCGCGAGGGTGTCATTGGTGAGGTGACCGGCCCAGACCAGATCCCACACCACCCCGGCCAGCGCGGTGTCGTCGGTGGCGCCGACCCGGTCGGCGAGCGAGCGGAAGAAGAGCGCCTGCCCGTCGCCGAGCGCGTCGAGCACCGCCTCGTGCAGCGGGGTGAGCGCCAGCGCCTCCTCCGGCGGCGCGAGCAGCAGCGGTGCGACGTCCGCGTACGCCAGGGTGACCCAGCCGTCCCCGCCGGAGATCGCGCCGGAGCCGGCCCAGACCACCTCCCCGCTGGCGCAGAGCTCGTCGAGCTGGGCGGGGCTGTAGTCGGCGACCCGGGCGGGCAGCACCAGCCGTTCCAGCGCCGAGGCCGGCACGGCGGCCCCCTGCAACTGCTCGACGGCGGCGGCCAGCGCCTCCACTCCCCGCGCCGACGAGCCGACCTGCTGCCAGCGGGGCAGGAAGGTGGCCAGCGCCCGGGGCGGCACCGGCTCGATCTCCCGGCGCAGCGCGGCGAGCGAACGGCGGCGCAGCAGCCGCAGCACCTCGGCGTCGCACCACTGGGTGCCGACGCTGTCCGGCGCGAACTCCCCGGAGACCACCCGCCCGGTGGCGGCGAGCCGGCGCAGCGCCTGCTCCACCACGAAGACGCCGAGCCCGAACCGGGCGGCGCAGGTCGCCGCCGCGAACGGGCCGTGGGTGCGGGCGTACCGGGTGACCAGGTCGCCGAGCGGGTCGGCCACCGGCGTCAGGTACGCCTCGGCCACCCCGACGGGCAGCGCCACGCCGAGCGCGTCGCGCAGCCGGGCGGCGTCCTCCACCACCACCCAGCGGTCCTCGCCGGCGATCCGGACCCGCAGCACCCGCCGGGCCGCGGCCAACTCCGCCAGCCAGCCGACCGGCGCGCCCCGCTCGGCCAGCTCGGCGTCGCCGAGGTCGCCGACCACCCGGAGCAGCTCGACCACGTCCTCCGCGTCGCGGGGGCGGCGCTGCTCGGTCAGCCAGCGCAGCTGCCGCTCGGTCTCGGCGAGCACCGCCGGGTCGAGCAGCTCCCGCAGGTCGACCCGGCCGAGCAGCTCACCGAGGAGCCCGGAGTCCAGGGCCAGCGCGGCGGCCCGGCGCTCGGCCAGCGGCGCGTCGCCCTCGTAGAGGAACGCGCCGACGTAGCCGAAGAGCAGCGAACGGGCGAACGGCGAGGGGCGCTCGGACTCCACCTCGACCAGCCGCACCTTGCGCGCGGCCAGGTCGCGCATCAGGCCGGCCAGGGCCGGCTGGTCGAAGACGTCCTGGAGACATTCCCGGGCGGCCTCCAGCGTCACCGGGAAGTCGGCGTACTCGCGGGCCACGTCGAGCAGTTGGGCGGCGCGCTGGCGCTGCTGCCACAGCGGCTGGCGGCGGCGCGGATCGCGGCGGGGCAGCAGCAGGGAGCGGGCCGCGCACTCGCGGAACCGGGACGCGAACAGCGCCGAGGTGCCGACGGACTCCTCGACCAGCTGGGTGATCTCTTCGGGCTCGAAGACCACCACGTCGGCGCCGGGCGGGGTCTCGGCGGTGTCCGGCAGGCGGACCACGATCCCGTCGTCGGAGGGCATGACCTGGGCGTCCACCCCGTAGCGTTCGGCGAGCCGGCGGCCGATGGCCAGCGCCCACGGCCCGTTGACCCGGGCGCCGAGCACCGAGTGCACGGCGAGCCGCCAGTCGCCCAGCTCGTCGCGGAACCGCTCGACCACCACCGTGCGGTCGTCGGGCAGCGACCGGGTGGCCGCCTGCTGCTCGCGCAGGTAGGTCAGCAGGTTGCCGGCGGCCCAGTCGTCCAGCCCACCGGCCCGCAACGCGGTCACCGCGTCGGCGTCGGACTGGCGCAGCAGCGCCCGGACCCGGGCGCCGATCGCCCGGCCCAACTCGACCGGGCGGCCGAGCTGGTCGCCCTTCCAGAACGGCATCCGGGCGGCCTGGCCGGGAGCGGGGGAGACCAGCACCCGGTCGGGGGTGATCTCCTCGATCCGCCAGGACGACGAGCCGAGCAGGAAGACGTCGCCGACCCGCGACTCGTAGACCATCTCCTCGTCCAGCTCGCCCACCCGGGCGGCGCGTTCCGCGCCGGCCAGGAAGACGCCGAACAGGCCCCGGTCGGGGATGGTGCCGCCGCTGGTCACGGCCAGGCGCTGAGCGCCGGGCCGGCCGGTGAGCACGTCGGTGGCCCGGTCCCAGACCAGCCGGGGGCGCAGCTCGGCGAACGCGGTCGACGGGTAGCGCCCGGAGAGCATGTCGAGGACCGCGTGCAGCGCGGAGTCGGGCAGCTCGGCGAACGGAGCCGCCCGGCGGACCAGCACGGCCAGGTCACCCACCCGCCACGGCTCCAGGGCCACCATGGCCACGATCTGCTGGGCCAGCACGTCGAGGGGGTTGCGCGGATAGTGCAGCTCCTCGATCGCGCCGGTGCCCATCCGTTCGGCGACCACGGTGCAGGAGAGCAGGTCGCCGCGGTGCTTGGGGAAGACCACGCCCCGGGAGACCGCGCCGACCTGGTGCCCGGCCCGGCCGACCCGTTGCAGGCCGGCGGCGACGCTGGGTGGCGCCTCGATCTGCACCACCAGGTCGACCGCGCCCATGTCGATGCCCAGCTCCAGGCTGGAGGTCGCCACCACGGCCGGCAGCTGGCCGGACTTCAGCGCCTCCTCGATGTGCTTGCGTTCCTCGCGGGAGACGCTGCCGTGGTGGGCCCGGGCGATCACCGGGGGCGCGCCGGCCGCGGCCCCGGACTGCGCCATCACCTCGGCCGGCTGCCGGGGCGCGCGCAGCGGCCCGACCGGCCCGCCGAACGCCTCCGCGCCGCGCCGCCGGCCCGGGTCGAGGCGGGCACCCCGCCCAT
>NZ_KQ058782.1 GCF_000982955.1 Micromonospora sp. HK10 | reverse complement strand
CCGGGCCGGCGGCCGCACCGGCCGCCACCGCTCCCCCGCCCGGCACGGCCGCCGGGACCGAACCGGAGGAACTGCTGAAGAAGTTGTACGACCCCCTGCTGCGCCGGCTGAAGACCGAGCTGCGCCTGGACCGGGAGCGGCACGGGGTCCTCGGCGGGCCGGGCTGACCGGGCGGGCCGGGGCCGACCAGCAACCGAGCAGATACCAGCGCCGACCGACCAGGAGGGGTGGATGACCAAGGACGAGGTCGCCGTCGCGATCGCCTTCGTCGTCAAGATCGACGACCAGGATCTCGGCGCGTTCAACACCTGTGACGGGCTGGGCTGCGAGGTCGTGGTCGAGCAGCGCGAGGAGGGCGGCAACAACGGGCACATCTGGCAGCTGCCCACCCGGATGAAGTTCTCCAACGTCAAGCTCTCCCGGCCGGTCACCGCGGACAGCACCAAGCTGATGCGCTGGTTCGGTGGCATGGCCAACGGGATCACCCGCAAGACCGCCACGATCGAGGCCCGCACCCTGGAGGGCACCGTCATCGCCCGGTGGGGGCTGCTCGACGTCATCCCGGTGAAGTGGACCGGGCCGCAGCTCAGCCCGGACAACCCGAAGGTCGCCGTGGAGACCCTGGAACTGGCCCACCACGGCTTCTTCGGCCCCGGAACGGGCGGCTGAGCCATGCGCGAGCAGAGCACACGGCCCGGCGGCGCGACGCGCCGCGCCGCCGCCGAGCGGAACGAGGTGGCGGCGTGACGGCCTCCCCGGTCACCTTCACCGCCGCCGGCAGCCCGGCCGGCCGGGGCGGCGGTCCACCGCCGCAGCTCACCCACGCGTACCTGCAACTGCACGAACCGCCGCGCAACGGCGGTACCGCGTCCCCCGGGCCGAAGCTGGGCCAGATCCCGTTCCAGTTCAACCCGAAGGAACTGGCGCTGACCAAGACGGCCAAGTGGAAACGGGACGCGCAGCGCAACGCGAAGAAGAGCGGCGTGCCCGAATTCACCGGCTCGGACCCGTGCAAGCTGAGCCTGGAGATGTTCTTCGACGCCACCGACACCATGGACAGCTCGGTGGTGAAGCGGGTGGAGGAGCTCTTCGCCTGCTGCGTGCCGACCGACGCGAGCCGCCAGCAGAAGAAGGGCTCCCCGCCGTGGGTGGTGTTCCACTGGGGCGGCATGGTGGGCTTCCCGTCCTTCGTGTCCAGCGTCAGCGCCAAGTACACCCTGTTCACCCCAGGTGGCACCCCGGTGCGGGCGCTCTGCACGGTCACCCTCGAGGAGATCTCCGGCGAGCAGCCGGGGCAGAACCCGACCTCCGGCGCGCTCGCCGCCCGGGACATCCACGTCGTCGTGGCCGGGGACACCCTGCACTCGGTGGCGTACCAGGCGTACGGGCGGGCCGGGCTGTGGCGGCAGATCGCCGAGGCCAACGACATCGACGACCCGATGCGGCTGCGGCCCGGCACCGCCCTGCTGGTGCCGGCCCCCGAGGAGCTGACGGGTGGTGCCCGTGGCCAATGAGCAGTTCGCCAACGCCCTCCTCGTCGAGGTGGGCGGCAGCCCGCTGCCCGCCGAGATCGCGTCGCTGCTGACGTACGCGGCCGTGGACGACAGCCGCAACCTGCCCGACCGGTTCGTGCTGCGCTACCGCGACCCGGACCGCAGCGTGCTGGCCAAGGGCGGGTTCGCCATCGGCGTACCGGTGCGGCTGACCGTGCAGACCTCCGACCCGGGTGGTCCCGCGCCGCTGCTGCGCGGCGAGGTCACCGCCCTGGAGTGCGAACTGGACGCGACCGGCACGTTCACCGAGATCCGCGGCCTCGACCTGGCCCACCGGCTGCTGCGCGGCCGGCGGGTCGCCGCGTACCCGGGAATGAGCGTGCCGGACATCGTGCGCAAGGTGGCCCAGCGGGCCGGGCTGAAAGCGGGCCGGATCGACCCGGTGGCCGGCATCGGCGGCGAGCCGGAGGCGCAGCTGAGCCAGGACAACGTCAGCGACTGGGCCTTCCTGCACCGGCTCGCCGAGCTGGTGGGCGCGCAGGTGACGGTCCGCGACGGCGAGCTGCACCTGCGGATGCCCGAGCCACCCATCGGCGCCCCGGACCCGTCCGCGCGGGCCAGCCAGGACCCGCTGGTGCTCGAGGTCAACCGGAACCTGATCGCGCTGCGGGCCGGGGTGACCGCGACCGCGCAGGTGCCCGAGGTGGGCGCCCGGGGCTGGGACCCGGCAACCAAGCGGGCGGTCAGCGCGACCGCCACCCCGACCGTGCCGGGCGCCGACGGGATCGGCGTCGACCCGGCCGAGCTGGGCCGCACGCTGGGCAGCCCGGCGTACCTGGTGGCCGACCCGACGCTGGGCACGGACGCGGCGGTCCGGACGGTGGCCGGCGCGCTCGCCGGCGACCTCGGCGGCGGGTGCGCCGAGATCGAGGGGGTGGCCAAGGGCAACGCCCGGCTGCGCGCGGGCGCCGCGGTCGCGCTGGCCAACGTCGGTGCGCCGTTCCAGGGCCGGTACGTGCTGACCAGCACCCGGCACGTGTTCAGCGAACAGGCCGGCTACACCACGGCGTTCACCGTCTCCGGCCGGTCCGACCGCTCGCTCTACGGCCTGGCCACCGGCGGGTCCGCCGCCGAGCCCGCCGGTCGGGGCCTGGTCCCGGCCGTGGTCAGCGACGTGAAGGACCCGAAGAAGCTGGGCCGGGTCCGGCTCACCCTGCCCTGGCTGGACGGGACGTACACCACCGGCTGGGCCCGGGTGGTGCAGCCGGGGGCGGGCGCGGACCGGGGCACGGTGCTGCTTCCGGAGGTGGGTGACGAGGTGCTGGTCGGCTTCACCGGCGGCAACCTCGACGCCGCGTACGTGCTGGGCGGGCTGCACAACGGCACCGACGCGCCACCGAAGCTGGACACCGACCCGGTGGACGCCGGCACCGGCCGGATCGCCGCCCGGGCGCTGGTGTCCCGCACCGGGCACCGGCTGGAGCTGCTGGAGGCCGGCAGCGGCCCGGACGGCATCCTGCTCGCCACCGGGGACCGCAAGTTCACCGTGCGGCTGGACCGCACCGGCCGGCGGATCGAGATCGTCAGCGACGGCAAGGTGAGCGTCCAGGCCCGGGAAGGGATCAGCCTGGACGCCGGCACCGGCCCGCTGGAGCTGGCCGGCCAGCGGGTCACCGTCACGTCGAAGAGCGACGTCGCGATCGAGGGCCAGGGGCAGGTCAGCGTACGCGGCACCGGCGGCGTGGCCGTGGAGGGCGCCACCGTGAAGGTCGCCGGCCAGGGCGGTGCCGAGCTGACCGCGAGCGGCCCGGTGACGGTCCGCGGCGCGGTCGTACGGATCAACTGAGACAGCGGTGACGAAGGGAGAGAGCCGTGCCACCAGCCGCTCGCGTCGGTGACCCGACCGCCCACCCCGGAACGGTCGGCGGCCCCGGGGTGCCCACCGTCCTCATCGGCGGGCAGCCCGCCGCGACCGTCGGCACGCTGCACGCCTGCTCCTTCCCCGGCACCCCGCCGCATCCGCCGTCGCCCCTGCTGCCACCGGGCTGCCCGACGGTGCTGATCGGTGGCCGGCCCGCCGCCCGGCTGGGCGACCTCGCCGGCTGCGGCGCCCCGATCGTCGCCGGCTGCCCGACCGTGCTGATCGGAGGTTGACCGGTATGGCCACGGACTTCATCGGTGCCGGCTGGGCGTTCCCGCTGCGCACCGACCCGACCGGCGGGGTCGCCCTGGTGCGCGGCGACCGCGAGGTGGTGGAGAGCATCCGGCTGATCCTCGGCACCGCCCCCGGCGAGCGGCCCGGCCGGCCCGAGTTCGGTTGCGCCATCCACGAGCTGGCGTTCGCCCCGGCCGACCCGTCCACCGCCGGCCAGGTCGCCTACCAGGTGCGGCTGGCGCTGGAGCGGTGGGAGCCGCGGATCGAGCTGGACGACGTGCTGGTCGACTTCGCCGACGCGGACCGCGGCACCCTGCACATCGACATCCGCTACCGGCTGCGCCAGGACAACGACCCCCGCAACCTGGTCTTCCCGTTCTACGTCATCCCCGCGCACGATCCCGGAGCCGAGTGATGGCCCTGCCCGCGCCCCACCTCGACGACCGCCGGTTCCAGGACCTGGTCGACGACGCCAAACGCCTGGTGCAGCGGCGCTGCCCGGAGTGGACCGACCACAACGTCTCGGACCCGGGGGTCACCCTCATCGAGACGTTCGCCTACCTGGTCGACCAGCTCCTCTACCGGCTCAACCGGGTGCCCGACCGGCACTACGTGAAGTTCCTCGACCTGCTCGGCATCACCCCGTTCCCGCCCGCGGTGGCCTCGACCGACGTGACGTTCTGGCTTTCCGCGCCGCGCGAGGCGGCCGTGGTGGTGCCGGCCCGCACCCACGTGGCGACCGTGCGGGCCGAGAACGTCGAGCCGGTGACCTTCGAGACGTTGCGCGAGCTGACCGTGCCGCCGTGCCGGCTGGTCCGGGTGATGACCGTACCGGCCGGCGGGCAGCCCACCGACCGGACCGGCGAGCTGGGCGGCCCGGACCGGGTGCCGGCGTTCGCCGATCCGCCGGCGGCCGGCGACGCCGTGCTGTTCGGGCTGGACACGGCGGTGCCCGGCTGCGCGGTGCTGCTCACCATGGACTGGGCGGTCGCCGGCCGGGGCGTGGACCCGACGAACCCGCCGCTGGTCTGGGAGGCGTGGACCGACGACGGCTGGGTGCCGTGCCCGGTCGAGCGGGACACCACGGGCGCGTTGAACCGGGCCGGTGAGGTGGTCCTGCACGTACCGGCCGGCCACACCGCGTCGGCGGTGGCCCGGCACCGCGCCGGGTGGCTGCGCTGCCGGCTGCGCGAGCCCGCCGCCGGGCAGCCGTTCTTCCACGCCCCGCCCCGGCTCGGCCGGGCCGAGGCGGCCACCGTGGGTGGGACGGTCGAGGCCTGCCACGCGGAGCTGATCGCCGGGGAGACCGTCGGCGCGGCCGAAGGGGTGCCGGGCCAGCGGTTCACCGTGCAGCGCGCGCCGATCGTCGCCGCCGACGGCACGATCGAGATCGAGGTCGGCACCGCCGAGGGGTGGCAGACCTGGCGGGAGGTGCCGAGCTTCGCCGACTCCGGGCCGGAGGACCGGCACGTCTGCGTGGACCGGGCCGGCGGCGAGATCCGCTTCGGGCCGGCCGTGCGGCAACCCGACGGCACGGTCCGCGGGTACGGGGCGGTGCCGCCGAAGGGCGCGGTGGTGCGGATCCCGGCGTACCGGACGGGTGGGGGCCGGCAGGGCAACGTGGCCGCCCGGTCATTGACCGTGCTGCGCGACCCGGTGCCGTTCGTCTCCACGGTGACGAACCGGGCCGCCGCCACCGGCGGGGTGGACGGCGAGTCGCTGGCCGAGACGTCGGTACGCGGTCCGCTCACCCTGCGGACCCGGGAGCGGGCGGTCACCGCGGAGGACTACGAGCAGTTGGCCCGGCAGGCCGCGCCGGAGGTGCTGCGGGTGCGGTGCGTACCGGCCGGCGACGGTTCGACCGCGGTGCGGGTGCTGGTGGTGCCGGCGCTGGGCGAGCACCGGGACAGCGACGACGACGCGGCCCGGTTCGCCGCGCTGCGGCCCCGCGACGAAACCCTGGAGCGGATCCGGGCGTTCCTCGACGTACGCCGCTGCGTCGGCGCCCGGGTGCTGGTGGAGCCGCCCTTCTACCAGGGGGTGACGGTGGTGGCGCAGGTCCGGGCCCGGTCCCGGGCGGGGTCCACGGCCGACCTGCGCCGCCGGGCGCTGCGCGCGCTCTACGACTACCTGGATCCGGTCCGGGGTGGACCGGAGGGCACCGGGTGGCCGTTCGGCCGGCCGGTGCAGTCGGGCGAGCTGCACGCCGTGCTCCAGCGGGTGGCCGGGATCGACCTGGTGGAGGACGTCCGGTTGTTCGGCGCGGACCCGACCACCGGGGACCGGGGCGAGGCCGTGCAGCGCATCGAGCTGGACGTCAGCGGGCTCGCCTTCTCCTACGGCCACCAGGTGCGGGTCACCTCGTGAGCCGGGGTGCCGAGGTCAGGAGGGGATGATGCGGGGTTCCGTGCCGGGGCTGGTCAGCCCGCACCCGATCGGGCAGCAGTTGCCCGCCATGTACCTGGAGGACGACTTCGCCCAACGGTTCACCGCCGGGCTGGACGAGGTGCTGGCTCCGATCCTGCTCACCCTCGACTGTCTCGACGCCTACTTCGACCTCGAGCTGGCCCCGCCGGACTTCCTCGACTGGCTGGCCGGTTGGGTGGCCGCACCGGTGGACGGGGACCGGTCGCCGGACGTCCGCCGGGACCTGGTCCGGCACGCCGTCGAGGTGCACGGCTGGCGGGGTACGGCCCGGGGGGTGGTGCTGGCCCTGCGGGTCGCGGCCGGGGTGGCGGCCGAGGTCACCGACAGCGGCGGGGTGACCTGCTCGGCGACGCCGACCGACGCGCCGCCGCCCGACGAGACGCCGGAGGTGCGGGTACGGATCCGCGGGGAGGCCGACGAGGCGTTGGTCCGCCACGTCCTGGCCGCCGCGGTGCCGGCCCACGTCCGGGTGATCCTGGAGGCAGCCCAATGATCATCTGCGCGGAGTGCGGCGCCGGCAACGGCGACGCCGACCAGTTCTGCGGCACCTGTGGCGAGTTCCTGCGCTGGGACGCCGGTGACCCGTCGTCGGGCGGCCGGTCCGCCGGGACCGACCGCCCGGGGCCGGGCCCGGTGACCGGTGACCGGCCGGGCGCGGCCACCGACGTCGAGGGGCGCCCGGTCGACGGCCGGGCCGGGAACGGGCCGGTGGACGGTGCGGACGCCGACCCGCGGCCCGGGCGCGACGCGCACGCCGCCGGGCGGGCCGAGGGCGCCACGACCACCGCCGCCGGGAGCACCGCAACGACCACCACCGCCGGGACCGCCGCCGCCGCGAGCACCGCCGCGGCCACCGCCGCCGGAAGCACCGCCGGGGCGGACGTACGGGCGGGACCGCAGGGCGGCGGGGTCACGGCAGCGCCGGCCGGCACCGACCCGGGTCCGGGCGGGCGAGCACCGGCGCCGCGGCAGCCCGGCGCGCCGGAGCCGAAGGGCTGC
>NZ_KQ058781.1 GCF_000982955.1 Micromonospora sp. HK10 | reverse complement strand
CGGCGTACGGATCACCGCCGCCACCGCGGCCGGGTTGTTCCACGGCGCGCAGACGCTGCGGCAGCTGCTGCCCGCCGCCATCGACAGCCCCACCCCGGTCGCCGAGCGGTGGGCAGTGCCCGGCGGCACCATCGTCGACCGGCCGCGCTTTCCCTACCGGGGCGCGATGCTCGATGTGGCCCGGCACTTCTTCGCCGTCGACGACGTGCTGCGGGTCGTCGACCACCTGGCCCGCTACAAACTCAACCACCTGCACCTGCACCTCACCGACGACCAGGGCTGGCGGATCGCCGTCGACTCCTGGCCCCGACTGACCGAGGTGGGCGGCGCCACCGAGGTCGGCGGCGGGCCCGGCGGGTGGTACCGCAAGGCCGACTACCAGCGGATCGTCGAGTACGCGGCCCGCCGGCACGTGACCGTGGTGCCGGAGATCGACCTGCCCGGGCACACCAACGCGGCCCTGGTCGCGTACCCGGAACTCGCGCCCGGCAAGATCCCGCCGCCGCCGTACACCGGCACCGAGGTGGGCTTCAGCTACGTCGACCCGACCGACGAGCGGACGTACGACTTCGTCGCCGACGTGGTAGGCGAGGTGGCCGCGCTGACCCCCGGCCCGTGGCTGCACCTCGGCGGCGACGAGGCCTTCAAGGTCAAGGGCGAGGCGTACACCGGCTTCGTCGAGCGGGCGCAGCGGATCGTCGCAGCCACCGGCAAGACCGTGGTCGGCTGGCACCAGCTCGCCCCGGCGGCGCACCTCGACGGGCGGGTCCTGCAATGGTGGGGCACCAACGGCGACGACCCGGAGACCGCCGACGCGGTACGCCGGGGCGCCCGGGTGATCCTCTCCCCCGGCAACCGCGTCTACCTGGACATGAAGTACGCCCCGGACACCCCGATCGGGCACGACTGGGCGGGCCTCATCGACGTACGCCGGGCCTACGACTGGGATCCGGGTACGCACCTCACCGGCGTGCCGGTCGAGGCGGTGCTGGGCGTGGAGGCGCCGCTCTGGACCGAGTCGGTCAGCACGCTCGCCGAGGTGGAGTTCATGCTCTTCCCGCGCCTGCCCGCCGTCGCGGAACTCGGCTGGTCCCCCCGGGCGACCCACGACTGGGCCGACTTCCGGGCCCGGCTCGCCGGGCACGCCCCGCGCTGGACAGCCGCCGGCATCACCTTCCACCCCTCCCCCGACGTCCCCTGGCCGTCGCCCCGCCCCCTCCCCACCCAGCGCCCCGCCACGGCCCCGGCCGACACCCACTGACGCCGGCCACCGCCACTGGTCGGGGCCGGATGCCGCGAACTGGGGCATCCGACCGAGGAGAGGCCGGATCGCGGCAACCAGAGTGGGTCAACCTCCCGACGGCGCCGAGCCCGGCCGGTGCTCTTTACCTCACTACCGACCTGATGTCGCGCACGACTCATCACCGCGCCTCGTGGGCGTCCGGCCCTCGGACACCGGGGTCGCTCCGCTCGGGATGCCGCAGTCGGTGGCCTCCCCGGCCTGGGATACGCCAGCCTGCCGCATCCCGGGTCAATCAGCCGCCCCATCGACACCGAAGCCGCAGGCGCTGCCTCCGAACGCAGCCGCTGCCTCCGGCGTGAGTCGTTTCCGTCATCAAGTCGGTAGCGTCCGGAAACCCCACGCGACCGGACGGCGTTCACCTTCGCGTCGAGAACCCTCCGGCAACGCGGAATGTCCGGGATCACTCGGATTCGGGCTATGGTCACGGGTCGCCGGCTGCCCGGTTTGGGGCCGGCGTCCCGTGCCCGGTCTGAGGGCCGGCGTCCCATGCCCGGTCTGGGGGCCGGCGTCCCATGCCCGGTCTAAGGGCCGCGGTTCCGTGCCGGGGTTTGAGGGTCGGCGTCCTATGCCCGGTCTGGGGGGTCGGGGTTCCGTGCCGGATTTGGGGGTCGGCGTCCCGTGGTCGGGGGCCACCCGCAGGGCGGAATCATGCCGGGGCCGGGGTCGTTGAACATGGCAGACCGCGGAGCAGCCCCACCCAGGGTGAGCGGCCCCCGGTCGGAATGACCGGCCGCCGGCCGTCGTTACATCCCCCGCACCGCGCACCACCGCACCGCGCACCACCGGTCCACCCCCGGGGAAGCCAGGGAATGACGTCCCGGCCCCCGTCGTTACACCCCCCGGACCGCGCACCACCGGTCCACCCCCCGGGGGCATCGGATCCAGGCCGAGGGAATCACCTCCCCGCCACCGATGGTTACACCCCCCGACCGCCCGAGCAGGTCACCCCCGA
>NZ_KQ058780.1 GCF_000982955.1 Micromonospora sp. HK10 | reverse complement strand
GTCGAACGGCCGGTACGCCCGCTCCGGGTCGGCGGTGTCGCTGAGCAGCCCGGAACGGAGCTGGCAGGCCAGCGCGTACGGGCTCAGCGGACACTCGGTCGCCCCGGCCACCACCAGCGGCGTGCCCCGGCGGATCGTCCGCACCGCGTGGGCGAGGCTGTCCAACCCGCCCGCCGACTCCGAGACGGTCACCCCGCAGGGCCCCTTGAGCTGATGCCGGATGGAGAGCTGCCCGACGCTGGCCGCGTAGAACCAGGCGATCGACTGGTACGCCCCGACGGTCCGGGTGGCCCCGCCCCAGAGCCGTTGCAGCTCCCGCTGCCCGAACAGGTTTCCACCCGAGGAACTGGCCAGGGTGACCGCCCACCGGTACGGATCGGGAGACCGCTCGGGCAGGCCGGCGTCGGCCAGCGCCAGCCGGGTGGCGGCGAAGCCGAGGTGCGTCCACCGGTCGGTCTGCACCCGCTGCCGGGTGTCGCTGAAGCCAGCCGGGTCGAAGTCGGGCACCTCCCCGGCCACCCGGGTCGGGTAGCCGGCCGGGTCGAACAGGGTGATCGGCCCGGTGCGGCGGGTGCCGGCGAGGACCGCGTCCCAGTGCGCGTCGGCGCCCACCCCGGTCGGCGCGACCACCCCGATCCCGGTCACCACGGCCCGCGCCGTCACGGGTGGACCGCCAGCCGGCGGAAGATCATCGCGGACTGGAAGCCGCCGAAGCCGCTGCCCACCGAGAGCGCCACGTCCACCGGCACCTCCCGGGCCTCGTTGGGCACGTAGTCCAGGTCGCACTCCGGGTCCCGGGTGGCCCAGTTGGCGGTGGGCGGCACCACGCCGTACTCGATGGCCAGCGCGCACGCGGCCATCTCGATGGAGCCGATCGCCCCGAGCGAGTGCCCGACCATCGACTTGATCGAGCTGATCGGCACCCGGTACGCCGTGGCGCCCAGCGCCCGCTTGAAGGCGGCGGTCTCGTGCCGGTCGTTCTGCCGGGTGCCGGAGCCGTGCGCGCTGACGTACGACACGGCGGACGGGGCGAGCCGGGCCTGGCGCAGCGCGTCGCCGATGGCGACGGCCATCTCCGCCCCGTCCGGGCGCAGCCCGGTCATGTGGAAACCGTTGCTGCGGCTGGCGTAGCCGGCGACCTCGCAGTAGACGTGCGCGCCGCGGCGGCGGGCGTGCTCGGCCTCCTCCAGCACCAGCACGGCCGCCCCCTCGGCCAGCACGAAGCCGTGCCGGTCGGCGTCGAAGGGACGGGACGCGTGGGCCGGGTCGTCGTTGTCCGGGCTGGTGGCCCCGATGGCGTCGAACGAGGCGACGGTTACCGGGGAGATCGGCGAGTCGGCGGCGCCGGCCAGCACGATGTCCGCCTCGCCGTCGGCGACGAGCTGGTGGGCGTACCCGATGGCGTCGATGCCGGACGTGCAGCCGGTGGAGACCACCTGCGCCGGGCCGTGCAGGCCGTGCCGGCAGGCCACGTCGGCGGCCAGGCTGCTCGGGATCAGCGCCTGGTACAGGTACGGCCCGCCGAGGGTGTGGTCGACCAGCCAGTGCCGGCCGGAGTCGCTGACCCGCACGTACTCCTTCTCCAGCGCCATGGTGCCGCCGACCGCGGTGCCGAGCACCACGCCGGCCCGTTCCCGCTCGGCGTCGCTGAGGGTCAGGCCGCTGTCGGCGAGCGCCTCGGCGGAGCAGGCCAGCGCGAACTGCACGTACCGGTCGGCGCGCTGCCGTTCGGCGAGGGTGATGCCGGCGGCGTCCGGGTCGAAGTCGCACTCGGCGGCGATCTGGGAGCGGAACGGCGACGGGTCGAAGAAGCTGATCCGCCGGGTGGCGGTGCGCCCCTCGGTGATGGTCTTCCAGAACCGGTCCCGGGTGGCGCCGCCGGGTGCGACGACGCCGACGCCGGTGACCACCGTCCGCCGGCCGGTCACGACGGGGTCCGGGGTGGTGGGGCACCCTCGGTGTCGACGTGGCCGAGTTCCGGACGGGGCGCGAGCGGCCCGAGGTGGAAGACCACCTCGGCCGGTTCGTCGCCGGTGTTGCGCAGCCGGTGCCGCACGTCGCGGGGCACGAACAGGGCCTCCCCGGCGGCGAGCGGCACCGGCCGGTCGTCCAGGTCGACGGTGATGGCGCCGCGCGCGACGTAGAGGAACTCCTCGCTGTACGGGTGGTAGTGCTCGGCGATCCGCTCCCCCGGGTCGAGGGTGGCCACCCCCATGAAGCCGGAGGTGCTGCCGACGGTCTTCGGGCCGAGCAGCACCCGCAGTTCGCCGCCGCGCCGCCGGTCGGCGGTGACGTCGTGGACGGAGACCCGGGCCGTGGAGGTGTCGGTCATCGCGCGCCTCCCGCGTACGCCCGCTCGATGCGCTCCTTGATGACCGCGAGCTGGACCTTGCTGTTGGTGTTGATCCGCTCGGTCATGCCCGCGTTGTCCACCGGCGCGGTGGGCTTCATGGCGAAGTCCTGCACCCAGGTCATCCGGGTGCCGCCGTCGATCTCGTCGTAGCGCCAGTGGATGCGCATGTACTCGAACGGCCCGGTCTCCACTCGCCGGGCGTGCACCTCGCGGGCGTCCGGGTCGGCGGTGCGTTCGCTGACCCAGCTCCACGAGGTGCCGTTCTCGTCGGGGTGCATGGTCAGCCGGAACCGGACCGTGTCGCCGTCGCGGTGCAGGATCTCGACGGCCGCGTACTCGGTGAACAGCTCGGTCCACCGGGCCACGTCGTTGGTGATTTCCCAGACCAACCGCAGCGGCGCGGCGATGTCGATGGCGTTCTCGGTGTGCCCGGGCGGGTCGGCCTTGCGGGCCACCAGGTCGGCGACGCCGGCGATGCTCAGCTGCCCGGCCTGCTCCGGGATGGTCACCCGCCACCGGTCCGCGACCACGGCGGAGAGTTCGAGCAGGGCCAGCGAGTCCATGCCGAGCTCCTCCAGGCTGGCGGCCGGGGCGCGGGCGGCGG
>NZ_KQ058779.1 GCF_000982955.1 Micromonospora sp. HK10 | reverse complement strand
TCGCCGAGCGGCTGGCCGCGCCGGGGGACCCGCGCGCCTACCTGCTCGGGCTGGACCCGGCGGCGGACGGGCGGGCGGTGGTGGCGCTGGGTAACCCGGACCGGGCCGGCGCCGTGCTGACGTACGTCCCGGGGATGACCGCGGACCTCGCCGACGCCCCGGGTGAGCTGGGCCGGGCCGCCCGGGTGCTGGACCGGTGCGCCGCGCTCGCCCCGACCGAGGAGGCCGCGGCCGTGCTCTGGCTGGACTACGACGCCCCGGACTTCCTGACCGAGGCGTCCGGTGCCCGGCAGGCCGAGGAGGCCGGCCCCGCCCTGCACCGGTTCCAGGAAGGGCTGCGCGCCTCGCACGACGCCCCGCCGGCCCGGCAGACCGTGCTCGGGCACAGCTACGGCTCGTTGGTGGTCGGCGCCGCCGCCCGTGACCACGGGCTCAGCGCCGACGCGCTGGTCTTCGTCGGTTCTCCCGGCGTCGGGGTCGACCATGCCGCCGAGCTGCGCATGCCGCCCGGCCAGGTGTGGGCCGCCACCGCGCCGGACGACGTGATCCGGCTGACCCGGCCGCCGGAGGAGCTGGCCCGCCGGGCTCTGCTGGCCGGTACGCCGCTCGGCCCGGTGCTGGCCGTGCTGCCCGGTGACCACGAGCTCTGGTTCGGCCCGGACCCGAGCGGCCCGGGCTTCGGCGGCCGGAGTTTCCCCAGCGGCCGGTACGGCCACACCGGCTACTGGGACCCGGGCAACCCGGCGCTGGACGGGATGGCCCGGATCGTGCTCGGCCGATGACCGCGCCCGGCGCCCCCGGCCCTGGCGGGCGACCCGCGCCGGATGCACGCAGGCCCCGCCACCGACGTACGGCGGCGGGGCCCGCGCGGGGTCGACTACTCGACGGTGACCGACTTGGCCAGGTTGCGCGGCTGGTCAACGTCGTGGCCGCGGGCGGCGGCGATCTCGGCGGCGAGCACCTGCAACGGCACCGTGGTCACCAGGGGCGCCAGCAGCGTCGGCGTGCGCGGCACGTAGATCAGGTGGTCGGCGTAGCGGACCACCGCCTCGTCGCCCTCCTCCGCGATCACGATGGTGCGGGCGCCCCGCGCGCGCACCTCCTGGATGTTGGAGACGACCTTGTCGTGCAGCATGCCCCGGCCGACCGGCGAGGGCACGATGCAGATGACCGGGGTGCCCTTGTCGATCAGGGCGATCGGGCCGTGCTTCAGCTCGCCGGCGGCGAAGCCCTCGGCGTGCATGTACGCCAGCTCCTTGAGCTTGAGCGCGCCCTCCAGGGCCACCGGGTAGCCGACGTGCCGGCCGATGAACAGCACGGTCGGCTCGGACTTCAGCTCCCGGGCCAGCTCCCGGACCGGCTCGATCCGGTCCAGCAGCTCGCGCAGCTTGCCCGGCATCTCCTGGAGCTGGGCCACCACCGCGCCCACCTCGTCGGCGAACTTGATCCCGCGTACCTGGGCCAGGTGCAGGCCGATCAGGTAGCAGGCGACGAGCTGGGTGAGGAACGCCTTGGTGGAGGCGACCGCGATCTCCGGGCCGCCGTGGGTGTAGAGCACGGCGTCGGACTCGCGCGGGATGGTGGAGCCGTTGGTGTTGCAGATGGCCAGCACCCGGGCCTTCTGCTCCTTGGCGTGCCGCAGCGCCATCAGCGTGTCCATGGTCTCGCCGGACTGCGAGATCACCACGATCAGGGTGGACCGGTCCAGCACCGGGTCGCGGTAGCGGAACTCGCTGGCCAGCTCGACCTCGCAGGGGATCCGGGTCCAGTGCTCGATGGCGTACTTGGCGACCAGGCCGGAGTGGTACGCGGTGCCGCAGGCGACGATGAAGATCTTGTCGACGTCGCGCAGGTCCTGCTCGCTGAGGCGGACCTCGTCGAGGGCGATCTCGCCGGTCTCGGTGAGCCGGCCGAGCAGCGTGTCGGCGACGGCCTGCGGCTGCTCCTCGATCTCCTTGAGCATGAACCAGTCGTAGCCGCCCTTCTCGGCGGCGGAGGAGTCCCAGTCGATGTGGAAGTCCTTGCCGGTGGCGGCCTGCCCGGCGAAGTCGGTGATCTCGATGTCGTCCGGGGTGATCAGGACGATCTGGTCCTGGCCCAGCTCGACCGCGTCCCGGGTGTGCTCGATGAACGCGGCCACGTCGCTGGCCAGGTAGTTCTCCCCGTCGCCCCGGCCCACGACCAGGGGCGAGTTGCGCCGGGCGCCGACCACCGCGCCGGGGATGCCGGCGTCGACGGCGAGCAGCGTGAAGGCGCCCTCCAGCCGCTGGCAGACCACCCGCATGGCGGAGGCGAGCAGTTGCGGGCTGTCCACCTCGCCGGCCGAGCGCAGGTCGGCCAGGGTCCGGGCGAGCAGGTGGGCGGCGCACTCGGTGTCGGTGTCGCTGGCGAACTCGACGCCGTCGGCCTCCAGCTCGGCGCGGAGCTTGGCGAAGTTCTCGATGATGCCGTTGTGGATCACGGCGACCCGGCCGTCGGGCGACAGGTGCGGGTGGGCGTTGCGGTCGGTCGGGCCGCCGTGGGTGGCCCACCGGGTGTGGCCGATGCCGGTGGTGCCGTCGCCGATGCCGATCGGGCTGGCGGCGCAGTCCTCGGGGTTGTCGGCCGCCCGCTCGGAGAGGACCTTCTCCAGGTTGGCCAGCTTGCCGGCCTTCTTCTCGGTCAGCAGCTCGTCCTCGCAGACGACGGCCACGCCGGCCGAGTCGTAACCGCGGTATTCCAGCCGCCGCAATCCGTCCAGCACGATGCCGAGCGCCGGGCGCGCGCCGGCGTAACCCACGATTCCACACATGGTCCGCAGCCTAACCCAGTTTCGCTCATCGCGCGTGCTCGGAAGCCCGGTAAACGATCACAGAATTTGAGCGAACCGGTGAGCGGAGGACGAGGATCGGACAAACCACTCGAACGCCGCGATCGGCCGGCCGCGTGCTGGCGGATCGGTCGCCCGGCCGGCCGTGCGGCGGCGGATCGGCGGCCCAGCCGGCCGGGCGGCGGCGGATCGGCGGCCCGGCGGAACCCCGGGGACACCTCGCGCGGGTACCCGCGACTGGCCGTCCGGCCCTACATTGAAGGCCCTGGTCGGGCCGACCGGCCCCGACCCGCCCGTCCCGCGGTCGTCCGCGCCGTCCCCCTGCGAGCTGAGCCCGATGTCCGAGACGACCCCGACCCCCGAGCCGGGCCAGCACAGCGGCCCGAGCGATCCCGCCGCCTCGCCGGCCGCCCCGGAGCCCACGACCTGG
>NZ_KQ058778.1 GCF_000982955.1 Micromonospora sp. HK10 | reverse complement strand
GGTGGTGCGGCCCGGCCGGCGGCGGTGCGGCCCGCCCGGCCGTGGCCCACCCCTCAGAGGAAGGCGTGTCCCTCGCCGCGGTAGGTCGGCACGGTGGCCACCACCGCGTCACCGTCAACGAGGTGCACCTCGTTGACGTGTTCGCAAAGCTCACCGGCCTTGGCATGGCGGAACCAGACCCGGTCGCCGACCCGGAGCGTGTCCGCGGCCCGGCCGGCGAGCGGGGTCTGCACCTCGCCCGCCCCCTCGGCGCCGATCAGCTTCAGCCCGGCCGGCAGGCAGGGGCGGGGCAGCCGGCTGTCGGCGGCCGGGCCGGAGGCGATCCAGCCGCCGCCGAGCACGGTGGCCAGCCCCGGTCCGGGCCGCCGGACCACCGCGCAGGCGAAGTACGCCGCCGGGGTCGGCCGCCAGGCCCGGTACGCGTCGAAGAGCGTCGGCCCGTACAGGCCGGAACCGGCGGTGACCTCGGTGACCGCGGGGTCGGCGCTGGTGGCGGCCACGCTGCCGGTGCCACCGCCGTTGACGAACTCCAGGTCGGCGTGTTCGCGTACCGCGGCGACCGCGGCCGCGCGCCGGGCCAGCAGTTCCCGGTACGACCCGCGCTGGGCGACCCGGATCGCGGTGCCCAGCAGCGCCTGCCCGGGCGGGGCGTCGCCGAGCCCGGCGATCTGTGCCTCGTACGACATCAGCCCGACCAGCCGGAAGCCGGGCCGGGCGGCGACGGCGGCGGCGAACGCGCCGGCGGCCCGGGCGCTGTGCACCGGGGAGCGGCGTACGCCGACGTGCACCCGCCCGCGCAGCGGTCGCCAGGAGGCGTCCAGGTCGACGCAGAGTCGCAGCGGGGGTCGGCGGCCCGGCGGGCAGACCTGGTCGATCAGGTCGAGTTGGGCGGGGTCGTCGACCATCAGGGTGACCGCGTCGGCGAGCGCCGGCTCGGCGGCCAGCGCGGCGAGCGCGCCCCGGTCCGCTGTCGGGTACGCGACCAGCACGTCGCTGCTGACACCGGTGCGGACCAGCCAGTTCGCCTCGGGCAGGGTGAACGCCATCACGCCGTGCCAGCCGGGCCGGTCCAGTGCCCGAGTGAGCAGGTCCCGGACCCGCACCGACTTGCTGGCGGCCCGGACCGGCTTGCCGGCGGCCCGGTCGACCAGGGCCCGCGCGTTGGCGTCGAAGGCGGCGAGATCGACCACGGCGAAGGGCGGATCGAGGTGTGCGGTCGCCCGTTCGAGACGATCGCGCAGTTTGTCGCTGTCGCTGACCACGTCTGCACGCTAACTGTCTGAGGAACAATGCGAAATACCCTCGCGTCTGTCTGGGCTGCGGGCGACGGTCCCGGCGGCCTAGGCTCGGCGAGCAGGCGAATGTCGCTCCGGGGGCGCATCCCGGGCGCGACTAGAGTGTTCCACCGGGGATGCCCAACTCTGGGCCGGCACGTGGAGGTACGGCCATCGAAAGCCAGAACAACGGCGAGTCGTCCGGCGTGTCGTCGCCCGGCGCCCAGACCGACCGGTCCGGTGCCGCCGCCATCCGCTCGGTGCTGCGCATCCGGCCGTTCCGCCGGCTGTGGATCGTGCTCAGCGCGGCCTCCTTCGGCGACTGGCTCGGCCTGCTCGCCACCGCGCTCTTCGCCGCCTCGCAGGTCTCCGGCAGCACCGCCCAGGGCGCCGCGTTCGGCGGCGTGACCGCCATCCGGCTGCTCCCGGCGCTGGTGCTCGGCCCGGTGGCGGGCGTCTTCGCCGACCGGTTCGACCGCCGGTGGACCATGGTCGTCTGCGACCTGCTGCGCTTCGTGCTGTTCGCCTCGATTCCGCTCTACGCGCTCACCGGCGCCGCGGGCGGCCTGGTGGTCGGCTGGGCGCTGATCGCCACCTTCCTGATCGAGTCGATCACGTTGCTGTGGATCCCGGCCAAGGAGGCCGCGGTCCCCAACCTCATCCCGCGTACCCGGCTGGAGGTGGCGAACCAGCTCACCCTGATCACCACGTACGGCCTGACCCCGGTGGCCGCGGCGATCGCCCTGGCCGTGCTGACCCGCGGCCTGCCCAGCGCGGTCGGCGGCAACCTGCCCGACTGGGCCCAGCCGGCCCAGCTCGCGCTCTGGTTCAACGCCCTCTCCCGGCTGGCCACCGCGCTCGTGGTGGCGTTCGGGATCAAGGAGATCAGCGAGGCCCAGCGCACCGAGGCGGAGCGCACCGAGCAGAGCATGTTCCGGCAGTTCTCCGAGGGCTGGAAATACATCGGGCAGACCCCGCTGGTCCGCGGCCTGGTGCTGGGCATCTTCGGCGCGTTCGCCGGCGGCGGCATCGTGGTCGGCACCGGCAAGTTCTTCGCCAACTCACTCGGCGCCGGTGACGCCGCGTTCTCGCTGCTCTTCGGCGCGATCTTCGTCGGCCTGGCGCTCGGCATCGGGCTCGGGCCGATGATCGTGCGGGACATGTCCCGGCGCCGCTGGTTCGGCATGAGCATCGTGCTGGCCAGCGCCTCGGTGCTGGTGCTCGCCTTCGCCATCCACCTGTCGATGGCCATCGTCGGCGCGATCCTGGTCGGCGCCGGCGCCGGCATGGCGTTCCTGGCCGGCACCACGCTGCTCGGCGGCGAGGTCGCCGACGAGGTGCGCGGCCGGGTCTTCGCGGTGGTGCAGATCGGCACCCGGCTGGTGCTGATCCTGGCCATCGCGCTGAGCAGCCTCCTGGTCGGGGTCGGCGGCTCCCGCCAACTCACCATCGCCGACCTGGGCATCTCCATCTCCTCGACCCGCCTGCTGCTGCTCGTCGCGGGCGCGGCCGGGATCTTCGCCGGGATCAGCGCGTTCGGCCAGATGGACGACAAGAAGGGCGTGCCGGTCCTCGCCGACCTCTGGGGATCGATCCGGGGCCGCCCGCTGATGCCGGCCGAGCCGTTCGTCTCCACCGGCCTCTTCGTGGTCTTCGAGGGCGGCGAGGGCGCCGGCAAGTCCACCCAGCTCGCGGCGCTCGCCGAGCGGCTGCGCGAGCAGGGCCGGGACGTCGTGGTCACCCGCGAGCCGGGCGCCACCGCGGTCGGCGAGCGGATCCGCTCGCTGGTGCTGGAGAAGACCGACGACCAGTGCCCGTCCCCGCGCGCCGAGGCGCTGCTCTACGCTGCCGACCGGGCGCACCACGTGGCCACCGTGGTCCGGCCCGCGCTGGTGCGGGGCGCCGTGGTGATCAGCGACCGGTACGTCGACTCGTCGCTGGCCTACCAGGGCGCCGGCCGTACGCTGCCGGTGGACGAGGTCTCCTGGCTCTCCTCGTGGGCCACCGGCGGGCTCAAGCCCGATCTGGTGGTGCTCCTCGACGTCGAGCCGCACACCGGGCTGTCCCGGGTCGAGTCCCGCAACCGGGACGCCGACCGGCTGGAGGCCGAGTCGCTGGCGTTCCACGAGCGGGTCCGGTACGCCTTCCTCGACCTGGCCGCCGCCGACCCCAAGCGGTACCTGGTGCTCGACGCCGCCCGCCCGGCCGGCGAGATCGCCGAGGCGGTGGCCCGGCGGGTGGACGAGTTCCTGGTCGACCCGGCCGGCATCGTGCATCCCCGGCCGGCCCACGGCCCGGACACCACGGTCCAGCCCGAGTTATCCGACGCGGAGCTGGTGACGATGGAGCGCTCCCCTTGACGGTGGACGTCTTCGCCGACCTGGTCGGTCAGGACGAGGCCGTGGCGACCTTGCGGCGGGCCGCCGCCGCGGCCGCCGCCGTGCTGCGTGCCGGTGCCGAACCGGCGGACCCGACGGCCGGCGGTGACCCCGGTGGCGGGATGACCCACGCCTGGATCTTCACCGGGCCGCCCGGCTCCGGCCGCTCGGTGGCCGCCCGGGCCTTCGCCGCCGCGTTGCAGTGCGTGCACGGTACCGGCTGCGGCCGGTGTCCCGGCTGCCACACCACGATGACCGGCACCCACGCCGACGTGCGGCTGGTGGTGCCCGAAGGGCTCTCCATCGGGGTCGGCGAGATGCGGGCGCTGGTGCTCCGCGCGGCCAGCACCCCGTCCGGCGGGCGCTGGCAGGTCGTCATCATCGAGGACGCCGACCGGCTCACCGAGGCGGCCGGCAACGCGCTGCTCAAGGCGATCGAGGAGCCGCCGCCGCGAACGGTCTTCCTGCTCTGCGCCCCGTCCGTGCACCCGGACGACGTCTCGGTGACCATCCGGTCGCGCTGCCGGGTCGTACCGCTGCGGCAGCCCTCGGCCGACGCGGTGGCCGAGGTGCTCGCGCGCCGCGACGGCATCGCGCCCGACCTGGCCCGCTGGGCCGCGGCGGCCGCGCAGGGGCACGTGGGGCGGGCCCGGCGGCTGGCCCGCGACCCGGAGGCCCGGCAGCGCCGGGAGGCGGTGCTCGCCGTGCCGCGCCGGTTGACCGGGGTGGGCGCCGCGTTCGACGCGGCGTCCGCGCTGATCGAGGCGGCCGAGGCGGAGGCCGCCGCGTCGGTCGCCGAACTCGACGAGGCCGAGAAGTCCGCGCTGCAGACGGCGCTCGGGGCCGGTGGCACCGGTCGGGGCGCGGCCGGCGCCATGCGGGGCGCCGCCGGCCAGCTCAAGGACCTGGAGAAGCGGCAGAAGTCGCGGGCCACCCGGGCCCAGCGCGACGCGCTCGACCGGGCCCTGGTCGATCTGGCCGGCTTCTACCGGGACGCGCTGACCATGGCGTTGCGGGCCCCGGTCGCGCCGGTGCACACGGACACCGCCGCGGTGGCCGGGGCCGGGGCCGAGAAGTGGGCCGCCGACGGGTCGCTGCGCCGGCTGGAGGCGGTGCTGGAGTGCCGGGCGGCCATCGAGGCGAACGTCAAGCCGCGGATCGCGGTGGAAGCCATGATGCTCGCCCTCTGGCGGGGCTGAGCCGCCCGGCGGGCCGGCTCGGCGCGGTTCCCGCACCGTCCACAGGCCATCGACACGCGCAATTGCGGTGCGGTACGGTCCGGTGTGCCGCGGTGACGGTGGCGGCACGCTCAGTGAGGGGCGGTGCCGCCGGCAGGCCGGCGGCGCCGTCCAGCAGCCGGGAGGAGCCGCCGATGCCGCGGGGGGAGATCGACGAGGCCTGGATCGAGGAGGCGGTGCGCCGCTACCGGCGCATCGAGACCCTGCAGGCCGAGTTCGACCGGGCCGTGGCGACGGTCGAGGTCACCGTCCGGTCGCCGGACGGGCTGGTCGAGGTGGTGGTGACCGCCGGCGGGCGGATCACCGACGTGCGTTTCCTCGGCCCGCTGCACCAGCGCCACCCCCGGGACGTCGCCGGCTCGGTGCAGGCCGCGGTCACCGCGGCGGCCGACGCCGCCCAGTGGGCGCGGGAGAAGCTGCACAACGAGACCTTCGCGGCGTACCGGCCGCTGGCGGGAGCCTGACATGGAGACCCTTCGCGTCCTGGCCGCCCGCCTCGACGAGGCGGGCGCCAGGCTCGCCACCCTGTCCCACACGGTGACCGCCACCGACCCGGCCCACCCGGCCTTCGGCGCGCACGCCGCCGGCCGGCCCGGTGAGATCGGCCGGGCGCTGCACCGGCAGTGGACCACGGCCACCGGAGACCGGGCCCGCGAGGCGGCCGCCGCCGCGGCCCGGCTG
>NZ_KQ058777.1:344-653 GCF_000982955.1 Micromonospora sp. HK10 | reverse complement strand
GGCGAGCGGAGCGGGCTGCGGCGGGTGGGCCCGCGGGTGGTGGTGCTCGACTACGGCTCGGGCAACCTGCGCTCGGCCGAGCGGGCCTTGGCGCGCGCCGGCGCGGAGGTCACCGTGACCGACGACCTGACCGCCGCGGCCCGGGCGTTGCGGGTGGCCGCCGGCCGCCCGGTCCTGGGCATCTGCGTCGGCATGCAGGTGCTCTTCGAGCACGGCGACGAGCACGGCGTGGTGACCAAGGGGCTCGGGCTGTTGCCGGGTGGCGTGACGAAGCTGCCGGCCGACCGGCTGCCGCACATGGGCTGGAAC
>NZ_KQ058777.1:0-234 GCF_000982955.1 Micromonospora sp. HK10 | reverse complement strand
CCCGGCCGGCCTGGCCGCGGCCGGCGCCACCGTCACCACGGCGCACCACGGCGCCGATTTTGTCGCCGGGGTGGAGCGGGGCGCGCTGTCGGCGGCCCAGTTCCACCCGGAGAAGTCGGCCGACACCGGGGCCGTGCTGCTGCGCAACTGGCTCGCCACGCTGTGAGCGCGCGGTGAGCAAGGAGCGGGCCCGCCGCCGGGAGGCCCGCGAGGCCCGGCTGGCGGCCGAGCGGG
>NZ_KQ058776.1 GCF_000982955.1 Micromonospora sp. HK10 | reverse complement strand
CGGCGCGGCGGCGCGCAGCCGGCGCACCACCTCGGCGGTGTTCGCCGCGTTCGGCACGAGGAAGACGTGGTCGTCGGCGTGCAGGTAGGCGATGATGTCGTCCACCACGCCGCCGGTGGCCTGGTCGCAGCAGAGCGTGTACTGCGCCTGGCCGGGCCCGATCCGGCGCAGGTCGTTGGTGAGGCAGGCGTTGACGAAGTCCGCGGCGCCCGGCCCGGAGATCCGTGCCTTGCCCAGGTGCGAGACGTCGAAGACACCCACCCCGGTACGCACCGCCGTGTGCTCCTTGAGCACGCCGCCGCCGGCGTACTCCAGGGGCATCTCCCAGCCCCCGAACGGGGCGAACTTGGCGCCGAGCGCGGTGTGCCGCTCGTGCAGGGGGGAACGGCGCAGCCGGGTCGCGGCGGCGTCGGAGGTCACCTCGGTCATGGGTGGCAACTTACCGTCACCAGCCGGTCTGGTTAGCATCGGCGGGACCCCCGCCTGCACCCATCGGCGGGACAGCCACTGCTCCGACGGGTAGGTTGCCGCCGGAGACCTTCATCGCCGGCACGCCACGACGCGGCCGGCCCGGCCCGCCCGGAGTAGCTTTCGTGACATCGCCCCGCACCACCCTCAGCCTGGTCGACACCGACCCCGCCGAACTCGCCGTCGACGCGATCGTGATCGGCGTGCACAGCCAGCCCACCGGGCAGGAGGCCGGCTCACCCGCCGGCGCCCTGCTGCTGGCCAGCGGCGCCGAGAGCATCGCCGCCGCGTTCGACGGCAAGCTGACCG
>NZ_KQ058775.1:567-753 GCF_000982955.1 Micromonospora sp. HK10 | reverse complement strand
TCGCCGCCGGCGCCGGGTACGAGCTGCGGGCCTGCGGGCTGGCCGCCCGGGACACCCTGCGCACCGAGATGGGCTACCCGCTGCACGGGCAGGACCTGTCGTTGGAGATCACCCCGGTGCAGGGCCGCTCCAGCTGGGCGGTGGGTTGGGACAAGCCGGCGTTCTGGGGCCGGGACGCGCTGCTCG
>NZ_KQ058775.1:0-340 GCF_000982955.1 Micromonospora sp. HK10 | reverse complement strand
GACGGCCTGGGTCCAGCCGCCCTCGATGACGCCGGTGGTGTTCAGCACCGCCCAGTCGACGACGTCGGAGGACTCCACCACGACCGGGGAGCCGATCCGTACCGTCGGGTCGCTGTTGGCGTCGCTGGCGCTGGCGCCGACGATCCGCTCCGGGGTGTCCCACGAGGTCACCCCGGCCCAGACGTACTCGGGGCCGTCGTCGCCGGGCAGGCCGTACTTGACCACGAGCTGGCTCTCCGCGGGGAGCCCGCCGGCGAGGAAGCGGGCCCGGATGTCACCCAGCCCGGCCCGGGCGGTGGCGACCGCCTTGCTCATCGCGTCGCCGGCGCGGGCGTACCGG
>NZ_KQ058774.1 GCF_000982955.1 Micromonospora sp. HK10 | reverse complement strand
CGCCCCGGCCGCCGCCAGCCCCGCGCCGGCCCCCCAGGCCGACCATCCGGCCTGACCCGGCCCGATGCCGCACCACGGGCGGACGGGACCGGCCGCACCGGCCCGCCCGCCGTACCTCCCCACCACCCCGAGCACGTAGGCACCACCCGAAGGGAGATCGCCGTGAACGATCTCTTCACCTGGGCCGCGCTGGGCAGCCTCACCGGCGCCAGCGCCGCCACCCTGCTGGCCACCAACGTCATCGGCGGCCTGATCGGCCCCAGCGGCGACAAAGCACGCAAGTGGCTCGCGCTGGGCTTCGCCCTCGCGCTGTCGTACCTGACCGCGGCGTTCGCCGGCGACGCCGGACCGGAAAAGTGGATCATCGCGTTCTTCAACGGGCTGGTCATCTTCTCCGCCGCCCTCGGCATCAACCAGTTGCCACCCGGCAACCGGCAGGCGACGAACGCCTCGCCCACCCAGCTCGCGCAGGGACGCGAGCCCCGCTTCATCCGCTCGTGGGTCTGAAAGAGGTACCCGCCATGGTCTTCGGCATCATCAGCGCCGCCGTACACGTCGGCCTCGGCGCCCTGCTCGGCGGGCTCGCCGGCGGCCCCCTGGGCCTGCTCATCGGGGCGGCGGTCGGGCTGCTGCTCGGCGTCCCCTTCGGCTGGGCGGTCGCCTCGGCCGGCACGTACGGCACGGACGCCCGGGGGATCTTCCTGTTCGTGGTCGACCACACGTGGAGCCTGCTCAACACCGTGGTCGGCGCCCTCTACCTCGCCCTGCACCTGATCTTCGGACACCAGCTCGACCGGGTGGTCTCCCAGGCCAGCGGCCGGGTCAACCTGGTCGAAGGGGTCTCCCCGCGGTACGCCACCACGATCGGCACGGTCTGCGCCGGCTCCAGCCCCGGCATCCAGCGCCACGAGGACGTACACGTCTTCCAGGCCCGGTTGCTCGGCCCGCTCTACCTGCCGCTGGTCATGCTCAACTACGTCCTGTTCACCATCGCCCCGGTGTGGCTGCTCTGGCACGACCACGGCAACGCCCCGATCAACCGGTTCACCCGGTACTTCGAGATCGGCGTCTACCCGCACGTGTGGAACGAGGCCATCGCGTACCGGATCCAGGGGACGCCGCCGCGATGACCGGCGCGATCGAGGCGGCCGTCGCGGACCTCGCGGCCTGGCTGACCGGGGCGGCGGGCGCCGCCGTCCCGGTCGGACCGCCCCGCGACGGCCCGGGCGGCGGCCTCACCGTCTGGCCGCTGGAGCTGCGGCCGGTCCGGCCGACCGCGGCCGGCGGCGGGGCGCGCGAGCCGTACCGGTTCGTGCTCCGGTCGCTGCTCGCCGGCGCCGGACCGGACGCGCTGCCGGCGCTGGACCGGGTGCTGGCCGCCGCCGCCACCGCCGGCGAGCCGGAGGTGGTGCTCGGCACCGGCGACCCCGCGCTCTGGCGGGCCTTCGGGGTGGCGCCCCGGCCGGCGCTGCTGCTCGACGTGCCGGCCCGGATCGACCGGCCGCTGCCCGCCGCACCGCCGGTACGGCACCCGCTGCGGCTGCGGCAGCTGGGCATGCGCACCCTCGACGGCCGGGTGGTGGGCCCCGAGGCGCAGCCGCTCGCCGCGATGCGGATCGAGGTGCCCGGCACCCCGTACGCCACGGAGACCGACCACGCCGGACGGTTCCGGCTGGTCGGCGTCCCGCACGACCCGGACGCCCCGGACCGGCCGGTGCGGGTGCGGCTGGTCGGGCGGGGCCGGACCCACACCGCCGACCTCGACCCCGCCGACCCCGACCTCGTCATCGTCTGCGCCCCGGACTGACTCCTCAAGGAGGACCGATGCCCACCTACTTCTCCCCCGGCATCTACGTCGAGGAGGTTCCCAGCGGCGCCCGCCCGATCGGCCCGGTCGGCACCAGCACGGCCGCCTTCGTCGGCGTCGCCCCGAACCGGACCGCGCACGTCAACCAGGCCCTGGCGGTCAACAGCTGGTCGGAGTTCGTCCGCCTGTACGCCGACGGCGAGCAGCCGGAGAGCACCCCGCTGGCCCGGGCGGTCTTCGGCTTCCTCGACAACGGCGGCACCCGCTGCTGGGTGGTGAACGTCGGCGAGGGTGGGCAGCTCACCGGCACCGGTGGGCGGCGCGGCGGCCTGCAACTGCTGGAGGCCGTCGACGAGATCTCGATCCTCGCCGCCCCCGGCTACCACGACCCGGTCTCCCACGACGCACTGATCAGCATGGCCGAGCGGCTGCGCACCATGGTGGCGATCTGCGACCCGCCGCCGGACGTGGCCGACATCTCCCGGCTCACCCGGGTGGCCACACCGGGCGCCGGCAAACCCGCCGGCAAACCCGCCGACGGCGGGCCGAAACCCGCCGACGGCGGGCCGAAACCCGCCGACGACGCCCCGAAGCCCGCCGACGGCGGGCCGAAGACGGACGATGGCGGCGGCGGGCCGGCTGGCGACCGGCCCCGGCAGTCGGAGTTCGCCACCTTCTACTTCCCGTGGATCAGGGTGCGCGACCCGATCAGCGGGGAGCTGGTGCTCACCCCGCCGAGCGGGCACGTGGCCGGCATCTGGGCCCGGACCGACGCGCTCCGCGGCGTGCACAAGGCGCCGGCCAACGAGCCGGTGCGCGGCGCGGTGGACCTCGGCTACCTGGTCACCCGCCCGGAGCACGACGTGCTCAACCCCAAGGGCGTCAACGTCATCCGCTACTTCGCCGGCGAGGGGATCCGGCTCTGGGGCGCCCGTACGCTCGCCGCCGAGGCCAGCGAGTGGCGCTATCTCAACGTACGGCGGCTCTCCATCGCCATCGAGCAGGCCATCGCCAACGGCACCCGGTGGATGGTCTTCGAGCCCAACGACTACACCCTCTGGCGATCGATCCGCCGGGACATCGGGGCGTTCCTCACCCGGGTGTGGCGCGACGGCGCGCTGCTCGGGCGTACGCCGGAGGAGGCGTTCTTCGTCAAGTGCGACGAGGAGACCAACCCGGCCGACGTCCGCGACGGCGGCATGGTGGTCGCGCACATCGGCATCGCGGTGGTGAAGCCGGCCGAGTTCGTGGTGTTCAAGCTGAGCCAGTGGGCCGGCGGCACCGAGACCGAGACGATCGGAGGCTGACATGCCGACCACGGCCACCCCGCAACCGGGCGCGCCCGTCGACCCGTACCGCGCCTACCACTTCAAGCTGCTCATCAACGGCATCACCAACGGGCACTTCACCGAGGTCAGCGGCCTGGAGGTGCAGATTCCGTCGGTCAGCTACCGGGAGGCCGGCAACGAGCGGATCCGGGCCGTGCCGGGCCAGGTCGAGTACGCCCCGGTCACCCTCCACTTCGGCCTGACCGTGTCCCGTGAGCTGTGGGACTGGGTGAACGCGGCGGCGAAGGGGACGGTGAGCCGGCGCAACGTCTCGGTGGTGCTGCTGGACCCGGCCGGCACCGCCGAGGTGCTGCGCTGGAACATGATCAACGCGTGGCCGACCCGGTGGCGTGGCGCCCACCTCAACACCCTCGCGCAGGAGATCGCCATCGAGGCGCTGACCCTCGCGTACGAGGGACTGGAACTGGAGTCCGGCGGTGCGGCCGCGCCCACGCCCGCGTGACTGGCTGGCCCGGGCCCTGCGGGTCACCGCCGACCAGCTCGCCCCGCCCACCGGTCGGGCCGCCGGACGGCCGGCGCCGGGCGACCTGACGCCCGGCCGTCCCGGCGACCCGCCGGAGCACTGGCTGCGCCTGGTCGCCGCGCACGCCCCCGGCCTGCTCCGCGACCTCCCGTACGCCACTGGTCAGGACCGCCCGCTCGGCCCGGGATTCCCCGCCGACGCGAGCCACCCGGATGCGGGCGACCGCGGCGCCGGGAACGGCGGGGACGGTACGGACCCGGGGTCGCCGGGAGCCGGCGGCGTGGGCGGGCGGTGGACCGCCGGCGACCCGGCCGGCCGCCTCGGACCCGACCGGTACGCGGCGCGGCGCGGGGACGCGGGGCGCGGTCCCGGCCGGGGGTGGTGGCGGTTGCCCGGCTCGCCGGGAGGCGGCGCGGGGTCCGCGGCTTCCGGTGGCCGAGGCGGTGCCGGGTGGCGAGGCCGACGCGGTGCCGGCGACGGCAGCGGCGCGGTCGGCGACGCCGCCCTGGGCGATGGCCGGGGCCCCGGGCGGTACGACCGGGCCGGGCTCAGCCGGCTCCTGGCCTGGTTCGGGTTCGGCGTGGGCACCGGACGGCCCGGTGCGGACGGCACCGGCCGGTCCCGCGACGACGGTCGGTGGCGCGACGGCGACGGTCGATGGCGCGACGACGGACAGGGGGGCGGCAGCGACGGGCAGTTCCGCGGCGACCGGCGGTGGCACGGTGACGGCGGCCCGGGCGACGACGGCGGCTGGGGC
>NZ_KQ058773.1 GCF_000982955.1 Micromonospora sp. HK10 | reverse complement strand
CGCGCCGGTTGCCCCGGCCGTGCCCGGCGCGGCAGCCGCGTCCCGTACCCCGAACGTGCCGCAGCCCGCGCTGTCGCACCCCGGGCGACCGGCGGCGCCGCGACCCGCCGCCCGGGCGGTCGGCGTCGTGCCGGTGGAGACCTGATGAACCGCACGTCGAACCCGGGCGACAACCAAACCGGCACCTCGCAGCGTCCATTCCGCGTGACCGAGGACGAGCTGGAGCGGGCGTTGCGCGAGACCCTGGCGGGTCGCGTCGCCGCACCGCAACCGCTCGCCGCCGACCCGGCCGCCGTGGCGCTCCGGCGGGCCCGGCGCAGCGGCCGGCGCCGCGCACTGAGCGGCCTGGCCCTGGCCGGCGTCGCCACCGTCCTGGTCACCGCCGGGATGGCCCAGCTCGGCGAGCCCGGCGGCAACCACGGCACCCCCACCGTGGTGCTCGGCGACCCGCGGGGGTTCTCGCCCGCACCGCTGCCCACGGCCACCGCCCCGGCCCCCGGCCCGGTCCGCGCCGAGCTGGACCTGATCCTCGGGTCGCGGCTCGAGACCAGCGGCGGCGAGCAGCAGGAGCTGACCAACGTCGGCCCGGTCGAGCGGGCCCAGCGCCTCCCCGACGCCGGCGGCTGGCTGATGACCTCGGCCACCCCGGCCGGCCGTACCCTCTGGTGGCTGCCGCCGAACGGCTCCCCGCCGCAGGTGCTGCTGGCCGGTGCCGACGCCGTCGCGGTCGCCGCGAACGGCCGCCAGGTGGCCTGGCGCGACGGGCCCGACCTGCACGCCGCCGGCCTGGTCGGCGGCCAGCTCATCGCCGCCAACCAGACCCCGGCGCCGGCGGGCGCGGAGCCGGTCGGCTTCGCCGGCGATGCCGTGCTGATCCGGCAACCCGGCCGGGGCGGGTTCGCGACCTGGTCAAGGAGCGCGGGTGCCCGGCCCGGCCCGACCGCCCCCAACGTGCTGGCCGTCTACGGGGAGCTGCCGGACGGGCGGGTGGTCGGCCTGGTCGCCGCGGGCAAGCCGGGGCGGCCCTGCGTGGCCCTGCTCGACCCGGCCCGTGACCTCAGCCCGGTCCGCACCGGCTGCGGTCCGGAGCTGGCCGTCGACGGGCTGGGGGCGATCTCCTGGGACCAGCGTTGGTTGCTGCTCAACGGGGCCGGCAAGGCGGCGCTCCTGATCGACCTGCGTACCCTCGGCACCACCGTGACCGCCCACCCGGCCGGGCCGCCGGTGGTGGCCGGGGTGGCCTGGACCCAGACCGGGGTGGCCATGCACGTCGACGCCACCGGCGGGCTGGTCCGGGTACGCCCGGACCGGGTGCTGGACGGCGAGCGGCCCACCGCCTCGACCATTGACGGGGTCGCCCCCGCCGACCGCCCGGTCGTGGTGGCGGATGCCGGGGCGTGACCCCGGCGGCCGCCCGGACCGGCCGGTAGCGTCGGCGGGATGAGCGCCCCGACCCGGATCGACCTGCACGCCCACTCCACTGCCAGCGACGGCACGCTCAGCCCGGCCGAACTGGTCCGGGCCGCCGCCGACGCCGGGCTGGACGTCGTGGCGATCACCGACCACGACACCACCGCCGGATGGGACGCCGCGGTGCGGGCCCTGCCGCCCGGCCTCGCCCTGGTGCGCGGCGCGGAGATCTCCTGCCGCTGGTACGGCGCCGAACCGGCGATCCCGCTGCACCTGCTCGCCTACCTCTTCGACCCGGACGAGCCGGCGCTGGCCGCCGAGCTGGCCCGGATCCGCGCGGCCCGGGAGGTGCGCGCCGAGCGCATCGTCGAGCTGCTGCGGGCCGACGGCGTCGAGGTGAGCTGGCCGGAGATCCTGGCCGGTGCGGGCGGTGGCGTGGTGGGCCGGCCCCACATCGCGCAGGCGCTGATCCGGGCCGGTCTGGTGGCCAGCACGACCGAGGCGTTCGGGCCGCGATGGCTGGGCGAGCGCTACCGGCTGCCCAAGGAGGACGTCGACGTGTTCCGGGCGGTGGCGCTGGTCCGGGCCGCCGGCGGGGTGCCGGTCTTCGCGCACCCGAAGGCCAGCCGGCGCGGCCGGATCGTGCCGGACGAGTTGATCGTCGACCTCGCGGCGGCCGGGCTGGCCGGGCTGGAGGCCGACCACGAGGACCACTCGCCGGTCGAGCGGGCCCACGTCCGGCGGCTCGCCGCCGAGCTGGGCCTGCTGGTCACCGGCTCGTCGGACTTCCACGGCACGCACAAGACCGTCCAGCTCGGCGCGTTCACCACCGACCCGGCCGGCTACGAGGCGATCGTGGCCGCCGGGGTGACCCCGGTCGCTTCAGGCTGAACCCGCCGATCCCCGCGGCTACCGTGTCCGAGTGGATCTCAAGCTCTTCGGCGAGGTCTTCGTGACCCTGCTGGTGATCGTCGACCCGCCCGGCATGATGCCCATCTTCCTCGCGCTCACCGGGCCGCTGGCCGCGCGCGACCGGAACCGGGCCGCCTGGCAGGCCGTCGCGCTGGCACTCGGGGTCATCGTGGTCTTCGCGGTGGCCGGCCAGACCCTCCTGGCCTACCTGCACGTCGACCTGCCCGCGTTGCAGGCCGCCGGCGGGCTGCTGCTGATCCTCGTCGCGCTGGAGCTGCTCACCGGCAAGTCCGACGACCCGAACCAGCAGACCACCTCCAACATCGCCCTGGTGCCGCTGGGCACCCCGCTGCTCGCCGGGCCGGGCGCCATCGTGGCCACCATGCTCTTCGTGCAGCGCGCCGGCGGCCTCGCCGACTACCTGGCGATCGCCGCCGCCATCGTCGCCGTGATGCTCGCGGTCTGGGTGGTGCTGCGCTTCTCCGGCGGCATCGTCAAGGTCCTCCGTCCGGGCGGCATCGAGGTGCTGACCCGGATCGCCGGTCTGCTGCTGGCGGCCATCGCGGTCCAGCTCATCGCCGACGCGGTGGCGGCCTTCGTGACCCAGTACGTCTCCATGCGCTGAGCGCCGCCCACCGGCGTGCCGGGTGCCCGGACGAGCCGGGCGGTGGCCGCCGGGGCGATGGTGAGCCGCGCGACGGCCTGCCGGGCGCGGGCTGTCGTACCGGGGTGGCAGGATCTCAGGCGTGCGACGACCCTCCCCGACCGGACGACCCACCGGCGGCCGGCCGCCCCGCCCCCGCGCCGAGCAGGCCGAGCAGCTCGGCTTCGAAGGGATGCCGGAGCGGCTCTTCGTCTGCACACCCAGCAAGCTCGGCGCGTACGCGGACTGTCCCCGGCGCTACCGCTACTCGTACGTGGACCGACCCGCCCCACCCAAGGGGCCGCCGTGGGCACACAACTCGCTCGGCGCGAGCGTGCACACCGCCCTGAAGAACTGGTACGCGCTCGCCCCGGACCGCCGCCGCCCCGACGTGCTGGCCACGCTGCTCAAGGGCACCTGGGTGCGCGAGGGCTACCGCGACGACGAGCAGGAGCGGGAGGCCTACCGCCGGGCGCTGTCCTGGCTGGAGACGTACGTGGCGGGCCTCGACCCGGCCGACGAGCCGGTCGGGGTGGAGCGGGTGGTCGCGGTCAAGACCGCGGTGCTCGCCTTCAACGGGCGCACCGACCGGATCGACGCCCGGCCCGGCCCGGACGGGCGGCCCGAGCTGGTGATCGTCGACTACAAGACCGGCCGCACCGGGCTGGACGCCGACGACGCGCGGGGCTCGCAGGCGCTGGCCCTCTACGCGTACGCGGCCGAGCGGGTGTTCCGCCGGCCGTGCCGCCGGGTGGAGCTGCACCACCTGCCCACCGGCACGGTCGCCGCGCACGAGCACACCCCCGAGTCGCTGCAACGGCAGCTCACCCGGGCCGAGGAGACCGCCCGGGACATCATGGCCGCCGAGCGGGCGGTGGCCGACGGCGGCGACCCCGACGCGGCCTTCCCGGCCGAGCCCGGCCCGCGCTGCGGCTGGTGCGACTACCGGCGTACCTGCCCCGCCGGGGCCCAGACGCCGGGCAAGGACCCGTGGGCGGCCGTCGAGCGTCCCGCCGAGCCGCGCGTCGACGGGAGCTGACCGGCCCCGCCGGGCCCCGGCGAGGTGCCGGCTGGTTCAGGCAGCGGTGAGACGGGCGGCGCGTTCCTTCGCGGCCTGCTGCACCGGCCCCTCCCGGTAGCGGCGCGGCAGCGCCGCCAAGGCGAGCCGCAGCGCCCGCACGCTCAGGTCGGCCGAGAGTTCCGTGGTGGGCAGGCCGAGGCCGCCGTACAGCCGGCGGGCCCAGGGCGGCAGCAGGCCGAGAGCGGTGGCGGCGATGCCCAGGTACGCCCAGCGCGGCGGCCCGAGGTGCAGGCCGAGCCGTACCGGCAGGCTCAGCTTCCAGGGGATCGGCGGGGCGGTGAGGAACAGCGCGGTCTCCGCCGCCTCCTTCGTCATCCGCAGCTCGGCCTGGATGTCCCGGTAGTAGTCGGCCACCTCCGCGGCGGTGCCCGGCACGTCGGCCGGGTCCAGCCCCACCAGGGCCGCGGCCCGCCGCTGCTCCGTGTAGTAGCCGTCCACCTCGGCGTCGGTCAGCGCCAACCCGGCCCGCCGGGCGGTGCTGACGAACGATTCCACCTCGGCGACGTGCACCCAGCGCAGCAGGTCGGGGTCGTCGATCCGGAACTCGTCACCGGTGATCGGGTCACGGGCCCGCATCCGGGCGTGCAGCGTCCGCAGCCGGCGGCCGGCCGCCGCCGCCTCGGCGGTGGTGCCGTAGATCGTCGTCCCCACGTAGGTGGCGGTCCGGATCAGCCGTCCCCACGCGTCGGTGCGGTAGTTGCTGTTCTGGGCGACACCGGCCATCGCCCGCGGGTGCAGTGCCTGAAGGTAGAGCGAGCGCAGGCCGGCCACGAACAGGATCGGTTCCTCGTGCACCTTCCACGTGACCGATCCCGGACCGAACAGGCCGAGGTCATCGGAGGAGTTCACCGCCCAAGCGTGCCACGCCCGCCGGGCGGACTCAGGCGTCGGCGGAGCGGCGGGCCTGGCAGGTGGGGCAGAGGCCCCAGAAGGTCACTTCCGCCTCGTCCACCTCGAACCCCTGCGAGGTGTCCGGGTCGAGGCAGGGGGCACTCCCGGTGGCACAGTCCACGTCGGCGATCACACCGCAGCCCCGGCACACCACGTGGTGGTGGTTGTCGCCGACCCGGGCCTCGTAGCGGGCGGGCGAGCCGGCCGGCTCGATACGCCGGGACAGCCCGGCTCGGGAGAGCGCGCCGAGCACGTCGTACACCGCCTGGGTGGAGACCGAGTCGAGGCGTTCCCGCACCCGGCGGGTGATCTCGTCGACCTCGAGGTGACCGCCGCCGGCGAGCACGTCCAGCACGGCGAGGCGCGGTCGGGTGACCCGCAGGCCCTTCGACCGGAGCAGTTCCTCACCGCTGGACATGCAGCAATGACAGCACGTGGCGTATCGACCGACAAGCGGTGCACGGCCGGGGGTGGCCCCGACCACAGATCGGCCCGCCGGTCGTGAACCGGTCGGGCCGGCGGTGCGTGTCAAGGGGCGTCGGGGCGCTCGTCGACCACATCGACGTACGCTCTCTGCCCAGGAAGCCGCATCAACTGCCGGAGGGTGTCGGTGTTCAAGGAGATCAACGGTCTGCCGGGTCACGTCCTGGTGATCCACGCCGTCGTGGTGCTCGTCCCGCTGCTGGCGCTGCTGGCCTCCGGCTACGGCCTGATACCGCGGTGGCGCCCACGCCTGGGCTGGGCCGTGCTGGCGCTGTCCGTGGTGACCCCGATCGTGGCCTGGGTGGCCACCGAGTCGGGCGAGGAACTGGAGGAGGTGCTGCGCGGTCGGGGCTACCCGCCGGAGGGCCTGCAAAAGATCCACGAACATTCCGAGTACGGCGACACGCTGCTCTGGTTCACCGTGGGCCTCGCCGTGGCGGCCCTGGTGCTGCTGGCCCTGACCAGCCGGCACCCCCGGATGACCCGGCTGCCCTCCTGGCTGACCTGGCTGGTCACCGCGGCGGTGCTGGTGCTCTCCGTATTCGCCCTGGTGTACGTCTACCTGACCGGTGACAGCGGGGCCCAGATGGTGTGGAGCAACATCGTCTGACCGGCGGCTGTCCCAGCTGACCGGCGGCTGTTCCGCCTGACCTGACCGGCGGCTGGCCGGGTGGCCGGGTGGCCGTCAGAACAGCACCCGCGAGCAGAGCAGGCAGACCAGGACCACCAGCACGACGGCGGCGAGCCCGCCGAGGCCGTAGGTGACCCGTTGCGCCTGCTGTTCGGCGTGGTCCATGGCGGCCATGTCCTGCGGCGGTAGCCGCCGGGGCGGTGCGGGCTGTACGTACAGCGGCGGCCGCCAGCCCGGCGGCGGCGGGACGTTGGCCGGCGGCCCCGCGTAACCGCCGCCCGGTCCGCCCCCGGCCCAGCCTCCGCCCGGCTGCCCCCCGGCAGGCCAGGCGCCGGCCGGGCCGGGGCTCGCCGTGAGCCGGGCCCATCCGCTGTCGCCGGTTGGCGCAGCTGATCCGGGCGGCTGCGGTTGTGCGCCGCGCGCCCAGGCCTGATCCACCGGTCCGGACCCGCCGGCCCAGGGCTGGTGCGGCTCCCCGTCGGTGGCCCCGGCACCCGCCACGGCCGGGCCGGGCACGTTGTCGGGCCGGCCAGCGACCGGGTTCGCGGCACCGGCGGGACCGGCCGGCTCGTCCGGGGCCGGGCGTCGCCAGATCTCGTCCGCGGGGCTGCCACCGCTCGGCGTCGTCACGCCGACCGACGCTACCAACGCCCGCGCCACCCGACCCGCCGGACGCGACGGGCAAGTCGGTCGTGGCGGGGCCGCCGGTCGCCGTCGTGCGACAAGGCCTCGGTGTCGATCCGCGACATCCAGCCACTGGCCGGCCTACGCACACCCGAGGCCCGCGCCGCGCCGGCTCGTCGGGCTGGTCGCTCCGCGCCGGTATCCTTGCCGCTCGTGAGCGATCCCGGCATGCGTGACGACGACGACCGCGTGGTCGACCTCAGCGACGACTTCGTGGTGCTGCCCGAGCAGACCACCGACGACACCGACCGTGGCTGGGGGGAGCGCCCCGGCGGCAACGACGACTGGCTGCTGGCCGAGCGCCCGCCGCACTGGGACTGACCGGCGTCAGCCGCGGACCACGACGGCGAAGCGGCTGCCCTCGGGCACCCCGACGGCCCGCTGCGCCTGCTCCGGCCGGAGGGCCAGATAGAGGGCGGAGGAGCCGTCGGCCGCCCCGGCGGCCCCGACCACGTCGAGCACCAGAGCCCGGGGCGCGATCAGGATGGCCGCCCCCGGCGCCCCGCCGGCCGGCACGACCAGCAGGTCCACCCGGGCCCCCGGGCGCAGCACCGCGAGCGCGGCCGGCTCGGCGAGCCGGACCGGTACGCCGACCGCGCCGCTGGGCAGCGGCAGCGCCGCACCCGACCGGCCGGGACCGGGGGCGGCCGACCCTGCGGTGGGCGCCGAAGGTCGACGGGTCGAGGGCGGGCCGCCCGGGGTGGCGTCGGGCGTCGGGCAACCGGCCGGGGTGGTGAGCACGGTGGCGGCCAGGCCGAGCAGCGCGGCGACCAGCGCCACCCGCAGCAGGGTGCCGCCGCGGGGCAGGCCGCGCCAGCGCACCGGCCGCAGTGATCCCTCGCCCGCCACCCGCGCCCCTTCCGCCGCCAGAGTCCGACGCCGGCAGGCTAGGCGCGCCCCGGGCCGGGCCGCCCGCGACCGTCCACCGCCTGTGGACAACTCGGCGCCTGTGGACAACGCCCGCCGCGGGGTGCGGCCGTGCTACCGCGCCGCACAGACAGAAGTGGCCGTCCCGCCGGGGACGGCCACTGCTGTCAGCGCTGAGGGCTCCGGGTCAGGACGAGCTGCTGGAGCCGCTGGACGCCGGGGTCTTGGCGGAGGAGCCACTGGTCGAGGTCGAGCCGGACGACCCGGCGGTCGACGACGAGCCCGACGAACCGGACGAGCCATTGCCGGACGACGACTCGGCGGCGGCCGGCTTGGGAGTGCTGCTCGCGGCCGTGTCGGAACCGGACGAACGGGAGTCCGTGCGGTAGAAGCCGGAGCCCTTGAACACGATGCCGACGGAGTTGAAGAGCTTGCGCAGCCGCCCCTCACACGCCGGGCACTCGGTCAGCGGCTCGTCAGAGAACGACTGCACCGCCTCGAGCTGGTGGCCGCACGCGGTGCAGGCGTACTGGTACGTGGGCACGTTCTCCTCCGGATCTGGCACGGCCGGTTTGGCACTCGACTTATCCGAGTGCCAATGGTGCGTCATCGGACCCGGGTTCGTCCAGCGGAAGAGCCCCGCCCCACATCCGGGAATGTCACCAGCCCGTCGACCGGCGTGACGGCGGCGCCGACCGGTCGGTCGTGCGGCTCGGCGGGTACCGCCTCGACCAGCTCGCCGTCGTGCAGCAGCGCCACGGTCGGGGTGGCCGCCGGCACCCGGGCCAGTGCCCGGTCGTACGAGCCGCCGCCCCGGCCCAGCCGGCGGCCCCGGCCGTCCACGGCGAGGGCCGGCAGCACGACGAGGTCGGCGCTGCCGATCGCGGCCCGCCCCAGCCGGGGCCCGGCCGGCTCGCGCAGGCCCCGGCCGGCCGCCCGCAACGACGCCACGTCGGTGTAGGCGGCCCAGTCCAGGTCCAGGTCGTCGCAGAGCACCGGGAGCAGCAGCTCGGCCGCCGGCGGCAGGGCGGCCCGCAGCACCGCCGGCAGGTCCGCCCCGCCCGGCTCCGAGGAGACCGGCACGTACGCGGTGATCCGGGTCGGGGCGAGCCGGCGTACCAGGGAAACCAGGGTGGCCTGGACGCGCGCCACCGCCTCCGCGCGGGCCGGTGCGGTCAGTGACCGGCGGCGGGCGAGCACGTCGATGCGCAAATCCCGTTTCGCCTCATGCGTCACATCCGCTCCATCAGAAAATTCCGGCACGCAACACTCCTGACGCAACGCTTGCCTCCCGGTCACTCTGTGCCAGCATCGCAGGAGGGGCGCGGAACTTCCGGGGGGAAGCTTGACGCTACGCGGGCGGTTGACGGCAGCCTTCCTCGCGGTGGTGCTCGGCCCCGTCCTGCTCGGCGCGTTCTTCGTCGGCTCCACGATGACCACGCTGGACCGCAGCCGGGCCACCGAGCGGTTGGGGCTGGCCGCCGCCGCGGTACGTACCTCCGTCGATGCCCTCTGCCAGCAGCTGCGCGCGGCGGCCGACGCGGTCGCCCTGGTCACCGACCCGGCCGCCCGGTCCCGCGCGGCCGACCAGGTGGTCGCCCGGGGGCTGGCCGGCGCCGTGCTGATCACCGACACCGCCGGCCGGACCAGCCACGCCACCCCCGGCGGCCCGGGCGCCCCCTGGCAGGACTGCGCCGGGGCCGCCGGGGGTGGCGTGGCGGTCCGGG
>NZ_KQ058772.1 GCF_000982955.1 Micromonospora sp. HK10 | reverse complement strand
CAAGCCATTCAACCGCACCCATTCCGCTCTCGCGCCGGGCACTTTTACTACGTTACCCGGTGGTTTCCGCCGTGTCAAACCGGTGTTTCGCGGTTTGCCATGCTTCCGCCCCTTTTCCGGGCACCCCGATTCATCCGACTTCCGTCGGGTGTTTCGGAGATTTCAGCAGGACGGCCGCTGCGGTTTCCCGCTCACTCGTCCGCGTCCCTGCCGGTCGATCACCTTACCCGGTCGGTTCCGCCCCGCCAAATCCGCCCTGCGGCGAATCTGGGGCCCCGCCCGGCCGGGTCCCGATGGCCGTCAGCCATCCGCACCCGGCGGTCGATCGCTGCCACCCGGTCGGCTGCGTGACCCCTGGTCACACCGCCCGGTCCAGGCCCACGCCGGTGAACGACCCGGTGGAGACCCGATGGCACTTCCCGCGCTCCGGCCTTTCGGCTTTCGCCTGTTTCGTCCGTTCCGCGCTGGCAGAAAGAAAGTTACGCGCCCGGCGGATTGATCGTCAAATCCGCCGGGCGCGTCCCGCGTCACACCGTCGACCGGTGGCTATCGGCGCAGCTCGACGCCCGCGAAACTGCGCTTGCCGCGACGCAGCACCAGGTAACGCCCGTGCAGCAGGTCGGCCTCCGACACGGTGGCGTCGACCGCGGCGATACGCGTGTTGTTGACGTACGCGCCGCCCTCGGCGATCACCCGGCGGGCCTCCTTCATGCTCGGCACCAGCCCGGACTCCTTGAGCAGGCCGGCGACGTCCGGCAGCTCGGCGAGGTGCACCAGCCCCGCCTCCGTCAGCGCCGCACGCAGCGTCTCCGGGGTCAGCTCGTCGAGCGAACCCCGGCCGAACAGGGCCTGGCTCGCGGCCACCGCCTGAGCCATCTCCCGCTCGCCGTGCACCAGTGCGGTCAACTCCTCGGCGAGGGCCCGCTGGGCCAGCCGGGCCTGCGGCCGCTCCGCCGTCGCCTTCTCCAGCTCCTCCAGCTCCTCCCGGGAGCGGAAGCTGAAGTAGCGCAGGTAGCGGGTCACGTCCCGGTCGTCGGCGTTGACCCAGAACTGGTAGAAGGCGTACGGGCTGGTCATCTCCGGGTCGAGCCAGACCGCGCCGCCCTCGGTCTTGCCGAACTTGGTGCCGTCGGCCTTGGTCACCAGCGGCGTCACGAATGCCTGCACCGGCCCGGCCCCCCGGCGGCGCACGTAGTCGACGCCGGCGGTGATGTTGCCCCACTGGTCGGAGCCGCCGTACTGGAGCTGGCAGCCGTGCCGGCGGTGCAGCTCGAAGAAGTCGTTGGCCTGCAACAGCTGGTAGCTGAACTCGGTGAAGCTGATGCCGGTGTCCAGTCGGGCCTTGACCACCTCGCGGGCCAGCATCTTGTTCACCGGGAAGTGCTTGCCGACGTCCCGGAGGAACTCCACCACCGACATCGCGCCGGTCCAGTCCAGGTTGTTCACCATTTGCGCGGCGTTCGCGCCGGTGTAGGAGACGAACGGGGAGAGCTGCTCCCGGATCCGCTGCACCCAGCCGGCGACCACCTCCGGCGGGTTGAGGGTGCGCTCGGCGCTCTCCTTCGGGTCGCCGATCTGACCGGTCGCCCCGCCGACCAGCAGCAGCGGGCGGTGCCCGGCGAGCTGCAGCCGGCGGGCCGTGGTGACCTGCATGAGGTGGCCGACGTGCAGGCTCGGGGCGGTCGGATCGAAGCCCACATAGAAGGTGGCGCTCCCGCCGTCGAGCAGCTCGCGCAGCTCGTCGAGGCCGGTCGAGTCCTGGATCAGGCCCCGCCACCGCAGGTCTTCGGTCAGGGAGTCCCGCCCGTGCGGGAGGTTGCTCTCGGTCACGGTCACCGATTCTCCCCCATGCCCGGGGCCGGACCGTAGCGGGTTTGCCCGACCGGGGGCGGGACTAGGCTGGCGGTCCACCGTAATGGAGGAGGCGCCGTGGTGGAGATGCCGGACGTGACCGGGGGCTTCGTGGCCCTGCTCGGGCTGAAGTTCGACGAGGTCAGCGCGGACCGGGTGGTGATCCGTTGGCAGGTCCGGCCGGAGCTGCACCAGCCGTACGGGATCCAGCACGGCGGGGTCTACTGCTCGGTGGTGGAGACGGCGGCCAGCATCGGCGGCGCCCTGTGGCTGGGCGACCAGGGCAAGGTGGTGGGGGTCTCCAACCAGACCGACTTCCTGCGCGCGGTCCGCGACGGCGAGCTCACGGCGGTGGGCACGCCGATCCACCGGGGTCGCAGCCAGCAGCTCTGGCTCGTGGAGATCACCGACGAGGGCGGCCGGCTGGTGTCGCGCGGACAGGTACGGCTGCAGAACCTCACCGGCGCCTGACCGGGTACGGCGGCCTGCTCGATTCGCCCCAAAAGACCGCTCTGACGCGGTTATCGTCGCGGCGATGAGACCGCCCGCCGCCGGCCCGACGTGAGGAAGCTCTTCGCCGCCACGCTCGGTGTCCTCTCCGCCATCGGCGGCTTCGTGGACATCGGCGATCTGGTGGCGGCGAGCCAGGCCGGCGCGCGCTTCGGCCTGGCCCACGCCTGGGTGCTGCTGGTCGGGGTGCTGGGCATCTGCGCGTACGCCGAAATGGCCGGCCGGATCGCGGCGGTGAGCGGCCGGGCGGTGTTCGACCTGGTCCGGGAGCGGCTCGGGCCGCGGGTGGCGCTGCTCAACCTGGTGGCGTCCTGGCTGGTCACGGTGATCACCCTGGCGGCCGAGCTGGGCGGGGTGGCGCTCGCGCTGCAACTGGCCAGCGGATGGAGCTACCTGCTCTGGGTGCCGTTGGCCGGGGTGGCGGTCTGGCTGGTGCTCTGGCGGATGCGTTTCGAGCTGATGGAGCGGGTGTTCGGGCTGGCCGGGCTGGCGCTGCTGGTCTTCGCCGTCGCGCTGTTCGCGCTGCCGACCGACTGGGCGCGGCTCGGGCACCAGGCGGTCCAGATCAGCTCCGCCGGGCAGGGCTGGTCGGTGTACTGGTTCGTGGCGGTGGCGCTCTTCGCCTCCACGGTCAGCCCGTACGAGGTGTTCTTCTTCTCCTCGGGCGGGGTGGAGGAACGGTGGAGCGCCGCGGACCTGGCACGCGCCCGCTCCAACGTGCTCATCGGCTTCCCGGTGGGCGGATTCCTGGCGCTGTCCCTGATCGCGGTCGCCGCGGTGGCGTACCACCCGTCGGGGTCGTCGCTGGACAGCCTGGACCAGGTGGCCCGGCCGGTGGTGACCGCGTTCGGCGGCGCCGGGCTGGCGGTGGCGGTGCTGGCGTTCTTCGCGGTGACCTTCGGGGCCGCGCTGGAGACCGGGCTGTCCGCGGCGTACGCGGCGGCGCAGTACTTCGGCTGGCAGTGGGGCAAGCGGGTCAGCCCGCGGGAGGCGGCCCGCTTCCACAGCGTGCTCCTGGTCAGCGTGCTGCTCGGGGTGATCCTGCTGATGACCACGGTCGACCCGGTCCGGCTCACCGAGTACATGCTGGTGCTCAGCGCGGTGGTGCTGCCGCTGACCTACCTGCCGATCCTGGTGGTCGCCAACGACCGTGGATACCTGGGCGACCGGGTCAACGGATGGTGGACCAACCTGCTCGGGGCGCTCTTCCTGCTGCTCATCGTCGCCGCGTCGGTGGCGGCGATCCCGTTGGCGATCATCACGAGGATGGGACAGTGAGGGTTCAACTGGCCAAGCAACTGCTCGACCGGCAGATCGTGGACGTCGACGGCCGGCTGGTCGGCCGGGTCGACGACCTCGGCTTCGCGGTCGACGCCGAGGGCGTGCCGTACGTGGACTGCCTGCTCAGCGGGCACGCGGCGCTCGGGCGGCGGGTCGGCGGGCGGATCGGGCGGATCCTGGTCGCGGTGGCCGACCGGCTCACCGACCAGCCGCCGGTGCCGCCCCGGCGGATCCCGCTCGCGGTGGTCGACCGGGTGGGCAGCGCGGTCCGGTTGCGCTGCCGGGCGGCCGACCTGCCGCCCTCACCGGTCGAGTCGTGGCTGCGGCAGCATCTCGTCGACCGGATCCCGGGGTCGGCCCGTGCGAGCGGGTGAGCTGCTCGGCCGGACCGCGTACGACCTGCGGGGCCGGCGGCTCGGTCGGGTGGTCGACGTGGTGGTCCGGGGCGGGTGGCCGCCGCAGCGGCTGCGGATCACCGACGTGATCGTGGCCGGGCACTGGTGGACCCGGGTCAGCGGACGGCTCATCGGGCCGGAGCTGCACCCGTCCGGGCCGTGGCTGCTGCGCGCGCTGGCCCGGGTGCTGGGCCGCAGCACCCGGCAGGTGTCCGCCGACACGGTGCAGCTCCGGCCGCCGGTGCCCGGCTTCCCGTTCGGCCCGCCGGCCGGGCGGGACCGCTGAGCCGTCCCGGCCGAGGGCTCGACGGCTGGCCGGCGGGCTCGACGGCCGAGCCGCTCCCGGGCAGGGCGGTACGCGCACCCGGCCGGGCGGGGTCAGCCGCGCGCCTCGTCGAGGACCGGCGGCGCGCTCTCCCCGGCCTCGTCGGGGTGCGGCTGGTCGGCGCTGCGGCGCACCCGCACCTCGGTGATCGCGTGATGCTCCACCCCGCCGACGGCCAGCTCCCAGCCGTCGACGGTGACGCGCTCCCCCGCCACGGTCGGGATGTGCCCGAGGCAGCTGAGCACCAGCCCGGCGATGGTGGTGTAGTCGCCGGCCGGCCGGTCGGGCAGCTCGACACCGAGCTCGGTGAGGTCGTGCACGGGAAAGGTGCCGGGCAGCACGAGGCTGCCGTCGTCCGCGGTGCGGACCGAGCCGAGATCCCGGTCGGTCTCGTCGTAGATCTCCCCGACGATCTCCTCGAGGATGTCCTCCAGGGTGACGATGCCGTCGACCGCCCCGCGCTCGTCCACCACCAGGGCGATGTGCTGGCGTTCCGCCTTGAACTGGCGCAGCGCGTCGACCACCGGCAGCGAGTCGGGCAGCAGCATCGGCGGGCGGGCGATCTCGTCGACCGGACGGTCGTCCGGGACACCGACCAGGTCGCGCAGGTGGATCACACCGACCGCGTCGTCCAGGCCGCCGTGCCGGACCACCGGCGCCCGGGAGTGGCCGGTGGCCCCGAGGACCAGCCGGGCGGCCTCCGCGGTCGTCCCGCTGTCGAGGGTGAAGACCTGCAGTCGGGGTACGAGCACCGCGCGCAGCTGCCGGTCGGCGATCTCCACGGCGCCGGCGATGATGGTGCGCTGCTCCTTGGTGAAGCCGTGGTTGCCGGCCACGATCTCGCGCAGCTCGTCCGGGCCGATCTCGTCCGGTTGGTGCGTCGGGTTGAGCCCGACCAGGCGGACCACCAGGTCGCTGGTGGCACCGAGGGCCCAGACGGCCGGCCGGGTGAGACTGGCCAGCAGGTCGAGCGGGCGGGCCACGAGCAGCGCCCACCGCTCGGCGGACTGCATGGCGATGCGTTTCGGGGCCAGCTCGCCGAAGACCAGGGTGACGAAGGTCAGCACGAGGGTGACCGCGACGACGGCGACCGTCTCGGCGGCGTCGCCGAACCGGCCGAGCAGCGGGACCAGCGGCTTGGCCAGGGAGACCGCCGCGGCGGCGGAGGCCAGGAAGCCGGCCAGGGTGATGCCGATCTGGATGGTGGCGAGGAAGCGGTTCGGGTCCTTGGCCAGCCGGGCCAGGGTACGGCCGGCCCGGCCGCTGCGTTCCAGCCGCTGGAGCTGGCTGTCGCGGAGCGAGACCAGGGCCATCTCGCTACCGGCGAAGGCCGCGTTCACGATCACCAGAAATCCGACCAGGGCCAGTTGGCTCCAGTAGCTCTGCACGCCCGGTTCTCTCCCTCGACGGACCCGGGCCGGCCGTCGTGGCCGCCCCGCCGCCGCCCGGGGCCGGGCGGCGTCGGCCCCTCTGTGCCCCGTCGGCGGCGGGCTGAACCCTGCCCGGCGCCGACGTCGAGGAGCGGCCGCGGCCCGGCCCGGTACGGCGCGCCACGCTCCTCGCTACCGGGCCGGCAGGTCGAGGACGTACGCGTCGCCCTCGGGGCGGAAGCCGAGCCGGTGGTAGTAGGGGGCGACCATGCCGGGCGGGCTGACCACCCGGCGGAAGCCGCGGTCGGTGAACAGCCGGCTGCGCCGGTAGACGAACTCGCCCGGGGTGAGGTCACGGAACGGCGGGGTGACGTAGTCCAGGTCGATCTGGGCGACCCCGCCGCCCTCGGCGTGCGACACCACCACGCCGACCACCTCGTCGGCGCGGACCACCAGGAAGGCCGACCGGCCGGCGGCCGGCTCCCAGCGGAAGTCGGGGTTGAACCGGGCGATGTCGGCGGCGTGCACCCGCAGGGTGTGGGCCAGGAACGCGTCGTCGGTGCCCACCTCGACCACCTGGTAGGTCTGCTCGTCGTGCCGGGTGGCGAGCATGGTCCGCAGGTACCAGACGTTGATCACGGCGAGCACCACGTTCAACCCGACCATGGGCCACACGTGCACGGCCGCGTTGTAGCCGATCAGGATGAGGCAGCCGAGCAGGTTGAGCGCGCGCAGCCGCAGGATGCGCGTCTGCAGCAGCGACCAGACCAGCAGCGCGGAGCCGGCCCAGCCGACGAGTTCCAGCCAGTTCACCCGGGCGAGACTAGTCGCCGCGCTGGTCAGCCGCCTCGGCGGGCAACTCCAGCAGATACTCCTCGGTCTCGGCGTGGCGGGCCTCGGCGTACCCGGAGTCCTCGCCGACCACCACGAAGCCGCACTTGCGCAGCACGGCGAGGGAGGCGGCGTTGTCCTTCGCGGCCCGGGCGTACACCGGCCGCTGCGGCAGCTCGCGCAGCAGCGCGGCGAGCGCCTCCGTGGCGTGGCCGCGGCCCCAGCGGGCCGAGTCGATCCAGTAGCTGACCTCGGTGCGCTCGCCCACCGGGAAGGCCGCGACGCGCCCGACCACCTCGCCGTCGACCGTCACGGTCCGGTTGACGATGCGCTCGTCGGCGCGGATGCGGGCCCAGTGGGCGTCGAAGGCGGCCCGGTCGGAGGGGTCCTTCGCGACGAACGCGGCCATCCAGGCGGCCTGCGGGTCCTGCTCGTGGGCGAAGAACGCGGACAGGTCGTCGTCGTGGACCGGGCGGAGTCGCACCTCGTTGCTCATCGCCGCAGGGTACGTCGACCCACCGACGTTTTCGGGACCTCCGGCCCGGCCGCCGTCCCGTCCGGCCCTGCCGCGCTGGCCCGGCGCGTCGGTACGAAGGAAGGGGACAACGGGTCCCGCGAGGCGCCGACTGGAGGCCGGACCATGCCGAAGTATGTCTACGACTTCATCGAAGGTGACCGGAGCCGGGCCGACCTGCTGGGCGGCAAGGGCGCGAACCTGGCCGAGATGACCCGGCTGGGGCTGCCCGTCCCGCCCGGCTTCACCATCAGCACCGACGCCTGCCGGGCGTTCCTGGCCACCGGCTCCCCGCCGGACGGGCTCTTCCGCGAGGTGCACTCCCACCTGCGCGAGGTCGAGGCCCGGCTGGACCGGCGGCTCGGCGACCCGCACGAGCCGCTGCTGCTGGCGGTCCGCTCGGGCGGCCGGTACTCGATGCCGGGGATGATGGAGACGATCCTCGACATCGGGCTCAACGACACCACCGTCGGCGGGCTGGCCGCCCGCAGCGGCGACGAGCGGTTCGCCTGGGACTCGTACCGGCGGTTGATCCAGATGTTCGGCCGCACGGTGCACGGCATCCCGGGCGAGGAGTTCGAGCACGAGCTGGAGGCGGTGCGGGCCACGGCCGGACCCGGCGGACCGGACGCCGGGCAGCTGCGCGACCTGGTCGACACCTACAAGAAGATCTTCGCCCGGCACACCGGGCAGGACTTCCCGCAGGCCCCGCACGAGCAGCTCTTCCTGGCCATCCGCGCGGTGTTCGAGTCGTGGCACGCCGAGCGCGCCCGGATCTACCGGCGGCAGGAGCACATCCCGGACGACCTGGGCACCGCGGTCAACGTGATGGCGATGGTCTTCGGCAACCTCGGCCCGGACTCGGGCACCGGGGTGGCGTTCACCCGCGACCCGGCCACCGGCGCCCCCGGGGTGTACGGCGACTACTTGACGGACGCGCAGGGCGAGGACGTGGTGGCCGGCATCCGCAACACCATCCCGCTGCCGGAGCTGGCCCGGATCGACCCGGTCAGCTTCCGCCGGCTGCGGGAGATCATGGCGACGCTGGAGCGGCACTACCGGGACCTGTGCGACGTCGAGTTCACCATCGAGCGCGGCCGGCTGTGGATGTTGCAGACCCGGGTCGGCAAGCGGACCGCCGCGGCCGCGTTCGTGATCGCCGCGCAGCTGGTCGACGAGGGCCTGATCACGGCCGACGAGGCGCTCACCCGGGTGACCGGGGCGCAGCTGGCCCAGCTCATGTTCCCCGCGTTCGACCTCAGCGGCGCCCCCGAGCCGCTCGCCGTCGGCGTGGGCGCCTCCCCCGGCGCCGCCGTCGGCCGGGTGGTCTTCGACTCGGCCGCCGCCGTGGCCGCCGCCGAACCGGTGATCCTGGTCCGCCAGGAGACCAACCCGGACGACCTGCCCGGCATGATCGCCGCGACCGGGGTACTCACCGCCCGCGGCGGGAAGACCTCGCACGCCGCCGTGGTGGCCCGCGGCATGGGTCGCACCTGCGTGTGCGGGGCCGAGGCGGTCACGATCGACCCGGAGCGCGGCGAGCTGACCGTCGGGGACCGGGTGGTCCGCGCCGGCGAGCTGCTCTCCATCGACGGCACCAGCGGCCGGATCTGGCTCGGCGAGGTGCCGGTGCAGGCCTCCCCCGTCGCCCGCTACCTGGCCGGCGAGCTGAACCCGCAGGCCGACCCGCTGGTCGCCGCCGTGCACCGGCTGCTCGGGCACGCCGACGCGGTCCGCGAGCTGGGGGTCCGGGCCAACGCGGACACCCCGGCCGACGCCCGCCGGGCCCGCGACCTCGGCGCCGCCGGCATCGGCCTGTGCCGCACCGAGCACATGTTCCTCGGCGAACGCCGGGAGCTGGTGGAGCGGCTGATCCTGGCCGACGGGCCGGCCGAACGCGAGGCGGCGCTCGCCGCGCTGCTGCCGTTGCAGCGGACCGACTTCGTGGGCCTGCTCGCCGCCATGGACGGGCTGCCGGTGACCATCCGGCTGCTCGACCCGCCGCTGCACGAGTTCCTGCCCCCGCTGGTCGAGCTGACCGACCGGGTGGCCCGCGCCGAGGCGCGCGGCCAGGACCCGGGGCGGGACGCGAGGCTGCTCGCCGCGGTGCGCCGGATGCACGAGACCAACCCGATGCTGGGGCTGCGCGGGGTCCGGCTGGGCCTGGTCGTGCCGGGGCTGTTCGCCATGCAGGTGCGGGCGGTGGCCGAGGCGGCCGCCGAGCGGATCCGGGCCGGCGGCGACCCACGGCCGGAGATCATGGTGCCGCTCGTCGGGGACGTGCGGGAGCTCGCCGCGGTCCGGGCCGAGGCGCAGTCGGTGCTGGCCGGCATCGACGGGGTGCCGGAGATCCCGATCGGCACCATGATCGAGGTGCCGCGGGCCGCGCTGACCGCCGGGGAGATCGCCGCCGAGGCGCGGTTCTTCTCCTTCGGCACCAACGACCTGACCCAGACCACCTGGGCGTTCTCCCGCGACGACGTGGAGGGCTCGTTCTTCGGGGCGTACCTGGAGCGGGGGATCTTCCCGGCGTCGCCGTTCGAGAGCATCGACACCGCCGGCGTCGGGCGGCTGATCCGGCTGGCCGTCGCCGAGGGCCGGGCGACCCGACCCGACCTGACCGTCGGGGTGTGCGGGGAGCACGGCGGCGACCCCGACTCGGTGGCGTTCTTCGCCCAGGCCGGGCTGGACTACGTGTCCTGCTCGCCGTACCGGGTGCCGATCGCCCGGCTGGCCGCCGGCCGGGCGGCCGTCGAGGCGACCACCGGCACGTCCGACTCCCGATAGGAGGCAGCACGATGACCGCCATCTTCAACCCCACCGGGCTGGCCCAGGCGCCCCCGCTCCCCCGGCCCGCGCCGACGCCCGCCCCGGCGCCCGCGCCGGCGCCGGTGTCGGCCGCCGGGCCGGTCGGCCCCGTGCTGGAGCTGCCCGGCCCGTCCGCCACCGCGCTGGTGCCGGTGACCCAGGCGGGCCGGCCGGTCGGCGCGTTCGTCCTGTCCCGGGGGCGGGTCCGGTACCGGCCGGTGGTCGACCCGGACCAGCTCGTCGCCGCCGCCGTCGGGGCGTTCGCGGTCGCCGCCCTCACCACCGCCGTGGCGGTGGTGGCCCGCCGCCGGCCACCGGCCATCGGCGCGGTGACCATGGGGCCGGGCGGCTGGGTCAGCCTGCGCGGCGCCCGGGTGCCGGCGCTGCGGCCGGACCGGCGGCCCTGGTGGGCCCGGCTGCTGCGGGCCCGCCGGTTGGTCGTCGACCGTTGACCGGCGGTGCCGTGGACGGTCGCTCCCCGGTTCGGGGGGCGACTGTCCACCGTTGACGGACCGGACCGAACCGTGGCGGGACCTTCGTCCCGGGCCGGTGCGGTCCTGCGCCCCTGCCGGGTCGGCGCGGCGCGGACCACGCTGGGGGTGTAGGCGAGAGAACCAGTTCCGGGAGGCCCCCGATGCGTGCCAGTGTCGTCACCGCGTTCGACCGTCCGATGCAGATCCTCGACCGGGCCGTACCCGAGCCCGGCCCCGGACAGATCCTGGTCCGGATCGAGGCCAGCGGCCTCTGTCACACCGACATCCACGCCGCCCGCGGCGAGTGGCCGGTCAAGCCCGTCCCGCCGTTCGTGCCCGGGCACGAGGGCGTCGGCGTGGTGGAACGCCGTGGCCCCGGCGTCACCGAGCACGTGGTCGGCGACCGGGTCGCCCTGCCCTGGCTCGGCTGGGCCTGCGGCACCTGCCGGTACTGCGTCAGCGGGTGGGAGACGCTCTGCGAGGAGCAGCTCAACACCGGCTACAGCATCGACGGCGCGCACGCCGAGTACGCCGTCGCCTCGGCCCGCTACGCGGTCCGGGTGCCCGACGGGATCAACCCGTTCGAGGCCGCCCCGCTGACCTGCGCGGGCGTCACCACGTACAAGGCGGTCAAGGTCGCCGGCGTGCGGCCGGGCGACCGGGTGGCGGTCTTGGGCATCGGCGGCCTCGGCCACCTGGCCCTGCAGTACGCCCAGCTCTTCGGCGGTGAGACGGTCGCCGTCGACGTCACCGCCGAGAAGCTGGCGCTGGCCGCCGAACTGGGCGCCCGGCACGCCGTCGACGCCACCGGGCCGGATCCGGTCGCCGCGATCACCGCCCTCGGCGGGGTGGACGTGGCGATCGTGCTGGCCGCCAACCCTCGGGTGATCGAGCAGGCCCACCGGTCGTTGCGCCGGGGCGGCCGGCTGGTGCTGGTGTCGCTGCCCCGGGAGAACGCCGTCACCCTGCCGGTCTTCGAGACGGTGCTCAAGGGCATCACGGTGGTCGGCTCGATCGTCGGCACCCGGGCCGACCTGGCTGAGGTGTTCGCCCTGCACGCCGCGGGCCGGACCCGGGTGGTCCACGAGGTCCGCAAGCTCGACGAGATCAACGAGGCGGTCGAGGACATCCTGGCCGGCCGGGTCGCCGCGCGGCTCGTGCTGCAGCCCTGACCACCGGGCCGGGCCGTCCACCGCCGCGCGGCCCGGCACCATCCCGTACCCACCTGCCCGACGCTGGAAGGACGAGACCATGACAGCCACCGAAGCGCTGCACCCGTGGCGTGGATTCCGGGACGGGCCCTGGCGCGAGACCATCGACGTGGCGGACTTCGTGCGCCACAACCACGAGCCGTACCTCGGGGACGCCGCCTTCCTCAGCGGCCCGACCGACCGCACCCGGCAGGTCTGGGGCCGGTTGCAGGCGATGTTCCCGGAGGAGCGGCGCCGCGGGGTGTACGACGTCGACGCCGCCACGCCGTCGACCATCACCTCGCACGGCCCCGGCTACATCGACCGGGAGCGGGAGCTGATCGTCGGCCTGCAGACCGACGCGCCGCTGCGGCGGGCGATCATGCCGCAGGGTGGGCTGCGCATGGTGGAGACCGCGCTGCGGGCGTACGGTCGCGAACCCGACCCGGACGTGCACCGGATCTTCACCCGGTACCGCCGGACCCACAACGACGCGGTGTTCGACGCCTACCCCGAGGACGTGCTGCGGGCCCGCCGGTCGCACGTGATCACCGGCCTGCCCGACGCGTACGGGCGGGGCCGGATCATCGGCGACTACCGCCGGGTGGCGCTGTACGGGGTGGACCGGCTGATCGCCGAGCGCCGCGCCCACAAGGCCGCCCTGGACGACCGCCCCTCCACCGACGAGGTGATCCGGGACCGGGAGGAGCTGGCCGAGCAGATCCGCGCGCTGGGCGAGCTGAAGGAGATGGCCGCCGCGTACGGCTTCGACATCTCCCGCCCGGCCGTCACCGGCCAGCAGGCGATCCAGTGGCTCTACTTCGCCTACCTGGCGGCGACGAAGGAGCAGAACGGCGCGGCCATGTCGCTGGGCCGCACCGCCGGCTTCGTCGACGTGTACCTGCGCCGGGACCTCGCCGAGGGGCGGCTGGACGAGACCGCCGCGCAGGAACTGGTGGACGACTTCGTGATCAAGCTGCGGATCATCCGCTTCCTCCGCACCCCCGAGTACGACCAGCTCTTCTCCGGCGACCCGACCTGGGTCACCGAGACGCTCGGCGGGATGGACGCCGACGGCCGGCCGCTGGTCACCCGGACCGCCTTCCGCTACCTGCAGACCCTGTACAACCTGGGCCCGGCGCCGGAGCCGAACCTGACCGTGCTCTGGTCGCCGCGACTGCCCGACGGGTTCAAGCGGTTCTGCGCCCAGGTGTCGCTGGACACCAGCGCCATCCAGTACGAGAACGACGAGCTGATCCGCCCCGCGTACGACGACGACACCGCGATCGCCTGCTGCGTGTCGGCCATGCGGGTGGGCCGGGACATGCAGTTCTTCGGCGCCCGGGCGAACCTGGCCAAGGCGCTGCTGTACGCGATCAACGGCGGCCGGGACGAGGTGACCGGGGAGCAGGTCGCTCCGCCCGCCCCGCCGGTCGGCGGGGAGACCCTGGACTACGACGAGGTGCTCGCCGCGTACGACCGGACGCTGGACTGGCTGGCCGAGACGTACGTGGACGCGTTGAACGTGATCCACCACCAGCACGACCGGTACGCCTACGAGCGGCTGGAGATGGCGCTGCACGACCACCCGGTGCGCCGGTTCATGGCCACCGGCATCGCCGGTCTCTCGGTCGCCGTGGACAGCCTCTCGGCGATCCGGTACGGGCGGGTCAAGGTGCTGCGCGACGAGACCGGGCTGGCCGTCGACTACGCGGTCGAGGGCGAGTTCCCGACGTACGGCAACAACGACGACCGGGCCGACGAGCTCGCGGTGCGGCTGGTGGAGACGTTCGCGGCGAAGCTGCGCCGGCAGCGCACCTACCGGGACGCCGAACTGACCATGTCGGTGCTCACCATCACCTCCAACGTGGTCTACGGCCGGCACACCGGCAACACGCCGGACGGGCGGCGCGCCGGTGAGCCGTTCGCCCCGGGGGCGAACCCGATGAACGGCCGGGACATCCACGGCCTGGTCGCCGCGGCGCTGTCGGTGGCGAAGCTGCCGTACGACGCGGCCCGGGACGGCATCTCGCTGACCGGCACGGTCACCCCGGACGGCCTGGGCCACACCCGGCAGGAGCGGATCACCAACCTGGCCGGGGTGCTGGACGGCTACACCGACGCCGGCGGATTCCACCTCAACGTCAACGTGCTGGACCGCGACACGCTGGTCGACGCGATGGCCCACCCGGAGCGTTACCCGCAGCTCACCGTGCGGGTCTCCGGGTACGCGGTGAACTTCGTCCGGCTCACCCCGGAGCAGCAGCGGGACGTGATCTCGCGGACCTTCCACGGGTCGCTGTGACCGGCCGGCCCTCCTCGGCGCGCCCCGCCGCCACCCCGGCGGCGGGGCCGCGCGAGGCCGCGCCGATCGGGGCGGTGCACTCCTGGGACACCTCGGTCGGGGTGGACGGGCCGGGCACCCGCTTCGTCGTCTTCCTGGCCGGCTGCCCGCTGCGCTGCCGGTACTGCCACAGCCCGGACACCTGGTACCGGCGCAGCGGGCGGACCCGGACGGTGGACGAGGTGCTGGCCGAGGTGGCCCGCTACCGGCGGTTCATCGAGGTGGCCGGCGGCGGCGTCACGATCAGTGGTGGGGAGCCGCTGCTGCAACCCCGGTTCACCGGGGAGGTGCTGCGCCGCTGCCACGCGCTGGGCCTGCACACCGCGCTGGACACCTCCGGCTTCCTCGGCGTGCGCGCCGACGACGCCCTGCTGGACGCCACCGACCTGGTGCTGCTGGACATCAAGGCCGGGAACCCGGTGACGTACCGGCGGGTCACCGGCACCGGCCGGCTGGCGCCGACGCTGCGCTTCGCCCGCCGGCTGGCGGACCGGGGCACCCCGATCTGGATCCGGTACGTGCTGGTGCCGGGGCTGACCGACGACGCCGACGACGTGGCGCGGGTGGCCGACGTGGCGGCCGGGCTGGCCACCGTGGACCGGGTCGAGGTGCTGCCGTTCCACCGGCTGGGCGCGCACAAGTACGCCGAGCTGGGCCTGGCCTTCCCGCTGGCGGACACCGCGCCGCCGAGCCCGGAGCTGCTGGCCCGGGTGCGCGGCCAGTTCGCGGCCCGCGGCCTGACCGTCACCTGAGCGACCGCGGCCGGGCGCGACTACGATCACCGCATGTTCACCGCCCGGCCGCGCCGCCGCCCGACCTCACGGTTCAGGACCCTCGTCGCGAGCGCGACCGGCGCGAAGGCGACCGGCGCAAAGGCCACCGGGGCGCAGGCCACCGGCGCCCGGGCCACCGGCGCGCAGGCGACCGGCGCGGGCGCCGTCGGCGCCGCGGCCACCGGCGCGCTGGCTCTGGGGGCCGCCGCCCTGGGCGCCGCCGCGCTCGGCGCCGCGGCGGTGGGCGCGCTCGCCATCGGCCGGCTGGCCGTGCGCCGCGCGGTGATCCGGGAGCTGCGCATCGGCCGCCTGGAGGTCACCGAACTGGTCGTCCGGCGCGACGCCGGCTCCGGCGACGGCTACAACGACGGCGACAACTCCGACGGCGGCAACGACGGCGACAACTCCGACGGCGGCTGAGCCGGTCGCGGCTCAGCTCGCCGCGGACGTCGGGTAGCCGTACAGGTCCAGCAGCCGGACCCGGGAGGCGTGCAGCCGGTCCACCACCACGCTCATGAAGCGGGTGGTGAGCTGCCGGCCGAGCGCGTCGTCCGACTCCATCAGCCGGCGTACCCCCGCCGCGGTGAACTCGACCGCGGTGCAGCGCTGCACGGCGACCGCGCCGAACTGCCAGCGGTAGGGCGGGAAGAGCCAGGACCAGCCGAGCACCCCGCCCGGGCCGATCGTCTCGATCCCCACGTCACCGCGGCCGGGCACCGGGAAGTCCAGCGCCACCTCGCCGCCGCGGACCAGCCAGAACCGTTCCGCGGGCTGGCCGGTACGGAAGAGCCGCTGCCCGGGGTGCCAGGCCACCGGCCGGGCGTAGCCGGTCAGCCGGGGCAGCCACTCCTGTGGCAGCCCGGCGAGGAACGGGTGCGCCCGAAGCATCTCCAACGGGGTCATCACGCCTCCACGATGGGAAGAGGGACCCGGCGTCGCGGCCGGGCCCCTCGGGTGGGTTCACTTCTTCGTGTCGTGCTCCACGGTGATCGGGATCTCCCGGGTGATCGGCTCGATCGTGCCGACCGACGCGGTGATCTCGAGGATGCCGTCCGCGTAGCGGGCCGTGATCGTCTCCTCCTTCACCTCGGGCGGCAGCGGGATCAGGCGGGAGAACGAGCCGTAGTGGAACTCGGAGTGGACCTTGTCGGTGTGGCTCTCCCGACGGACCACGTCCAGCCGCAGGTTCTCGCCGGTCCGGGTGATCCGCACGTCCTTCGCCGGGTCGATGCCCGGCAGTTCGGCGCGGACGACGTACCGGTCGCCGTCGAGGTAGTCCTCGACCCGAATGGTCGGCGCCAGCATCGGCAGCCAGGACAGGTTCGTCCAGTCGAACGGCGCCAACGCGCCGCCCCGGAACTTGGTGACAGTGGACATTGTCGACCTCCTTGTCGATCGTCCTGACTCCATCCCACCTCGGAAGAACCCGGGCGGGCAGGGCCGATGGTCCCGGCCGCCGGGGCGGACCGGCCCTGCCGGCGCACGGCCGGCGGGCGCAGGCTGGAGGTGGACGAAGGAGGACGTGATGACCGACAGATCCGGTGCCCCCGTCGTGGTGGGCGTGGACGGTTCCCCCTCGGCGCTGCACGCGGTGCGGGTGGCCGCCCGGGAGGCGGCGGCCCGGCACCGGCCGCTGCGGGTGGTGCACGCGTTCCTGTGGCCGATGCTCGGCACCCCGCTCGGCCCGGTCGCGGCCGCGCTGCCCGACTCCGAACTGCGGGACGAGGCCGGCAAGCTGGTCCAGGAGGCCGTCGACGAGGCCCGCAAGGTCGACGCCGAGCTGGTGGTCTCCGGTGACGTGGTGGAGGGCGGCCCGATCCCGGTGCTGCTGCGGGCGGGCCGGGACGCGGCGCTGCTCGTGCTGGGCCACCGCGGCCTGGGCGGTTTCGCCGAGCTGCTGGTCGGCTCGGCCGCGGTGCAGCTCGCCGCGCGGGCCGACTGCCCGGTGCTGGTGGTGCGGGACGAACCGCGCGCCGACGGCCCCGTGGTGGTCGGCGTGGACGGCTCGGCGCTGTCGAACGAGGCGATCGCCTTCGCCTTCGCCGAGGCGGCGCAGCGCGGCACCGACCTGGTCGCCGTGCACGCCTGGCTCTACCCGGCGACCCCGGCGTTCCGGGAGGCGTACGGCGACATCATGCCGCTGGTGTACGACCCGCAGGAGCTGCGCGCCGAGGAGGAGCGGGTGCTCGCCGAGGCGATGGCCGGTTGGGCCGAGCGCTACCCGCAGGTGCGGGTCCGGCAGAAGCTGGTGGCCGCCAACGCGGCCCGGGCACTGGTGGAGGAGTCCACCGGGGCGCAGCTGACCGTGGTCGGCGCGCACGGCCGGGGCAGCCTGGGCGGGCTGCTGCTCGGCTCGATCAGCCACGCCGTGCTGCACCACGCGCGCAGCCCGCTGGCCATCGTGCGGCACCGGCGGGGAGCTGACGCCGACTGATCCCCCACCACCGTTCCGCCGGCCGGCTGCTGCCGACCGGCGGATCCGGCGTCGCACCCCGGCCCGGCGGCAGCCGGCGGGCGTGCCGGCGGGCCGGCCGGAGGTGACGGCGGCCGGGCGGTGCGACGGCGGGCCCTGCGACCGCCGGGCGTTCCGGGCAAAGCCGGGTGCGACGCGGACGGTAGGACGAGAATGACCTGAGCCGACGGGAGGGGAAGGACCGATGGACCGACCTGTCGTGGTGGGTGTCGACGGTTCGCCGACCAGCCTGACCGCCGCCGGGTACGCGGCGGACGTCGCCGTGGCCCGGTCCCGCCCGCTGCTGGTGGTGCACGGCTACCTGCACCCGCTGGGCTACGGCGTGCCGCTGAACCCGTACGACCTCGGGGTGCCGGCACCCACCGAGGAGTCGCGGCAGATGCTCGACCGGGTGGCCGCCGAGCTGGCCGAGGCCCGCCCCGGCCTGCGGGTGGCGGTCCGCCAGGTGGCCGGCGGGCCGGGCGCCACCCTGGTCGAGGAGTCCCGCCGGGCCGACCTGGTCGTGGTGGGCAGCCGGGGCATCGGCGGCTTCACCGGGCTGCTGCTCGGCTCGGTCAGCGGGCAGGTGACCCAGCACGCGCACTGCCCGGTCCTGGTGGTCCGCCCCGCCGAGCAACCGCTTCCCCGGCAGGGACCGGTGCTGGTCGGGGTGGACGGCTCGGCGTCGGCCGCGTTCGCCGTCCAGCTCGCCGCCGAGGAGGCCGGCCGCCGGGACACCGACCTGGTGCTGGTGCACGTCGGGCCGGCGGACCGGGGCCGGGCCGAGCCCGGCGGGGCGTCGGGCGAGGCCGGAGGGCTGCTGGCCGAGGCGGCGGCCCGGGTGCGGTCGGACCACCCGGCGCTGCGGGTGGTCGAGCGGGCGCTCGAGGCGGACTCCCCGGAGCAGGCGTTGATCGGGGCCAGCGGCGAGGCCGCCCTGCTGGTGGTCGGGTCACGCGGGCGGGGCGGCTTCGCCGGTCTGCTGCTCGGCTCGGTCAGCCAGGCCGTGGTGCAGCACGCGCGCTGCCCGGTGCTGGTCGCCCACCCGCACGAGCCGGCGCCGTGACCGGGCGCCGGCCGGCCCGGCTCAGGACGGGTCGCGGCCGGCGAGCAGCTGCTCGAAGCTGGTGGTGAGCGCGAACGGGTCGGCCGGTCCGGTCGCGGCCGGCCGCCGCTCCACCTGCTCGGCCAGCTCGGCGCCGGCCCGGCGGATCCGGGCCCGCAGCGCGCTCTCGTCGCCCTCCCCGGACCAGTCCTCCGGGGCGGCGAAGACCGCCGTGGGCACCACCGCGGCCCGCAGATAGCCGAACATCGGCCGGACCGCGTGTTCCAGGGCGAGCGAGTGCCGGGCGGTGCCGCCGGTGGCGCCGATCAGCACCGGCCGGTCCGCCAGGGCCTCCCGGTCGAGCACGTCGAAGAACGACTTGAACAGCCCGTTGTACGAGGCGTTGAAGATCGGGGTGACCGCGATCAGCCCGTCCGCGCCGGTCACGGTGGCCAGCACCTCGCGCAGCGCGGCCGAGGGGAAGCCGGTGAGCAGGTGGTTCACCACGTCGTGGGCGTGTTCGCGCAGCTCCACCGTACGGACCTCCACCTCGGCGCCGCGCCGGACCAGCTCGTCGCGGGCGGCCGCGGCGAGCTGGTCGGCGAGCAGCCGGGTGGATGAGGGCTGGCCGAGGCCGGCCGAGATCACCACGAGGGTGCGCCGGGTCATCGGGCCTCCTCGGGGGCCTTGCCGGTCACGTCGTCGACGGCGTGCACGGTGGCGTCGGTGCCGCCGCCGGCCGCGGCCAGCAGCGAGGCGTGCGTCGGCGCCTCCGGCACGTGCGCCGGGCGCAGCGTGTCGAACTCCTTGCGCAGCACCGGGATGACCTCCTCGCCGAGCAGGTCGAGCTGCTCCAGCACGGTCTTCAACGGCAGGCCGGCGTGGTCGACCAGGAAGAGCTGGCGCTGGTAGTCGCCGACGTACTCGCGGAAGCTCAGCGTCCGGTCGATGACCTGCTGCGGGCTGCCCACGGTCAGCGGCGTCTCCCGGGTGAACTCCTCCAGCGACGGGCCGTGCCCGTAGACCGGGGCGTTGTCGAAGTACGGCCGGAACTCGCGTACCGCGTCCTGCGAGTTGCGCCGTAGGAAGACCTGCCCGCCCAGGCCGACGATCGCCTGGTCGGCGGAGCCGTGGCCGTAGTGCTCGAAGCGCTGCCGGTAGAGGCCCACCATCCGCTGGGTGTGCTCCTTGGGCCAGAAGATGTGGTTGGCGAAGAAGCCGTCCCCGTAGTACGCGGCCTGCTCGGCGATCTCCGGGCTGCGGATCGAGCCGTGCCAGACGAACGGCGGCACGCCGTCGAGCGGGCGCGGCGTCGAGGTGAACGCCTGCAGCGGGGTGCGGAACCGCCCCTTCCAGTCGACCACGTCCTCACGCCAGAGCCGGCGCAACAGGTCGTAGTTCTCGATCGCGAGCGGGATGCCGTTGCGGATGTCCTGGCCGAACCACGGGTAGACCGGCCCGGTGTTGCCGCGCCCCATCATCAGGTCGACCCGGCCGTCGGCCAGGTGCTGAAGCATCGCGTAGTCCTCGGCGATCTTCACCGGGTCGTTGGTGGTGATCAGCGTGGTCGCGGTGGAGAGCAGCAGCCGCTCGGTGCGGGCCGCGATGTAGCCGAGCATGGTGGTCGGCGACGAGGGCACGAACGGCGGGTTGTGGTGCTCGCCGGTGGCGAAGACGTCGAGCCCGACCTCCTCGGCCTTGAGCGCGATGGCCACCATGGCCTTGATGCGCTCACGCTCGGACGGCATCCGCCCGTTGGTCGGGTCGACCGTGACGTCGCCGACGGTGAAGACTCCGAACTGCATGACCGCTCCTCGCGTGCCGTCCGGGTCGGTCGACCCGGAGTCGTACCGCACAACATATTTGACGAGTCAACTATTCCGCCACGTACCCCACCCCGGGTGGTGCGGCTCACCCGCCCCGCGGCCGAGCGGGGCCGCCGGGCCCGGGACGGCGCCGGGCGCCCCACACCATGCCACGGGGTCAGCGCCGGGCGCGGGGCACGTGCCGGCGGTAGGCGCTCACCGTCGGGTCGCCGGCGAGCCAGAAACGCCAGGGCAGGTCGTGCGCGCCGGTGACACCGACCCGGGGTCCGGCCTCCACCGCCGCCGCCGGCACCGGCGCGACCGGGGGCCGCAGCCGGACCGGGCCGTCGCCGAGCAGGTCCGCGCCGTAGCCGGACCGGTCGATGCCGAGCGCCGCGCAGAGCCGGGCGGGCCCGCGGGCGAGATCCACATCCCGGCGTACGGCCGGCCGGCGGGACCGAGCGAGGTCGAGGCCGTCGACCACCTCACCGGCCCGCAGCAGCACCGCCGAGGCCTCGCCGTCCGCTCCGGTGACCACATTCATGCACCAGTGCATGCCATAGGTGAAGTAGACGTAGGCGTGCCCCGCCGGGCCGAACATCACCGCGTTGCGGGGAGTGCGCCCGCGGTGGGCGTGCGAGGCCGGGTCGCCCGCGGTGCCGGCGTACGCCTCCACCTCGGTGATCCGCACGGTCACCCCGTGACCGGTGAGGCGGCAGCCGAGCAGACCCCGGGCGGCGGGCAGGACCGGCCCGGCGAGCAGATCGGCGAGGCTGGCGAGGTCGCTTGCGGTCACGGACCGACCCTATCCGGCGTCCCGAGGGCCCGCACAATCCGCTTTCAATAGGCTGTTGACAAAAAGTTGTTCAACCGATTCCATGATGGGCATGGTCACGCTGGACAACGACCCGTTCACCGCTCCGGATGCTGCCCAGGCCCGGGCGCACCGCAACTACGCCGCGCTGATGCGGATCGCCGAGCGGCACGCCGGCACCGACGCCGGTCGCCGGCGGTACGCGCACCCCGACGTCCCCGATGCCTACGAGGCGGCCACCCTGGTGATGGCCCTGGCCGGCGGAGCCGAACTGGAGCCGGGCGAGGAGCCGGTCGACCAGGCCGATCTGATGGCCGCGCTGACCCTGATCCCGCACGTGCGAGCCGAGGTCGACGCGCTCGAGGCCGGGCTGCTGCAGGTGGCCCGCGGCCGGGGCCTCACCTGGCAGGCGATCGCCTTCGGGCTGGGGCTGGGCAGCGCCCAGGCCGCCCGGCAGCGCTACGAGCGACTGGCCGTCCGCACCGGCACCGGCGACTGAGCGGTCCGGCCGACGGCGCGGCGGCTGCGGAACGCCGCTTGCCGGGGCATACGCCTGCCGCCGGCACCGGCGGACGCCTGCGGGCGGCACCGCCGCGGCTTGCCAAGGCCGACGGCCGCGGGCGGCGCCGTCGGCGACAGGCCACGGCTTGCCAAGGCCGACGGCCCCGGGCGGCGCCGTCGGCGACAGGCCGCGGCTTGTCAGGGCCGACGGCTGCGAGTGGCGGCCTGCCAGGGGGTCGTGACGGGCGGCGGCCGGTCAGGGGTCGCGGCGGGTCAGGGGGTCGCGGCAGACTGGCCGGCGACCGACAGGGAGGACGCGATGCGGCGCGACGAGATGCGGGCCTACTGCCTGGCCAAGCCGGGTGCCTGGCTGGACCAGCCGTGGGAGGGCGACGAGGTGGTCAAGGTGGGCAGCCGGATCTTCGCGTTCCTCGGCGCGCCCGACGGCGAGGCGCGGGTGGGGGTCAAGTGCGGCCCGACCCGGGAGGTGGCCGACGAGTGGCTGCACCGCTTCCCGGACGACGCCCGCTCCTCCCCCTACATCGGCCGGTCCGGCTGGAACACGCTGCGCCTGGCCGGCGCCATCCCGGACGAGGAGCTGCGCGAGGCGGTCGACGGGTCGTACGACGCGGTGGTGGCGAAGCTGCCCAAGCGCGAGCGACCGACCAGCTAGGGCCTGCCCTGCCCGATCACGGAAGCCAGCTGATGGCGGACGATGATGCAGGGGCACCGGCTGGCGGATCCATGTCATGGACCCGCCAGCCGGTGCGTGCTGGGGTGCTGCGGCCGGCCCGGGTGTCAGCCGACCGACCGGGTCACTTACGAACGCCGAAGCACTTGTCGTGCGCGGATCCCCACTCCTCCCCGTTGGGACCGTAGACGCTGAGGAAGACGTCGTACTCGCCCTCCTGCGCCTCGGTCTCGGTCTCGCGGACACTCCACCAACCGGTGCTCGACGTGTTGACCCAGTTCTGCCAGGTGATCCAGAGCCGGCCGTTGGAGTAGAGCTTGCGGACCACCTTGATCCTGACGTTGTCGTCGCCGCCCACTCCGTCGGCATTGGTCAGGATGGAGGTCCAACCGATCGGGAAGTTGCCAGGCCCGGGGAAGTAGTAGTTGTTGCAGGTGGCGTCCAGGTCGGCGTAGAAGACCCTCGAACTCCAGATGTTCGACGCCTGGCTCTCCCCGGCGAGGCTCGATGCGGTCACCTTGAACTCGTACCGGCTGCCGTACCAGAGGTATGGGACGTAGGTGGCCGACGTGGTGAGCCAGGTCTTCACCAGACTCCAGCCGCCACCCGCGCTGAGGTTACGCATGTAGACGTTGTAGGTGGCCCCCGAGGTCAGCGTGTCCGCCCAGTCGAGGTAGGCCGTGTTTCCTGACCCGATATACCCGATCAGGCCGTAGGGGGTCTTCGGGAACGGCGGCATCGGTCGGGCACTGGCCACGTTCGACGCCGCCGAATCCCCACTGAGGTTCGTCGCTCGCAGCCGGAACTCGTACGTCGTTCCGTTGAACAGCAGGTTCACCGTGTAGGAGCAGCATCCCACCGACACCGGCAACCGCGACCAGTTGCCACCCTGGGCCCGCGACTCGATCCAGTAGGACACGTTCGACGTCGAACTCGCCGTCCACCTCAAGGTCACCTTCCCATCCCCCGCGCTGGCGGTCAGGCCACTCGCGGCCTGCGGGATCGGTGGCATCGGCCGAGCGGTGGCGACATTCGATGCCGCCGAGTCGCCGGCGACGTTCGACGCGGTGACCTTGAACTCGTAGGTGTGCCCGTTGGCCAGGTAGTTGGCCGTCATTGACGTGCCGGTGACCGGCAGTGCCAGCTTCTGCCAGGACTGGCCGTCGGTCTTGTCGCGTTGGTAGATGGTGTAGCTGACCCCGGAGGTCGGGCTCGCCGTCCAGCTCAGGGTCGCCTTCCCGTCGCCGGCGCTCGCGGTCAGGTTGCTCGGCGCGCCGGGAAGCCCACCCTTGGCGGTCACCTGAGCGGTGTTGGAGGCCGGCCCCTGCCCACCCTGGTTCTCTGCGGTCACTTTGAACTCGTACACGTGGTTGTGCACCAGCAGGCCGATCGAGGCATGGGTGTCCTCGGTCGGGTACGGCAGCTTGGCGAACGCCTCCCCGGCGGTCACGTCCCGCCGGTAGATCCAGTAGAGGTAGCTCGCCGACCCGGGGGCGTCCCAGTCCAGGTCGATGCTGCCGTCCCCACCGGCGGACCCGCGCAGGTTGGTCGGCGCGGCGGGCGGGGTGTACCGGGAGGTGGCGCTGGCCACAGCGGATTGAGGTCCGGCACCGGCGGCGTTGGTGGCCGCCACCTTGAACTCGTAGACGTGGTTGTGGGTGAGGTAGCCGGCGGTGAAGGCGCAGCAGGTGGTGACCGGCAGCGGTAGCTTGCTGAAGCTCTGGCCGGCGGTGACGTCCCGCTGGAAGATGTCGTAGAAGAAGTCGCCGCCGGAGGGCGCGGTCCAAGTGATCTTGATCCCGCCGTCGGACTGGGCTGTCGCGGTCAGACCGGTGACCTGGCCGGGTAGCGGTGGCATCGGTTTGGCGCTGGCGGTGTTGGATGGCGCCGACTCGCCACCTTGGCTGGTGGTGACCACTCGGAATTCGTAGCTGTGGCCGTTGGCCAGGTAGCCGGCGGTGAACGTGCAGCAGGTGGTGACCGGCAACTCCAGGGTGGTGAAGGTCGTCTCCCCGTTGGTCACGTCCCGTTGCTGAATCATGTACCACACGTTGCTCGTGGTGCTGGCGGTCCACTTGAGCACCACTTGGGCGTCCCCGGCCGTCGCGGTCAGGCCGGTCGGTGCGGCCGGTTTCGGATAGGTCGAGGTCGCCCTGACCGGGGTCGAGGTCGGCCCCTCCCCGCCCGCGTTGGTCCCGCTGACTGTGAACTCGTACTCGTGCCCATGCAGCAGGTAACCGGCGGTCATCGTGCAGCAGGTGGTGATCGGAATCTCCAGCCGCGTGAAGGCGGTCTCGCCGGTGGTCACGTCCCGCTGGTAGACCCAGTACCAGATGTCCGCCCCGAGGGAGGTCCAGGTGAGTTTGATGGAACCGTCGGTCTGCGGGGCAGCCACCAGCCCGGTCGGCGCCCCGGGGACCGACAGGTGGGTTGTCGCGCTGGCGATGTTCGACTCGGGACCGGTGCCGGCGCTGTTCGCCGCGGCCACCGTGAATTCGTACCGGTGGCCCTCCAGCAGGTTGCGGGCGACGGCGTCGGTGGCGTTGAAGACCGGGGACGGCCAGCGGGTGAAGTTCGGCTCCCCGGCAGTGACGTCCCGCTGGGAGACGAGGTAGTGCACGTTCTGGTCGGCGACCGGCGCCCAGTCCAGGGCGATGGTGCCGTCGTCGTTGGCGGTCGCGGTCAGGTTGCCCGGCGCGACGGTCGGCGGCCGTTCGACGTAGAGCAGCAGGTTCGGCGATGTGCCGATGTTGATCAGCTTGTCCTTGCTGGCCGCCTGCGTCAGCGCTGTCTTCACGTCGGTTGAGCCATATTCGGGGTGCGCGTGGAGCAGCATCGCGGCGGCCCCGGCAACCAATGGGGCTGCCACCGAGGTGCCATAGCTGTACGAGATATCGATGTCGTCACCGATTCCGGCAGCGACGACGTCCGCGCCGGGTGCGAAGAGGTTGACACATGGGCCGATGTTGCTGATCGCGCCCGGGACGGAGAGCCTCGAGTCCTCCAGGTTGCTGGCCCCGACTGTGATGACTGCCGAGTCCTTGCCGGTTCGGGCCGGCGAGTAGTCGCAGGCGTCGCCGCCACTGTTGCCTGCCGCAGCCACCACCACGATGCCGGACCCGGCTGCCGCCCGGGCTGCATGGTCGAGGTCGTCCTCGCCGGCCTGGCTGCTGGGACCGCCGAGGCTGAGGTTCATCACCGCCGGCTTCTTGCTTTCGGCGTCGCCCATCACCCACTCGATGCCGCGCACGACGGTCTGGGTGTCACTGACGGCGTCACCGGCGGCGTCGCAATCCAAAACCTTGACCGGGACGAGCCGTGCCGCCTTGGCCGCGCCGTAGTCGGTACCACCGAGCACACTGGCCACTGCCGTGCCGTGCCCCTTGCCACAGTCTGAGGTGTTCGTACTCCCGTCGAAGGCGTTGAATCCGGTGCTCACCCGGCCACCGAAGTCCTCGTGGCTGGCCCTGATCCCGCTGTCCAGCACGTATGCCTGCACCGCGCCGTCGTTCGGGTAGATGTACTTCTTGTCGAATGGCAGATCCCGCTGGTCGATCCGGTCCAGGTTCTCGTAGGGGTTGAGTTGCTCCCCCGCCGCCCGGTAGGTGACGTTCTGCTCGACGTCCAGCACGTCCGGATGGGCAGCCAGGTTGACCGCTTGCGTTTCGGTGAGGGTGGCGCCAAAGCCACGCAGCGTCCGGGACAGCACTGGGCCAAGGGTCCCACCGACCTGCGCGACGAGCTGTGCCGCGTAACTGGCTACCCGCTCCGGCTGAGCGGCACCTGCCTTGAGCCGAACCAGGTAGCTGCCTGCGATCGCACCGGTCGTGTTGGCGCGCCGGACCGCCTCGGTCACCGGCTTGGTGCTCTGCGGGGTCACCGAGACGGTGGCGCCGGCCGTGCCTTCACCGGCGCTGTTGACCGCGGCCACCTTGAACTCGTACCGGTGTCCCGGAATGAGCAGCCCCGCGCGACGGCTGGTGGTGGTCGCGGCGCTGGCGTGCCGGGCGAAGTGGGTCTGGCCGCCGGTGACATCCCGCTGGTAGACCCGGTAGGAGGTGGCGCCGCTGACTGCCGCCCAGGTCAGGTCGGCGTAGTCGTCCTTCCCCGTCACGGTCAGCCCGGTCGGTGCGGCCGGCAGCCCGCTGCCGGGTGCCGGCAGCGGCCAGGTGATGTCGACGAACCGGGGTCGGTAGAGCCGGGCGTCCGCGAGCGTGTCGGCGTACTCCAGGCTGTTGACGTTGTAGGACATCAGCAGTTTGCCGCTGGTCGCCAGCTCGGGGTGGAGCCGGGCGTCGTAGACGACCTTCTTCGAGCCAGCGGTGATCTCCGGTGCGGTGTAGAGCTGGATCGGCCCGGTCCACGGGCCGGTCGGCGAGGCGGCCGTGTAGGCCACCATCTGCGGGTCGAAGACAAGGTTGTTCTCGTGCGTGACCAGCACGTACTGGCTGCCGACCTGCTGCACCGAATAGCTGGTGCCGACGCCGCTGAGCAGCCGGGCGGCCGCGGTGTGGTCCGCCGACCAGGTGGTGCCGGTCCAGAACTGCCAGGGGCCGTCGATCGCACCGGTGCTGACCCGGGCGACGTGTCCGAACTTCATCCGGCCGGGCGCGGTCGAGGTGCCGTAGATGTAGGTGTACGTCCCGTCCGGCATGATGGCCGCGCCCCAGTTGACGTCCGAGCCGACCGGTAGGTCGGTCACGGCGGTCAAGGTGAGGGCGGGCAGCGCGAACCTGGCCAGTGCCACCCCGGTGAGGGTGAAGTCGAGGACCCCGCTGCCGCTGCGCCGGTAGCGGTTGTAGATGACCCGTAGCTCGCCGGACTCGACGACCGCGTCGCCCACCCAGAGGAACTCACCGGACTGGCTCGGTACGACCAGCGCCTCGGGCTTCGCCGAGGTGCCACCGGTCAGGGTCGCGCCGAGGGTGGTGCCGGTTTGCACGATCCCGGAATTGTTGATCATCGGGGAGCTGGCCGGGCGGCTGCCGTCGGCGTTGACCGTGCCGAGGAAGGTGTCGGAGAAGAGCCAGAGAACCCGGCCGTCGGGCAGGGCGACCGAGGTCGTGCCGTCGCCGCCGGTCCAGTGGTTTCCGGCGTCACCGTAGGAGTTGAAGGTTGAGTTGAGCTGGGCTGCTGTCATCGTGGTGACCGCCGCTCGGGCCGGCTCGGCCTGGTAGACCAGCCCGAGCAGCATCAGGATCGTTACCGTCGCCGCCTGCCAGCGTCTTGTGCGCATGGCGGCAGGCGAACATCCCCCGTGGATATTCATGATCGCGAGTCTGTCAGAGGCGGCGGGGGGCGGGCCAAGGTCATAACAGTCGACACACCTGAACGATCGGACAGTTGACAACTGCCCAGGAGCACCGTCAGTCGATGTACATACGACCGGTCAGCGGCGCACCCGGCCCCACCCAGCGGAGCTGCTGCGAGGTCCAGAGCACCACCTCCTCTCCGGGCCGTCAGGGGACGCTGCGGCCGCCGAACGAGATGCCGCCATGGACGTCACGCGCCTGCACCACCGACCCGCTGACGTCGCCGGACACGGTGTTGGTCACGTCGCCCTGGTTGGCTGCGACGATCGCCTGGACCTTCGCGAAGCGTTCGCGGAGTTCGGCATCGAACGCGGGATCACGAAGCGTCTCCTGTTCGAGGAGCGCGGCGAGGCGCTGAACCGTGTCCGCCGTCGGGTGACGTAGCGCGAGTTCCAGAGTCTGCTCGGCTGCCTGCTCGTGATGGAATCGGTGCCGGAGGAACTCGGTCAGGCCGGACACAGCTGACCGGGCTCCGTGTGCGAGTTCGGTGGTGGCCCAGGCGACCAGCGTCGTCGCCGCCGCGAGCATCAGCGGGTCGTCCACAACCTCACCCCCGAGGATCACCATCCCGGGCGGAGCCGGCACGGATGACTGTAATCCAGCTCTCTCGATGTTACTATCCGTGCTCGAAGCGTGACGGGCTCAGGGAGGTCGGCATGAGTGCACATCGGTGGGAAGCGGACCCGTCCGCCGAGCTCAACCGCCGTTGGGGCAAGTCGTCGCACGAATTGGGCAACACCTCGGGTGACGGCAGTTGTCCCGACATCTGGGAGCTGAGCAACGGCGACGTGGCGGTGATCGGGCAGGATCTCACCGAGACCTACCAGGACCGGCTGCCCGAAGGGGTCTCCGTCGACCCCGGCGAGCGGCTTATCATCATTCCCCGATCGACCATGATCGCGGCGAAGGTGGACATCCCTGATGCGTGACCTCCTGGGCGGAGACCCCGGCGAGCTGCTGGCCCTCGACGACTACTGGGCCGACTTCGAACAACGGTTCTGGAAGACTGGCCCGCCGGGATTCTGGAAACTGGAACGGCAGCAGACGTTCAAGGAGCCGCAGGATGCGGGCTGGCAGGCGTTCGCCGCCGGTCGATGGGAGGAGTCGCTGCGGATTCTCGACGCGCGACGTTCCGAGTTCGCGGACTACTATCGGCGCATCGCCGACAGCGGGTTCGCCACCCGCCGGGTGCGGGTGGTGCAGGAACCACTGACGCCCTACCTGCAGTGGGAGCTGCACGTACTGCGGCTACGCCACGAGTACGGTGGGCTGACCCGAGTGGTGACGCCGGACCACGTCCTCGCGGCGGAGGTGGATGGTCCGCTGCCGGAGATCTACACCCTCGGCACGGACGCCATGTACGAGGCGGTCTACGACGCCGATGGCGTACTCGAAGCCGCGCGGCGCTGGCGGAATCCGGACGTGGTGACGCGGTGCCAGGAGTTCATCGAGTCGCTCTACGACGGCGGCGAGCCGCTGGACGAGTTCTTCGCCCGAGCGGTGGCGCCACTGGAGCCTCCCGGCCCGGGCTGAGCGATGGCTGACGGCGGGGCGGAGCAACAACGACCAGAGCACGTCAACCGGTCGGAGCTGTCCGGCCCCGCCGACCTGGTGCAGGCCCGCGACGTGTACGGCGGGGTGCACTTCCATTCCGGCGACCCCGCTCCGGCCGATCCGCCTCCCCGTCAGCTCCCCGGTGACGTACGTGGCTTTGTCAACCGGGTCAAAGAGCTGCGCGCGCTGGACCGCCTTCTCGGCGATGAGGTCGTCGACGCCACCCTCGTCGTCGTCACCGGCACCGCCGGCGTCGGCAAGACCGCTCTCGCGCTGCGCTGGGCGCACGCCGTGCGGCACCGGTTCCCGGACGGCCAGCTCTACGTCAACCTCCGCGGCTACGACCCGGGCCAACCCAGTCAACCGGAGCAGGTTCTCGACCGTTTCCTGCGGACGCTGGGCGTCCCCGCGTCCGCGATTCCCGCTGACCTCGACGACCGTGAGGCGTTGTACCGCTCCCGACTGGCCGACCGGCGCGTCCTGGCGGTCCTGGACAACGCCGCCACGGTCCGGCAGGTGCGTCCGCTGCTGCCAGGAGCCAGCAGCTGCCTGGTGATCGTCACCAGCCGAAGCATGCTGTCCGGTCTGGTCAGCCGCGACGGCGGCCGGCGGCTGACCCTGCGCATGCTGGCCGAAGAGGACGCGGTGACGCTGCTGCACGACGTGACCGCCGAGTATCGCACCGGCGACGACGCGGTCGAGCTCGCCGAACTGGCACGGTTGTGCGCCAGGCTGCCGCTGGCGCTGCGCATCGCCGCCGAACGGGCGGCGAGCCGGCCGTTCATGCCGCTGTCCGAGTTGATCCAGGACCTGCGCGACGAGTCGGCCCTGTGGGACGCCCTCACCGCGGAGGACGGCGAGGAGGCCGACGCCGTACGGTCCGTCTTCGCCTGGTCCTACCGGGCGTTGAACACGTCGGCGGCCCGGCTGTTCCGGCTGCTCGGCCTGCATCCCGGCCCGGACCTCGGCGCCCCGGCCGCCGCCGCGCTCGCCGGCTCGCCGGTGTCACAGATCCGGCAGCCGCTCGACGCGCTCGTCGGCGCACACCTGCTGGAACAGAGCGCACCCGGCCGCTACCAACTGCACGACTTGTTGCGCGCCTACGCGGTGGACCAGGTCAAGCACCTGGAGAGCGGCGAGGATCGCGAGCGGGCGCTGCGTCGCGTACTCACCTGGTACCTGCACACGGCGGACGCCGCGCTGGCCCGCACACTCCCGTTCAGCCGGACGATGCCGCTGCCCCCACCGACCGAGATCACGCCGCTGGACTTCGCCACCGCGGAGGAGGCGGACGCCTGGTTCACCGTCGAGCAGGACAACCTCGTCGCCGCCACTCGTGCGGCGGCCGGGGCAGCGCTGCCGCGGATCGCCTGGCACCTGGCCGTCCTGCTGCGCAGCGTCTTCATGCACCGCAATGCCTTCGACGCGTGGTTCGCCACCGCGCGGATCGGCCTGGCCGCAGCACGGTCGCTGGACGACCGGCGCGCTGAGGCGGAGGCGCTGGAGAGCCTCGGTAAGGCCCACTTCCAGGCCCGCCAGCTCACCGAGGCGGCGGAGCGCCACCACGCCGCGCTGGCGATCCGGCGGGACATCGGCGACGAGCACGGCACGGCGGTGTCCATCAACGCGCTGGGACTGCTGGCGCTGCGCCACCGCCGCCTCACCGACGCTCTCACACACTTCGGCGAGAGCCTCGACCTCTTCACCCGGCGCGAGGACCAACGCTGGCGGGCCCTGCTGCTGAGCAACCTCGCGGAGACCCGCTACGAACTGGGTGACCTCGCCGACGCCGTGACGCTGCTGGATCAGGCGCTCGAGGTGCAGCGGGAGATCGACGACCGGGGGCAGGAGGGCAACTCGCTGTTCTTCCTCAGCATGACGCTGCGCGAACTCGGGCGCACCGACGACGCCCGGACCTCGATCGAGCGGGCGCTGGCCATCGCCGAACGCGGGAGCCCGGTGTGGTTGGCGCACTGGCTGGTCGAGTACGCGCGCGTGCAGCGCGCCGCCGGCCGACCCGCCGAGGCGCTGGAGGCGACCCACCGGGCAGTCACGATCCAGCGCCAGCTGGGTGACCGCAGCCGGGAGGCGATGGCGTTGGGCGGGGCCGGCGAGGCGTACCGGGAGCTGGGGCAGCCGGATCAGGCGATCGCCTTCCACCTGCGGGCCGCAGCGGTCCACCGGCAGCTCGGGGACGACTGGCAGCTCGCCCTGACGCTGGACCACCTGGCAACGGCGCTGGTCGAGGTCGGGCGCGCCGACGAGGCACACCGCTGGTGGAGCGAGGCGGTCGCGCTGGTGAGCAGCTTCCCGGACCCGCGGGCGGAACGACTGCGACGGCGCATCGAGTCGGTGCTGGAGGAGAGCGCCGGCTGACCGGACCATCGCGAGAGCATCCGCCGAGGCGCTCGGCTGCGGTGTGGTCACTGCGGGATCAGTCCGACGGTGGCGGCCAGGCGGGTCACGTCGGCCGGGGTGGGGCCGGCGCGCAGGACGGCGGTCAGCGCGGTACGGGCGGCGGGCCGGAGGCGTACCTCGGCGGGGGCGATGCCGTCGGCGGTGACCAGGGCGCGGCCGGCGGCGCGGGCATCGCCGAGGTCGAGGTGGGCACGGGTGATGTCGATCAGGTGAGCGGCCCGATGTTCGGCGGGGAGCCGGTGCCAGACGTCGCCGGTGGTGGCGCGACGGTGGGCGGCGACGGCCCGATGGTGGTCGCCGACGCTCATGTCGGTCACGGCGCGGGCGAGTTCCACGGCGGTGGGGCCGAACCCGATGCCGTCGTCGTCACAATGGTGCTGTCCGTCATGAACGGTGGCCAGGTGCGCCGCGTGGTCGGTGAGGTCGGCCGCGGAGGCGTCTGAGCAGGCGGCGGCGGCAAGAGCGGCTTCGATCAGCAGCGTCCCGGTCAGGGCGACATCCTCCGGCGGGCGCTCGTGCGACGGTGCCGGACTGATCTGGTGCACGGCGGTGAGGGCGGCGGTCATCGCCAGCCGGCCCCGGCGCAGGGCACGGAGCGCCTGGGCGAGGGAGATCGCCGCGAGGCCGGCCCGCCGTGGGTCACCGGTGGCGGCGGTCATCGCCCGGTCGGCCGCCAGCCAGGCCAGGTTGGCCTCGCCGAGCTTGACGAGCACCTGGGCGGCGAGCCGGTGCACCCGCACCAGCAGGTCAGCGGCGGACGCGTCCGCCGTCAGGGCGCGGTAGGCCCGGCGGCTATCGCCGAGCAGGTCGGGCAGCATCCGCAACACCTGCGGGTGGTGGCCGTTGCGGTACGCCGTCCACGCGTACCCCGCCTGGTGGTCGAGGTCCCGCACTGACGACGGCGTCCGCTGGCCGTCGCTGCCGGAGCCGGGTAGGTCGTGGCGGGCCAACGCCTCCCGCACCCGCTCCACGGCGTCACCGGCGTCGGTGGCCGGTTCCGGCCTGGCCTTTCCGGCCAGCAGGACGTTCGGGGCGACGCCCAGAGCCCGGGCGACCGTCTCGATCGCCGAGAGCCGGTCGAGGTTTCGCACACCCCGCTCGACCTTGTCCACCCAGCTCTTCGATTTGCCGACCCGGTCGGCGAAGACCTGCTGGGTCATCCCCCGGCGCGCCCGCAACTCGGCCACCCGCCGCCCGATCGGCAGGTCGTTGCGGTGCCGCCGACCCTGGTCGGTCACCGGTCCCGCTTCACCGGCCGCATGGCCTCGGTGGACTCCCCGCAGCGCGGACACCACCGGGACTTAACCCGGAACGCCAGCAGCCCGAGCAGGAAGCCCGGCACGAGACCACCGAACACGATCGGCACGACTTCGGCAATCACGAGCACTTCCCACCTCCCTGCCTGCGGATCTCATCGGCGGGTGCCCGATAGCCAGACTGGCGCATCAAGTGATGCAACACAAGTACTTGTACACGATCAATATCTACAGTGCATCCGATGCGGTACACACGAGCGGGCGGATCTGGTGCAGAATCACGGCATGCCTCGATTCACGCCAGCGACACCGCGCTCTCGGCGGCTCGGCCGGGAGTTGCGCAAACTCCGCGAGATCAAGGGCCTGACCGGCGAGGAGACGGCCAAGCTCGTCCGTTGCTCGTCGTCTCGGATCAGCCGGATCGAGTCCGGCGAGATCAAACCCCGTGCCGGCGACGTGATGGAGCTGCTGGTCACCTACGGCGTCAGCCTCAACGAGGAGCCCGCCACGTCGCTGCTGCAACAGGCGCGCGAGCTGCGCGAGGACGGGTGGTGGCAGCGCCTCGGCGGTCGGTACGCGACGTACATCGCCTACGAGAGCGAGGCCGTCGAACTCAAGAACTTCGAGCCGATGCTGGTGCCGGGGCTGTTGCAGACCGAGCGCTACGCACGCGAGGTCAACACCATCGGGCGCGAGTCCGACCCGGACACGATCAACCAGCGGGTCGCTGCCCGGATGACCCGGCAGGAGGTGTTGCACCGGCAACCGACACCGCTACGGATGCACGCCATCCTCTCCGAGGCGGCCGTGCGGACGGAGGTCGGCGGCCCGGAAATCCTCCGCGAGCAACTCAACCACCTGGTCACGCTGAGCCGAATGCCCAACGTCACGATCCAGGTCCTCCGCTTCGAGGCCGGCGCTCACCTGGCTATCAGCAGCGGCTTCGCCCTGCTCACCTTCGAGGAGGACGAGCCGCCACTTGGCTACATCGAGACCCTGGCCGGCGAGCTGTTCCTCGAATCGAACCGTGACCTGGCGCGACTCTCGGCCGCGTACGACAATCTGAGGACGCTGGCCATGTCGCCGGCCGAGTCCGTCAAGTTCATGAGGGAGCTGAGCAAGCATGCAGCATAACGCCTGGCGTAAGTCGAGCCGTTCGGGCAACAACGGCCAGTGCGTCGAGGTGCGGGACCGGGGCGTCCAGGTCGACGTACGCGACTCCAAGGCCCCGACCGCCGGGATGCTGAGCTTCGAGGCCGCAGCCTGGGACGCGTTCGTCAGCCGCATCAAGGGCGGGCGGCAGTCGATCCCGAGCTGAGGGCGACGGGCACCGCCGTGCCGCCGCTAGGGGGCAGCTGCGGAGGCTGCTAGGGGAAGGTCAGCGCGGCACCACCCGCTCGGCGGCCCACTCCCGCCAGCCGGCCAGCCGGTCCGCGGCGGTCGCGAGCTGGTCGGCCACCGGGCCGGGGCCGGTGGAGCCGGGCGTGATCCGGGCGGCCAGCGCCGACCGCACCGAGAGCACGTCCCGCACCGACGGGCCCAGATGCGCGCTGATCGCGGCCAGGTCGTCATCGGTGACCTCGTCGAGGGCGCAGTCCCGGGCCGCGCAGAGCGCCACCAGCTTGCCGGTGATCTCGTGCGCCTCGCGGAACGGCACGCCGCGCAGCACCAGCCAGTCCGCCACCTCGGTGGCGAGCGAGTAGCCGGTCGGCGCGTCGGCGACCAGCCGGTCGACCCGGACCGTCATCGTGGCGATCATCCCGGCCAGCGCCGGCAGCAGCAGCTCCAGGGTATCGACCGCGTCGAAGGCCGGCTCCTTGTCCTCCTGCATGTCCCGGTCGTACGCCATCGGCAGGCCCTTGAGCATGGTGAGCACGCTCATCAGCCCGCCCACCAGCCGACCCGACTTGCCCCGGGCCAGCTCGGCGATGTCCGCGTTCTTCTTCTGCGGCATGATCGACGATCCGGTGGCGAAGGAGTCGTCCAGCTCCACCCAGCCGAACTGCTGCGAGGTCCAGAGCACCACCTCCTCGCCGAGCCGGGACAGGTGCACCCCGATCATCGCGGTGACGAAGAGGAACTCGGCGACGAAGTCCCGGTCGGCGACCGCGTCCATGGAGTTGGCGAAGGAGGTACGGAAGCCCAGTTCCTTGGCCACCACCACCGGGTCCAGCGGCAGGCCGGAGCCGGCCAGCGCGCCCGCGCCGAGCGGGCTGATCGCGGTGCGGTGGTCCCAGTCGCGCAGCCGCTCCAGGTCCCGCAGCAACGGCTGCACGTGGGCGAGCAGCCAGTGCCCGAAGGTGACCGGCTGGGCGTGCTGGAGGTGGGTCATGCCGGGCGCCGCGGTGTCCACGTGCCGCTCCGCCTGCTCCACCAGCGCCTCGGCCAGCTCGACCAGCCGGGCCGCCACGCCCCGGGCGTGGTCGCGCAGGTAGAGCCGCAGGTCGGTGGCGACCTGGTCGTTGCGGGAGCGGCCGGCGCGCAGCTTGCCGCCCAGGGTGCCGAGCCGCTCCAGCAGGCCCCGCTCCAGAGCGGTGTGCACGTCCTCGTCGTCGACGGTGGGACGGAACTCCCCGGAGGCGCAGGCGGCCTCCAGGTCGTCCAGCGCGGCCAGCATCCGCCCCAGCTCATCGGGGTCGAGCAGGCCCGCGCCGGCCAGGACCCGGGCGTGCGCCCGGGAACCGGCGATGTCGTACGGGGCCAGGCGCCAGTCGAACTGGACGCTCACCGACAGCCGGGCGAGCGCCTCGGCGGGACCGCCGGCGAACCGGCCACCCCAGAGGCTCGTCCGGTTGGTGGCGGCGCTGTTCTCGGTCAGGCTCTTGTCGTCCACCCCACCCATTGTGGCAGCGTTCACCTTTCACTCCCGACTGCGGGGCCCACTCGTTGAGCTCGCTCATTCGTCACGGTCAGCAGCCGCCCAGCCGGGCGTCCCGCGCGGCGGCCATCCTGCTGGGCAGGCCCCAGAGCCGCACGAAACCCTTGGCCAGGGACTGGTCGAAGGTGTCCCCGGTGTCGTAGGTGGCCATGCCGAAGTCGTAGAGGCTGGCCTCGGAACGCCGCCCGGTGACGGTGGCCCGGCCACCGTGCAGGGTGAGCCGGACCTCGCCGCAGACGTGCCGCTGGGCGTCGTCGATGAAGGCGTCGAGGGACCTCTTCAGCGGCGAGAACCAGAGGCCGTCGTAGACCAGCTCGCCCCAGCGCTGCTCGACGCCGCGCTTGAACCGGGCCAGGTCCCGCTCGACGGTGACCGCCTCCAGCTCCCGGTGGGCGGTGATCAGGGCGATCGCGCCGGGCGCCTCGTACACCTCGCGGCTCTTGATCCCGACCAGCCGGTCCTCGACCATGTCGAGCCGGCCCACGCCCTGCGCGCCGGCCCGCCGGTTCAGCTCCAGGATCGCCTGGTACGGGGTGACCGTCTCGCCGTCGATCGCGACCGGCACGCCGGCGTCGAAGGTGATGACCACCTCGTCGGCGTCGCGTTCCTGCGCCGGATCGGCGGTGTACGCGTAGAGCTCCTCGACCGGCCCGTGCCAGATGTCCTCGAGGAAGCCGGTCTCGACGGCCCGCCCCCACAGGTTCTGGTCGATCGAGTACGGCGACCGGGCCGTCACGTCGATCGGCAGGCCCCTCTCCTCGGCGAAGGCGATGGCCTTGTCCCGGGTCCAGGCGAAGTCCCGGGCCGGGGCGATGATCTTCAGGTCGGGGGCGAGCGCGCCCAGCCCGACCTCGGAGCGGACCTGGTCGTTGCCCTTGCCGGTGCAGCCGTGCGACACGATCGTGCCGCCGTGCTGCCGCGCGGCCGCCACCAGGTGCTTCACGATCAGCGGCCGGGACAGCGCGGAGACCAGCGGGTAGCGGTCCATGTAGAGGGCGTTGGCCCGCACGGCCGGCAGGCAGTAGTCGGCGGCGAACTCGTCGCGCGCGTCCACCACCTCGGACTCGACGGCGCCGCAGTCCAGGGCGCGCTGCCGGACGACGGTCAGGTCCTCGCCGCCCTGGCCGAGGTCGACCGCGACCGCGACGACCTCGGCGCCAGTCTGCTCGGCCAGGTACGGGATGGCGACGGAGGTGTCCAGACCCCCGGAATAGGCCAGCACGACCCGCTCGGTCATGGTGTGGTGTTCCCTTCGACGGTTTCTCCCCGGCGGGCCCACCCGGCGAGCTTGTCGCCGAGCGCCGCCCCACCGTCGGCCTCACGGGCCACCACGAGGATGGTGTCGTCGCCGGCGATGGTGCCGACGATCTCGGACAGGCCCGCCCGGTCCAACGCGCTGGCCAGGTACTGGGCCGCGCCCGGCGGGGTGCGCAACACGGCGATGTTGCCGCTGGAGTCGACCCCGTTGAGCAGCTCGTGCAGCAGCCGGACCAGCCGGGCCGGGGCGGCCTCGGCCTCCCGCAGCGGCCGGTGGCCGTCCTCCGGGATCAGGTAGACGCCCCGCCCGTCGCCGCCGCGCGCGGTGACCGCGCCCAACTCCTTGAGGTCCCGGGAGAGGGTGGCCTGGGTGACCTGGATGCCGTCACCGGCGAGCAGGTCGGCCAGCTCGGTCTGCGAGTGGACGGCCTGGTCACGGATCAGCTCGACGATGCGGGCGTGCCGGGCGGCACGGGTCAGCGGGGCGGTCATGGTGTGGATGCCTCCAGGAGAAACGTCAGCAGCGCCTTCTGGGCGTGCAGCCGATTCTCCGCCTGGTCGAAGACCGCGCTCTGCGGCCCGTCCAGCACCCCGTCGGTGATCTCCTCGCCCCGGTGGGCGGGCAGGCAGTGCAGCACGATGGCATCCGGCGCGGCGTGGCCGAGCAGCGCCTCGTTCACCTGGTACGGCAGGAACGGGGTGATCCGATCGAGGCCGTCGGACTCCTGCCCCATCGAGGTCCAGGTGTCGGTGGCCAGCACGTGCGCGCCCCGGGCCGCCTCCGCCGGGTCGGTGAGCGCCCGGACCGAGCCACCCATGCCGGCGGCGATCTTCTCGGCGCGGGCCACGATCTCCGGGTCGGGCTGGAAGCCGGCCGGCCCGGCGACCCGCACGTGCATGCCGGCGCTCGCCCCGGCCAGCAGGTACGAGTGGGCCACGTTGTTCGCCGCGTCCCCCACGTACGCCAGGGTGCGCCCGGCGGTGGCGCCGAACCGCTCGCGGACGGTGAGCAGGTCGGCCAGGAGCTGGCACGGGTGGTAGGTGTCGGTGAGCGCGTTGATCACCGGCACGGTGGCGTGCGAGGCGACCTCGGCGATCCGGTCGTCGCCGTGGGTGCGCAGCACGATGGCCGCGACGTACCGGGAGAGCACCCGGCCGGCGTCCGCGAGGGTCTCGCCCCGCCCGAAGTGGGTGACCTGGGTGTCGACCACCAACGGGTGGCCGCCCAGCTCGGCGATGCCGGCGTCGAAGGAGATCCGGGTGCGCAGGCTCTGCTTGTCGAAGAGCACGGCCACCGACCGCGGCCCGGTGAGCGGCTGGTACGCGAACCGGTCGGCCTTCATCCGGGCGGCCAGGTCGAGCACGGTGGACTGCTCGGCGGGCGACAGGTCGTCGTCGCGCAGGAAGTGGCGGATCATGCGGGAGCCTCCGTCGGGGTCGTAGCGTCGCTGGCGGGCGCCGCGATGCCTGCGGGCACGGCGGTGCCAGCGGGACGGCCGGGCACAGCGGCCCCGGCGGACGCCGTGTCGTCGGTGGGAACAGCGGCGCCCAGCGCCGCCGGCAGGGCGGCGAGGAACGCGTCGGCCTGCGCCATCGTGAGGATCAGCGGTGGGGCGAGCCGGAGCACGTCCGGCTGCACCGGGTTGACCAGGAAACCCGCCTCGCGCAGCGCGGCCGCCGCGGCACCGGACACCGGCTGGTCGAGCACGATGCCGATCAGCAGGCCGGCGCCGCGTACCCCGCTGACCAGCGGGTGGCCCAGCGCCTCGACGCCGCGGCGCAGCCGCTCCCCGATCCGCTTGACGTGGTCGAGCAGCCCTTCGCTGGCGATGGTCGAGATGACCGCGAGGGCCGCGGCGCAGCTGACCGGGTTGCCGCCGAAGGTGGTGCCGTGCGAGCCGGGCGCCAGCAGCTCGGCGGCCCGGCCGAAGGCCAGGCAGGCACCGATCGGCAGGCCGCCGCCGAGCCCCTTGGCCAGGGTGACCACGTCCGGCTCGACGCCCTCGGCCTGGTGGGCGAACCAGTGGCCGGTGCGGCCCACGCCGGTCTGCACCTCGTCGAGCACCAGCAGCGCGCCGTGCGCCGCGGTGATCCGTCGGGCCTCGGCGAGGTAGCCGGGCGGCGGGACGACGACGCCGTTCTCGCCCTGGATCGGCTCCAGGATCACCATGGCGGTGGCGTCCGTGACCGCCTCGACGAGGGCGGCGACGTCGCCGTACGGCACGTGGCTGACGTCGCCGGGCAGCGGGCGGAACGGGTCGGCCTTGGCGGGCTGGCCGGTCAACGCCAGCGCGCCCATGGTCCGGCCGTGGAAGCCGCCCTGGGTGGCCACCACATGCCGGCGCCCGGTGAGCCGGGAGAGCTTGAAGGCGGCCTCGTTCGCCTCGGCGCCGGAGTTGGCGAGGAACACCCGGCCGGGGCGGCCGGCGAGGGCCAGCAGCAGCTCGGCCAGGGCCACCGGCGGCTCGGCAACGAACAGGTTGGACACGTGGCCGAGGGTGGCCACCTGCCGGGAGACAGCGGCCACCACGGCCGGGTGGGCGTGGCCCAGGGCGTTGACCGCGATGCCGCCGAGCAGGTCGACGTACTCCCGGCCGGCCTCGTCGACCACGACGGCGCCGGAGCCGGCGACCAGCGCCAGCGGCGGCGTGCCGTAGTTGTCCATCATGGCCGCGCCCCAGCGCTCGACCAGTGTGCTCATGATCCGACCGTGCCTTCCGTCGTCTCGGCCGGATCGCGCGCGGGCTCGCCGCCCACGACCATCGTGCCGAACCCTTCCGAGGTGAAGACCTCGAGCAGCGTGGAGTGGGCGACCCGGCCGTCGACGACGTGCGCGGCGGGCACTCCCCCGCACACGGCCCGCAGACAGGCCTCCATCTTGGGGACCATCCCCGACTCCAGGGACGGCAGCAGCTTCGCCAGGTCGTCGGTGGTGATCTCGCTGACCAGGCTGGCCGTGTCGGGCCAGTCGGCGTACAGGCCGGCCACGTCGGTGAGCACGACCAGCTTGCGGGCGTCGAGGGCCACGGCGAGCGCGGCGGCGGCGGTGTCCGCGTTGAGGTTGTGCAGCACCCCGTCCGCGTCCGGCGCCACGGTGGAGATCACCGGGATCCGGCCGGCCGCGATCAGGTCGGCCACCGCCGAGACGTCCACCGACTCCACGTCGCCGACCTGCCCGACGTCGACCGGCTCCCCGTCCACGTAGGCCGGGCGACGCACGGCCGTGAACAGGCCGGCGTCCTCGCCGGAGAGGCCGACCGCGAACGGCCCGTACGCGTTGATCAACCCGACCAGTTCCCGGCCGACCTGACCCACCAGGACCATCCGGACCACGTCCATCGCCTCGGGAGTGGTGACCCGCAGGCCGCCCTTGAACTCGCTGGCGATGCCGAGCCGACCGAGCATCGCGGAGATCTGCGGTCCGCCGCCGTGCACGACGACCGGCTTGAGGCCGGCGTACCGGAGGAAGACCATGTCGGCGGCGAAGGCCCGCTGCAACGCGGGGTCGACCATGGCGTTGCCGCCGTACTTGACCACAACGGTGGCCCCGGAGAACCGGGCCAGCCAGGGCAGCGCCTCGATCAGCGTCTCCGCCTTGGCCTGGGCCCGGCTGAGGTCTGCGGTAAGACTCATGTCGAGTACGCCGAGTTCTCGTGCACGTACGCGTGCGACAGGTCGTTGGTCCAGATGGTCGCCGCCGCGTTGCCGGCGTGCAGGTCGATCCGGATGGTCACGTCCCGGCCGGTGAGGTCGACCTTGGCGCGGTCCTCGGCGGCGGTCCCGCCCCGGCAGACCCAGACCCCGTTGACCGCGACGTCCACGCCGTCCGGTTCGAACGCGGCGGCGGTGGTGCCGACCGCGGCGAGGATCCGTCCCCAGTTCGGGTCGTTGCCGAACAGCGCGGTCTTGACCAGGTTGCTGCGGGCCACCGCGCGGCCCACCTCGATGGCGTCGTCCTCGTGGGCCGCGCCGACCACGTCGATGGCGATCTGCTTGGTGGCGCCCTCGGCGTCGGCGATCAGTTGCTGGGCCAGGTCGTGGCAGGCGGCGGTGAGCACGGCGGCCAGTTCCGCCTCGGTCGGCTCGATGCCGGACGCGCCGCTGGCCAGCAGCAGCACCGTGTCGTTGGTGGACATGCAGCCGTCGGAGTCGATCCGGTCGAAGGTGACCCGGGTGGCCGCGCGCAGCGCGGCGTCCAGCAGCTCCGGCCCGGCCACCGCGTCGGTGGTGAGCACGCAGAGCATGGTGGCCAGGGCCGGGGCGAGCATGCCGGCACCCTTGGCCATGCCGCCGACGGTCCAGCCGCTGCCCTGGGCCACGGTGGTCTTCGGCCGGGTGTCGGTGGTCATGATCGCCTCGGCCGCCGGGTGGCCGCCGTCGCGGGACAGGCCGCGCACCGCGCCGCGTACGCCCGGCAGGAGCTTGTCCATCGGGAGGCGCTCGCCGATCAGCCCGGTGGAGCAGACCGCCACGTCGCCCGCGCCGACCATGAGCCGGGGGCTGCCGGCGGTGAGCACGGCGGCGGTGTGTTCGGCGGTGGCGTGGGTGTCCTGGAAGCCGGCCGGCCCGGTGCAGGCGTTCGCGCCGCCGGAGTTGAGTACCACGGCGCGGACCACGCCGCCGTGGACGACCTGCTGGGTCCAGAGCACCGGGGCGGCCTTGACCCGGTTGTCGGTGAAGACGCCGGCAACCCCGGCGTCGGGCCCGTCGTTGACGACCAGGGCCACGTCGCGGGCGCCGCCGGACTTGAGCCCGGCGGCGACGCCGGCGGCCCGGAAGCCGCGGGGGGCGGTGACGGTCACGGTGCGGTCCTTTCGGTCGCGCCGGCGGGGCCACGCCGCGCGGTCACGGTGCGATCCCCCAGCCGGAGAGGCCGGTGGTCTCGGGGAGGCCGGACATCAGGTTGGCGTTCTGCACGGCCTGGCCGGCCGCGCCCTTGCCCAGGTTGTCGAGCGCGCTGACCACGATCACCCGGCCGGAGTCGGCGTCCACGGTGGCCTGGAGGTGGCAGGAGTTGGCGCCGGCGGTGGCGGCCGTGTGCGGCCAGGCGCCCTCGGGGAGCACGTGCACGAACGGCTCGTCGGCGTACGCGCTCGCCAGCACCGCGCGCGGGTCGGCGTCGCCGGTGGGCCGGGCGGTGACGGTGGCCAGGATGCCGCGCGGCATGGGCGCGAGGACCGGGGTGAAGGAGAGGCCGGTCGCCCCGCTGGCCTGCTTGATCTCCGGCACGTGCTGGTGCGCGCCGACCTTGTAGGGGGACAGGTCGCCCATCACCTCGCTGCCGAGCAGGTGCGCCTTGGCGGCCCGGCCGGCGCCGGAGGTGCCGGAGGCGGCGACCACCACCACGTCGGCGGGGTGGACCGCGCCGGCGGCGATCAGCGGGGCGAGGGCCAGGGTGGTGGCGACCGCGTAGCACCCGGTGTTGGCGACCCGGGTGGCGGCGGCGATCGCGGCCCGCTGGCCCGGCAGCTCGGGCAGCCCGTAGGTCCACCTGCCGGCGTGCTCGCCGCCGTAGTAGCGGGCCCAGGCGGCGGCGTCGGCGAGCCGGTGGTCGGCGCCGAGGTCGACCACCTTGACGGTGCCGGGCAGGGCCGCGGCGAGGGCCGCCGACTGGCCGTGCGGCAGGGCCAGGAAGACCAGGTCCGCGTCGGCCAGGGCGGCCGGCTCGGTCGCCCCGAAGACCAGGTCCAGCCCGGTGAGCTGCGGGTGTACGGCAGCGACGGGCTGGCCGGCCGACGCGTGCGCGGTGGCGGCCACCAGGTCGAACTCGGGATGCCCGGCGAGCAGCCGGAGCAACTCGCCGCCGGCGTACCCGCTGGCACCGGCGACCGCGACCCGGATACCCATACCCACCTCCGCATGACTATGCAGAGCAGACTAGCAGCGAAGCCCCACCCCCTGCAAGTTCATGCACCCGACTGCATGAACTTGGCGTCCGGCCCTCACGCCCTGTTGATCAAGGAGTTTGCGTCGGGTCCTGCGCCGCCTCCGACGCAAACTCCTTGGTCAACAAGGGTGGGCGGGGCGGCCGGGTGCCGGGACGATCCATCCGGTTGGTTGGCCTCATTCGCCGGCCGGCGGGCCGGCGCGATCACCGTTGGTGCGGCGGCGCGCCAGGTGACCGGCCAGGGCCGCCAGCACCAGCGCCTCGGCGACCAGGACGGTGATCGCCCAGCCAGGGCTCAGCCAGTGGGCCAGCGTGCCGTACCAGTAGCGCACCAGCAGGGTCAGCACGGTGATCGCGAAGACCAGCGAGGTCAGGCCGTAGAGGGCGTAGACGGCCCGATCCCGGGGCCGGTAGCCGCGCACCGCGCCCGGGCCGCGGCGCAGCAGCCGGCCGTAGAACCGGTAGGTGTCGGTGCGCAGGTCGGCCAGGTTCAACGCGTGACTGAGCATGTAGTAGCCGTCGAGCCGGAGGAAGGGCACCAGGTTCAACGCGGCGGTCGCGGTGCCGAAGAGCAGCATCGTGCCGGCCAGGTCGTACAGGGCGCCGCGCGGCGTACCCCAGATCCGGACGGCGGCGAACGGCACCAGCGCCAGCATGCTCACGAACACCCCGGCGAAGGCGGTGGCGACGCGCCGGCGCGGACTGAACAGCACGATGTCGTCGACCTTGCAGTACGGGGCGAGCAGCGGGAAACGCCACATCACCCCGATCTCGGTGCCACGCCCGCCGAAGTGCCGGCAGGTCAGGCCGTGCGCGCACTCGTGCAGCAGGACGATCAGCCAGGTGATCACCACCGAGGCGAGGATCGCGGCCAGCGGCCGGTCGCCCCGGCCGACCACGCCGGCCAGCTCCGGCAGGTGGGTCGCGACGTAGCCGGCGACGGCCACCACGGCCAGCAGCGCCGGCACGACGAACCACCAGCTGAACAGCGGCGCCAGCCGGGGCAGCAACCGGTCGAAGAGCCGGTCCGGGTCGGCCAGCGGCAGCCGGGCCGACAGCGGGCCGCGGCGGCTGCGCGCCGCCCCCTCGGCGGCGGCCGAGGTGAGCCGGGCCAGGGCCGCCGGGTCGGTCGCGCCGTCGAGCAGTTGCCGCTGGTGCAGCATCCCGAACAGCTGCTGCCAGTTCTCCGGGCCGAGCCGGCGGCGGAACGCCGCGGCGTACTCGCCGGCCAGGTCGTCCAGGGTCCGGCTGCCGTCCATCCGGGACAGCAGGAAGTGCTCCCGCGGCCCGATCCGGTAGAACCAGCCGGTCTCCGGGTCCTTCACGTGGTGCACCAGCTTCTCGCCGCGCCACTGGCCGGGGCCGAGCACGACCCCGGCCCGCAGCCGGGGCCGGGTCCAGGTGGCGTCCACCGTCGTCATCGCGGGCCCGCCGGGGCCAGGTCGTCGCGCAGCGCGGTCCGCATCACGTACGACAGGTAGATCTCGTCGAGGATGCTCACCCCGAGCCGGTTGTTGGTCATGTGCACGTACGAGCTGAGCAGGATGGGCAGCGCGGCGTCGAGCTCCCGGACCGGGGTCGGTTCGGCACCGCCCCGCTGGAACACCAGCTCACCTTGCTCGACCGCCGCGACCACCCGGTCCCGCAGCTCACGGCAGTGCGCCGCCCAGCGCCCCTCCACGCCGGTCGGCCGCACCGCCGCGGCGCCCCGGGCGGCCCCCCGGATCTGCGCCAGCCGATCGCGCAGCGCCGCGTCCATCCGCCGGTAGCTGCCGTCGAAGCTGGCGTGGTAGTCGTCGCTCGGCTCGGCGTAGGAGACCTCCCAGAACCGGCGGTACTCGTCGAGGAAGTCGGCGATCCGCCCGTCGTCGGTCAGGAAGACCGCGCACATCATCATGGTCAGCTGCGCGGAGAGGCCGAGCAGCACCGGCCGGACGTGCACGTTGGTGGTGGCCAGCAGGTCCAGCACCACGTCGCTGGAGTGCTCGAAGTGCCACTCCGCCAGCTCGATCCCGGCCGGGCCGCCGTAGCGGCCGTACTCCCGCTCGTACGGGATGTGGTGGTAACTGTTGTTGGCCCGCATCGGCATCACCCCGTCGGGGCCGTACTCCTCGTCCCACCGCTGCTGGCCGTACTCGGCGAGGAACATCTGCTTGTACAGCTCGCCCAGTCCGTCGCTGTCCACCTCGTAGAGCGCGGGACGGCGGCGCAGGAACGCCTCGATCGCCGCGTCCACCCGGACCCGCACCACGGCCGGGTCCACCCCCGGCGCGGGCAGCACCCGCAGCCGCACGTGCGGACCCTCCATCCAGTACTTGATGAAGAAGTAACGGCTGATCAGTCCCTCGGCCCGCAACTCGTCCACCAGCGGCCGGACCCCCTCGACGAGCATCGGGTTGGCGTTGCTGGCGTAGAAGACGTGGACGCTGAGCCAGTCGTGCGCGACCGGGGAGGGAAAGTCGGTCACGAGGGCACCACCTTTCCGGCGCGCACGCCGTTGAGCTCGACGGTCAGTTCGGTGACGTGGGTGCCGCCCGGCCCGCGCAACACCTGCTCGTCGCGGTCCGGCAGCATCTCGGTGAGCACCAGCCGGCTGCCCGCGCCGCGCCCGGTGGCCTCCAGCAGTTGCAGGCAGAAGTGGCTGTCGAAGTCGACGTAGAGCGGCTTGTGCTCCGGCCGGCCGGCCGGCTGGGCGGGACCGTCGTCGGCCGCCGGGGTGAGCCGGCTGCCCTCCGGGGTGGCGAAGACCCGCCGGGGCAGGCCGTTGTCGCGGCGCCACCGCTGCCAACCCAGGAACCACTCGGCGTCGCCGCAGTCGGGGGTACGCGGCGGCGGCAGGTGGTCCGGGTGCAGCTTCCACATCCGCCGTTGCAGCACCAGGTCGCCGTGCACGATGCGCGGGTACCCGGCGATCCCGTGCCCGGGCAGCGGCACCGTGGTCCCCGCCCACAGGTCCGGCTGCGCCATGCCCAGATAGGCGAAGGTGAGCAGCACCTGCTGCACCTCGGGCAGCGCCATCGGCAGCAGGAAACCCAGGTAGACGGGGATCACCTCGGCGTCGAGCCGACGCGAGCGCAGCAGCAGCCGGTCGGCCACCGGGTCGTGCTCGACGCTGAGGTCGTCCATGTGGATCTGCTCGGCCGCCGGCCGGAAACTGATCTCACCCGGGCAGACCAGCTCGTACGGGGTGACCGCCGGGTGCAGGTTCAGGTTGGTGGCGTCGTAGCCGCCCTTCAGCTCGGCGAGCACCGCGCCCGGCGGCGCGAGCCGGGCCAACTCGGCGCGGAGCGCCCCGGCCAGGTCCTGGTCGGCGAAGAGATGCGCGAACCGGGAGAAGAGCAGGGTCATCCCGGAGTAGATCCGGTTGACCACCACCCGGTGCCGGTCGCCCTGGTCGGCGATCTGCAGGAAGAACGACCGCGGGTCGAGCGTGCCCAGGGTGTCCGGCACCATGGCGGCCACGGCGGTCATGAAGTCGCCGTCCAGGCGCAGCTCCTCGGCGTCGGCCGGCAGCCGGTCGTACGCCTCGTTCATCCGCCGGGCGACCTCGATCCGGGCGTCGTCCAGCGCGGTGATCTCCGGCTGCCGGAACCAGTTCTCCTGCCGCACGTAGCGGTTGTCGGCGTCGAACGCCCGGCGGCGCATCATCCGCCCGCTGTAGTGCTCGAAGAAGTCCTGCTGGAACTCGTGGGCGAAGGTGAGCAGGTCGTCGCAGCGGCCACCGGCGCCGTGCCGGGCCACGAAGAAGCCCTTGGTGGCCAGCCGGCGCGGCAGGTTGATGTCGAACACCGGCATGATCCGGGCCAGCGCCCGCAGGCCGGGCAGCACCTCCCGCTCCCACCGGTCCCGGTCGGCGGTGACCGGTGCCCGGGTCACCAGGGTGGCGTCCTCGTAGAGCAGGGTGCGCGGGGTCGGCACGTCGGCGCGGCCCAGCTCGGTGTGGGCCGCGACCAGCTCCCGGCGGATGTCGGCGAGCGCGGCGCGCCGCCCGGCCAGATCGCGCTCCGGGTAGCCGGTGGCGAGCCGGTTGGCGGTGTCCACCCGCTCGGCGAGCCGGTCGGCCCAGTCGCGGCCGATCTCCCGCAGCGCCCGCCGGTAACCGTCGACCGGGTCGTCGGCGTGGATGTCCAGGTGCAGGTTGGGCACCACGAGCAGGCCCACCCGCAGCAGGTGGTGCAGGTACTGCTCGATCTCGGCGGCCGGCCGGCCGTCGGTGGCCAACTCGGCGACCAGGTCCGCCATCCGGCGCACCCGGCCGCCGGCGAGCGCGGCCAGGATGTCGTGCAGGACCCGGCCGGTGGGCAGCACGAACAGCGACTCGTGGATCGACTCCAGGGTGATCGCCGCCTCGCCGTCCTCCGAGCTGGTGCGGCGCCGGCGCAGGTAGCGCAGCCGGCCGCGCTCGATGCGCCAGCCAGTGGTGACGGTGACCGGCAGGTCCGCGCGGAGCGTCTCGTCGGCGAGGACCACCGCCGACAGCCGGCCCAGCGCGGCCAGGTTGAGCCGGGCCGCCCCCCGCTTCGCGTCCCCGGTGCGGCCGGTGGCCGGCACCACGTGCAGCAGCGGGCCGGCGTGCGGGGCGAAGGTGCCCACGTTGACCGTGGTGAGCCGGCTGAACGGGCTGGTCTTGCAGGCGGTACGCAGCGCGTACTCCAGCAGCGACCGCTCCACCCGCCGGGCCCGCTTGCCGAGCCGGCCGGGCGCGGCCAGGTAGGTGGGCAGGTACTGGTCCAGCGACGGCGAGGCGAGCAGGATGCCGCCGCGCAGGTCCGGGTCGTCGGCCAGGTCGCGCAGCACCTCCCGGCGGTCGGCCAGCTCCGCGGCCAGCACCGCCGCCCCGCCGGCCAACTCCCGGCGGTAGGCCGCGAAGGTGTCCAGCCAGTCCACCAGCAGCCGGTGAGTGCCGTCGCCGAGCGGGCCGGCCGGCCAGGCCGCCGGGTCGGCGGGGTCGGGGCGGCGCAGGTTCCACACGTCCCGGCGCAGCCGGATCAGCCGCCGCCGCAGCCGGTCGTCGTCGAGGTTGCGGGCCACCGCCTCCTGCAACGCGTCGGCCAGCGGCGGCCCGGCCGCCCGCAGCCGATCCTCCAGGTCGAGGGTCCGGCGCGCCCACCCGGCGCTCTGGTCGAAGGCGAGCCGGTCGGCGACCTCCAGTGGCAGGCCGGCGGTACGCAGCATGAACACCTCCGGCATCCGCCAGGACACCTCGGTGACCGCTGGTGCGGGCAGGGACACCGTCACGGGTTGCTCCTTCGTCGATGCGGGCGGTGGGTCGTCGGTGCGGGCGGGGGTCACAGCCGGTAGACGACGTCGGCGACGTCCTCGGGGTGGTGGCCGAGCAGGACGAAGAGCACGGTCCGCTCGTCGCCGCCGGTCAGGCCGAGGGCGTCGTCCATGGCGACGTTGTCGAAGCCGAGCACCGCGCCGCAGCCGACCCGCTGGGCGGCGGCCGCGCAGTACGTCCGCTGCGCGACGGCGCCGATCTCGGCGTTGAGCAGGCGGTAGCCGCGCGGGCCGACCGCGTCGAGCACCGCGTCCAGCCGGCCGGAGATGGCCAGCACGGCACCGACCTGACCCATCGTGTAGTTGGTGAGGAAGTACTGCTGTTGCAGGAAGGCGGACATGCCCCCGGCCGGCTCGCCGGCGGCGGGCAGCAGCGCGTGCCGGCGCGGGCAGTAGGCGTACGTGCCGGTGGGCAGGCCGTCGACGTGGTTGGCGAAGACCCAGAGCCGGGTCAGCGGCGGCGCGTCGGCGGGCAGCCCGACGTCGGCCGGGTGGTGCCGGCCGGCGGTGGCGAAGGCCAGCGTGGTGCCCAACTCGGCGGCGGTCAGCTCGGGTGGCCGGCGGAACCGGCCGAAGCTGCTGGACCGGGTGGCCAGCACCGTCGACAGGGGACGCGCCAGCCGGTCCAGCAGCGGCGCGGGCAGCGCCACCGGCTCGCCCGGCAGGTCGCCGGGCGCCGCGGCGACCAGGGCGTCCGGGTCGGGTACGGCGGGGGCCGCCGCCGCCCGGTGCACCGCGGTCACCGCGGGGAACTCGCGCAGCCGGCGGGACCGTTCGAAGGCCCGGTGCCGGACCCGGGTCTCCGGCGCCGGCGCGGTCGCCCCGGTCGGCTCGGCGTCGGCCCAGCTCAGCGGCACGACGGCGAAGGCGCTCTCCCGCTCGCCGTCGAAGCCGAGCAGCCGGTCCACCGGGGCCGGGTCGAAGCCGAGCAGCCGGGGCAGCGGCACGCCGAGGCCCCGGGCGAGCAGGTCCCAGGAGCCGAGCAGGGCGCCCAGGTCCTGGGTGACCACGTGGTAGCAGAAGCTGTTGTACTTGAACGAGTTCTTCCAGAACCGGATGCTCGCCACCAGGAAGCTGTCCGCCGCGCCCGCCGCGTCGCCGACCGCGGCCCGGACGGTCCCGGCGACGTCGCCCAGCAGCAGGCGTTCCAGCACGTGCTGGCCGGTGTGGTAGTGGTAGACGCCGGGCAGCAGCGGCGCGGAGGCGCCGGCGACCAGGAAGATCTCGACCGGGTACATGCCGCCGCCGGAGGCGGTGCCGCGACCCCAGACGGCGTGCTCGAAGTGGGTCCGTTTCGCCAGGTCCTGGTTCCAGTTCACGGTCAGCCGCCGGTCGAGTACCCCGTAGGAGAGCCGCAGCAGCGTCGCCAGGGCGGGCAGCGTCCAGCCGCCGGCCGGCGGCCGGCCCGCGCCGGTGAACAGGTCGCGCAGCGTGGGCAGCGGCGGCCCGTCCAGCGGCAGCGGCAGCCGCGGGGCGTCCGGGTAGCTGAGGTGCCGGGAGGGCTGGTCGGCCCAGTCGACCTCGTAGTTGAGCGGTTCCATCGGGGTCCGCGCCCGGCGGAACACCGCCTCCGCGTACTCCCGGACGACCGTGCGGGCCTCCTGCTGCATGCGCTGCTCCTACGGGAAGGGGTGCGGGTGGGGGTTGCGGCCGGTGGCACCGAGCCGGTCGGGGCCACGGGCGCCCCGGGCCAGGTGCCGCGCCAGCCGGTCGCTCCAGAGCACCCGCTGGCGCTGCCAGCCGAAGTCGATGGGGACCAGGGCGGGCGCCACCACGGCCATCGTGTGCACGCCGGCCACCTCCTGCTCCGGGCAGGTCTGGTCGACCGCGACCACGTCCCCGCCCAGGCCGGCGATCAGGCCGCACAGGTACTCCATGTCGGCGCGCAGGTCGTCGTGGGTCGGCCGGCTCGCCAGCCAGTCGCCGTACAGGTCGGTCATCGACCGCAGCGGCGGGTCGTCGAAGAGGAACGCGGCGTGCCGGGTCATCTCCGGCAGGCCGTAGAGCAGGGCGTGGTGGCTCAGCTCGGTGACCTTGGTGTAGTCCCGGATCATGTCGCGCAGCTCCGGCTCGCTGGCGGCGACCCGCTCGTCGAAGCCGGGCACGTAGGACGCGGTCTCGCAGACCGCCGCGCGGACCGCGTCGTCGGGGTCGAGGCTGGCGCCGGCGGCGAAGCAGAGCTGGCCGAGTCCGTCGCCGCGCTTGACCGCCACCGCGGTGACCACCGGCACCGGCAGGTCGGCCCGGGTGTCGAAGAGCCGGATGTCGTACCCGAGCAGGTCGACCCGGTCGAGCATGAAGTGCACCCGCTCGTCGCGGCAGGTGGCCGGGTCGATCTCGGCGAGCCGGGCCGACCCGTACCAGGCGAGCAGGAAGGCGTCCCGCTCGACCAGTTCGAGCATGCCGTGCAGCAGCGCCTCCTCCGGGCAGCTGCCGCTGGCGCAGCCGTTGGAGCACTCCTGGACGAACTTGCGGTGGTCGGTGCGCCGGTCCAGGTAGTAGACGAGCTGCTCGGGCACCAGCCGGGGCGCCCGGTCGCGCAGCGACCAGCCCCACACCCAGGGCATCGGCGCGTCCGGCGCGTACGGCTGGTAGTAGAGCCCGTGGCCCTGGTAGAAGGCCGGGTGGTAGCCGAGGCCGACCGGGTCCAGCGCGTCCGGGGCGAGGTTGGCGTAGCTGTCGAAGACCGTGGTCCGGCGCGCCCGGGGGAATTGGCCGGCGTACCGCTCCAACCCCTCCAGCAGCGCGTACGTCTCGCTGCCGCCGTAGCTGTTGGCGTGCCCGCTCCACCACATCTCGTGCAGGTCGTAGCGGCTGCGGATGCGGAAGTAGCCGGTCACCGGCGCGGTCGCCGTGGCGTTGTAGGCGCGCAGCGCGCCGCCGCCCAGCGCCCCGGCGACCGGGTTGGCCAGCGCGGCGACCGGCAGGTCCAGCTCCCCGGCCGAGCGCAGCCGGTACGCGTCGGGGTCGGGCTTGGGCCGGCTGGTGAGCGGAATGACGGCCGCCGCCGCGCTGTCCGGGCGGGGACGCGCGCAGGCCGGGCACTCGGAGTCGGCCAGTACCTCGACGACGGTGGTCTCCAGGGTGTCCATGCGCAGCTGGCGTAGCCGGCCGACGCCGGGCCGGGCCGGCTGGGGCCGGCTGGCGTCCAGCAGGAGCTGCCACAGCGCGTCGATCGCGAACGGCGTCAGGTGCGGCAGGGCGGCGACCGTGCCGACCCGGGCCTGGTGTTCCAGGGCATGCCGCTCCTCGCGGACCCGGATGGCCTGCCAGCGGCGCTGGGTGCAGAGCGGGCACGGCCCGGGCCGCTCACCGTCGGCCTCGGTGCCGGAGTCGGCGGCCCCGGCATCGGTGGCGGCCCCGGAGTCGGTGCCGGTGGCGGTGTTCGTCCACCGTGGCCCGACCAGGGCGGTCGCACCGTGCAGCCAGATCGGCACCACGGTGCCGGTCAGGTCCTCCCCGCCGTCGGCGTACGCGTCGGTGACGCCGAGGGCGGCGATCCGGACCGTGATCCCGTGCAGCGGCCCGTCCGGGTCGGCCGGCTGCCGGGTCCGGTCCTGGAATCGCTCGTGGAACGCCTCGCCGAGCTGTTTGAGGCTGCTGTCCCACCCCGTGGAGGTGGTCCGGACATCGACGATCATGCGGTTCACCTGTCTGCGCTCGCGGACTGGGCGGGTTGCTGGGCTACCGGTGCCCCGCCGGCGTGGCTCGCCGGCGGGGACGGTAAGGCGGTGGGCTGGCTCACCCGCCGCCGCATCCGGTGCTGGTGCTGCTGCTGCAGCAGCTCGAAGTGCTGCAGCTGCAGCAGCTGGAGCAGGAGCAGCTGGAGCTGGACCAGTCCATGACCATCGCGTCGATCGCGTCGACGTCCTCGATCTCGAACGTCTCCGTCTCCAGCGCGCGCAGTTCCTCAGTCAGTTCCGGCATTTCCTTCCACCTCCCCTCTGGTCGGTCAGGGGCCACGGTGCCGGCCGGCCGTCCGGAGCGACCGACGGCGCCGGGCTCAGCTGGTGCTGCTGCAACTCGACGAGGTGCAGCTGCAACAACTGGACGTGCTGCAGCTGGAACAGCTCGACGTGCTCGTGCTGCTGCTGCAGATGTCCATGAGGTCGGCGGACAGATCAGCGATGTCCTCGACCTCGAACGTCTCGGTCTGCAGGTCGCGCAGCTCGCTGCGGACCGAGTCGGACAGCACGCCGGATGTCGGGGGTTGTGTGGGCACAGGCCTCTCCTTGAGCCGCGTTTCGAGCCGGTCGTCGGTGGTCTGCGCGCACCACCACGGTGGTTGCGGAGGCACGCAGGGGCTACTCGCCGGTGTCGGCCGGCGGCGGATGGTGCGGTTCGTGCGCGTCCCACCGGGGACCGGAAATCGTCAGCGTCGGGGGCAACCCCGTCCACCCGGTCAGCCGCAGCTGGAGGTGCTGGTGCTGGTGCTGCAGCAGCTCGAGGTGCTGCAGCTGCAGCAGCTGGAGCAGGAGCAGCTGGAGCTGGTGGCGGCGAGCGCCTCGCCGCCGTCCTCGACCTCCTCGATCTCGAAGGTCTCGGTCTCCAGCTCGCGGAGCTCGTCGTTCAGGGTGATCGGCATGTTTCCACCTCCTCTCGTGGTGCGTGCCTCGCCGAAACCACTGACGTGGTGGCTCAGTCGGCCGCCGGGGCGGGCCGGCGCAGCAGGACGACCCCGCTGCGGAAGGCCCCGGTGGCCCGGACGTCCCGGGTGGTCGTCTCGACCAGCAGCGCGCTCATTCCCCGCCGTGCCAGCGCGGCCAGCACGGCGGCCCGGTCGGTGGCCGCACCGGCCGGGACGGCGGGGCCGGCGGTCGCGGCGAGCGCCGCCGGGTCGAGGTCACGCAGCACCGGGTCGCCGAGGTCGGCGACCGCGTCCTCGAAGTGCCGCACCTGGGCCCGGCCGACCACGTCGCGGACCGCCGCGAGCCGGGTGGCGACCGGGTCGTACCCGCCGGCCAGTGCCCAGTCCGGGTCGTCGCCACCGGGCGAGGCGGCCACCGCGAGCACCGCGTGGGCGGGCTCGGCGCCGGTCAGGGCGTACACCGACAGCCGGCGGCCGAACCGGTGGGCGGCCTTGACCACGAAGGCCGTGTCGTCGTCGGCGACCAGCGCCTCCTCCCCGACCGGCCGGGCCTCGGCCCGGCCGCGCAGGGCGGCGAGCAGCGCGTGGTAGGCGAGCGCGTCGGCCAGTGCCCGGTCAATCATCTCGTCCGGGGAGCCGCCGGCGGCGGCGCCCGCCACGGTCGGCTCGGCCCACCCGTCGGCGTTGTACGCGGAGGTCGGCAGGGCCACGGCCGCCGGCACCAGGACCCGGTCCGCCCCGCCCAGCACGGTCGCCGGCAGCCAGGGGACGCGCCGGGTGTCGGCGTCGGGCGGGGCGGCGGTCGGCACCAGCTCCCGCCAGGGCACCGGGTGTTCGCCCCGCTCGCGCAGCTCGGCCGCTGAGGCGGTCACCGCCGCGGCCGGGTCGGCGTGGCGGGCGGCGTGGTCCCGGACGGCCGCGCGGTAGGCGGCGAGCCGGGCGCCCATCACGGTGTGCACGTCGAAGGCGGTCACCTCGCGGGGGCCGCGCCGGCCGGGCAGCCGGAGCCGGGCGGTCTTCAGTGGCGCCTGCTCCAGCGGGTCGTCGACGAACCGGGTGAACACCCCGGCGTTGGGGGTCACCAGCGCCTCGGCCCGCTGGTAGGTCTCGTCGTCGGAGGCGGGTGGCGGCGCCGGCTCGGTCACCGCCACCTCCCGGCAGACCGGGCACGCCGGGTGCGGCAGCACCCGCTCCCGGGTGGACTCCAGGGTGGCCGGGTCGAGCAGCAGCACCCCGCCGGCGGTGTCCGGCGCGACGGCGCCGGTGAGCGCCCGGAACAGCTCGAAGGCGGCGGCGTTGCCGAGCATCCGGGCGGTCACCTCGGGCAGCGCCGCCGGCGGTCCGCCGAGCGCGAGGTGGCGCCAGAACTCCGCGGCCACGGCCGGGTCCGCGGCGGCCGCCAGCCGCAGCTGGGCGCAGTGCCAGCAGGGGGTACGCCCGGCCGCGACGGTCGGGCCGACCACCGCCCGGTCACCGTCCCAGGTCACCGGCACCAGCAGCGGCCCGTCCCGGTGGGCGGCGCGAGCCAGCTCGGCCAGCCGGGCCAGGCCGTCCGGGCCGGCGCAGCAGAGCACCGCGTCCACGGTGGACAGCTCCGGCGGGCCGCCGGGGAAGCGCACCTGCGCGACCAGCCCGTCGGCGTCCAGTTCCGCGAGCTCGGGGCGCAGCGCCTCGGCGTAGCCGGCCGGCCCGTCGTCGGGGTACAGGTCGAGCTGGACGCAGCCGTTGCGCAGCAGCCCGCTCGCGGCGGCGAGCAGCGCCGGTCCCCCGCCGCAGAGCGCCACCCGGGCGGCGTGGAAGCGGGCGAAGCGCCCGGTGGGGTCGTCGGCGACGTGGTCGATGAACTCGATCTGGGCGGCGAAGCGGCGGGCCAGCGGCTCGGGCAGCGGGCTGCGGTCGCCGGCGTCCTTGGCGAAGCCGCGGGCCAGCAGGGCCTGGACCAGGGTGAGCACGGTGCGCCGCTGACCGGGGTCGAGGGCCGCGGTGAGCTGCGCGAGGGTGTGCTCGCCGGTCAGGTAGGGACTCAGCGACGTCAACCAGCGGAACGCCGATCTGCCCTTGATCAGGAAGGCATTGTCCGGCCCGCGCAGGTACGCCCCGGCCGGCGCGTCCAGAAAGACCACGTCGTGCCGCAGCTTGGGACGCATTTCCAGGTTTGTCGCACCGTCCGGCGGCTGGCTCATCCGACCCCCCATGACAACGACTTCGACCGTCTCGAAAGCGTCTTCATGCTGCCCAAGGTCATGTCATTCGTCAACAGATTGTTTCGAGCCGATCAGCCCCGTAAGCAAATTGATGTGCATTGAGCTGCGGTTAGGACAGAAAACGCGGCGAAGCCCCGACATCGGATCTTCCGCAGTCGATCGACCTCCGATACCCTGTGGGCGTCGACCACGCCACCGCAGGTCAGAGCGGCTGTGCCCGCCTCGGCGACGGCTGGTCGCCGAACGGCTGGCGATGCCGGCGCGATCACCGGGCCGGGGCCGGGACCATCACTTAACGTGTCCTAAAGCGAAGCTGAATTCGGGCCAAGGAAAATAACCCTGTGATGTGGTCGGGAATGCGAAGGGCGCCGAGATGAACGCGAAGGAAAATCCGATCGGTGGGCTCTCGGCGTGGCATCGGACGATTGCGGTGGCACGTTGAGGAATGACCGATTTGCCATTGAAGTTCATGAGGTGACCAAACGCTATCCCGGCGGCGTCACCGCGGTGGACGGCCTTGACCTGCGCGTGCACGAGGGCGAGGTGCTCGGCTTCCTCGGCCCCAACGGGGCCGGCAAGACCACCACGATGCGGATGCTGGTCGGGCTGGTCCGGCCGACGAGCGGCCGGATCCGGGTGCTCGGCCACCCGCCCGGCGCGCCGCGGGCACTCGCCCGGGTGGGCGCCCTGATCGAGTCGCCGGCGTTCTATCCGCACCTGTCCGGCCGGGACAACCTGCGGCTGGCCGCCCGCTACGCCGCCGTGCCGGACACCGCCGCCGACCGGGTGCTCGCCGAGGTGGGCCTGAGCGAGCGGGCCGACTCGCCGTTCCGCACCTACTCGCTGGGCATGAAACAGCGCCTCGGCGTGGCCGCCGCCCTGCTCAAGGAGCCCAGCCTGCTGATCCTCGACGAGCCGACCAACGGACTCGACCCGGCCGGGGTCAGCGACATCCGCGAGCTGCTGCGCGCGCTCGGCCGCGCCGGCCGCACCGTCCTGCTCTCCAGCCACGTGCTGGGCGAGGTGGAGCAGATCTGCGACCGGATCGTGGTCATCGACGAGGGCCGGCTGATCGCCGACGGCACCCCCGACGACCTGCGCGGCACGCTGGGGCAGACGGTGCTGCTGTTCGACGCCGACCCGCTCGACGCGGCCGCGACGTGCCTGCGCGGGCACCCGGGCGTCCGGGCCGTGGAGCCGGTGGACGGACGGCTGCGGGTGGTCACCGACCCGGCGCTGGCCGCCGAACTCAACCGGCGGCTGGTCCAGGCCGGCATCGACGTCCGGGAGCTGCGCCCCCTGCGGCACTCCCTGGAGGAGGCGTTCCTGGAACTGACCGCGCCCAGCCGGCAGCAGCCGGCGGAGCCGGCCACCACCACGGGAGGCACCCGATGATCGCAGCCGTCCGGGCGGCCTGGTTCGCCGACCGCAAACGCCCGGCCGTGTGGACGGTCGGCACGACCTGGCTCCTGCTCGCCCTCGCCTTCGGCATCGGGGTGCCCTACCTGGTGCACCTGGCGCTGGCCGGGGACCCGAAGGAGGCGGAGTCCGCCGAGTCCCTGCTCGCCGCCGTCCTGCCGGGCCAGCTGGTGCCGACCGGGATCGGGCTGTTCCCGCTCTTCGGGGGCGCCATCCTGGTGATCCTCGGCGCGCTGGTGGTGGGCAACGAATACCGCTGGGGGACCTGGAACCTGGTCTTCACCCAGCGCCCCCGGCGGGTGCAGGTGATGCTCGGGCAGGCGGTCGTGCTCTGCGGGCTGACCCTGCTGGTCGCCGTGCTCACCTTCGCGGCCCTGGCGGTCGCCACCGGCTCGCTGGCCGCGGCCGAGGGGCGCGCCGCCGACTGGCCGTCGGCCGGCCGGCTGCTGGCGGCGGTCGCGGCGGCCTGGTTGATCTGCACCGCGCACGCCGCGGTGGGCTGGTTCCTCGCCATCGCGTTCCGGGGCGCCACCACGGCGATCGCCGTCGGTCTGGTCTGGACGCTGGTCCTGGAGAACGCGGTCAGCGCGCTCGCCCTCGCGCTGAGCCCGCTGACCGTGGTGCAGAAGGTGCTGCTGGCCCCGAGTTCCGGCGCGCTCGCCGGCGCGCTGGGGGCCCGCTCCCAGTTCGACGGCGGCACCCCCGGAGTGCTGGAGTCGGCCAGCGCCGTGCTGCCGGTGGTGGTGCTGCTGGGCTACGTTCTGGTCATGTTTGGCGCGGGCAGCTGGCTGGCCGCCCGCCGGGACGTCGGCTGACGGGGCGGAGGGAGGCGTCGAGATGGATTTCCTGCTCGCCTTCGTGGTGACCGGGCTCGCCGCGTCGGGCGGCTGGATCGCCTGGGCCGCCGTGCGGGGCTGGGCGCGGGCCCGCGACCGGCGGCACGAGCTGCGGCTGGCCCGGGAGCGGGCGGCCGCCGAGATCCGGCGGGCCGAGCTGGCCGCCCAGGTCCGCGAGATCGAGCTGGCCAACGAGACCTACCAGGATTTCCGCCGCCGGCACCCGGACCGCTGAGCCGGTGGCGGACCGCCGCGAACGCGCCGGCCCGCCACCGGGGCGAGGTACGACCGTCAGGCGCCGCGCAGGGTGGCGCCGAACCGCTCCGCCGCCCGGGCCACCGCCGCGTCCCGGGCCGCCACCGCCTCCTCGACGGTGAGCGTGCGGTCCGGGGCCCGGAAGGTCAGCTTGTACGCCAGCGACCGGCGGCCCGCGCCGAGCTGCGCGGACGCGTACACGTCGAAGAGCCGGACGTCCTCCAGCAGCGTGCCGGCCCCCTCGACGAGGGCCCGCTCCACCTCGGCGGCCGGGACCGACTCGTCCACCACCAGGGCCACGTCGATGAGGGCGGGCGGGAAGGTGGAGATGGCCGGCCCGGCCACCAGCGGCGCGGCCGGCAGCGCGTCCAGGTTCAGCTCCATGGCGCTGGTCCGCCGGGGCAGCTCCAGCGTGGCCAGCACGTTCGGGTGCAGCTCGCCGGCGTACCCGACGGTGCTGCCGTCCACCAGCAGCTCGGCGCAGCGGCCGGGGTGCCAGGGGGCCCGCTCGGCGGCCCGGACGGTGACCTGCCCGGCGGGGATGCCGGCGGCGGCGAGCACCGCCCGGCCGGCCTCGACGGCGTCCGCCCAGCCGGCCGGGCGGCCCGCGCCCCACCAGCCGGCTGGGTCCAGCTCCCCGGTCAGCGCCACGGCGACGTGCCGCGGCTGGTCGGGCACCACCGCGTCGGCGCGGGCGAACTCCTCGTCCGTGGGGCGCCGGTCGACGCCCATGGCCGGCGGGGCGCCGGCGCCCGGACGCGGGTGGAAGACCACGCCGATCTCGTAGATCGCCACGTCCCGCTGACCCCGGCCGACGTTGCGCTTGAGGATGCCGAGCAGCGGGCCGAGCAGCGTGGTGCGCAGCAGCGGCTCCTCCTCGGACAGCGGGTTGGCCACCCGCACCGCCGGGCGGCGCGGGTCGTCGGCGGGCAGGCCGAGCTGGTCGGCCAGCTCGGTGGCGACGAACGGGTGCGCCAGCACCTCGACGTACCCGCGCTCGGCCAGCGACCGGGCCACCGACCGGCGGCGCTGCTGCTGCCAGGTCAGGCCCCGGCCGGGCGGCGCGGTGGGCAGCACCGACGGCACCCGGTCGTACCCGTCGAGGCGGACCACCTCCTCGACCAGGTCGGCCGGGTCGGTCAGGTCGGGCCGCCAGGTCGGCGGGGTCACGCTCAGCACCTCGGCACCGCCGGCCGCGACCCCGGCCTCACCGGGGTCCTCGCCGAGCCGGTCGCCGCCCCGGGTGACGGTGCAGCCGACGTGCTCCAGCAGCTCGACCACCCGCTCCGGCGGGTACGCCACACCGACCCGGCGCGACGGCAGGTCCACCGGCAGGGTCACCGGGGTACGCGGCCGCACGTGGTCGATGTCGAGAATCTCCGCACCGGCCGTCCCGCCGCCATGGGTGGTGAGCAACTGCACGGCGAACTCCAGCGCGACCAGCGGCAGCGCCGGGTCGACACCCCGCTCCCAGCGCTTCGCGGCCTCGCTGAACAGCTTGTGCCGGCGGGCGGTCCGGCCGACCATGGCCGGGTCCCAGTGCGCCGCCTCGAAGAGCACGTTCGTGGTGGTGGGGACGACCTCGCTGGTCTCGCCCCCCATCACCGCGGCCAGCGAGATCGGCCCGGTGTCGTCGCAGATCACCATGTCCTCGGCGGTCAGCGTGCGGTTCACCCCGTCCAAGGTGGTCAGCTTCTCCCCCGGCTCGGCGCGGCGCACCACCAGCGGACCGCTGATCCGGTCGGCGTCGAAGGCGTGCATCGGCTGGCCGAGGCAGAGCATCACGTAGTTGGTGATGTCGACCGGCAGCGAGATGCTGCGTACGCCCGCGACGGCGAGCCGCCGCACCATCCAGTCCGGCGTGGCCGCGGCCGGGTCGACGCCGCGCACCATCCGGGCCGCGAACCGGTCGCAGCCGACCGTGTCGCGCACCTCGACCGGGTACGCCGGCTCGGCCGTCGCCCCGGGGGCGGACCGCAGGCCGGGGTCCTGGAAGCCGACGTCGAGCGCGTGCGCCAACTCCCGGGCCAGGCCGCGCAGGCTCAGCGCGTACCCCCGGTCGGGGGTGATCTCCAGCTCGACCACCACGTCGTCGAGGCCGATCAGCGGGCGCGCGTCGTCGCCCGGCTTGGCCGGGAGGTGCTCGGGCAGCACGAGGATGCCCGAGTGGTCGTCGCCCAGGCCCAGCTCCCGGGCCGAGCAGATCATCCCGTTGGAGTTGCGCCCGTAGGTCTTGCGGGCGCCGATGTGGAAGTCGCCGGGCAGCACGCCGCCGGGGAGGATCACCACCACCCGGTCGCCCTGGGCGAAGTTGCGCGCCCCGCAGACGATCTCCTGCGGCTCGCCGGTGCCGTTGGCGGCCCCGACGTCCACCCGGCAGAACCGGATCGGCTTCTTGAAGCCGGTCAGCTCCTCGATCTCCAGGACCTCGCCGACCACCAGCGGGCCGGTGACGGACTGCCGCAGGTCCACCACGGACTCGACCTCGATGCCGAGGTCGACCAGCGCCCGCTCCAGGTCGCCGGCGGGCAGGTCGGCCGGGAGGTCCACGTACTCCCGCAGCCAACTGACAGAAACTCGCATGACTGTTAAACCACCGTCTCCGTAACTCGTTCCCGCACCGTCAGACCCCGAACGCGCGGGTGAACCGCACGTCGCCCTCGGCCATGTCCCGCATGTCGCTGACCCCGTGCCGGAACATCACGGTCCGGTCGATGCCCATGCCGAACGCGAATCCGGAGTAGACCTCCGGGTCGATGCCGCAGGCGCGCAGCACCCGCGGGTTGACCATGCCGCAGCCGCCCCACTCGACCCACTGCGGACCGTCCCGGTGCTCGGGGAACCAGACGTCGAACTCGGCGGACGGCTCGGTGAACGGGAAGTAGTGCGGCCGGAACCGGGTCTTCGCGCCCTCGCCGAACATGGCCCGGGCGAAGTGGTCCAGGGTGCCGCGCAGGTGCGCCATGGTGATGCCCTTGTCCACCACCAGGCCCTCGACCTGGTGGAAGACCGGCGCGTGGGTGGCGTCCAGCTCGTCGGTGCGGTAGACCCGGCCGGGCACCACCACGTAGATCGGCGGCTGGCGGGTCAGCATGGTGCGCGCCTGCACCGGCGAGGTGTGGGTCCGGAGAACAAGGCCCGACCCCTCGGGTGCGATGTGGAAGGTGTCCATCAGGCCGCGCGCCGGATGGTCGGCGGGGATGTTCAGCGCGTCGAAGTTGGTCCACTCCAGCTCGACCTCGGGGCCCTCGGCCACCTCGTAGCCCATCCCGATGAACAGGTCGCTGATCTGCTCCATCAGGGTGCTCAGCGGGTGCCGGGCGCCGCGCGGCCGGCGGGCGTAGGGCAGGGTGACGTCGACCCGCTCCTCGACCAGCACCCGCTCGGCCTGCTCGCGGTCCAGGATCTCCTGCCGGGCGGCGTACGCGGACTCGATGGCCCGGCGGGCCTCGTTGACCCGCTTGCCGGCGTCGGCCTTCGCGGCCGGCGGCAGCGCGCCGATCTCCCGGCGCGCCAGGGAGACCGGGGCGCGGTCCCCGAGGTGCGCGGGGCGCAGCGCGGTCAGCGCGTCCGGGTCGGTGGCGGCGGCGAACGCCTTCTCGGCGTCGGCCACGGCCCCGGCCAGGGCGTCCGGGTCGAGCAGGGCGACCTGCTTCGGGTCGTACGGATCGTTGCGGTAGCTCATGGCGTACGGGCACTCCCTCACGGCGGCGCCGGCCCTTTCGGGGCGGCTAGGCGAGTCTACGGACGCGCGGCTTCGCCGCAGCCCGCCGGTGGGAGGTCGTGCAGGGGGAAGGGTCAGGCCCGCCGCCCGCCGACACCGGCGGGCTGGCTAAACGAACGCCGTGGCGCGTTCATCACGTGGACGACTCCCCTGCTGTGTGCCGCGCGACGCGTTCGCGTCAGCGCAGTGCTCTCGCTGAAGCGTACAGGCAGACGGCCGCGGCCGCAGCCAGGTTCAGGCTCTCGGCGCGCCCGTGCAGCGGCACCCGGACCCGGGCGTCGGCGGCGGCGGTCAGCTCTTCGGGCAGCCCGTGCGCCTCCGACCCGAAGAGCCAGGCGGTCGGGGCGGCCAGCCGGCCGGCGTCGGTGAGGTCGTCGAGGTCGCTGTCGCCGTACCCGGTGGTGGCCAGGACGGTGAGCCCGGCGGAGCGCAGCGCCGCGACCACGGCGGCCGGGTCGGTGGCCCGGACCACGTCGACGTGGAACAGGCTGCCGGCGGAGGCCCGCACGCACTTGCCGTTGTAGGGGTCGACCGCGTCGCCGGCGAAGATCACCGCGCCCGCGCCGGCCGCGTCGGCGGTGCGCAGCACGGTGCCCGCGTTGCCCGGGTCGCGGATCTCGGCGAGGACCGCGACCAGGCGCGGCCCGCGCGCCAGGGCGTCGTCCAGGGGTACGTCGAGGTGCCGGCAGACGGCGACCAGGCCCTGCGGGGCGACGGTCTCGGCGAGCGCCGCGAGCGCCTCGTCGGTGACCTCGGAGACCGGCACGTCGGCGCGGGCGGCCGCGGCGGCCAGCTCGGCGTACCGGTCCAGCGCGGCCGGGGTGCCGAAGAGCTCGACCACGGTGCCGGCGCGGGCGAGGGCCTCCCGGACCGCCTGCGGCCCTTCGGCCAGGAACCGGCCGGTGGCCTCGCGGTCCCGGCGGCGCTGCAGCCGACGGGCGGCGACCACCCGCGGGGTACGCGGGGTGAACGGGCCGGGAACAGCGTCGAGGCGCCTCCCGTGCGGTGCTGTCGGCATGGGAGACGCCTCGATCTGCTGGTCCGGGTGGGTCCGCGGGCTGCCGCTGAGCTGGGTCAGGCGGCCTGGGCCGCGGCGCCACCGGTGCCCTCGGCCGCCACGGCGGCGCGGGCCAGCTCGACGATCGCCGCGAAGGCGGCGGCGTCGTTGACGGCCAGGTCGGCCAGGATCTTGCGGTCGACCTCGATGCCGGCCAGGCGCAGGCCCTGGATCAGCCGGTTGTAGGTCAGGCCGTTGGCCCGGGCGCCGGCGTTGATCCGCTGGATCCAGAGCTGCCGGAAGTCGCCCTTGCGGTCGCGACGGTCCCGGTAGGCGTACTGCATCGAGTGCAGCACCTGCTCCTTGGCCTTGCGGTAGAGCCGGGAGCGCTGACCGCGGTAACCGCTCGCGGTCTCCAGCAGGGTACGACGCTTCTTCTGGGCGTTCACAGCCCGCTTGACGCGTGCCATCTCAACTCCTTCTTCGGTTCAGGTGGCGCGCGTCAGCGGCCGAGCAGCTTCTTGATGCGCTTGACGTCGGCCTTGGCCAGCTCGACCGTGCCGGTCAGCCGCCGGGTCCGGCTGGAGGGCTTCAGCTCCAGGTGGTGGCGAAGCCCGGCCTGCTGGGCAACGATCTTGCCCTTGCCGGTCACCTTGACCCGCTTGCCCATACCCGTGTGGCTCTTCATCTTCGGCATTGGAACGTCTTCTCCCCTGTTACTGGCCGCTGGTCTCAGCGGTCGTGCCGGTCTCACCGGCTGCTGCGGTCTCGCCGGCCGCCGGGGCGGCCGTTTCCTCCGCAGCCCGGTCGCGCGGTCCACCGCGGGACGCCGTGGCGGCGACCGCGGAGGCCTTGACGGCCCGGTGCGGAGCGAGAACCATGATCATGTTTCGGCCGTCCTGCTTGGGAGCGGCCTCGACGTATCCCAGGTCCGTGATCTCGGACTCGAGCCGGCGCAGGAGCCGGTAACCCAGCTCCGGGCGGCTCTGCTCGCGACCGCGGAACATGATCGTCACCTTGACCTTGTCGCCCGCCTTGAGGAACCGCACCACGTGACCCTTCTTGGTCTCGTAGTCGTGCGGGTCGATCTTCGGCCGGAGCTTCATCTCCTTGATGACGGTCTGTTGCTGGTTACGCCGCGCTTCGCGCGCCTTGAGTGCGCTCTCGTACTTGAACTTGCCGAAGTCCATGAGCTTGCACACCGGCGGGCGCGCCATCGGCGCAACCTCGACCAGGTCCAGGTCGACGTCCGCGGCCAGCTGCAGGGCGCGCTCCAGCGGGACGATGCCCACCTGCTCACCCTCAGGGCCGACCAGTCGGACCTCACGTGCCCGGATCTGTTCGTTCACGCGTGGTTCGACGCTGATGGGGCCTCCTCGAGTCGAGTCTCCTACGGTGCCGACTCCGTGGGCCCCCGGGCGGGAGCCGACCCGGAAAGCAGAAGGCCCCGGCGCATGCCAGGGCCCACTCGACCGGTCGGCACGATCACAATGATCGCGCATCCGGGACCGGGACGTGCCCGGAACCGGTGACCGGACCCGGCCGCCTACGGGGGCGACTCGGGTGGGAGCAGGCGCTCCGCTTCAACGACTGCCCGCACGTCAGGGACGGGGGCGGTCTGGTCGACTCGGCAACATTACACCCTCGCCGCAGGGGCGCCCAAACCGGGCCCCGGGCTCAGCGCGGCGCGGGATCGTCGGCCCGGACCGCCGGGTGCGCCCCGTGCAGGCGGCGCAGGGCGCGCACCGCCTCCACCGCGTGCTCCTTGTCGGCGGCCTGGAGGGCGACCATCGGCAGCAGGTCGTCGTCGTGCAGCTCGAGGCTGGCCCAGGGGGCGCCCCGGTCGAACCGGACCCCGCGGACGACCTCCCACGGCAGGTCGTACGAGCCGAGGACGTTGCGCACCTGGACGCCTCTCGCGTCGGCGACCACCCGGGGGCGGGTGAAGAGCAGCACCCCGAGGGCGGCGAGGACGCCCAGCCCGACCATGGCGAGCTGGTCGCCGCGCTGGAAGGTGCCGTAGCCGTCACCGGTGGTCCCGGTCAGCGAGGTGGCCAGCCCGGCGAACACCACCAGCAGGGCACCGGCCGACACCCAGCAGACCACCCGCAGCCGGCGCGGCCGCACGGTCACCACTGCATCGCTCACCCGACCAGTCTGCCATCCGGTGCCGGGTCGGGTTCGGCCGCCACTCGGACCGGCGTGCCCCGCCGCCCTCCGGCCACCAGCACCGCCACCCCGGTGAGCACCGCGCCGGCGAGCACCGGCAGCCGCACCCCGGCGCCGCCCGGCAGCGCCACGTCCAGCAGCAGGGCGCCGCCGAGCTGGCCGGCCACCAGGGCCAGGCCGGTGCGCAACACCCCGGCGGCCCGGACGCCGACCAGCAGGGCGAGGACGATGCCCACCCCGAACAGGCCGCCCACGTACAGCCACCACTGGGCCGGCCAGGCGGGGTGCGCGGCCAGCGCGCCGGCCAGCGCGGCCACCGCCGCGATCGCCGCGGTGCTCACCGCGAAGTTGACCGCCAGCCCGGCGGCCGGACCCACCGCGGCGGCGACCCGCCCGTTGAGGGCGGACTGGAACGCCACCGCCAGGCCGCCGCCGACCGAGAGCAGCACCAGCCCGATCGCCAGCTCACCGACCGGCTGGCCGAGCTGGGCGAGGGTCACCGCGGCGATGCCCACCAGTGCTCCGGCGACCCGGGGCGCGGTGAGCGGCAGGCGGCCGGTGGCGGCCAGTCCGGCCCGGTCGACGCCCAGCCCGCCGAGGCTGCCCCCGGCCACCTGGGCGATGGTGAAGACCGCCACCCCGAGCGCCGGTACGACGTACGGACCGATCACCACGATCGCCGCGCCGCCCAGCCCGCCCAGGTAGGCCCACCGGGGCAGCCGCGCCCGGCGCAGCGCGGCCAGGCCGGCGCGCATCGACGGGACCGCGACCAGCCCGAGCAGCACCAGCAGGCTGCCGCCCAGGTTGTTGACCACCGCGCCGAGCAGCGGTTCGCCGGTCCGCTCCCCCAGCTCGGCGTTGACCACGCCCTGCGCGGCCGAGGCCACCCCGCCGAGCACGACCACGGCCAGGGCGGCCGGGACCGGCAGCGGCCTCACAGCCGGCAGGCGTGGATGTTGGTGACCAGGATGGCCCGGGCGCCCAGCTCGTACAGCTCGTCCATGATCCGGTGCACGTCGTCGCGCAGGACCATGGCCTGCACCGCGACCCACCCCTCCCGGTGCAGCGGGGAGACCGTCGGCGACTCGATGCCGGGGGTCAGCGAGCTGGCCCGGTCGAGCAGACCGGCCGGCACGTCGTAGGCGAGCATCACGTACCGGCGGGCGACCAGCACGCCGTGCAGCCGGCGCTGCAGCTGCTCCTGCTGCGGGCCGCCGGGGGCGCCGAGCCGGCGGACCAGCACCGCCGATGAACGCAGCAGCGGCTCGCCGAAGACCACGAGGCCGGCCTGGCGCAGGGTGGCCCCGGTCTCCACCACGTCGGCGACCACGTCGGCCACGCCGAGGCGGATGGCGTTCTCCACCGCGCCGTCCAGCCGGATCACCTCGGCCTTGACGCCCAGCTCGGCCAGGTGCCGCTCGACCAGTCCCGGGTACGCGGTGGCGATCCGGTGCCCGCCGAGCCGCTGGACGGAGTCCACGTCGTCGGGGCGGGCGGCGAACCGGAAGGTGGCCCGGCCGAAGTTGAGGTCGACGATCTCCTCGGCCGGCGCGCCGGAGTCGATCAGCAGGTCGCGGCCGGTGATGCCGACGTCCAGGTCGCCGGAGCCGACGTAGGTGGCGATGTCCTTGGGGCGCAGGTAGAAGAACTCGATGTCGTTGGGCTCGTCCCGGCAGACCAGGTCCTTGGGGTCGGTGCGCTGGCGGTAGCCCGCCTCGCGCAGCATCCCGGCGGCCGACTCGGCCAGGGCGCCCTTGTTGGGTACGGCGACACGCAGCATGGAAAGAGTGCTCCTTCGAATGATCGGCTGATCAGCGGGCGGGGGCACTCAGAGATGTCGGTAGACGTCCTTCAGGTCCAGGCCGGTGGCGAGCATCAGCACCTGGGCCTGGTAGAGCAGCTGGGAGATCTCCTCCGCGGCGCGCTCCGGGCCCTCGTGCTCGGCGGCCATCCACGACTCGGCCGCCTCCTCGACGACCTTCTTGCCGATGAAGTGCACCCCCTTGGCGAGTGCCTCGACCGTGCCCGAGCCCGGGGTGCCGGCGGCGGCCTTGGCCTGCAGCTCGGCGAACAACTCCTCGAACGTCTTCACGGGAGGCGATTCTTCCAGCCCCGGCCGGTCGCGGTACGCGCCGGGTCCGGACCCGGACCACATGCCGGACCGCTAGAAAGAGGTCTTTCGAAAGGGAACCTTCGAAAGGTACGCTTCGACCGTGGAGCAACCGCGAACCCGGAAGATCACCGACGTCGACACCTTGCGCGCCCTCGCGCATCCGCTGCGGCTGCGCATCCTCGACGCGGTCGCCCTGCACGGCCCGCTCACCGCCACGGAGGTCGCCGAGCGGGTCGGCGAGAGCCCGGCCAACTGCTCCTGGCACCTGCGCCAGCTCGCCCGCTACGGCTTCGTCACCGAGGCGGGCGGCGGCACCGGCCGGCAGCGGCCCTGGCGGCTGGTCACCGAGGGACACCGCTGGGGCGAGGGCGCGGAGAGCCCGGCGCTGGCGCAGGCCGGGGACGCCGCCCTGCTGGCCCTGCTCGACCTGGAACACCGCAAGCTGCGGGACTGGCTGGCGGTCCGCCGCCAGCACGCCGCCACCTGGCGCGACGCCGACTTCCTGCACCAGTTCATCGGCTGGTACACCGCCGAGGAACTGCGCGAGCTGAAGGAGGAGCTGGGCGCGCTGCTCGGCCGCCACCTGGACCGGCTGGGCGATCCGGCGGCCCGTCCGCCCGGCTCCCGGCCGGTACGGCTGCTGGCGTGGGCCGCGCCCGACGTCGACGGCGAGCCGGTCGCCGGCGGCGAGCCCGTCGCCGGCGGCGCGGGCACCGAGGACGGACCGGTCGTCGGCGACACCGACGCGGAGCGGAACGGGGACCGATGAGAAGCCTGCTGCGCCGGCCGGGCTTCCGGCTGTTCTTCGTCGCGCTGACCATGAGCATGATCGCCGAGTCGGTCCTGCTGCTGGCCCTGGCCATCTGGGTCAAGGAGCTGACCGGCTCCGACGGGCTGGCCGGCGCCACCTTCCTGGCGCTGACCGCGCCCATGGTGCTCGCCCCGCTGGCCGGCTGGGTGGTCGACCGGGTGCCACGCCGGACCTTGTTCGTGGTCCTCAACGCGGCCACCGCCGGGCTGCTGCTGCCGTTGCTGGCCGTGCACGACGCCGGCCGGCTCTGGGTCGTCTACGCCGTCGCCGCCGGCTACGGCCTGTCCTACATCGCGCTCGGCGCGACCGTCACCGCCCTCGTGCAGGAACTGGTCCCCGCCGGCCTGCTGCCCGACGCCAACGGCGTCACCCAGACCGTCAAACAGGGGCTGCGGCTGGTCGGCCCGCTGCTCGGCGCCGGGCTCTACGTGCTGCTCGGCGGCCCCGCGATGGCCGCCGTCTGCGCGCTCGGGTTCCTGGCGGCGGCCGCCGTCGGGCTGGCCGTACGCCCGGCTCCGGCACCCGTGGCGACGCCGACGCCGGGCGGGCCTACCGGGGCGGCGGCGGCCGGCGGGCCCACCGGGGCGGCGGCGGGGACCGCCGGGGGTTGGCGGGCCGAGGTGGTCGCCGGCGTGCGGCACCTGGTACGCGAGCCGGCGCTGCGGCGGGCCCTGCTCGCCGTGGTCGCCGCGACCGTCGGCCTCGGGTTCGGCGAGACGCTCTGGTACGCCTACGTCGACCAGGGACTCGGGCGGGAGCCGGCCTTCCTCGGGGTGCTGGTCTCGCTGCAGGGCATCGGCGGGCTGCTCGGCGGGCTGGCCTCGGCGGCCCTGGTGCGCCGGCTCGGCGAGCTGGGCGGCATGGCGCTCGGCGTGTCCGCCGTCGCCGTGGGTTTCCTGGCCCCGGTCTGGCCGGTGCTCGGGCTCGCCGTGACCGCCGCCGTGCTGATCGGGCTGGGGCTGCCGGTCGCCCTGGTGGGCACCATGACCCTGCTGCAACGGCAGACCCCGCCGGACCTGCTCGGTCGCGCCTCGGCCGCGCTGGACGCGCTCGCCAGCGGACCCCAGTCGCTGGCCATCGGGCTGGGCGCGCTGCTGGTCGGGCTGGTCGACTACCGCCTGTTGTTCGCGGCGATCGGGGCGCTGCTGCTGGCCGCCGGCGGCTACCTGCTCACCGGCCGCCACCTCTCGGCGCCGTCCGCCGGGACGCCGATCGAGACAGCCGCCGTACCCACTGGTCACGTGTGACGGCATCGTACGAGCGCGTGACCGGGCCGGACGGGGGCCCGACGGCCGCCTCGCCCGCCAACCCACCGAGAGGTTCGCAGACGCTACCAACTTGATGACCCAGACGACTCGGCGCGGGCTGGCGCGAGACAGGCGGGGGGTGGTCAGGCGAAGCCGACGCGGCGGCCGTTGGCCGCGTCGAGGCCCCGGACGGCCAGGGCGGCGTCCAGGGCCGCCACGGTCGCCGCCCAGCCCTTGTCCTCGGCCGAGCCGGGCAGGCCGGCCCGGTCCCGGGCCTGCTCGAGGGTGTCCACGGTCAACACGCCGTGCGCCACCGGCTTGCTCTCGTCCAGCGCCACCCGGGTCAGCCCCTCGGTCACCGACTGGCAGACGTAGTCGAAATGGGCGGTGGCGCCGCGCACCACGACGCCGAGAGCGACCACCACGTCGTACCGGCGGGCCATCGCCTGCGCCACCACCGGCAGCTCCACCGAGCCGGCCACCCGGGCCACCACCGGCCGGGCGCCGCACGCCTCGGCGGCGGCCACCGCCCGGTCGACCATGTGGTCGGTGAGGTCGCCGTGCCAGCGCGCCGCCACGATCCCGACGGTCAGCCCGGCCGCGTCCACCGCGCTCGCGCCCGGTTCCCCGAAACCCGCCATTCCTACGCTCCGATCTCGTCACCGGCCACCGGACGCCCCATCGGCGCCTCGGTCACCTCGTCCAGCCCCTCCAGGAGGTGGCCCATCCGGTCCCGCTTGGTGCGCAGGTAGCGCACGTTCTCCGGGTTCGACCGCACGGGCAGCCCCTCCCGGCCGCTCACCGTGAGCCCGTACCCCTCCAGGCCGGCCCGCTTGGCCGGGTTGTTGGTCAGCAGCCGCATCGAGCGGACACCCAGGTCGTAGAGGATCTGCGCGCCGGTGCCGTAGTCGCGGGCGTCGGCCGGCAGGCCCAGGTCGAGGTTCGCGTCCACGGTGTCCCGGCCCTGGTCCTGGAGCTGGTAGGCCTGCAGCTTGTGCAGCAGGCCGATCCCCCGCCCCTCGTGCCCGCGCACGTAGAGCACCACGCCGCGCCCCTCCTGGGCGACCCGGGCCAGCGCGGCCTGCAACTGCGGGCCGCAGTCACAGCGCAGCGAACCGAACACGTCCCCGGTCAGGCACTCCGAGTGCACCCGGACCAGCACGTCCCGCCCGTCGCCGAGGTCGCCCATGACCAGCGCGACGTGCTCGGCCGAGTCGAAGTCGCTGCGGTAGCCGAGCGCCCGGAACACCCCGTACGGGGTGGGCATCCGCGCCTCGGCGAGCTGCTCCACCTGCTTCTCGGTACGCCGCCGGTAGGCGATCAGGTCGGCGATGGTGATCAGCGTCAGCCCGTGCTCGGCGCAGAACTTCTCCAGATCGGGCAGGCGCATCATGGTGCCGTCGTCGTTGACCAGCTCGCAGAGGACCCCGGCCGGACGCAGCCCGGCCAGCCGGGTCAGGTCCACGGCCGCCTCGGTGTGCCCGGGGCGGCGCAGCACCCCGCCCTCGCGGGCCCGCAGCGGCACCACGTGCCCGGGGCGGGCCAGGTCGGTGGGGTCGGTCGAGGCGGCGGCGAGCAGCCGGATGGTGTGCGCCCGGTCGGCCGCCGAGATGCCGGTGCTGACCCCCTCCCGGGCGTCCACGGTGACCGTGTACGCGGTGCCCCGCCGATCCTGGTTGGTGTGGTGCATGGGCGGCAGGTCCAGCCGGTCGCACTCGCTCTCGGTCAGCGGGGCGCAGATGTAGCCCGAGGTGTAGCGGACCATGAACGCGACCAGTTCCGGGGTGGCCAGCTCGGCCGCGAAGATCAGGTCACCCTCGTTCTCCCGGTCCTCGTCGTCCACCACGACCACGGGTCGGCCGGCGGCGATGTCCGCCACCGCCTGCTCGATGCTGCCGAAGGTGCTGCTCATGCCACGGCCTCCGAGTACGTCGGCGGGATGTCGGTGCGGGCGGGCGGGGTGACCCGGGAGGTGCGCCACCAGGCGGCCAGACCGGCCAGGCAGAACCCGCCGTAGACCAGGTACATGACGGCCGACGGGTAGAAGCCGCCGCGCAGCAGCAGCGGCACGCCGACCGCGTCGACGGCGATCCAGATCAGCCAGAACTCCACCCAGCCGCGGGCCATCCCGTAGGTGGCGAGCAGGCTGCCGACCAGGATCCAGGCGTCCGGCAGCGGTCCCCAGGAGCCGAGCGCGGCCAGCACCGGGTACGCGGCCGCGGTGCCGACCACGGCCGCGACGAGCAGGCCGAGCCGCTCCCGCCCGGTCGCCCAGCGCGGCACCACGGCGGGCCGCTGGCCGTCACCGGAGCGGCGGTTGCGCGACCAGCGCCACCAGCCGTAGACGCTGACCGCGAAGAAGAAGACCTGCCGGCCGGCCTGGCCGTAGAGGTCGTGCGCCTGCGGGGTGGCGAAGACCCCGCCCAGGAAGACGGTGAACAGCAACGCGTTGCCGATCATGCCGACCGGCCAGGCCCAGACCAACCGGCGCAGCCCGAGCAGCGCCGAGGCCAGCCCGAAGCCGTTGCCGACGATCTCCCGGACCAGCACCGGCGAGCCGGCGACGTGCACCTGGGCGTCGAGCAGCCAGCCGAGCGGGCCGGTCACCGGGCACCACCGGCGAGCCGGTCGCCGAGCAGCCGCTCGACGTACTTGGCCAGCACGTCCACCTCAAGGTTGACCGGGTCGCCGACGCCCCTGGCGCCGAGGGTGGTCAGCTTCAGGGTGGTCGGGATCAGCCCGACGGCGAACCAGTCGTCGCCGACCTCGGCGACGGTCAGCGACACGCCGTCGACGGTGATCGAACCCTTCTCCACCACGTACCGGGCCAGGCCGGCGGGGAGCCGGAAGCGGACCGTCTCCCACTGGGCGGCCGGCTCCCGGGCGACCACCTCGCCGACCCCGTCCACGTGGCCCTGGACGAGGTGCCCGCCGAGGCGGCTGTTCAGCGCCGCGGCGCGTTCCAGGTTGACCGGGTCGCCCGGGCGCAGCGCGCCCAGCGCGCTGCGGCGCAGGGTCTCCCCCATCACGTCGGCGGTGAAGACGCCGCCGTCGACGTCGACCACGGTCAGGCAGACGCCGTTGACCGCGATCGAGTCGCCGTGCCGGGCGTCCGAGGTGACCAGCGGGCCGCGGAGGGCGACCAGCACGGAGTCGCCCCCGGTCTCGGTGATCCGGACGACCTCGCCCAACTCCTCGACGATGCCGGTGAACATCTCAGGCCTCCCTCTTCCGGGGCAGCGCGGTGATCCGCAGGTCGGGGCCGACCTGCGTAACGTCGGTGATCTCCAGGTCGATGGCGTCGGCGATGGTCGTCACGCCGGCGTCCAGCAGCGCGGTCGGCCCGGCGCCGAGCAGCTTCGGCGCGACGTACCCGACGACCTTGTCGACCAGGCCGGCGGCGAGGAACGCCCCGGCCAGCCGGGGGCCGCCCTCCAGCAGGGCGGCGCGCACGCCCCGGTGGTGCAGCTCGGCCAGGAGCGCCGGCAGGTCGACCCGGCCGTCCGGGCCGGCGCCGACCTCCGCGGCGGTGGCGATCCAGGTGCGGGCGGCGCCGTCGCGGACCCGGGCGTCGGCCGGGGTACGCCCCGTGCTGTCCACCACCACCCGCAGCGGCTGCCGGATGGCCAGCGTGCCGTCGCGCAGGTTGCGGGCGGTCAGCCGGGGATCGTCGGCGAGCACCGTGCCGACCCCGGCGAGCACCGCGTCCACGGTGCCGCGCAGGGCGTGCACGTCGATCCGGGCGGCCTCCGAGGTGATCCACATGCTGGTGCCGTCGGCGGCCGCGGAACGCCCGTCGAGGGTGGCGGCGTACTTCCAGATCAGGTACGGCCAGCCGCGGCGCATCGAGGTGAGCCAGGCGACGTTGCCGGCCTCGGCCTCCTCGGCGCGTACCCCCACCTGGACCTGGACCCCGGCGGCGCGCAGGGTGGCCGCGCCGCCGGAGGCGACCGGGTTGGGGTCACCGACGGCGACCACCACCCGGGCGATCCCGGCCGCGATGAGCGCGTGGCTGCACGGGCCGGTGCGCCCGGTGTGGTCGCAGGGCTCCAGGGTGACCACGGCGGTGCCGCCACGGGCGCGGCTGCCGGCCTGGGCCAGGGCGACGATCTCGGCGTGCGGGCCACCGGCGTAGGCGTGGAAGCCCTCCCCGACGACCTCGCCGTCCGGGTCGAGGAGCACGCAGCCCACCACCGGGTTGGGGCTGGTGGTGCCGAGGCCGCGGGCGGCCAGTTCGATCGCGCGACGCATCGCCTCGTCCACGGAGACGCTCGCCATCGCCAGCCCTGCCCTCTCGCTCGCCGGGGCACGCGCGGACGGGCGGGAGGCTGGCGGCACGGGTGCCGCGGACACGCGGCGGCGGAGATCCGGAGACGGCACAGCCGACCCCGGGAAGCCCACGCGGCGGCTGAGCATGCCAGCGGCCGGCAGGGGCCTCCCCGTCCCGCGCGCTGTCTCCCATCCGGACTGTCTGGGGGCGGACCAGCCGCACCCCAACCGTCGGCCCCGGATTCTCACCAGGTCCACCGTCCGGCCGAAGCCGTCCGGGTCGCGGGCTTACCACGGTCGGACCGTGGATCACCGCCGGTTCGGAATTTCACCGAGCCCCGCCAGCGCGTGGTGGGTACAGGGGAAGTCTTACACGCCGGACGGGGGCGCGTGCCACCGAGGCGAGCTACCTCACAGCGACGGGTGGTTCGTCACGTCACGCCACGCCGCCGGTCGACCGCGACGTACGACCCGGGTTGGCTCTTGGCGACCGTCTTCATCTCGGAGGCGACCGCGATCGCCTCCAGGGGGTCGGTGAACCGTTTGCCCGAGTCGGAGAGGGAGACCCCGATGGAGAGGGTGACCAGGGCGGCCCGCCGGATGTTGCCGCGCCGGTCCTTCAGCTCGACGAACCCGCGCTCCCGGTCGGTGGGGTCGTAGAGGGCGTCGGCGGCCTTCTCGAAGTCGACCACGGCCCGGCTGGTCAGCGGCCGGACCTGGGTGGGGGCGCAGACGATGACGAAATCGTCGCCGCCGACGTGGCCCAGGAAGGCCGGCGGCAGGCCGATCGAGACGACCGCCCGGTGCAGGCTCCGGGCGAGCGCGGAGATGAACTCGTCGCCGCGGACGAAGCCGTACCGGTCGTTGACGCTCTTGAACCGGTCGATGTCGATGTAGCCGACCGCGTAGTCGACGCCGTTGCGCACCCGGTCGCTGATCTCCCGCCGGATCCGGCTGTTGCCGGGCAGCCCGGTCAGCGGGGAGACCTCGCGGAACTCCTTGTTGCGCCGCAGCGTGGAGCTGACCCGGGCGACCAGCTCGGCGGTGTCGAAGGGCTTGACCAGGTAGTCGTCGGCGCCCGCGCTGAGGCCGTTGACCTTGTCGACGGTCATCCCCTTGGCGGTCAGCATGATCACCGGCAGGGCCGAGGTCATCGGGTCGGCGCGCAGCCGGCGGGTCAGCTCCAGGCCGTCGATGCGGGGCATCATCAGGTCCACCACGGCCAGGTCGGGTCGGCGCTGCTCGATGATCTCCAGGGCCTCCTGGCCGTCCCCGGCGTGCAGCACCTCGAAACCGTGCAGCCGCAGGTTGAACTCGACGAAGCGGGCGATGTCCTCGTCGTCGTCGACGACGAGGATGACGTCGGGTCGCTCGCCGGCCGGCTCCACGTCAGGCCCCGGTCGCCGCGCGTTCCGCCAGGCCGCGCAGCCGGCGTACCGCCTCGGCCGGGTCGTCGGCGCCGTAGACCGCGGTGCCGGCGACGAAGGCGTCGGCGCCCGCCTCGGCGGCCTGCGCGATGGTGTCGTCGGCGATCCCGCCGTCGACCTCGATGCGCAGCTCCAGGTGCCCCGCGGCGGCGTGCCGCCGGGCGGTGCGGACCTTCTCCAGCAGCTGCGGGAGGAACCGCTGCCCGCCGAAGCCCGCCTTGATCGTCATGATCAGCAGCGTGTCGAAGCTGGGCAGCAGCTCCAGGTACGGCTCGATCGGGGTGTCCCGGTCGATGGCCAGCCCCGCCTTCGCCCCCGCCGAACGCAGATCCTTGGCCAGCGCCACCGGGTCGTCGCACGCCTCCGCGTGGAAGGTGACGTTGTAGGCGCCGGCGTCGGCGTAGCCGGGGGCCCAGCGGCGCGGGTCCTCGATCATCAGGTGCACGTCGAAGGGCAGCTCGGTCGCCGCGCGCAGACTCTGCACCACCGGCAGGCCGATGGTCAGGTTCGGCACGAAGTGGTTGTCCATCACGTCCACGTGCAGCCAGTCGGCGGCGTGTTCGACGGCACGGACCTCGTCGGCGAGGCGGGCGAAGTCGGCGGCCAGGATGCTGGGCGCGACGATCAGCGGCGGTACGGTCACCGGGCCAGTGTACGAACGCGGTGACCCGCCGTTCACCACCCGGCACCGACCGCAACGCGCCGTGACCCGGGCGTGACCGGCGGTGCGGGATCGACCCGTCCGGAGGAATAATCCGGAACGAGGAGCCAGACACTACTGGCCGAACGACCGAAAGACGGCAACACTCCAACAGGGACGGTCCCGTATGCTGCACGCCCCGGCGGCGGTACGCCCGCCATCCGGGCCCCGGCGACCGCCTGTCATCTCCCGGAAAGGGCGGACGATGCGACGGTGGCTCCTGGCGCTGGCCGGCGCGGCGACGCTGCTCCTGGCGGGTTGCGTGCCCGGGCACCGGGCCGACGGCGACCTGACCGACGACTGGCCCGCGCTCCCGGAGGCCCGCGTCTTCGTCCCCGCCACCGACGCCTGCCTGCCCCGGATCACGGCGGTGGTGCCGGCCGGCAGCTACGAGACGGTCGACTGCGCGCGCAGCCACCTCGCCGAGGTGGTGCACGTCGGCACGTTCGCCGGGTCCGCCGCGACCGGCCCCCGCCCCGAGCCGGGCTCGCCCGCGCTGCGGGCCGCCCGCGCCGAGTGCGACCAGCGGGCCCGCGAGGTCATCGGCGGGGACTGGCACGCGGCCCGGCTCGCCCTGAACATCGCGCTGCCCACGACGGCCGCCTGGCTGGCCGGGGCCCGCTGGTACCGCTGCGACCTGGCCGAGACCGGCAGCATCGACAACACCCGACCGGTCAACCGGGTGGGCAGCCTGCGCGGCGCGCTGGTCGGCGACAACCCGCTGGCGCACCGCTGCTTCGACCCGAAGCTGATCGGCGAGAACCTCAACTACATGGCCCCGGTGCTCTGCACCGAGCCGCACCGGGCCGAGTTCGTCGGGGTCTTCGTGGAGCGGGACATGAGCTGGGCCGACTTCCTGCGCGCCGCCCCGCAGGTGCACCGCCGCTGCATGGCGCTCATCGCCACCTTCGCCGAGGTGCCCGACAACGCCGACCTGCCGTACCGGGCCGGCTCGATCTTCTATCCGCCGTCGCAGCGGGAGTGGACGGAGGGCGACCGGGGCGTGCGCTGCTTCCTGTGGAGCGACGACCGCAAGCTCAACCGGTCGATGCGCGGCGCCGGCCCGGAGGGACTACCGGTCATCTGAGCGTCCGTGCCGTATGCTGCACCGCCGTGACGGTCGGCCGTTCCGGCGCGCGGCAGGGCGCCGGGCGCACCGGCGCGCGGTGCGGTCCGGGTGACCACGACGACGGGGAGGTCGGTGCGATGCGGCGATGGTGGACGGCGATCGCGGCGGGTGCCGCGGCCGCGCTGGCGCTGACCGGGTGCGGCGCGCCGGGCGGGGTGGACCGCGACCTGGCCGACGACTGGCCCGCGCTGCCGAAGGCCGCCGCGTTCCTGCCGGACGCGGGGACCTGCCACGTCACCATCCAGGACGTCGGATACCTCAGCGGCTACAACCCGGTCGACTGCACCGTCCTGCACCGGGCGGAGACGCTGCACGTGGGCACGCTGACCGGCCCGGACGCCGAGCGGTCCACGCCGCCGCGGGTCGGCTCGGCCGGCATGCGCACCGCCCGCGCCGAGTGCGACACCCAGGTGAGCAAGGCCGTCGGCGCGGACTGGCGGTCCGGGCGTCTGGCGGTCGGGGTGGTCTTCCCGTCGGCCTCGGCGTGGGGCGGCGGGGCGCGCTGGTTCCGCTGCGACGCCTCGGAGGTGACCAGCCTCGACGACGGCAGCGTCACGGCGCGTACCGCCAGCCTGCGCGGGGCGCTGGCCACCGGCTCCCCGCTGGCGTTCGGCTGCTTCAACCCGAAGCTGGTCAAGGACGACATCCAGCAGATGCGTCCGGTCGCCTGCACGGCGAAGCACCACGCCGAGTTCGTCGGGATCTACCAGTTCCCCGACATCTCGTACGCCGAGTTCAAGCGCACCTCGTTGCGCGCGCACAAGGCCTGCCGGGATCTGATCGCCACGTACGCCAAGGTGCCGAAGAACGGCGACCTGCAGTACCGGGCCGGCACGATCATCTACCACCCCCTCGAGGCGGAGTGGCGCAACGGCGAGCGGGGCGTGCAGTGCTTCCTCTGGGTGGCCGACCGGGCGCTGACCCGCTCCATGCGGGGCGCCGGCAACAAGGGGCTGCCGGTCCGGTGAGCGGGGCGGGCACCGGGCCCGCCCCGCCGGAACGCTAGCCGACCTGCACCGTCACGTCGTCGATGACGAAGCTGGTCTGCAGGGACGCGTCCTCCACCCCGGTCCACTTCAGGGTGACCGTCTGCCCGGCGTACCCGGCCAGGTTCACGGTGCGCTGCTGGTAGCCGCTGGCGGCGTTGAGGTTCGAGTACGTCGCCACGGTGGTGCCGCCGACCTGGACGGTCAGCTTGTCGTACGCGGTCGACGTGGTGGTCTCCGCGGTGTCGATGTGCAGCCAGAAGGCGAGGGTGTAGCTGGCGCAGCCGGCCGGGAGGCTCACCGTCTGGGCGAGGCTGTCGGTGTGCGAGCTGCCGTAGCCGTCCAGCCAGGCCTTGTACGACCCGCTCCGGGCCGCCTGGCCGGAGTCGTTGGTGATCACGCCCGAGGTCGCCGTCCACGGTGAGCTGCCGGACTCGAAGCCGCCGTTGACGATGAGCTGGCCGCCGGCGCAGCCGCCGGTGCCGGTCACGGTGAGGGTGTAGCCGGCGGTGCGGGTGGCCGACCCGGTGCCGGTCACGGTGATGGTGAAGGTGCCGGTGGTGGCGCTCGACGAGGCGCTCACCGTCATGGTGGCCGAGCCGCCGGAGGTGACCGACGACGGGCTGAAGCTCACCGTGACACCGCTGGGGGCGCCGCTGGCGGACAGGCTCACGGTCTGGGCGCTGCCGCTCGTGGTCGCGGTGCTGACGGTGGCCGTGGTGGAGCCGCCCCGGGCCACGCTGCCGGAGGTCGGGCTCACCGCCAGGGAGAAGTCGTTGGTCGGGGTGCCGCCGACGGCCGTGTTCCAGATCGTGTAGGCGACGCCGTCGGCGCTGCGGTTCAGGACGGTCGCGTTGATGTTGGCGGTGGTGTCGCAGGAGCGGTGGTAGCAGCCGTCGTACGCCGCCCCGGCGGTGCCGCCCCACTTGCTGGCCTGCGCGGACGTCTTGGTGTAGCTGGCCCCGGCGGCGTAGCCGGAGGTCTGGATGCCGGCGTTGGCGAACGAGTAGTCGTCGCTGCGCCCGGCGCCCTCGGTGTTCTCCTCCGGTTGCAGGTTGAACGAGTCCCAGTACGCCTTCAGTGGCGCCGCCGTGGCCGAGGTGATCCGGTTGATGAAGTAGCCGCCGTTGGGCGAGCCCACCATGTCGAAGTTGTAGTACGCCTTGATGTAGCCCCGCTGGGTCGAGCTGAGCTGCCCGACGTAGTACTTCGAGCCCTGCAGGCCCTGCTCCTCGCCGTTCCACCAGGCGAACCGGACCCGCTTGGACATGGTCGGTTGCTGGCTGGCCAGCACCAGGGCGTTCTCCAGCAGGGTGGCCGAGCCGGAGCCGTTGTCGTTGATGCCCGGCCCGGCGGAGACGCTGTCCAGGTGGGCGCCGAACATGACGACCTGGTCGGCCGGGCCCTGCGGCCATTCGGCGATCAGGTTGCTGCCCGGGTAGGTGCAGCTGGTGCAGGTCTGCTCGGTGACCGTGTAGCCGGCGGCCTGGAGCTTGGACTTCACGTACGCCACCGAGGCGGTGTAGCCGGCCGAGCCGGCCCGCCGGGTGCCCCCGTTGTTGCTGGCGATGGTGTTGAGCTGGGTGAGGTGGGCCTGGACGTTGGTCACCGAGATGTCCGGCGCGGCGGCGGCGAGCGGGGCGGCGACGCTCACCGGCGCGGGCGCGGCGGCGGCGGCCGTGGCGGTCACCGTCGCCGCCATGGTGGCGAAGAGGGCGAGCGCGAGGCCGGCGGCGGGCATGCTGCGTCTCATGGAGACTCCTCGTGGGGGTCGGCGGGACGTGCTGGCGGGGGATGGCGCGACCCGTGGTCTCCGGTGGGAGAGCCCCGGGGCCGGCGGGGGAAACCGGTGATCGGAACAGTTACATGTATCGATCTAAGAGTCAACGGGGTGTCACATGGTGCGCGGAGCGAGCTTCGGTGCGATGGGGGTCGAGGCGTCCGAGGCGCGGCCCATTCCGGCACATCCGCCCGGCGGCCCACCCCCGCGCGCTCAACCCCGGCGCAGCACCGCCAGGAACATCGCGTCGGTGCCGTGCCGCTGCGGCCACAGCTGCACGGTCGGCCCGTCCCCCAGACCGGGCATCCCGGCGGGCAGCAGCGGACGGGCGTCGACGAAATCGACCGGGAAGCCGCACCGCCGGGCCGCCTCGGTGACCGTCACGTGCGTCTCCACCGTGTGCGGCGAACAGGTCACGTAGGCGACCAGGCCGCCCGGCCGGACCGCCCGCAGCGCCGCGGTGAGCAGCTCCCGCTGCAACCGGGTCAGCGGCGGCAGGTCGGCCGGCTGGCGCCGCCAGCGCGACTCCGGCCGGCGGCGCAGCGAGCCGAGCCCGGTGCACGGCGCGTCGACCAGCACCCGGTCGAAGTGCGCCTCGGGCAGCTTCGGGTCGGCGCCGACCGTGCGCCCGTCGGTGTGCAGCACGGTGACCGGGAGCCCCCGGGTGGCCTGGGCGACCAGCCGGGCCCGGTGCTCGGCCACCTCGACGGCGGTGAGCCGGGCGCCGCGCTCCGCGGCCAGGGCGCCGAGCAGGCCGGCCTTGCCGCCCGGACCGGCGCAGAGGTCGAGCCAGCGGCCGTCCGGCCCGTCCAGCGGGGCCACCGCGAGGGCGTTCGCCACCAACTGGGAACCCTCGTCCTGGACGTGCGCGCGCCCGTCGGCCACCGCCGCCAGCTCGCCCGGCGCCCCGCCGGAGAGATAGACCGCGTACGGCGAGAAGGCGCCCGGAGCGCCGCCGACCTCGTCGGCCAGCGCCACCGGGTCGGCCAGCCCGGGCCGGGCGCACAGGTGCACCGGCGGCCGCTCGTTGTCCTCGATGAGCAGGCGGGCGGTCTCCCGCAGGTCGCCGCCGAGCGCCTCGGCGAAGGCCCGGACGATCCACTGCGGGTGGCTGTACGCCAGCGACAGGTGCCCGATCGGGTCGGTCTCCTCGGCCGGGGCGAGCTTGGCCACCCAGCCGTCGAGGTCCCGGCCGGCCACCTCGCGGAGCACCGCGTTGGCGAAGCCGGTGGCGCCGGGACCCACCGACCGGACCAGGTCCACGGTGGACGAGACGGCCGCGTGCGCCGGCACCCGGGTGTGCAGGAGCTGGTACGACCCGAGCCGCAGCGCGTCCCGCACCGGCGGGTCGATCCGCGCCACGTCCCGACCGGCCGCGTCGGTGACGATCGCGTCCAGCGTGCCGGTGTGCCGCAGCGTGCCGTAGGTCAGCTCGGTGGCGAAGGCGGCGTCCCGGCCGGTCAGCCCCTCCTCGCGTAGCAGCGCCGGCAGCACGAGGTTGGCGTACGCGTCGTCCCGGTGCACCGCCGCGATGGCCTGGTACGCGACCTGCCGGGGCAGGTCCACCACCGGCCGGGCCGGCCGGCGCGGCCCGCCGCGCCGGTCCGCGCCGAAGCGCCCCTCGCGCGGCGGCCCGTCGCCCCGGCGCCCGCCGCGCTCGGCTCCGCCCCGGTCGCGGGACCGGTCGCCGCCGGTGAACCGTCCGGCGTCGCCCGCGCGGCCGCCACGCGCCCCGCCCCCGGCGGAACGCTCATCGCGCGGCCCGGACGGGCCGGTCACGCGAACACCTCGCCCGCCGCGACCCGGGCGCCGCGCGCCCAGTCGCTGGCCGACATCGCCTTCTTGCCGGCCGCCCGGACCTCGCCGAGCTGGACCGGGGTGGTCGCCGTGCCGGCCAGCACCCGGGACTTCTCCACCAGCAGCTCACCGGGCTTCAGCTCGGGGCCGTTCGCCACGGGGGTGACCGGGCCGAGCTTCACCCGGTCGTCCCGGAAGGTGGTCCACGGGCCGGGGGCCGGGGTGCAGGCGCGGATCCGCCGGTCGACCGCGAAGGCCGGATCGGCCCAGCGCACCCGGGCGTCCTCGACGGTGAGCTTCGGCGCCAGGGAGACCCCGTCGGCGGGCTGCGGCTCGGCCCGGGCGGTGCCGGCGGCGAGCGCGTCGAGCACCGCCACGAGCAGTCCCGCGCCGGAGTGGGCAAGCCGCTCCAGCAGATCGCCGGAGGTGTCGGTGGGGCGGACCTCGTCGGTCACCGTGCCGTACACCGGGCCGGTGTCCAGCCCCTCCTCCAACTGGAAGACGCTGGCCCCGGTCAGCTCGTCGCCGTGCAGCACGGCGTGCTGCACGGGTGCCGCGCCCCGCCACGCCGGCAGCAGCGAGAAGTGCAGGTTGATCCAGCCGTGCCGGGGGATCTCCAGCGCCACCGGCGGGACCAGGGCGCCGTACGCGACGACCGGCACGCAGTCCGGGGCCAGCGCCCGGAGCCGGTCGAGGAACTCCGGCTCGCGCGGGCGGGCCGGGGTGAGCACCTCGACGCCGTGCGCGTCGGCCCAGGCGCCGACGGGCGAGCGGACCAGGCCGCGGCCCCGGCCGGCGGGCGCGTCGGGGCGGGTCACCACGGCCAGCAGCTCGTGGCCGGCCGCGGCGATGGCGGCCAGGGCGGGCACGGCGACGGCCGGGGTGCCGGCGAAGACCAGGCGCATCCGGGTCACCGCCCCAGACCGAACGGGTTGCCGGCGGCGTGCGGACTGAGCTTGACCGTGGGCGGCGCGGCCGGGTCGTACCACTCGGCCTGGCGGATCGCCTTCATGGCCTCCTTGCGGCCGGCCGGGTCGAGCCGGTCCACGAAGAGCACCCCGTCGAGGTGGTCGGTCTCGTGCTGCACGCAGCGGGCCATCAGGCCGGTGCCGACGATCTGCAGCGGGTCACCGTAGCCGTTGAAGCCCTTGGCGATGACGTTCTGCCGGCGCTTGGTGTCGAAATAGAGCCCGGGGATGGACAGGCAGCCCTCCGGGCCGTCCTGCTCCTCCTCGTCGGGGAACTCCAGCACCGGGTTGACCAGGTGACCGAGGACGTCGTCCACGTCGAAGGTGAACACCCGCAGGCCCACCCCGAGCTGCGGCGCGGCCAGCCCGGCACCGCTCTGCTCGCGCATCGTGTCGGTCAGGTCGGCGATCAGCTTGCGCAGCTCGGCGTCGAAGTCGACCACCGGGTCGGCCGGCGTGCGCAGCACCGGATCGCCGAACAGACGGATGGGCTGGACGGTCACGCGGGGTGGCTCCTTCACTGGGACGGGTGGTGCCGTCCCAGTCTACGGAGTCGCTCCCGCCGCGCCGGCCGGCGTACCGCGATCGGCGCCCGCCCCGGCCGGGTCGCCGACCGTGACCGGCAGGGTGGCGTACCCGCGCAGGGTGAGCCGGACCCGCCGTTCGGGCGTTCCGGCCAGGGCCAGGCCGGGCAGCCGGCGCAGCAGCAGCGGGAAGGCCACCTGGGCCTCCAGGCGGGCCAGCGCCGCGCCCAGGCAGTAGTGCGGGCCGGCACCGAAGGAGAGCGGGTGCGGCTGCGGGCGCCACGGGTCGAAGCGCGCCGGCTCCGGATAGCGGCGCGGGTCCCGGTTCGCCGCGCCGAGCATCACGATCAGCCAGCTGACGGCCGGCAGGTCGAGCCCGCCGTGCCGGCTCGGTGCGGTGCTCATCCGGGAGGTGAGCTGCACCGGGGAGTCGTAGCGCAGCAGCTCCTCGACGTAGGCGGGGGCGAACTCGGGATGCGCGCGCAACGCCGCCGCCTCCCGTGGGTGCTCCAGGAGCACGACCAGGCCGTTGCCCAGCAGGTTGGTGGTGGTCTCGAAACCGGCCACCAGCAGCACGATCAGGTTGGCCAGCAGCTCGTCGGCGCTGAGCCGGGCGCCGTCGGCGCCGGCCCGCGTCCGGTCCGCCGCGGCCGGATCCGGGCCGTCGTGCGCCTGCACGAGCGCGGAGGTCAGGTCGTCGCCCGGGGCGCGCCGGCGGGCCCGGACCAGCTCGGTGAAGTAGTCGCGCAGCTCGACGGCGCCCCGGTCGGCGACGGCCAGCTCCTCCGGAGTGGTCTCCGGCTCGAGGACGCCGGTGAGGTCGGCGGCCCAGCGCCGGAACAGCGGCCGGTCGGCCGCCGGCACCCCGAGCAGCGCGCAGATCACCCCGACCGGCAGCGGATAGGCGAAGCCCGCCATGAAGTCCACCGGCGCGCCGTCGCGGCCGGCGGCCAGCATGCCGTCGACCAGCTCGTCGGCCTGGGCCTCGATCACGTCGCGCATCGCGTTGATCCGGCGCGGGGTGAAGGCGCCGGCCGCCAGCCGGCGCATCCGGCTGTGGTCCGGCGGGTTGGTACGCAGCATCGACCGGGAGATCGACAGCACCGCCGGGCTCTCCCGCCAGCCGGGCATGAACTGGTCGCGCAGGTCGTCGTCCATCACCCCGAAGCGGGCGTCGCGCAGGATCTCGTCGGCCTCCGCGTACCCGGTCACCAGGTAGAAGACCGGGCCGGCCTGGACCACCGGCCCGTGCGCGCGCAGCTGCTCGTACGTCGGGTAGGGGTCGACCCGCCCGGCCGGGGACATCAGCAGCGCGAGGGCGTCGGCAGGATCCACGGTCGGCCTCCCCAGGCATCGGAGACCTTCATCATGCCCCGGATGCGCCGGATCCGGGGAACCCCCGGCCGGCGCTCAGGCCCCGGCGCCCGGCTCCCCGGCCAGCACCGCGTCCCCGCCGAGCAGCGCGTGCTCGGGCAGCGGCAGCTGGATGCCGTGCGCGGCCTCCCAGTCGTGGATCAGGCTGGGCCGGGCCTGTTCGGTGAAGTAGTCGACCGCGCCCAGCCCGCCGACGACCGGCTCGTCCACCTCGGCGACCAGCCGGGCCGGGACCATCGGGAAGCCGCTGCGCAGCGCGGCGCTGAGCCGGCGGTGCCCGTCGACCACGAAGAAGTACTCCCCCGTGTAGCCGATGGTCAGCGGCTCCAGCGCCTCGTCGCCGGCCTCAGCCACGTCGCCGACGTACTCCGAGTCCCACAGGCCCCGCAGGGTGGTGATCTCCTCGGTGGGGTAGATCCGGGCCGGGTCGAGCAGCAGCAGCGGGTGCCCGTCGCGGAGCACGTCGGCGCCGAGCCGGCCCTCGTAGACGTCGATGACGTGCTGGATCACCTGTTCCGGGGTGGCCCGGGTGGTGTCGCAGATCAGGTCGTAGTTGCGCAGCCGGGCCTTGTCGACGCCGTACCGGACGATGAACCGGTTGCGCTCGCTCTCGCTGCGCTCGCGCAGCTTGGCCCGGGCCTCCTCCAGCGAGGTGTAGCTCTCGGCCGGGCCGGACGGGCGGGCCAGCACCCGGCGGGCCGCCTCGGTCGGCTCGGTGATCATGTGCACCTTGAGCGCGTCGGTGAAGAAGTGCCAGGCCAGCCGGGAGTCCATCACCAGGCGCTCCCCGGAGGCGGCGATGTCCCGCTGGAGCTGGTCGACGTACCCGTCGACGGCCTGGTCCAGCTCGGCGTGCAGGTTGAGCTGCAGGGCGGTCATCTGCCGCTCCTGGGCCATCTGCCGGTAGAGGTCGCCGACGCTGACCCGGCGCATGTTCAACCGCTTGGCGATCTCCACCGAGACGGTGCTCTTGCCGCTGCCGAGGTCACCGTTGAAAACGATCGATTGACGAACGGTCACGACTGGTCCATTCCTGATCACCGGCTGGTTGACATCATCGATTTCGCGTCCGCCCCGACGCCCCGTCGCTCCGTACGCCCCGGCATGACGGGCGATGCTATCACGCGGTTGCTACCCATTTGCCGCCCGAGGTGTGCGACAAACCGCTGCTCACGAGCGTTCGTGGCGGGCCGGGTGCGGCAGCTCAGGTGCCGGGTCGGGGCTCAGAACAGGGTCAGCGGGTCGACCTGGAGCCGGACCGGGTCGGCGGCCTTGCGGGCGCTGCGCTGCCCGGCGGCGGTGTGCAGCGCACCGGCGAGCGCGCCCGCCCGGGCCCGCGGTACCCGGACCAGCATCCGCTCCCGCCCCTCCTCGGCCGGCACCGGGCCGAGCACCTCGGCGCCGTCCGGCAGCCGGACCCCGGCCAGCAGGTCCGCCACGGCGGCGGGCGGGCCGGTGAGGCTGGCCATCCGCACCGCCGGCGGGAAGCCCAGCTCCCGCCGCTCGGCCAGCTCGCGGGCCGCGAACCAGGGGGCGTCCCAGCGCAGCAGCGCCTGCACCGGGGCGAGGGCCCCATCGGCCACCACCACCACCCGGCCACCCGCCGGCCCCGGCCGGGCCAGCGCCGCCGCCGCCAGCCAGCGCCGCAGCGCCTCCTCCCCCGCCCGCAGGTCGGCCCGGGTGAGCAGGGCCCACGAGTCGAGCAGCAGCACCGCGCCGTACCCGCCGTCGGCGACCGGTTCGGCACCCGGGGTGGCGATCACCAGCCCGGCGCCGCCGGGCACCGTGGCGAGCACCTCCTCCCGGCCCGAGGTCCGCACCGGCACGCCGGGAAAGGCCCGGCCCAGCTCCTCGGCGGTCCGCCGGGCGCCGGTCACCGCGGCCCGCAGCCGCCGCCCGCCGCACTCCGGACAGGTGTACGCGGCGGCGACCCGCCCGCACCAGCGGCAGGCCGGCGCGCCGTCGGCGGCGGGCAGGGCGAGCGGGCCCGCGCAGTGCGGGCAGCGGGCCGGGGTACGGCAGTCCGCGCAGGCCACCGAGGGCAGGTAGCCGCGGCGGGGCACCTGCACCAGCACCGGCAGGTCGGCGCGGAGCGCGTCCCGGGCGGCGGTCCAGGCCAGGCTGGGCAGCCGCGCGGAGGCGGCGCCCGGGTCGCGGGCCAGTTGCGGGTCGTCCCCGGTCGGCGTGATGACCGGCACCCGGGCCCGCAGGGTGGCCCGGTCGGCCACCACCGCACGGGCCCAGCCGGTCTCGGTCAGCAGCTGCGCCTCGGCGGTGCGGGCGTACCCGCCGACCAGGGCGGCCGCGTCGGCGAGCTGGGCCCGGGTGAGCAGCACCTCCCGGGCGTGCGGGTACGGCGCCCGGGGCTCGGCGTGCAGGTCGTCGCCGTCGTCCCAGATGGCGACCAGGCCGAGCCGGTCGACGGGGGCGAACATGGCCGCCCGGGTGCCGACCACCACGGGCACGTCCCCCCGCAGCGCGGCCAGGAAGGCCCGGTACCGGCGGGCCGGACCGAGCGCGGCGGAGAGGCAGACGTGCCGCCCGGGGCCGAGGACGCCGGTGAGCGCCGCGTCGACGCGGTCCAGGTCGCGGGCGTCGGCCACCACGACCAGCGCGCCCCGGCCGCCGGCCACGGTGGCGGCCACCGCGTCGGCATAGCGGGCGGCCCAGTCCTCGCCGGGCAGCGCCGACCAGACGGCGCGGGGCGCCCGGCCGGTGCTGAGCGCGCGCAGGAACGCCGGCCCGGCCGGGTAGTCCCGCCAGCCGCGCGGATCGACCTCGGCCGGCGCGGGCGGATCGACCGGCCGCGCACCGGGGTCCGTCGTCGGCGCAGCGGTCGTCGGCGCGGTCGGGCCGGGGGCCGGCACGGTCGGATCAAGGGCCGGCACGGTCGGGCCGGCGGCCGGCACGGTCGGATCAAGGGCCGGCGCGGCCGGATCGGCGGCCGTCGGCGCGGCGGCGGTCGGCGCGGTTGGGCCGGCGCTGGTCGGTGCGGCCGGGTCCGGGGTGGGAGCGGCGGCCGTGATCAGGTCCTTCTCGACCCGGGCGTGCCGGGGCGGGACGGCGAGCCGGAGCACGTCGGCGAGGCTGCCGGCGTACCGGTCGGCGACCGCCCGGGCCAGCCGGGCCACCTCCGGCGCCAGCACCGGGACCGGGGAGACCACCTTCTCCAGGTACGCCAGCCGGGGATGGTCGGACGCGGCCACCCGCTCCAACAGCCAGCCGTCGACGAGCTGGCCGGCGAAGCGCACCTTCACCCGCACCCCGGGCCGGGCCGCCGCGTCCAGCTCGGCGGGGACCAGGTAGTCGAAGGGGCGGTCGAGGTGGGCCAGGGGCAGGTCCACGCAGACACGAGCGACCGGCGACCCGTCAGCGGGTCGCCGGTCGGTGCGCCTGGTGGCGGTCAGGCTCCCGCGGCCGACTTGAGGTCGGCGGCCCGGTCGGTGCTCTCCCAGGTCAGGTCCGGCAGCTCCCGGCCGAAGTGGCCGTACGCGGCGGTCTGGCGGTAGATCGGGCGGAGCAGGTTGAGGTCCCGGATGATCGCGGCGGGGCGCAGGTCGAACACCTCGGCGACGGCCTTCTCGATCGAGGCGACCGGCACGGTCTCGGTGCCGAAGGTCTCGATGAAGAGGCTCACCGGGTGGGCCTTGCCGATCGCGTACGCGACCTGCGCCTCGCAGCGCTCGGCGAGGCCGGCGGCGACCACATTCTTGGCCACCCAGCGCATCGCGTACGCCGCGGAGCGGTCCACCTTCGACGGGTCCTTGCCGGAGAAGGCGCCGCCGCCGTGCCGGGCGTACCCGCCGTAGGTGTCGACGATGATCTTGCGGCCGGTGAGCCCGGCATCGCCCATCGGGCCGCCGATTTCGAACCGCCCGGTCGGGTTGACCAGCAGCCGGTAACCCTCGGTGTCCAGGCCGAGGCCCTCCAGCTCCGGGGTGATGACGTGCTCGCGGATGTCCGGGGTGAGCAGCGACTCCAGCGAGATGTCGGCGGCGTGCTGGCTGGAGACCACGACGGTGTTGAGGCGGACCGGGCGCAGCCCGTCGTACTCGATGGTCACCTGGGTCTTGCCGTCCGGCCGCAGGTAGGGCACGCTGCCGTCCTTGCGGACCGCGGCCAGCCGCCGGGCCAGCCGGTGCGCCAGCGCGATCGGCAGCGGCATCAGCTCGGGCGTCTCGGAGCAGGCGAAGCCGAACATCATGCCCTGGTCGCCGGCGCCCTGCGCGTCCAGCGCGCTCTCCGACGAGCCGGTACGCAGCTCGAACGCGTTGTCCACGCCCTGCGCGATGTCCGGCGACTGGGCGCCGATGGAGACGCTCACGCCGCAGGACGCGCCGTCGAAGCCCTTCTTCGACGAGTCGTACCCGATCTCCAGGATGGTCTCCCGGACGATGGTCGGGATGTCGGCGTAGGCCTTGGTGGTCACCTCGCCGGCGACGTGCACCTGGCCGGTGGTGATCAGGGTCTCGACCGCGACGCGGCTGTGCGGGTCCTTCGCGAGCAGAGCGTCGAGAATGCCGTCACTGATCTGGTCGGCGATCTTGTCCGGGTGGCCCTCCGTGACCGATTCGGACGTGAAAAGACGTGTCACGGCACTCCTAAGCATGTGAAGACTTTTAAAGGTCGCTCGGCGGCAGTTTAGTCACCGTGCTCCCAGGGTGGCTTGAGGAACGGGAGAGTGACCAACTCTCAGGACCGGGCCGGCAGCCGGGTCACCACGAGGTCCCAGACGGCGTCGGCCAGATCCTCCTTGGGCTGCTCGGGCAGCCGGTGCACGGCACCGTCCGCCCCGATCACGGTGGCCGCGTTGGTCTCCGCGCCGAAGACTTTGTCCACGCCGACCTCGTTGATCACGATCAGGTCCGCCCGCTTGCGGGCCAGCTTGGCCCGGCCGTTCGCCTCGGCGTCCCCGGTCTCCGCGGCGAAGACCACCAGCAGTTGCTCGGGCCGGCGGCCGGCGCCCAGCTCGGCGGCGATGTCCGGGTTGGTCACCAGCGCGAGGGTGGGCGCGCTGCCGTCGTCCGACTTCTTGATCTTGCCCGGGGCGTAGCTGGCCGGGCGGAAGTCGGCGGGGGCGGCGGCCATCACCACGACGTCCGCGTCGGCGGCCGCCGCCAGCGTCGCGCTGCGCAGCTCGGCGGTGCTGCCGACCCGGACCAGGTCCGCGCCGGCCGGGTCGGCCAGCGCCACGTTGGCCGAGACCAGGGTGACCCGGGCGCCCCTGGCCACCGCGGCGCGGGCGAACGCGTACCCCTGCTTGCCGGAGGAGCGGTTGCCGAGGAAGCGGACCGGGTCGAGGGGCTCACGGGTGCCGCCGGCGGTGACCACCACGTGCCGGCCGGCCAGGTCCGCCGGGGCGGCGACGCCCCGGGCCAGGGCCCGGCGGGCCACCGCGAAGATCTCCGCCGGGTCGGGCAGCCGGCCCTTGCCGGTGTCGACCCCGGTGAGCCGCCCCACCGCCGGCTCGATCACCCGCACGCCCCGGGACCGCAGGGTCGCCACGTTGGCGGCGGTGGCCGGGTGCTCCCACATCTCGGTGTGCATGGCCGGGGCGAGCAGCACCGGGCAGCGGGCGGTCAGCAGGGTGTTGGTGAGCAGGTCGTCGGCGAGGCCGTGGGCGGCCTTGGCGAGCAGGTCGGCGGTCGCCGGGGCGACCACGACCAGGTCGGCGTGCTGGCCGAGGCGCACGTGCGGCACCTCGTGCACGTCGGACCAGACGTCGTCGGCCACCGGTTGGCCGGAGAGCGCGGCCCAGGTCGGCGCCCCGACGAAGCGGAGCGCCGACGCGGTCGGCACGACCCGGACCCGGTGGCCCGACTCGGTGAAGAGCCGCAGCAGCTCACACGCCTTGTAGGCGGCGATGCCGCCACCGACCCCGAGGACGATCTCGGCGGCCATCGGCGCGGGCGGGCGTTACGGCTGGTCGGTCGGCTCGGCGGTGAGCAGACCCGCGTTGATCTCGCGCATGGCGATGGAGAGCGGCTTCTCCTGGGGGGTGGTCTCCACCAGCGGGCCCACGTACTCCAGCAGGCCCTCACCGAGCTGGCTGTAGTAGGCGTTGACCTGGCGGGCGCGCTTCGCGGCGAAGATCACCAGCGCGTACTTCGAGGTCGTCTTCTCGAGGAGCTCGTCGATCGGCGGGTTGGTGATGCCCTCGGGGTTGGTGGCGATGGATCCCACGAATAAACCTCTGCGTCTGTCTGCACCGCCCGCAAGCGGGTGGCTCTCAACCGCTCGGGCGCGGCTGGGCCGGAGCCAGGAAGGAAGAACCGAGCAAGCCTACCAGCTCCTCGACCACGCGCTCGGTCCGGTCGTGCCACACGGCGTGTGCCACGGCGGCCGAAACGGCCGGGTCGGGACGGTACGACGGCGGGGCGAGCAGCACCAGCTGCGCGTCCGGCAGCACGGCCCGGACGGCGAGCGCGCCGGGCAGGTCCAGCGGGAGCAGCACCGGCCGGCCCTCGGCGAGCCGGTCTCGGATGCCCGCCCGCGGCACGCCGTGCCGGTACGGGCCGATCCGGCACCACTCCAGCAGCTCGTCCGCGGCGATCATCCGGTCGAAGGCGGCCGGGTCGAGGAAGAGCCGGTCGATCCCGGGCAGCTCGCCCGGGGCGGGCGCCCGGGTGGTGGCGGGCACCGGCCGCCACACGGACGGGAGACGCGCCCGGACCTGCTCGACGACACTGCCCCGACCGGCACCCGAAGGTCCAGTCAGGACAGTGAGCCGAGCCGCCGGGCGCGCCTCGTCATCCGTGCTCACCGCTTGTTTCTACACGCCCGCGGCGCTCAGTTGGCGGCGAACTCTCCAAGCAGAGCCTTGCGCTGCTGCTCGCCCAGGCCACGCAGGCGACGGCTGTCGGCGATCTTGAGCTTCTCCATGATCTGGGTGGCCCGGATCTTGCCGATGCCCGGCATCGCCTGCAGCACGGCCGACACCTTGAGCTTGCCGACGACGTCGTCGGACTCGGCCTGCTCGAGGACGGTGGCGAGGCTGGTCTTGCCCTGCTTGAGGTCCTCCTTCAGCTTGGCGCGGGCCTTGCGGATCTCCGCGGCCTTCTCCAGCGCGGCAGCGCGCTGCTCGGGGGTCAGTGACGGGAGCGGCACCAGTTCTCCTCAGGTCCCTAGTGCGGCGGGCGGGGCGCACCGCCGCTGCTGTGAAACGTGGTGACGCTGGCAACCAAAGGGGTCCGTGGTTCCCAGCGCGGGGAAAACTAGCGGTCAGCGGAGTTTTCGGCAACGTGGGCGCGCGAGATCAACAGAAAGTGACCGAGTCGTCAGTCAGTCAGGACCCGGCCAGGGCGGCCCGGCACTGGGCCAGCACGCGGTCCGCCGCGGCCCGCAGTCCGGCCACGTCCGGGCCGGCGTGCAGGACCTCCCGGGAGTACGAGGGCAGCACCGCCGGCAGGCCGGCGCCGAAGACGGTACGCAGGTCGGCGGCCGTGGCGCCCTGCGCGCCGAGCCCCGGGGCGAGCAGCGGGCCGTGCACCGCGGACAGGTCGTGGCCGGTCTCGCCGATCGTCGCGCCGACCACGAGCCCGAAGCTGCCGAGCGGATCGGCACCCCGGTTGAGCTGGGAAATCTCGTCGATCACGGTCTGCGCCACGGTGCGTCCGTCGGCGGTTACCGCGCGCTGCACCGCCGCCCCCTCGGGATTGGAGGTCAGCGCCAGGACGAACACGCCCCCGCCGTGCGCGGCGGCCAGGTCGAACATCGGGGCCAGCGCGCCGACCCCGAGGTAGGGGCTGGCGGTCACCGCATCGACATACAGCGGGCTGGATGGATCGAGGTACGCCGACGCGTACGCGCTGACCGTCGAGCCGATGTCGCCGCGCTTGACGTCGAGGAGAACGAGTGAGCCACAATCTCGCAACTGTCGGATAGTTGACTCAAGGATTCCCACTCCTCGCGCGCCGAACCGCTCGAAGAACGCCGACTGCGGCTTGACCACGGCGACCCGGTCGCCGAGCGCCTCCACCACGGTCCCGCAGAACCGCTCCAGGCCCGCCACGTCGTCGGTCAGCCCCCACCGGGTCAGCAGCCCCGGATGCGGGTCGATGCCCACGCAGAGCGGTCCCCGCTCGGCCACGGCCCGGTGCACGCGGGCGCCGAAGCTCTCCATCGTCAACCTCCCTCTCCCGCGGCCTGCGCCGCGCGTGCCCGCGACGGGGTTCCCCGTCGCCGGTCGTCCTCCCGCCGGCCCCCATGGGACGGCCGGGTCCGTTCCCGTCCCGCGCCGGCGCGCCGGCCGGCTCGACCCGATCCGGTACCACGACCCGGCAGATGCCGCGCCGCGACTGGTAAATCCGGCACCGCCGGCTGACAGATCCGGCAGCGCGCTCCGGCAGATCGGTGCGGCGCTCCGGCAGATCCGGCCGCAGCACCCGGCCGGCCCGGGACGACCCCGTTCCGCCGCCCGGCCGCGCCAACTCAGCCCGCCTTGACCGCCGCCTCGACGCCGGCCGCGATCCGCGCCACGTCCGCCTCGTCGGTGACGTACGGCGGCATGGTGTAGACCAGGTCTCGGAACGGCCGCAGCCAGACGCCCTGAGCGGCCGCGGCGGCGGTCGCCCGGGGAACGTCCACCTCGTGGTCCAACTGGACCACCCCGATCGCGCCGAGCACCCGCACGTCGGCCACCCCGGGCGCGCCGCGCAGCGGCTCCAGGCCGGCCCGCAGGCCCGCGGAGATCCCCGCCACCCGCCCGGCCCAGTCCCCGGCCCGCAGCAGGCCCAGCGAGGCGTTGGCCACCGCGCAGGCCAGCGGGTTGCCCATGAAGGTCGGCCCGTGCGCCAGCACCCCGTCGGCGGAGATGCCGCGGGCCACCTCGGCGGTGCAGAGGGCGGCGGCCAGGGTGAGGTACCCGCCGGTGAGCGCCTTGCCGACGCAGAGCACGTCCGGGGCCACCCCGGCGTGCTCGGCGGCGAACATCGTCCCGGTCCGGCCGAACCCGGTGGCGATCTCGTCGAAGACCAGCAGGATGCCGTGCGCCCGGGTCGCCTCGCGCAGCACCCGCAGGTAGTGCGGGTGGTGGAAACGCATGCCCCCGGCGCCCTGCACCACCGGTTCGACGATCACCGCGGCCAGCTCGTCGGCGTGCCGCTCGACCGCGTCCACCAGCGCCGCCTCGTACGCCGGGTCGGGCGGGGTGTCGAAGCCGGCCGGCGGCACCGGCGCGAAGACCTGCCGGGGCAACACGTCCCCCCAGAGGTGGTGCATGCCGCCCTCGGGATCACAGACGCTCATCGGGTGGAAGGTGTCGCCGTGGTAGCCGCCCCGCCAGGTGCCCAACCGGTGGCGCTCCGGCCGGCCGGTGGCCCGCTGGTACTGCAGGCACATCTTCACCGCCACCTCGACGCTGACCGACCCGGAGTCGGCCAGGAAGACGTGCTCCATTCCGTCCGGGGCCAGCTCGACCAGGGTGCGGGCCAGGCGTACCGCGGGCTCGTGGGTGAGCCCGCCGAACATCACGTGACTCATCCGGCCGAGCTGGTCGGCGACCGCGGCGTCCAGCACCGGGTGCCGGTAGCCGTGGATCGCCGCCCACCAGGACGACATGCCGTCCACCAGCTCCCGACCGTCGGCCAGCCGCAGCCGCACCCCCGCGGCGCTCTCCACCAGGTACGGCGGGCTGGCCGGCGGCAGCGCCGCGTACGGGTGCCAGACGTGCCGGCGGTCGGCGGCCAGGATCTCCTCGGGCGTCACGGTGCTCCTTCCTGGGGTCCGGGCGGGCCGACGGTCAACGCCGGGCGGCCACCCGGGCGACCGAGCGGACCAGGGCCGGGCCCCGGTAGATGAAACCGGTGTAGAGCTGCACCAGGCTCGCGCCGGCGTCGAACATCCGGGCGGCGTCGTCCGGGTCGAGGATGCCGCCCACGCCGATCACCGGCAGCCGGCCGCCGGTCTCCCGGTGCACGAAGGCGACCACCTCGCGGGCGCGGCCGGTCAGCGGGCGCCCGGAGAGGCCACCGGTCTCCGCGCCGCGCGCCCGGTCGGCCGGCGCGAGCCCGTCCCGGCCCAGCGTGGTGTTGGTGGCGATCACCCCGGCCGCACCCCGGTCGAGGCAGACCTCCAGCAGCTCGGCGATGGCCGGCTCGGAGAGGTCCGGGGCGATCTTCACCAGCACCGGCTTCTCCCCCACCAGGGCGGCGAGCAGCGCGTCCAGGTGGGCCCGGTCCTGAAGGGACCGCAGGCCGGGGGTGTTCGGTGAGGACACGTTGACCGCGAAGTAGTCACCGTGGCCGCGCAGCGCCCGGTACGAGGTCAGGTAGTCCTCGACCGCCTCGTCCAGCGGGGTCACCTTGGACTTGCCGAGCGAGATCCCCAGCGGTACGCCGATCGGGCGCGGCAGCGCCGCCAGCCGGGCCGCGAGGGCGTCGGCGCCGGCGTTGTTGAAGCCCATCCGGTTCACCACGGCCGCGCTGTCGCGCAGCCGGAACAGCCGGGGCCGCGGGTTGCCCGGCTGGGCGTGCGCGGTGACCGTGCCCACCTCGACGAAGCCGAACCCGAGCGCCGGCCAGGCCGGCAGCGCCACCCCGTTCTTGTCCATGCCGGCAGCCAGCCCCACCGGGTTGGGGAACCGCACCCCGAACACGGTGCGCGGCGCGGACCGGAAGTATCGCGCACGCAGCGCCGCGAGAGCGGCCGGCCGCCGGGCGAGCCCCGCCAGCCGGGCCAGCGTCCACTCGTGCGCCGCCTCCGCGTCCCCGCCCCCGATCCGGAACAGCCCTGGCCGAACGACCTGCTCAAAGAGCACGCCGCACCCCCCGCCCTCGCCCGCGGCCGTCGATCATGGCGGTGTTGCCGGCCGCCTCGGCGTATCGCGGCAACACCCTCATGCTCAACGCGTGCGGGGCGGTCACTCGCCGGCCCGGAGGGCGGCGTGCAGGTCCTGGAGGGGACGCACCCGCAGGTCGCCGTTGATCCTCGCCTCGATGCCCATGACCGCGGCGGCGGCGCCGGGGACCGTGGTGATGCACGGGATGTCGGCCGTCACGGCGGCGCTGCGGATCTCGTAGCCGTCGGAGCGGGCGCTCGCGCCGGAGCCCTGCGGGGTGTTCACCACCAGCGCCACGTCGCCGCCGAGGATCAGCGACACCGCGTCCTCGCCCGCACCCGACTCGTAGTGCTTGCGGATCTGCTCGCAGGCGATCCCGTGCCGGCGCAGCACCTCGGCCGTGCCGGTGGTGGCCACGATCTCGAAACCCAGGTCGGCCAGGCGCTTGATCGGGAAGATCATGCCGCGCTTGTCCCGGTTGGCCACCGAGACGAAGATCTTCCCGGCGGTCGGCAGCGACCCGTACGCGGCCGCCTGCGACTTGGCGAAGGCCTGGCCGAAGCCGGTGTCGATGCCCATCACCTCGCCGGTGGACTTCATCTCCGGGCCGAGCAGCACGTCGATGCCCTTGCCCGACGGGGTGCGGAACCGCTTGAACGGCAGCACCGCCTCCTTGACCGCGATCGGGGCGTCGGCCGGCATGGTGCCCCCGTCGCCGGTCGGCGGCAGCATCCGCTCGGCGCGCAGCTCGGCGAGGGTGGCGCCGAGCGCGATCCGGGCCGCCGCCTTGGCCAGCGGCACCGCCGTGGCCTTGGAGACGAACGGCACGGTCCGGGACGCGCGGGGATTGGCCTCCAGCACGTAGAGCATGTCGCCCTGGAGCGCGTACTGGACGTTGAGCAGGCCCTTCACCCCGATGCCCCGGGCGATCGCCTCGGTGTAGCGGCGGACCTGGTCCAGGTGCGAGCCGGCCAGGGTGATCGGCGGCAGGGCGCAGGACGAGTCGCCGGAGTGGATGCCGGCCTCCTCGATGTGCTCCATCACCCCGCCCAGGTAGACGTCGCCGTCGGCGTCGACCAGCGCGTCCACGTCGATTTCGATGGCGTCGTCGAGGAAGCGGTCCACCAGCACCGGGTGGTCGGGTGAGATGTCGGTGGCCCGGCCGATGTAGTCGCGCAGGGTGGCGTCGTCGTAGACGATCTCCATGCCCCGCCCGCCCAGCACGTACGACGGGCGGACCAGCACCGGGTAGCCGATCTCGTCGGCGATCGCCTTGGCCTCGTCGTACGAGGTGGCCATGCCGTGCGCCGGGGCGCGCAGCCCGGCCCGGGCCAGCACCGCACCGAACGCGCCGCGCTCCTCGGCCAGGTGGATCGACTCCGGGGAGGTGCCGACGATCGGCACCCCGGCGTTCTTGAGCCGCTGGGCCAGGCCGAGCGGGGTCTGCCCGCCGAGCTGGACGATCACCCCGACCACGCCCGGGCCGCCGGCCGCCCGGCCGGAGGTGTCCTCGGCGTGCCACACCTCCAGGACGTCCTCGAAGGTCAGCGGCTCGAAGTAGAGCCGGTCGGCGGTGTCGTAGTCGGTGGAGACGGTCTCCGGGTTGCAGTTGACCATGACGGTCTCGTAGCCGACCCCACCGGCACCGGACGCGGCGGTGCCGATCGGCGCGCTCCGCAGCGCCTGCACGGCGTGCACGCAGGAGTAGTCGAACTCGATGCCCTGCCCGATCCGGTTCGGCCCGGAGCCCAGGATGAGCACCTTGGGCCGGGCCGAGGGCGCCACCTCGGTCTCCTGGTCGTACGTCGAGTAGTGGTAGGGCGTGGTCGCCTCGAACTCGGCGGCGCAGGTGTCCACGGTCTTGTAGACCGGCCGGATGCCCAGCCGGTGTCGCAGGGTGCGTACCCCGTCCTCGGCGGCCAGTTCCGGGCGGAGCGCGGCGAGCTGCCGGTCGGACAGGCCGGCCCGCTTGGCCCGGCGCAGCAGGTCGGCGTCGAGCACCGGGGCGTCGACGATCTCCGCGCGCAGCTCCACCAGGGCGGCGATCTGGTCCAGGAACCAGGGGTCCATCCCGCCGGAGGCCTCGGCCACCTCGGCGATGGAGGCGCCCAGGCGCAGCGCCCGCTCGACGGTGTAGAGCCGGCCGTCGTGCGGCATCCGCAACGCGGCCAGGGTGTTCTGCCGCGTCGCGCCCGCCGGGTCGGGGACGGTCCAGAAACCGGCTGACTTGGTTTCCATCGAGCGCATCGCCTTGTTCAGCGCCTCGGTGAAGTTGCGGCCCAGGCTCATCGCCTCGCCGACCGACTTCATCGTGGTGGTCAGCTCCGGGTCCGCGCCGGCGAACTTCTCGAACGCGAACCGGGGGATCTTCACCACCACGTAGTCGAGCGTCGGCTCGAACGCGGCCGGCGTCTTGAGCGTGATGTCGTTGGGGATCTCGTCCAGCGTGTAGCCGATGGCCAGCTTCGCCGCGATCTTGGCGATCGGGAAGCCGGTGGCCTTCGACGCCAGCGCCGAGGAGCGGGACACCCGGGGGTTCATCTCGATCACGACGATCCGGCCGTCGGCCGGGTTGACCGCGAACTGGATGTTGCAGCCGCCGGTGTCCACCCCGACCTCGCGCAGCACCGCGATGCCCAGGTCGCGCAGCCGCTGGTACTCCCGGTCGGTCAGGGTCATCGCCGGCGCCACGGTGACGCTGTCGCCGGTGTGCACGCCCATCGGGTCGACGTTCTCGATCGAGCAGACCACCACCACGTTGTCGTGGCGGTCGCGCATGAGTTCGAGCTCGTACTCCTTCCAGCCGAGCACGCTCTCCTCGATGAGCACCTCGTGCACCGGGCTGGCGGCCAGGCCGGCGCCGGCGATGCGCTCCAGGTCCTCGTCGGTGTGCGCCATGCCGGACCCGAGCCCGCCCATGGTGAACGACGGCCGGATCACCACCGGCAAGCCCAGCTCGGCGACGGTGTCCCGCACCTCGTCCATCGAGTGGCAGACCCGCGAGCGCGGGGTCAGCGTCGACGGGTCGGCCAGCCCGAGGCGTACGCCCGCCTTGGCCACGATGTCCTTGAACAGCTGCCGGTCCTCGCCCCGGTTGATGGCGTCGATGTTGGCGCCGATCAGCTCGACGCCGTACTTCTCCAGCACGCCCGCCTCGTGCAGGGCGACCGCCGTGTTCAGCGCGGTCTGCCCGCCGAGGGTGGGCAGCAGCGCGTCGGGGCGCTCCTTGGCGATGACCAGTTCGACGAACTCCGGGGTGATCGGCTCGACGTACGTGGCGTCGGCGAACTCCGGGTCGGTCATGATCGTCGCCGGGTTGGAGTTGACCAGGCTGACCCGGATCCCCTCGCTGCGCAGCACCCGGCAGGCCTGGGTGCCGGAGTAGTCGAACTCGCAGGCCTGTCCGATCACGATCGGCCCGGAGCCGATCACCAGCACGTGCTTCAGGTCGCTCCGCTTTGGCATCACTTACCGCCTTCGATGAGCTCGGCGAAACGGTCGAAGAGGTAGTCCGCGTCGTGCGGGCCCGCCGCCGCCTCCGGGTGGTACTGGACGGTGAAGGCGGGCACATCCATGGCCCGCAGCCCTTCGACCACGTTGTCGTTGAGGCAGACGTGCGACACCTGGACGCCGCCGAACTCCGTGTCGATCACCCGGTCCGGCACGACCGCGCCGTCGCCGGCCCCCGGCACCTGCACCGCGAAGCCGTGGTTGTGGCTGGTCACCTCGACCTTGCCGGTGGCCCGGTCGAGCACCGGCTGGTTGATGCCGCGGTGGCCGTACCCGAGCTTGTAGGTGCCGAAGCCGAGCGCCCGGCCGAGGATCTGGCTGCCGAAGCAGATGCCGAACAGCGGGATCCGCCGGCCCAGCACCTCCCGGGCCAGCGCCACCGGGCCGTCGGCGGTCGCCGGGTCACCCGGGCCGGGCGAGAAGAAGACCGCGTCCGCGCCGGTGGCCAGCAGGTCCTCGATCGTCGACCCGGCGGGCAGCACGTGGGTGGTGACGCCGCGGGCGGCGAGCCGGCGCGGCACGTTGCGCTTGATGCCGAGGTCCACCGCGGCCACCGTGAACCGGTGCGCGCCGACGGCCTCGACGACGTACGGCTCGGCGGTGGTCACCTCGGCGGACAGGTTCGCGCCGACCATCTGCGGCGCCTGGCGGACCCGGTCCAGCAGGCCCTGCGGATCGGTGTCCACGCTGGAGATGCCCACCCGCATGGCGCCCCGCTCGCGCAGGTGCCGGGTGAGCGCCCGGGTGTCCACCCCGCTGATGCCCACCACGCCCTCGGTGGCGAGCCGGTCCTCCAGCGAGCCGGTGGCCCGCCAGTTCGAGCTGATCCGGGCCGGGTCGCGGACCACGTAGCCGGCCACCCAGATCCGGGCGGACTCGTCGTCCTCGGCGTTGACGCCCGTGTTGCCGATGTGCGGCGCGGTCTGCACCACGACCTGCCGGTGGTACGAGGGGTCGGTGAGGGTCTCCTGGTAGCCGGTCATGCCGGTGTTGAAGACCGCCTCGCCGAAGGTCTCTCCGACGCTGCCGTACGCCTCGCCGTGGAAGGTGCGCCCGTCCTCGAGAACGAGGATCGCTGAACGCCTGCGACTCACTTGACTGCCTTTCCGTCCAGGACCGTCGGCTCGCCGCGCAGGAAGGTCGCCACGATGCGACCCGGCAGCGTCATGCGGGCGTACGGGGTGTTGCGGCTGCGGCTGGCCAGCTCCGCCGGCTCGATGACGCGACGAGCGGCCGGGTCGACCAGGGTCAGGTTCGCCGGCACGCCGGGTGCCGGGTCGAGGCCGTGCGAGTCCAGCCCGGCGATCCGGGCCGGGGCGCGGGACATCCGCTCGGCGATCAGGTCCCACTGCGGGCCGAGCACGTCCAGCGCGATGGAGAGGGCGGTCTCCAGGCCGAGCATGCCCGGCCTGGCGTACGCCCATTCGCACTCCTTGTCCTCCACGGCGTGCGGGGCGTGGTCGGTGGCGATGATGTCGATCACCCCGTCGGCGAGCGCGGCCCGCAGCGCGGCGATGTCGGTGGCGGTGCGCAGCGGCGGGTTGACCTTGAAGACGGGGTCGTAACTGGCTGCCTTCTCGTCGGTCAGCAGGAGGTGGTGCGGCGTCACCTCGGCGGTGACCCGTACCCCGCGCGTCTTGGCCTGACGCAGCACCTCGACGCTGCCGGCGGTGGAGACGTGGCAGATGTGCAGCCGGCTGCCCACGTGCTCGGCCAGCAGCACGTCCCGGGCGATGATCGCCTCCTCGGCCACGGCCGGCCAGCCGGCCAGCCCGAGCCGGGTGGAGACCTCCCCCTCGTGCATCTGCGCGCCCTCGGTGAGCCGGGGCTCCTCGGCGTGCTGGGCGACCACCCCGTCGAAGGCCTTCACGTACTCCAGCGCCCGGCGCATCAGCCGCGGGTCGGCCACGCAGTGCCCGTCGTCGGAGAAGATCCGCACCCGGGCGGCGGAGTCGGCCATCGCGCCCAGCTCGGCCAGGCGCTCACCGGCCAGGCCGACGGTGACCGCGCCGATCGGCTGCACGTCGACCAGCCCGGCCTCCCGGCCGAGCCGCCAGACCTGCTCGACCACACCGGCCGTGTCGGCCACCGGCGAGGTGTTCGCCATCGCGCAGACCGCCGTGTAGCCGCCCAGCGCCGCCGCCCGGGAGCCGGACTCCACGGTCTCGGCGTCCTCGCGGCCCGGCTCGCGCAGGTGGGTGTGCAGGTCGACCAGGCCGGGCAGGGCCACCAGGCCGGTGGCGTCGAGCACCGTGGCGTCCGGCGCGGTCAGCCCCGCGCCGGCCTCCGCCACCAGGCCGTCGCGGATGAGCAGGTCGGTCGGCTCCGCGCCGACCACGCTGACGTTCCTGATCAGGTACGCGGTCACCGGTTGTTCCCTCCGAGCAGCAGGTAGAGCACGGCCATCCGCACGGAGACCCCGTTGGCGACCTGTTCGACGATGGTGGAGCGGGGCGAGTCGGCCACCTCGGCGGTGATCTCCATGCCCCGGTTCATCGGGCCCGGGTGCATGACGATCGCGTGCTCGGGCAGCCGGCGCATCCGTGGCCCGTCCAGCCCGTAGCGGCGGGCGTACTCGCGGGCCGAGGGGAAGTAGGAGTCGCCCATCCGCTCGCGCTGCACCCGCAGCATCATCACCACGTCCACACCCGGTAGAACGGCGTCGAGGTCGTAGGAGACGTCGGTGCCCGGGGCGAGCGCCTGCGGGATGTCGACCGGGATGAGGGTCGGCGGGCCGACCAGGGTGACCTTGGCGCCGAGGGTGGAGAGCAGCAGCACGTTGGAGCGGGCCACCCGGGAGTGCAGCACGTCGCCCACGATCGCCACGTGCAGGCCGGCCAGCCGGCCCAGCCGGGCCCGCATGGTGTACGCGTCGAGCAGCGCCTGGGTGGGGTGCTCGTGGGTGCCGTCGCCGGCGTTGACCACCGAGCCGTCGACCCAGTTGGCCAGCCGGTGCGGGGCGCCCGAGGCGGGGTGCCGGACGACCACCGCGTCGGCCCCCATGGCCTGCAGGGTCAGCGCGGTGTCCTTCAGGCTCTCGCCCTTGGTCACGCTGGAGCCCTTGGCCGAGAAGTTGATCACGTCGGCGCTGAGCCGCTTGGCGGCCGCCTCGAACGAGATCCGGGTCCGGGTGGAGTCCTCGTAGAAGAGGTTCACCACGGTCCGGCCGCGCAGCGCGGGCAGCTTCTTGACCTCGCGCCCGGCCACGGTGGCCATCTCGGCGGCGGTGTCCAGGATCTGGGTGGCGGTGGCCGCGTCCAGGTCGGCCCCGGAGAGCAGGTGCCTGATCATGAGGTGGTCCCCCCGTACAGCCTGACCTCGTCGGCGCCGTCGGTCTCGGCGAGGGTGACCTTCACGCTCTCGGCGAGCGCGGTCGGGATGTTCTTGCCGACGTAGTCGGCGCGGATCGGCAGCTGGCGGTGGCCGCGGTCGACCAGCACGGCGAGCTGCACGGAGGCCGGGCGGCCGACGTCACTGAGCGCGTCGAGGGCGGCCCGCACGGTGCGGCCGGAGAAGAGCACGTCGTCGACGAGGACGACCCGCTTGCCGTCGATGCCGCCGGGCGGCAGGTCGGTCGGGCCGACCGCGCGGGTGGCGTGCCGGCGCAGATCGTCGCGGTAGAGCGTGATGTCGAGCACGCCGACCGGGACGGTCACGTCCTCGAAGGTGCTGATCCGGGCGGCGAGGCGGCGGGCCAGCGGCACGCCCCGGGTGGGGATGCCGAGCAGCACGGTGTCGGCGGCGCCCTGGGTCTTCTCCAGGATCTGGTGGGCGATGCGGTCGACCACCCGCGACACGTCGGCGGAGGCGAGGATCACCTTCACCGAGGGTTGTCGCGGCGGCGACGGTGACTGGGCAGCCGGTGGGTAGGCCACGGCGGACCTCCTTCCCCGCCTCACGGGACGGGTCGTTAAAGGACGTCTGGTCTTCCGGCGGACCGGGTACGGCCCGGACCGGGGCTGCACGCCACGTTACCAGCGGTCACCGGGGTGGCCGTCGCCGGTACTGACCGCCGGGTCAGCCCGGAGAAATGCGGACAACCCACACCGGCGCTCCCGACCGGGTCGCCTCGAACACTTGACCACGTGTCGCAATCCCCGTACCGTCACGCTCCGTAGCGATAGCTGGGAGAACCCCGAGCAGCACTGGGAGTGTCCGAATGCCCTCTGAATACGCCAAGTCGCTGGGCGCCCGCCTGCGCTCCATCCGCCAGCAGCAGGGCCTGTCCCTGCAGGGGGTGGAGGAGAAGTCGAACGGGCGGTGGAAGGCCGTGGTGGTCGGCTCGTACGAGCGCGGCGACCGGGCCGTCACCGTGTCCCGCCTGGCGGAGCTGGCCGAGTTCTACCGCGTTCCCGTCTCGGAGCTGCTCCCCGACGGCAGCGGGGTGCGCCACGAGCCGACCAGCAAGATCGTCCTGGACCTGGAGCGGCTCTACGACGAGGCCTCCGAGGACCTCGCCTACGTGGCCCGGTACGCGCGTGCCATCCAGCAGCAGCGCGGTGACTACAACGGCCGGGTGCTCTCCATCCGCGCCGACGACCTGCGCGCCCTCGCGATCGTCTACGACGCCTCGCCGTCGGGCCTGATCGAGCGGCTCACCGAGCACGGTGTGCTGGTCGCCGACCCGCGCGCGTTCTTCGCGTCCTGACCCACCTGTCGCAGACGAAAGGGCCCGTGCCGTCCGGCACGGGCCCTTTCGTCGCGTCCTGCCCCGTACCGTCCGGCACGGGCCTTCGTCGCGTTCCGGGCCGCGCCGTCCGGCACGGGTCCCTCGTCGCGTTCCGGGCCGCGCCGTCCGGCACGGGTCCGCTGCCGGGGTCGCTCAGCGGGTGGCGTACTCGGCGATCCGGCCGAGCAGGCCGTTGAGGAAGCGCGGCGAGTCGTCGGTCGACATCTGCCGGGCCAGCTCGACAGCCTCGCTGATCGCCACCGCGTCGTCGATCTCGTCGACGTAGAGCAACTCGTAGACCGCGATCCGGGCCAGGTTGCGGTCGACCACCGGCATCCGGTCCAGCGTCCAACCCTCGGCGTAGCTGGCGATCACCTCGTCGATCCGGTCCAGGTGCGCCGCGACGCCCTCGACCAGCCCCACCGCGTAGCCGAGGTGCTCCGGGTGGGGCTTCTCGATCCGCTCGAGGTAGCCAGCGAGCACCTCGACCGGGGGCCGGTCCCGCAGATCGGCCTCGAAAAGCACGTCCAGCGCCCGCTTGCGCGCCTTGCGACGCGCCGGCATCTGCTGCTTGGGACCCTCAGCCATCAGGCGCGGCCGAGGTAACGGCCGTCGCGGGTGTCGACCTTGATCTTCTCGCCGGTGGTGATGAAGAGCGGCACCTGCACGGTCGCGCCGGTCTCGACGGTGGCCGGCTTGTTGCCGCCGGTCGACCGGTCGCCCTGCAGACCCGGCTCGGTGTAGGTGACTTCGAGCACCACGGAGGTGGGCAGCTCGATGTAGAGCGGCACGCCCTCGTGGGTGGCGACGGTCGCCTCGGCCTCGGGGAGGAGGTAGTTGGCGGCCTCGGCGACGGTGCCGCCGGGGACGGTGATCTGGTCGAACGTCTCCAGATCCATGAAGACGAAGTCCTCGCCGTCGGCGTAGAGGTACTGCATGGTGCGCTTGTCTACGGTCGCGGTCTCGACCTTCGTGCCCGCGTTGAAGGTCTTGTCGACCACCTTCCCGGACAGCACGTTCTTCAGCGTGGTACGCACGAATGCGCCACCCTTACCGGGCTTGACGTGCTGGAACTCGACGACGGCCCAGAGTTCGCCGTCGAGGTTGAGCACCAGGCCGTTCTTCAGGTCGTTGGTGGTGGCCATTTCCTGCCTTGATCATCAATTGGCGGACAGACCCACGAAGTCTACTAGCTGTGTCGAACCGGGTCCGGCGCGCTACGCGCCCGCCCGGCTGTCCCGCCCAGCGCCGGCACCCCGGCGGTGAGTGACATCACTCAGCGCAACCGCACGCCGCCCCTCCCACCCCACCCGTCGGTCCCTTTGCTCTGCAGCCACCCGCGCAACACTCGACGCTGAGTGAGGGCTGCGCCGATGGCTGCAGAGCGGGCCGACCGGGTCGGCGCAGGTCGGCGGGGTGGTGCGCCGATGGCTGCAGAGCAAAGGCGGCAACCAGCCCTGGCGGCGAGCGCCAGGGCTGGCCACGCAGTGTGACGAATAGCAGGGTTACGGAGAGCGACCGTCGCCGTCGGGCTGGCGGGCGCGAGCGGCCGTTGCCGTGGACGGTACGCCGGCCGGCTGGACGGCCGCCGGTCAGGCGCGGAGGTCCGGCCGGGCCGCCAGGTGGTGCAGGGCCAGCCGGTAGCCGTCCACGCCGAGGCCGCAGATCACCCCGGTGGCCACCGCGGAGACCACCGAGTGGTGCCGGAACTCCTCCCGGGCGTGGATGTTGGAGATGTGCACCTCGACCAGCGGGCCACGGAGCATCGCGCAGGCGTCCCGGACGGCGATCGAGTAGTGCGACCAGGCGGCCGGGTTGAGCACCACGGCCGCGCCCTCGTCGGCCGCCTCGTGCAGCCAGCCCAGCAGCTCGTGCTCGGCGTCGGTCTGCCGGACCACCACCTCCAGCCCGAGCTCCCGGCCGGCGTCCACACACATGGTCACCAGATCGGCGTAGCTGGTCGCCCCGTACACGTCGACCTGGCGGGTGCCGAGCCGGCCCAGGTTCGGCCCGTTGAGCACGTACACCTTCACGAGCTGATCTCTCGGTACGCCTCGTGCAGCAGCTCGTCCGGCGGGCCCTCCAGGATCGCCGGCCGGGCCAGCCCGTCCAGCACCACGAAGCGCAACGTGTTCCCCCGGGCCTTCTTGTCCACCCGCATCGCGGCCAGCAGCTCCGGCCAGGCGTCGGCCCGGTAGCCGGTGGGCAGGTCGAGGGCCGCCACCACCGCCCGGTGCCGCTCGGCGGTGGCCGCGTCGAGCCGGCCGGCGAGCCGGGCCAGGGTGGCGGCGTAGACCAGCCCCACCGCGACGGCGTGCCCGTGCCGCCAGCGGTAGCCCTCCACCTTCTCGATGGCGTGCGCCAGGGTGTGCCCGTAGTTGAGCACCTCGCGTACCCCGGACTCGCGCAGGTCGCCGGAGACCACGCCGGCCTTGACCCGCACCGCCCGTTCGATCAGCTCGCGGGCCACCGGCCCGGTCGGGTCCAGCGCGGCGGCCGGGTCCCGCTCGACGAGGTCCAGGATCACCGGGTCGGCGATGAACCCGCACTTGACCACCTCGGCCATTCCGGCGGCCAGGTCGGCCGGGGGCAGGCTGTCCAGGGTCGCCAGGTCGCAGATCACCCCGGCCGGCGGGTGGAAGGCGCCGACCAGGTTCTTGCCGGCGGCGGTGTTTATCCCGGTCTTGCCGCCGACGGCGGCGTCCACCATGCCGAGCAGCGAGGTGGCCACCGGCACCCAGCGCACCCCGCGCAGCCAGCAGGCCGCCACGAACCCGGCCAGGTCGGTGACCGCGCCGCCGCCCACCCCGACCACCGCGTCGGTACGGGTGAAGCCGGCCGCGCCGAGCCGGTCCCAGCAGGCCGCCGCCACGTCCACGTGCTTGCCCGCCTCGGCGTCCGGCACCTCGATCAGCAGCGGCGCCACGCCGGCCGCGCGCACGCGCTCGGCCAGCCTGTCGGCCAGGCCCTTCAGCGGCGGCGCGTGCAGGAAGGCGATCCGCTCCGCGCCGGGCAGCAGGCGGGGCGGCGGGTCGAGCAGGTCACGTCCCACGAGTACGTCGTACGGCCGCTCGCCGCCGACCGGGATCCGGGTCACCTCGTCCATCGCCGGCAGCCTAGTCCAGCGGCCGCTCCTGGCGGGGCGACTGTCCACTCCGTGGGGCGTTTGCCCGGCCCGACCGACGGGTACGGCGGCCGGATGAGCGAGCGGACCCGACACCTGACCGAGCCGGAGACCGCGACGAGCATCCGGGTCCCCGCCACGATCCTCGGTATCGGCCTGGGCGGCTTCGTCGACGGCATCCTCCTGCACCAGGTCTTCCAGTGGCACCACATGCTCAGCAGCACCGCCACCGACCGGGTGGGGATCAAGGACTATCCGGTCGACACCGTGCCGGGGCTGCAGATGAACACGGTGTGGGACGGCCTGTTCCACGTCGTCACCTGGGTGGCGGTGCTGACCGGGCTGGCCCTGCTCTACGCCCGGGTGACCCGCTCCCGCGGCCGGCTCTGGCGCTCCCCGATGCTGTGGGGGTGGGTGCTGGTCGGCTGGGGGCTGTTCAACCTGGTCGAGGGGATCGTCGACCACCACCTGCTCGGCATCCACCACGTCCGCAGCGGCCCGCACCAGACCTGGTGGGACCTCGGGTTCCTCGCGCTCGGCGTGATCCTGATCGCGGTCGGCTGGGCGATCCAGCGCCGGGCCGATGCCGTCGACCTCTGCGCTCCGGAGCGCCGGTGAACCTCGCCCACACCGGGCACGTCGCAGCCGGTGGCTTCCCGGCGTCCGCGCTGGTGCCGGTGGTGGTGTTCTGGGCGTACCTGGCCGCGGCGTTGCGGCTGCGCGACCCGGGCCGACCGGGCTGGCCGCACGCCCGGACGGCGAGTTTCGGGCTGGGCGCGCTGCTGCTGGTGGCCGGGCTGTGCTGGCCCGCCGGCGACTTCGTCGGGCACATGTGGCAGCACCTGCTGATCGGCATGCTTGCGCCGCTGGCGCTGGTGCTCGGCGCGCCGGTGACGCTGCTGCTGCGCACCCTGGACCGGCGTACCGGCCGGGCGCTGGTCCGCCTGCTGCGGCACCCGGTCGCGCGGGTGCTCGGCCATCCGGTGACCGGCCTGCTGCTCAGCGCGGGCGGCCTGTGGCTGCTCTACCTGACCCCGCTGTACCGGGCGACCCTGGACAGCCCGGCCCTGCACGCGCTGGTGAACCTTCATTTCCTGCTCAGCGGCGCCCTGTTCGCCTGGTCGATCGCCGGGCCGGACCCGGGCCCGCACCGCCCGCGGGTGCCGGTGCGGCTGGTGGTGCTCGGTTTCGGGGTCGCCGCGCACGCCACCATCGCCCAACTGCTCTACGCCGGGGTGCTGGTGGACGTGCCGGCCACCGCCGCCGAGCTGCGGGCCGGAGCGACGCTCATGTACTACCTGGGTGACCTGGCCGAGATCGCGCTGGCGCTCGCGCTGCTCGCCACCTGGCGGCCCGAGCCGTCCCGGCGCCGCCGCGCCGCGCGCTCCGCACCGGCGCGGACCGCACAGGTCGGGGCTTGAGTAGCGCCTCACGGCTGAGGCAGCGCCTCACGGCTTGAGCAGCGCCTCACGGCTTGAGCAGCGCCTCAGGGCTTTAGCAGCGCCTCACGGCTTGAGCAGCGCGGCGATCTCGGCGGCCAGCTCCTGCGGGGTGCGCCCGTCGGTCACCACGGTCGCGGTGGCCACCTCGGCGTCTCGGCGGATTACGAACGGGTTCGGGCGTACCCGAGAAATGCCCGCCAGGCACCGGGGACGAAGGTCAACACGGGCCCCTGCCGGTCCTTGCTGTCCCGGACCAGCACCCGACCGGGCAGATTGTCCGCGACCTCGATGCAGTTACCCCCGCCATCGGCGGACCGAATCGACGTCCGCCAGCGCGGGCTGTCGGTGAGGGTCATGGGATCACCTTCAGCTTCGTGATCAGATCAAGCGAGGCCCGCTCGGATAGAGCTTCGCCGAGCAGGCTATCCCACTTACGCCGAATCAGGCGCAACGAGTCCGGGTCGTCGACGACCTGGCCCCGGGCGACGGTTTCCAGATACAGCACCTGCTCGTCAGCGGGCAGGTCCGCCAGAATGAATCCGCTCGCGAGCCCGACGTGCCCGCCGACATCGTTCGGAATGACGTGGATCCAAAGGTGCGGGAGCCGAGCGAGCTCCAACAGGTGCCCGAGCTGCGCATCCAACACCGCGGGGCCGCCGACCGGCCGACGCAGCGCACTCTCGTCCAGGATGGCCACGAGTTCTGGAGGATCGTCCCGGGTCAGTAGGTGCTGCCGCTCCATCCGGACGCTGACCAGCTCGTCCACCTTGTCCGACGGGTTCAAGCCGCCGGCCGAGATGATCGCCCGGGCGTACTCCTCGGTCTGCAGGAGCCCCGGGATCAGGCAGGGTTCGAAGGCGCGCAGCCGCACGGCCTGCGACTCGTAGGAGCGCCAGGTGGCGAACCAGCTCGGCGAGCGTTCCCGGTCGGCCGCCTCCAGCAGCTCCGTCAGCAGGCCACCGGTCTCCAGCACCTGGTCGGCCGCGATCGCGAACTCCCGGGTCGGCCTGCGCCGGCCGGTCTCGATCGCCGCCACCGTGGACGGACTCCACTTGACCAGGCTCGCCATCCGTTCCTGGGAGACGTCCGCACTCGCCCGCGCGGCCTTCAACGCGCGGATCCACATGTCGAAGTCCACCACGACTCCTTTTGCAACCGTGCGAACGCGCTCCGTAGTATGCCCTGGCATTCTCCACTGTGGGTGGCAGGCGGTCCAGAGGATCCTCAGCCGGAGCGGCGCCGCCGCATCAGGGCTTGAGCAGCGCGGCGATCTCGGCGGCTAACTCCTCCGGGCTGCGCCCGTCGGTGACCACCGTCGCGGTCGCCACCTCGGCGTAGAGCGGGCGGCGCTGCTCCATCAGGTGCTTCAGGGTGGCGCGCGGGTTGAGCGCCAGCAACGGCCGGCCGGCGCCCAGGCCGACCCGCTTCACCGCGTCGGGCAGCTCCACCGACAGGTGCACCACGGTGTGCCCGACCAGCGCGGCCCGGTTCTCCTCGGCGAGGACCGCGCCGCCACCGAGGGCGAGCACGCCCGGGTGCGACGCCAGCGCCGCCGCCACCGCGGCCCGTTCGAGGGTACGGAAGTGCTCCTCCCCCTCGTCCACGAAGATCTCCGGGATGGGCTTGCCCGCCAGCGCCTCGATGTCGGCGTCGGTGTCCCGGAACGGCACGCCGAGGATCGCCGCGAGCGCCTGCCCCACCGTGGTCTTACCGGAGCCGGGCGCCCCGACCAGCACGCAGACCGGCCGGCCGCTCATCGGATCACCAGGTTGTCGAGGTAGCCGGCCAGGTTGCGGCGCAGCTCGGCGACCGAGTCGCCGCCGAACTTCTCCACCGCCGCCTCGGCCAGCACCAGCGCGACCATCGCCTCCGCGACCACCGCGGCGGCCGGCACCGCGCAGACGTCGGAGCGCTGGTTGATCGCGGTGGCCGGCTCGCCGGTGGTGACGTCGACCGTGGACAGTGCCCGGTTCAGCGAGGAGATCGGCTTCATGGCGGCCTTGACGCGCAACGGCTCGCCGGTGGTGATGCCGCCCTCCAGGCCACCGGCCCGGTCGGTCACCCGGCGTACCCCGGTCGCGGTCGGGATGATCTCGTCGTGCGCGGCGGATCCCCGGGACCGGGCCTGCTGCCACCCGTCACCGATCTCCACCCCCTTGATCGCCTGGATGGACATCAGCGCGGCGGCCAGCCGGGCGTCGAGCTTGCGGTCCCACTGCACGTGGCTGCCCAGGCCGGGCGGCACCCCGTACGCCAGCACCTCGACCACGCCGCCGAGGGTGTCGGCGGCCTTCTTCGCGGCGTCGACCTCGGCCACCATCCGGGCGCTGGCCTCCGGGTCGAGGCAGCGCAGCGGGTCGGCGTCGATCCGGACCGCGTCCTCCGGGGTGGGCCGCAGGCCCGGCTTCACGGCGACCGGGCCCAGCTCCACCACGTGCGACACGATCTCGACGCCGAGCGCCTGCCGGACCAGCGCCTTGGCCACCGTGCCGACGGCCACCCGGGCGGCGGTCTCGCGGGCGCTGGCCCGCTCCAGGATCGGCCGGGCGTCGGTGTGGCCGTACTTCTGCATGCCGGCCAGGTCGGCGTGGCCGGGACGGGGGCGGGTGAGCGGGGCATTGCGGGCCTGCCCGGCCAGTTCGTCCGGGTCGACCGGGTCGGCGGCCATCACGGTCTGCCACTTGGGCCACTCGGAGTTGCCCACCCGGATCGCCACCGGGCTGCCGATCGTCACCCCGTGCCGCAGCCCGCCGATGATCTCGACCTCGTCCTGCTCGAACGCCATCCGCGCGCCACGCCCGTAGCCGAGCCGGCGCCGAGCCAGCTCGCCGGCGATCTCCGCCGTGGTCACCTCGACCCCGGCGGGCACCCCCTCGACCAGCGCGACGAGGGCGGGTCCGTGCGATTCACCTGCAGTCAGCCAGCGCAACACAGCGGTCAGTCTGTCACGCCCGGTGGCCGCCCCGGTGCGCCGCCCGTCCCGTCCCGCCCTGCGGACGCGGACGTCCGCAGGGCGGGGCGGGGGCGGTCAGCGGGCCCAGTCGAAGGTCATTCCCAGCCGGTCGGCGAGGGCCCGGTTGTGCGGCGCGTAGTACCGGGTCAGCTCGGCGCGGACCGTGTCGTCCATGGCGCTGCTGCGCCGGTCGTTGAAGACCTCGTACCGGTCGAGCTGGTGCGCCGGCAGGCCGAGGAAGTCCAGCACCCGGGCGTACGTGGCGGCCGGCTCCCGGTACAGCGTCTCGCTGGGCAGGATCAGCAGCTGCTCCCGCTCGAACCGGTCCAGCCAGGGCTCCAGGTGCTCCAGGTAGCGGCCCCGGGCGCGGTAGCTGTACCAGTCGTAGGCGTTGCTGACGTACGTCGGGTCGGCGATCAGCTTCTCCCGCTCCCCCGCCGTCCGCTCCTCCTCGGCGGCCAGGGCCTCGGCGAAGCCGAGTGGCTCCACCCCCTCGGTGCGCCGCTCCTTCCAGTGCGAGTACGCCCGCTCCACCGGGTCGCGCAGCAGCACGATCAGCCGCACCGCCGGGATCAGCTCGGCGACCCGAGCCGGAGCGAGCGGGTGGAACATGTACAGCGGTGCCGCCTCCCCCACCCGGGTCGGCCCGCCGTGCCGGCGTTCCAGGGCGCGCCGGTGCCGTTCGGTGGGAAAGTGCGAGCGGTACCAGGCCTCGCCCCGGGCATGGGTGTCCTCGAAGTAGTGCGAGGTCTTGGTGTTCCAGGCCGGGAAGAGCCGCGGCACCAGCGGGTGCTCCAGCAGGTAGCGCCAGAGCGAGGTGGTCCCGCCGCGCTTCGTGCCGATGACGAGGAAGTCCGGCAGCGGACGCCGGTCGCTGGTCCGCTCCCCGTAGCGCACCAGTGAGCTGCGCACCCCGTTCACCATCGGGCTGGGCACCAGCGTCTTGACCCGGTCCCGCAGCGTCGTCATCTCGTCCTCCTCGTCATCGCGCTGCCCGGCCGAGCAGGGTGGGCACCGCGGCCCGGACCCGCCGGCGTACCCCGGGGTGCAGCAGCGCCGCGCCGGCGAGCAGCACCACCACCCCGAGGGTGAGAAAAAGTCCGGCCACCCCGCGCCCGCCGGCCGCCGCGCCCGCGCCGGCGACCGCGATGGTGCCCGCCGTGGCGGCGCCGGCCGTCCGGAGCACGGTACGGGTCAGCAGCGGCTCGCCGACCACCCGCCGGGCGGCCAGCGCGGCCAGCACGTTCTCGGTCACGATGCCGGCCGTCCAGGCCGCCGCCGCGCCGAGCGCGCCGTGCGCCGGGATCAGCAGCAGCGCCAGCCCGACGTTGAGCGCCAGGCCGGTCGCGGCGGCGACCAGGTGCCGTCCGCTGCTGCCGCTCATCAGCAGCAGGGTCTGCACGATGCCGGTGCCCGAGTTGACCATCATGCCGGCGGCGAGCACCGCCATGGCGGCCGCGCCGGCGGTGAACTCCGCCCCGAACAGCCGCAGGAACCCCGGCGCGAAGATCGCCAGGAGCAGGTAGCCGGGCCAGGAGAGCGCGATGATCACGCTGGTGATCCGGCGGTAGACCAGCGCCGCCTCGGCGGTGCGTCCCGCACCGAGCAGCCGGGACAGCTGCGGGGCGACGGCCACCCGCAGGCCCTGCATGACGAGCAGCCCGGCCAGGGCGTACCGGCCGACGGCGCCGATGACGCCCGCGTCGGCCTGGCCGGCGAGGGCGGCGGTGAGCAGCACGGTGAGCCACATGCTGCTGGCGTCGATGGCCGCCGACGCGGCCCGGGGCAGCGCGAAGCCCCACAGGGTGCGCCAGTCCCGCCCGGTCGGGCGCAGCGCGGCCCCGTTGGCCAGGCCGAGCGGGCCGACCAGCAGTGCCGCGGCGACCAGTCCGGCCGCCAGCACCGGGGCCAGCCAGCCGGCGAACGCGACGGTGACCCCCGCACCGGCGGCGACCGCGGCCAGCACCAGCGCGGGTCGGGCCGCGGGCAGCAGCACGTACTGCACGGCGACCAGCGCGGCGACCGGCCGGACCGCGCGGACGGCGGCGAGCAGCACGGTCATCGCCACCACGAACGGCAGCCCGGCGAAGGCCAGTCGGAGCAGGTCTGCGCCGGCGGCGGTGCCCGGGTCGAAGAAGACCGGCGCGAGCGGCCCGGACAGGGCGACGCCGGCCACCGCCACGGCGACGCCGAGCAGCAGCGCCGGCAGCAGCGCCACCGGCAGCAGCCGCGCCCCGTCGCCGTCGCGGCCCGTGGTGCGCCGGGGCAGCGCCCAGACCAGGGCGGTGTCCGCGCCCGCGCAGCAGAGCCCGGCCAGGACGGTGACCACGCCGATCGCGGTGAACATGGCGCCCGACCCGGCCGGCCCGAGCCCGCGCACGATCACCACGGTCAGCACGAACCCGAGCACGCCGTTGACCGCCGCGCCGAGCAGCCCGACGGCGCCGCTGCGGGTGCTGCGCCGGACCTCCCGGTCGGCGCTGGTGGCGGTGCCGCCCGGCGCGGTCGTCGTCCCGGTCATGGTGTCCCTCCCCGGTCCGCGTCGATCCCGGCCGGCGGCGTGGCCAGCGGCGGGTCGGCCGGCGGGCGCGGCCTCGGCGGGACCGGCGCCGAGCCGGCGGCCGGTCCGGGGCGCTCCGAGCGGTCCGGACGGTCCGGGCGCTCGGGGTGCTCCGGGTGCTCCGAGCGGTCCGAGCGGTCCGAGCGGTCCGAGGCCGGCTGGGCCGCCGCACCGGTCGGCGGCGCGGCGGCGCCGGGACGGCCCGCCAGGCGCAGCGGAACGGCGGCCACCCCGGCCGTCGCGGACGGCCGCCGCCGGCCGGGCACCGCGGCCCGGCCGAAACCGCGGGTCCGCCACGGGGTCAGCGGCGCCGGCCGGGACATCGCCGACGGTCCGAGAGCGGGGCGGTTGACCGGGCCGGCGACGGCGGCCAACCCCGCGCCGACACCGAAGAAGATCACCGACAGGTTCGGGTCGATGTACGCGTACACCGGGATCACCACCAGGGCGATCACCGGGATGGTGCTCAGCCAGTACCCGGCCGGCGACACCGCGGCGGCCAGCCGGCGGGCGACCAGCACCAGCCAGGAGAGGAAGACGACCAGCGCCGGGATGCCGTGGCTGTAGAGGATCTGCCAGATCAGCCCCTGGGTGCCGAGCGGCTCCTCGGCCAGCGTGGTGTCCACGCTCTTCGGCGCGCCGTAGCCGAGCAGCGGAGACCGTTCGACCGCCTGCCAGGTCCGCAGGTACAGGTCCATCCGGTCGACGTTGGTGTCGGTGGTGCTCACCCGCGCGTTGATCATGTCCTGCACCGGGACCACCAGGCTGACCACCCAGACCAGCAGCACCAGCCCGGCGATCGAGACGATGAGCCGGGCGTTGCCCCGCAGCAGGGCCCGCAGGCCCAGGTAGACCAGGCCGGCGCCGAGGCCCAGGAACATGCCGCGGTTGAGGGTCAGGAAGGCCGGCACCACCGACAGCGGCAGCGACACCCAGAGCACGGTCCGGAACCGGCCGGTCCGCACCGACGTCAGGTACGCGAGCACGCACGGCACCAGCAGCGCGTAGGCGGTGCCCCAGTTGTTCGTGTACGGGTAGGGCGCGGCGGTGCGGTAGATCGGCGTACGGGACACCGGGTTGAACTCGTTGACCCGCACGTGGGTCAACGCCTGGACGAACCGCTCCCCGCTGATCGCGTGCGGCAGCACCAACTCCACCGGCGTGGTGAGGGTGAGGGTGGGGGCGAGCACGGCCAGCCAACCCAGCGCCACGACACCGAGCCAGTACCAGCCCAGCGGCCGCAGCACCCGTTCCCAGGCGACGCCCTCGCGGACCAGGGCGTACACGTACACGCCGACGACGAGGGCGGTCACCAGGAAGCCGTAGCGCAGCCCGAAGGTGAAGTAGGCGGTGGCCCGGTCCAGCCGGGTGGCGCTGAGCAGCACCAGGGCGAGGAAGAGCAGCCAGCAGGCCGTCCCGGCGGGCAGCGGCACCCGGCCGCGGGCGACCAGCAGCGCGAGCAGCACCACGCCGAGGACCGACCAGCCCAGATAGAACGCGCCGAGCGCCCACCAGAGCGGCATCAGCGCGAACATCACGGTCAACGGCCAGACGGGCAGCGGCGGGACGGCCGATCGCCGCGACCACCGGCCGGCGCGGGCCGGCGTCCGGGTTCGGCCGGTCACCGGCGGCGGGGCGGTGGCCGCCGTCCGGTCAGACACCCCGTCCCGTCCGCTGGGCCAGCCGCAGCACCCGCTCCCCGGAGAGCAGGCCGAGCACCACCGGCACGGTGACCAGGACCCGCTTCTCGCGCGGGTTGAGCCGGATCACCCGGCCCAGTTCCCGCACCGCCTCCCGGCGCCGCCGCCCGGAGGCGAGGGCGAACGCGATCTGCCCGTGCAGCCGGGCCAGTCCGGTGCGGCTGCCGGCCAGCTCGGGGTGCTTGTCGATCAGGTAGCGGGTCGCCTCGACGATCAGCGCCCAGCGGCCGAAGAAGAACGAGCCGCCGTGCCAGTCGACCACCACCAGGACCTCGGGCACGATCACCACCGGCCCGTGCGCGGCGATCCGCAGCAGCCACTCGTAGTCCTCGCCGTAGCCGCCGGGCAGCTCCTCGTCGACCGGGCCGACCGCGTCCCAGGTGGCGCGCGGCAGCAGGATGGTGCTGGAGTGCACCTCCATGATCCGGTCCTCGACGAAGTCGGGCAGGGTCACCTCGGCAGCGTCGAGCCGGCGTTCCTTGGCGATGCCGGGGCCCTCCAGCCGGATGCCGCAACTGGCCGCCGCGGCGTCCGGGCGGGTTAGCAGCAGCTCCACCTGGCGGCGCAGCTTGGCGGGCAGCCAGCGGTCGTCGTCGTCGCAGAAGGCCAGCAGGTCGTGCGACGCCTCCTCGGCGCCGGTGTTGCGACCGCCGGGCAGGCCCCGGGAGTGGGTGTTGGTGACGTACCGCAGGCTCCGGTCGGCCGGCACCGGCAGGTCCAGCGGGCGGATCTCGGTGTGGTCGTAGACGACCAGGCACTCCACCGGGCCGGGGTAGTCCTGGTCGAGGACCGCGCCGACGGCCCGTTCCAGCAGCCCTGGCCGGTCCCGGGTGGCCACCACCACGGTCACCGGCGGGTACGCCGGCCCGGTCGCCGGCCGGTCGTGGTCAGTCACGTCCCTCTCCCGTCAGCACGAACCCGAACGGCTCCACGCCGACCGAACGCAGCCGCTCCACCAGGCGGACCAGCCGCGCCGACCGGGTCCGGTCGCGGGCGGCCACCAGCACGGCGCGCCCCTCCCGGGCGGCCCGTACGCCCCGCTCGTCGTGCAGCGCGGGCGGCGCGTCGAGCAGGGTGAGGCCGTCGGCCGGCGGGGCGTCCAGCCCGACCAGCCGCACGGTGCCGGAGCCGATCCGCAGCTCCTGCCCGTCGGTCCGGGTGGTCGAGCCGGTCGAGGCGGTGCGGGCGGCCGGGATGACCTGGGTCTTGTCCTCGGTGGTGGTGGACCGGTAGACGCCGCCGTTCTTCGCGTCCGAGGTCGGGAACGGGCGGGGCTTGCGTACGGCGGGGATGACCGCGGTCGCCTCGGGGTCGCCGCCACCGGCGGTCGGCGTCCCGGTGGCGGCCCGCGTCCCGGTGGCGGCCGGGGTGCCGGCGGCGGCCGGGGTGGGGCTCGGGGCCGGCCGCGGCCGGGGCAGCTTGGTCAGGGCCGGCTCGGTCGGCGGGTTGCGGCGCTGCGCGTCGAGCATCAGCGGGCGGATCCGGTCCAGGCTCTCCGGGGTGACGCCCAGGCGCACCTCATGACCGGCGCCGGCCAGGATCGCGGCGAGGCCGGCGGTCACCTGCTCGCGTCCCTCGTCGCTGCCGGCGGAGAGCAGCACCAGCGGGCCGCGCTGCGGGCCGTCGACCCAGCGGGCCAGGGCGAGCGAGAGGTAGCGGAGGTCGGATTCGTCGGGGTGCCCGCTGCGCGCCCAGCGGACCGTGCCGAGCAGTGGCGCGCCGATCGTGCTGACCGCCTCGGCGGTGGTGCGCAGCCGCCGGTCCAGCGACTCCCGGACGAACGCGACCAGGCCGCCGAGGAGCAGGCCGCCGAGCAGGCCGGCGGCGAGGATCAGCGGGGCGGCGTCGCGGCTGGACGGCACCGGGGTGCGGGCGGCGCTGGTGATCGAACCGGGGCTGAGATCCGCCGAGGCGATCTTGGAGCGCTGCTCGGCCAGCGTGGCGAGCTGGTCGTTCAGGGCCCGCAGCTGGTCCAGCAGGGCGCTGGTACGCGGCGACGGATTGTCCGACGACTGGTGGTCCGGCAGGGACCGCTGGGTGGTGGTGCGCTGGGCGGTCACCACGTCGATGGTCTCGTCGTACGACTTCAGCACGGCGGCGCGCTGGTTCTCGTAGATGCCGCGGCGCTGGTCCAGGTAGGCCTGGGCGGCCCCGTTGGCGCCGTCGACCGCCTCCCGCTCGCTGTCGGCGGAGTAGTTGAAGCGCATCACCTGGCCGCCGACCGGGACCTCCACCTCGAGCGCGTCGGCGACGTCCTTGGTGTCCCGGCGGGTGATCGCGGCGACCTTGTCGATCACCTCGTTGCTGGTCGCGATGCCGCTCTCGGCGGTCATGTTCACCGCGCGGTCCGCGCCGCCGGAGGGCACCGAGAACGGGTCGGTGACCACCGGGCGGACCACCACGGCGGTGGTCGCGGTGTACGTCGCCGGCAGCACGAACAGGTAGACCAGCACGGCCACCAGCACCGCCGCCGCCGTGCCGAGCACGAGCCGCCACCGGCGGAGCGGGATGCGGGCCAGCTCGACGAGGCCGACCGGGCTCTGCCGGGCGGGGGCGACGTCGGTCACGTCCATCAGTCAGGTCCTTGCGCATGGAGGGATCGGTGACCGCCCCGGGCGGCACGGGCCGGCCGGGGCGGTGACGTCTCATTGTGGCCGACGGAGCCGCCCGGCCGGCAGAGCGGTTCGGCCGTTCCGGGCGGTCCGCCGGGTCACGGGGACGGCGGCGGGCCGCCCGGTCGGGCCGACCGTCAGGAGGTGGCGAAGAACAGCGTCCGGCTCGACCAGTTCACGGCGCCACCGGCGGCCGCGAGCTCGACCGACGCGGCGCCGTCGACGGCCGCACCGTCGAACGGCACGGCCCGCAGCGAGCCGTCCGTGTTGCCGTACACGATCTTGCCGTTGACCCAGGCCAGGCCCCGGACGTTGCCCCAGGCCAGGCCGATGCTGGGCAGGGTGAACTCGGTGCAGCCGAGGATGTAGCCGTCCGGCTCCAGGTAGCGGTAGAAGAGCTTGTTCGTCCCGGACTTGGTGTAGTACATCCGGCCGTCCAGAGCGAACGCGCCGCTCATCGTCGACGGCTTGAACCAGTCGTTGTAGCCGCTGCTGACCCAGGGCGCGCCCACCGAGCCGCCCGAGAAGATCGACACGTCGAGGTAGCTGCCGTTCGGCGCGCTCGCGTCGGTCTTCGACCAGTACAGCTTGTTGCCGACCGAGAACGCCGCACCGGCGGCGGTGAGGTTCGGCTGGCTGCTGCTGACCGGGGTGCCCAGCGTGCTGCCGTTGAACGGCACCTTGGTCGCCTGCCCGTCGGCGGCGGAGACGTAGAGGTAGCCCGACGCCGCGGACGGCGCGTTGACCGCCGCCACGGTACGGCCACCGGCCAGCGGGAAGTGGCCCAGCCGGCCGTGGTACTCGTTGCCCACCCCGTCGGAGTCGAAGCCGGCGTACAGGCCGGTGCTGCCGCGCCACAGCTCCCACATGATCGGGCCCCAGGTGGTGGTGCCCGCCGGGGCGCCCGAGCGGGTCGGGTTCCAGACCAGCGGCAGCCCGTTGACCGGGTCCAGGGCGCCCAGCCCGAACCGGTTGATCGCGCCGGCGCCGGCCGCGTCGTTGCCGTTGGCGTTGTTCAGCCAGCGGAAGTGCCCACCCACGTAGACCACGTTGTCGGCGACCTCGACCGAGGTCACCGAGTCGGTCCCGGTGTAGTTGACCCAGGTGGCGTCGATGCCGGCGCCCCGGTCGGCGGTCTCGAACCGGGCGATCGCGTCGCAGTACGCGCCGGTGCCCCGCCCGCCGTCGGCGATGATGACGAAGTACGTGCCGTCGTCGGAGAAGTCGACGTCCCGGGCGTAGAACGGGAACGAGTCGCTGTAGCACGGCGCGACGTAGCGCTGGGTGCTCCAGTCGGCCACCGCCGGGGTGCCGTCGAGGTCGACGACCACGACCTGGTTGCGGGCCTGGCCGTTGACCTGGGTGAAGTTGCCGACCGCCACGAGGGTCTTCTGGTCGGGCGCGACCGCGAGACCCCAGACGAACTCGCTGCTGGCCCGGGGCACGCTGGCGTCGATCTGGAAGCTCGGGTCGATCGCGCCGGTGGTGGCGTTCAACCGGGCGAGCAGCGAGTGCTCGGTGCCGTTGACCCAGTGGAACGCGCCGGCGATGTAGAGGTTGTTGCCGACCACGATGGTGCGCCGCACCAGGCCGCCGTCACTGCGCCCGACCCAGCTGGTCACCGTCGCGCCGGTGGCCGGGTCCAGCTCGACCAGGTTCTTGCGGCTGACCCCGTTCACGGTGTTGAAGGCGCCGCCGACGATGAGCTTGCCGTCCGGGCTGACCGCGAGGGCGTGCACCGCGCCGTTCAGCTCCGGGGTGAAGCCGGTCTTCAGCGCGCCGGTGGAGCGGTCGTACGCGAAGAGGTAGTTGCGGGCCGTCCAGCTGGCGTCGCCGGCCGCCTTCACCGAGGTGAAGGAACCGCCCACGTAGACGGTGTTGCCGATCTCGGCGAACGCCTTGGTGTCGCCGTTCTGCGCGTGCGGCGTGTTGTCCGCCGGGTTCGCCGAGGTGAGCGTGCTGGTCACCGGCGTGGGGTTGGCCGCGGCGGCCGGCGCCCCGAGCAGCCCGACGGCGAGCACCGGTACGGCGACCGCGGCGCACCACCGCCGCCACACCGGACGAGACGTTCTGTGAAGCACTACTGCCCCCAAAGAGGTAGAGAAATCACGGGTAGCTTGCGGGGAACGGACATTGCGCACCATCAACCGTCCGGTTCGCTCGATCACCGGCTCGGTCCGGCCGGGCCGTACGGGTCGCGTCCCGAGCGCCCGGTGCGGACGGGGGCCGGTGTCGACCGGCCGGGCGGGCTGCCGGGTCGGCCGTGCGGTGGCGGCCTCATGCCAGCTCCGTCCACTCGAACGGCGCCACGGCACCGGTCGCGGCGACCGTCCAGGACGCCGCCTCCGCCAGGTCCTCGACCGTCACGGCGTCCGCCTCCCGGTGCCGGACCAACTGCCGGCGGTCCAGCTGCCGGGCCAGTTCGACCTGGTGGTCGTCGACGTGCTCGCGGTGGCTACGCCGGCGCGGCACGAAGACGGCCCGGTGGCCGGCCCGCATCGCGGCCAGCGCCGAGCCCACGCCGGCGTGGGTCACCACGACGTCGGCCTCCCGCATCGCCTGCTGCATCTCGGCGTACGGGACGTGCGGGCGGGCCCCGGCCGGCATCCGGGGGATCCGGGTGGCGCCGACCTGCCAGAGCACCTCCGCCTCGGGCGGCACCACCTCGACCAGGCGGGCCAGCAGCCGGGGGAAGCCGAACCGCCCGTGCGTGCCGAGGGCCACCACGATCCGGGACACCGGTCGGGGGGTGACCCGGCGGCTGGCCTGGTAGCCGTCGAAGACGGTGCCGCCGTAGCGCCACCGGTCGTCGGCCCAGTCCAGGTGCTGGGTGTAGAGCCGGGTGCGGGGTACCCGGGAGACCAGCCGGCCGGTGAGCGAGGGCCCGGCCGTGCGGGTCGCGCTCTCGATGTAGTGGCAGGCCAGCCCGTGCCGGCTGGCGGGCACGAAGAACGACATGGCCACACTGGCGCCGGTGCTGACCACGCGGGTGAACCGCCCGCCGCGCAGCACCCGGCGAGCGGCCAGCAGGTCGCGCAGCGTGCCGAGCGCGTCCCGGGTGGTCGCGGGCGGCACGTGGATGACCTCGTGACCGTCCAACAGGGACCGGCTCTGCGGCGAGTCGAAGGTCGCCCAGACGCAGTCGTCACCCAGGCCCAGCCGGGGCTTCAGGTCGTACAACTCGGCGAGGTGCCCACCGGTGGAGGCGACGAGAAGGGTGGTCACGTCGTTGCCCACCTTCCGATCGAGGGGTGGCGTGGGACAGGTGCGGGGTGGCGGCGGGCCGCCGGTTCAGGTGCCGACCGGGACGCGTTCCCGGGCCGGGGTGGTGGGCCGTTGCGCCGGGGGCCGGACCCGCCCGTCGGCCACCGCGACGGCGAACACCATCACGGCGGTGAGCAGGATGGCGAAGGTCCAGCCGCCGAGGACGTCGGTGAGCCAGTGCTTCTCGGCGTAGATGCGGGTGTAGCCCTCCACGCTGACCAGCACGGCCAGCGCGGTGAGCAGTCCCACCCGGACCCGGCGCGGGATCCGCCAGACGAGCGCGGCGAGCGCCAGCATGGTGCCGAAGGTCATCAGCACCCGGGCGCACCCACCGGACGGGTAGGTGCCCAGGTCGGTCGGCGGGTGACCGCGGTCGACCACCACGGCGAGGATCTGCTGGGTGTACTGCTCGAGAACGAACTGCAGCGGCATCGCGACCAGCGGCAGCCACCAGCGCCGGCGGCGCCACGCCACGGCCAGGGCGATCGCGCCCACCACGGTGACCCACTTCAGCGGGTACCGGTCGCCGATCGCGGTGACGAAGCTGTTCAGGTCGGCCCAGCCGTCGACCCGCCGGGCGTGCACGTACTCGAAGACCGGGCGGTCGACGTGCGGTTCGAGCCGGGACAGCGCCTCGCCCAGCGGCCAGCAGAGCGCGATGACCGCGGCGGACCCGGCGAGCAGCACGACCAGGGCGGCGCCGAGCCGGCCGAAGGCGGCGGTGAGCCCGGCGACGGCCTGGCGTAGCCGGTCGGCGGTCCGGCTGGCGGCGACGGCCGGCGCCCACCTCGTGGCCAGCCACGGTACGAGCAGTGCCGGCACGAGCACGGCCAGCGCCCCCAACAGGTAGATCAACGTCACCGTCGGTCACCACCTGTCCGGGCCGCGCGCCCCGCGACGGCCACGTGAACATTTCCTGCCATGCCAGCCACCGGCCGGACCTCCCGAACGCTGTGCCCCTGGGGTGCCCGACGACCCTGAGGCGCCCCACGCACACCCGGACCGATCGAAGCCGTCACCATCGTGGTGGTGATCGAGTGCTGACACCCTAGTGGAGGTGTGCCGGCCAGCGGTAGCGGGGGCGGCGGCCCCGGGGCATTTCCCCGGTTTGCCGGTCGGCACCCCGACAGTCGCGCCGGCGGGACAGGTCAGTCGCCCGTCGCCGGCAGCCGCTCGGCGAGCACGTGCAGCAGCGCGGGGTGCAGCTTCGGGCTCCAGCCGCCGCCCCCCGCGGCGAGCTCCGCGGTCCGCAGCCACAGCTCGACCAGGTAGGCGTCCGCGACGAGGCGGCAGCGGGCCGGGTCAAGGCCGAGCGACCGGCCGTGCCGGGCCAGCACCGCCGCCATCTCGTCGGCCGCCTGCGCCGCCGGTCGCCCGCGCAGCGACAGGGCACTTTGGAAGCCCTGGTGGGCGAGGTCGAAGCCGACCGGCCGCGCGGCGCCGCTGTTCTCCCAGTCCCAGGCGTACAGCCGTCCCCGGTGGGTGCCGAGGTTCCACGGCACCCAGTCGCCGTGCCAGTGGCCGAACTCCAGCGCGACCGCCCCGTCCCGGTCGGCGAACGCCGCCAGCGCCGCGACGACCGGCCCGCCGGCGCGTTCGGCCCGCGCGGTGAGGTCGGCGAGGAACGGTGAGCCGGCGAGCGGCCGGGGCGCGGCCGGCGGTCCGCCGCGCCGCGCGACGGCCAGCATCGCGGCCACCTCCGGCCGGTCCGGGCGGGCCAGCCGGCGCACGCCCGCGGGCATCGGCTCGACCAGGGTGACCGCCAGATCACCCCAGCTCAGCTCGCGCAGCAGGCGGGGCGCGTCGGGCAGGTCGCCGCCGCCGCGGGGCAGGTCGCGCAGCGCCGCGGCCTCCGCGCGGACCATCGCCCGGGTCGCCTCGTTCCACCCCACCTTCGCGTACGCCCACGCCGCGCCCCGGTCGTCGAAGAGTTGCAGCGTCGGCTTGTGGTGCGGGTCGGGCGGCCGGATCCCGATGGCGGCGTGCAGCGGCCGGCCCTCGGCCCGGGCGAGGCTCGCGGTCAGCAGCAGCTCAGCCGGGTCGGCGGCGTTCGGGACGGCGACGGTCAGCACCGGCATCCGGGCCAGCCGGGTGGCGCCCAAACCGGCCAGCACGCCGACGGCGAGCCGGTTGGCCCGGACCCGGGGCGGCCGCAGCGCGTTGTACGCCAGCGTCGACGCCGCGCCGACCCGGCGGGAGGCCAACGGCAGCAGGAACTTCGCCCGCTCCACCGAGGGCACCACGGCGTACCGGGCGACGACCCGGTGACCCGGGGGCGGCGGGGCGGGGCCGGACGCGACGCCCAGCCACAGCCGCGCGTCGGCGAAGATGGCCCGGCTCACCCAGCCGATACCGTCCTGGCGGTTCCGTGGATCCTGCACCGCGCCCTGCCCTCCCCTGTGCCCGTCCCGCTGTCCCGGCACGTCGGCGGCCACGATATTGCCCGCCGGCCAGCCCGCCCGCGGCGGGCCGGGTCGGCGGTCAGCCCGCCCGCGGCGGGCCGGGTCGGCGGTCAGCGCTGCCAGACCCGGACGTAGTCGACCCGGAAGTCGGCCGGGAACCGGGTGGCCGGGCCGGGCGCGCCGAGCCAGCCGCCGACCTGGACGTTCAGCCGCAGGTTGTACGGCTTGTCGAAGACCTCGTCGAACCAGGGCGTGCTGCGCCGGTCCCGCTGCCACACCTGCCGGCCGTCGACGTACCAGCGGATCACCCCCGGCTCCCACTCGGTGGTGTAGGTGTGGAAGCCGTCGCCCGGGTGCCCGGCCGGGAACGGCCAGCGCTGGTCCTGCTTCACGGGCGTGTAGTCGTAGAAGATCGCCTGGGTGGCGGCCCGGTGGTGGGCGGCGCCGCCGGGCAGCTCGACCACGTCGATCTCGCCCTTGCCGGCGTCGTCGGCGCGCAGCCAGAACGCCGGCCACAGCCCCTGCGAACCGTCCGGCCCGGCCGGCGCCTGGGCCCGCACCTCGAAGCGGCCGTACCGGAACGCGGCCTTGCCGATGGTGTCCAGGTAGCTCTCGGTGTACTGCCGCAGTTGGGAACCGCAGGCGACCACCCGCCGCTGCACCCGCAGGGTCAGCACCCCGCCGGCCACCACGACGTTCGCCGGGTCGTCGACGTTGCAGCCGAGGTCGACGTCGCGCGCCTCGCCGTCGCGGACGTTCCACCGGGACCGGTCGACCGCCGTCCCGTCGAACTCGTCCGTCCAGACCAGCCGCCAGCCCGGCAGGTGGGCGCCGGGCGGCTCGGTGGGCGGCGGCGCGGGCCGGGCGGGGACCGACACGGCCGGCTCGGCGGGGGCCGGCCGCGCGCCGCCCCGCTGCGGGGGCGTGGCGGTGGCCGCGAGCGTGGTGACCAGTCCGCCGCCGAGCAGGGCGAGCAGCGCGGCCCGGCGGCGCAGCCGCCGGGCCGGACGGTCGGGTGGGGGCGGCTGCCCGGTCACGGAGGGCTCCCTGCGTCGGCGGCGGTCGCCCAGCAGGGTATCCCGGTGGCTGCGGCGGCCCGCCCGCGCCGGTCGCCGTCCCGGCGACGCCGCTGTCGCACCGCTGCGCGTCGTCACCGGACCGGTGCGCGTCGTCACCGCCGGTGCGCGTCGTCACCGCCGGTGCGCGTCGTCACCGCCGGTGCGCGTCGCCACCGGGCCGGTGTTCGAGCCCGGCCGGCTCAGGCGCGGGCCGCCGCCAGCGCCGCCCGCATCGCCTCCACCGGCGCGGCAACCCCGGTGAACTGGGCGAACTGGTCGACCGCCTGGGCCAGCAGCAGGTCCAGGCCGGAGAGCACCCGGCAGCCGGCGGCCAGCGCCGCGGCGGCGAGCGGGGTGGGCCAGGGGTCGTAGAGGGCGTCGAAGAAGACCGTGCCGGGCCGCCAGTCGAAGTTCTCGGCCAGCGGGTCGGCCACCCCCTTCGGCACCGTGGAGAGCACCACGTCGGCGCGGGCGTGCGCGGGCGCGCCGTCCCACGCGGCGCCGGTCAGCGGCACCCCGACCGCCCGCGCCACCGGGCGCAACTCGTGCACCGCCTCGGGGCGGCGGGCCACCACGGTCACCTCGGCGGCGCCGAGCCGGGCCGCCGCCGCGAGCGCCGCCCGGGCGGTGCCACCCGCGCCGAGCAGGGTCACCGTGGCCCCGGCCGGCACCCCGGCGGCGGTGAGCACGTCGACCATGCCGGTGACGTCGGTGTTGTCGGCGTACCAGGTGCCGTCGCAGCGGCGTACCAGCGTGTTGGCGGCACCGACCGCGGCGGCGACCGGGGAGGCCTCGCCGGCCAGCGCGAGCGCCGCCTCCTTGCCGGGCATGGTCACCGACAGCCCGGCCCACTCCGGGCCCAGGCCCGCGACCAGGCCGGCCAGCTCGTCGGCCGCGCACTCGATCCGGGTGTACGACCAGCCGGTCAGCCCGGCCGCCGCGTACCCGGCCTGGTGGATGACCGGGGAGAGCGAGTGGGCGATGGGCTTGCCCACGACGGCGGCCCTCACGCGCAGTTCGATCCCGTCAGCACCTTGTTGTCGCACATGGTCTTGATGAGCCGGCGGTACTCGGCGTCGTTGGAGCCGTAGCCCATCGTGCCCTTCTTGTCGATCGTCATGAAGTAGATCCAGTCCCCGGTCGGCGGGTCCAGCGCGCCCTTGAGCGCGCCCTCGCCCGGGTTGCTGATCGGGGTGATCGGCAGGCCGGCCACATCGTGCGTGTTGTACGGGTTCTTCAGGTCGTTGATCTCGCTCTGCAGCAGCTCGTTGGAGTCCTTCGGGTCCTTGCCCTGCAACCGGAACCAGTAGTTGATGCCGCTGTCGATGCCCAGGCACTTGCAGCCGATCTTGCCGGCGTAGACCCGGTTGTAGATCACCCGGGAGACCTTGGCGAAGTCCTTGGGGTCCACCGACTCGGCCTGCGCGATGGAGGCGGCGATCAGCGCCTCGTACGGGGAGATCTTCCGTTCCTTCTGCACCCGGTCGACGAAGTTGAGCTGCTCGGTGACCCGCAGGAACTCGTCCACCATCATCGACAGGATCTGCGCGGCGGTGGCCTTCGGCGGGATCTCGTAGGTGGACGGGAAGAGGAAGCCCTCGATGCTCTTCGGGCCCTTCTTGCCGTCCTGCCGGTTGAACCAGAAGGCCGGCACGCCCAGCTTGACCGGGTCCTTCGCGGCGGCCTTGAACTCGGCCACCGGGATCTTGGTCTCCCGGGACAGGATCGCGTAGATGTTCAGGCTGATCGTGCCCTCCGGGATGGTCACCCCGTTGACCACCCGGCTCTTCGGATCGAGCATCAGGACGATCACGTCGGCGGCCTTCATCTGCTTGCGCACCTTGTACGTGCCGACCTGGATGTTCTTGCTGCGGGAGTTCGCGTCGGCGGCCTCGATGAACGCCTTGGTGCTCTTGACCACGCCGGCGTCGTAGAGGGAGTTGCCGATGTCGGTGAGGGTGTCCCCCGCCTTGACCTGCACCGTCGCCTCGCCCGAGCCCGGACCGTCGTAGTCGGGGGTGACGAAGTGGTTACGGATCCGGTCGAAGCCGACGTACGCGCCGCCGCCGATGCCGCCCAGCAGCACGATGGCCATCAAAAGGGCGAAGATCGTCTTGCCGCGGCTGCCGCCCGAGCCGCCGTTGCGCTTGCGAACCGCGCTGCGTCGGTGCCGGCCCTTCTCCCCCCTCTCCGGCTCGTCGAACCCCAGATCAAGATCGTCGATCATTGCGTCCGCCTCCGCTGTGCGTCCAGCCAGCTCTGCAGAATCTCCACCGCGGCGGCCTGGTCGACCACCGCCCGTTGGCGCTTTCCCCGGACGCCCCGTTCGGCCAGCCTACGACTAGCCACCACGGTCGACATCCTCTCGTCCGTCAGCGTCACCGGAATCGACCCCATTACATCGGCCAACCGGGCAGCGTAGGCCGATACGTTCGCCGCGGCCGGGCCATGCTTTCCGGCGAGGTTCACCGGAAGGCCGACCACGATCCCGACCGCCTCGTGCTCGGCGGCCAACCGGACCAGCTCCGCCATGTCGCCGGGCACCCCGTCGGGGCCGGTGCTCAGGTCCCGGGCCAGGGTGACCAGCGGGGTGGCCAGGATGCCGTGCGGATCGGAACGGGCCACGCCCACCCGGACCTGTCCGACATCCACCCCGAGGCGGACGCCGGGGGTCGAGTCAGCCATCTACCGGACACCTCCCCGCCGGTACGGGCCAGGGCGGACCGGCCGGTCCGCCCTGGCGGCGATCGGTGTCACCATCACGCG
>NZ_KQ058771.1:78611-89166 GCF_000982955.1 Micromonospora sp. HK10 | reverse complement strand
CCGGGACCGGACAACGTCCCGGAACCCGGAAGCGTTCCGGGACTGGACAGCGTCCCAGGAGCCGGCCGGGTCGCGGGAGCGGGAGCGGGAGCGGGCGGGCCGGGTGCGCGGGTGGCGGCCGGGCTGCCGGCCAGCCAGGCGAGCCGGACGCAGGCCAGCGCGCAGCCGGCGGCGACGGCGAGCGCCACGGCCGAGTGGGCCGGGACCAGGCCGACGGCTCCGGCCAGGATGAGCAGGGCGCCGGCCAGGGACACGTAGAGGTCGGCCAGCGGGCGGCGGCGACGGGGTGGGGTGGCGGGGTGAGTGACGAGCACGGCGATCGCCTTCGTGAGGGGGCACGGGGCGGTGCGGTTGCGGTGCGGCGCGGGATGGTGCGGGTCGGGGGCGACGGTCGCGGACGACGCCGGGTGGGCCGGCGCGGCCACGCCTAGAAACGATCCTCGATACGAGACGTTACGCGGTTACGGAGTGAGCTTCGTCACACCGCTTCCCAAGGGGCCGGTAGTCCCGCCCGCCGGGATCCCCGCCAGCCCGGGGTGCGATCATCGGAGGGTGAGCCGCGCCGAGACCGTCCACTTCCGCCGCAACCAGGCGATCCTGGTCGCCGCGATCGTCGCGCTCATCGGCGCGCTGCCGCTGGCCAGCGCCCGCTGGTGGCTGTCCTGGGTGCTGCTCCTGCCCCTCGCCGTGGGGGTCTGGGCCTGGCGCTCCGGCACCGACGCCGACGCCCGCGAGCTGCGGTTGCGCGCCCTCCTGGGGCAACGGCGGATCCCCTGGCAGCGGGTGGCCGAGTTGACCGCCGACGATCGTGGGCGGGCCGTTGTCCGGCTCGACGACGGCGAGGTGCTGGTGCTCCCGGCGGTACGCGCCGACGACCTGCCCCGGCTGGTCGCCGCCACCGGACAGGAGCTCACCGAGGGCGCCGGCTGAGCGACGGGCGCTCAGTACCCGTCCACTACCCGGTTCGCCAGCGGCTCCCCCGTCACGAACCGCCGCAGCTGCGCCCCCACCAGTCGGTACGCCCGCGGCAGCAGGCCGCGTACCGAGCCGGCCACGTGCGGGGTGAGCAGCACGTTCGGCAGCTCCCACAGGGGATGGTCGGCGGGCAGCGGCTCCGGATCGGTGACGTCCAGCGCGGCCCGCAGCCGGCCGGAGGCCAGCTCGGCGACCAGCGCCGACGTCCGGGCCACCGGACCCCGGGCGGCGTTGACCAGCAGCGCCCCGTCCGGCATGGCGGCCAGGAACTTCTCGTCGACCAGCCCTCGGGTCTGCTCGGTGAGCGGCACCAGCAGCACCACCACGTCCGCCTCGGGCAGCAGCCCGGGCAGCTCGTCCACGCCGTACACCCCTTCGGCGGGACGCGGCGTGCGGGCGACCAGGGTGAAATCGACCTCGAACGGGGCCAGCCGGGCCTGGACCGCGGCGCCGATCGAGCCGGCGCCCACGATCAGCACCCGCTTGCCGGCCAGTTCGTCGGTCGGCGCCACCTCGTCGTACGCCCACTCCCGGCGGGCCTGCGCCCGGGCCAGTGGCCCGAAGCCGCGCAGCGCGGACAGGATCGCCGCCACCACCCACTCGGCGGTCGCCGAGTCGTGCACGCCCCGGGCGTCGCAGAGCGCCACCCCGGAGGGGACCCGCCCCACCCAGGCGTCCGCGCCGGCGGAGAGCAGCTGTACCACCTCGACGTCGGGCAGTTCGGCCAGGAGCGCCCCGGCGGCCGGGCCGGAAAGGAAGGGCGGCACCCAGAACCGCACCCCGGACGGGGACGACGGGAGCCGGTCCGGGTCCTCCAGCAGCTCCACCGTGACGCCGGGCGGCAGCTCGCCGAGCAGTTCCCGGCCGGACCGATGCGGAATCCATACCTTCACGATCGCCGACGATAGCCGGGCGACCCCCTACCGCCGCAGCCGGACGGGCGCACCGAACGGGACCCGACCGTTGACGACGGGCAGGTCGAGCTGGTCGGGCGGAGCCGACCGCCCGGCCGCCGTCGGGCCCGGATTCACGCTCATCCGGCTAGGCTGGGCCGGGTGAGCGCGCGTCCCCCGTACCACCGCCCCCGCCGCCTCCGGGCGGCGCTCGCGGCGTCCTGCGCGGCGCTGCTGCTGGGCACCGCCGGCTGCGCTTTCGGCGAGCCCGGACCGGACCCGGCCGGCGAGCCACCCAACCTGCCGACCCCTTCCGCGTCGGCGAGCCCGGGCGGCGCCGGCCAGCAGGTGGTCGCCACCGTGCTGGCCAAGGGGCTCACCGTGCCGTGGGCGATCGCCTTCCTGCCCGACGGCGCCGCGCTGGTCACCGAGCGCAACAGCGGCCGGATCCTCCGGGTCGGTCCGGGATCCGGGCCGGAGGGCCTGACCGTCACCGTGGCGCAGACCGTGCCGGACGTGGCGGCCGGCGGCGAGGCCGGGCTGCTCGGCATCGCCGTCTCCCCGGCCTACGCTCGGGACCGCACGGTCTTCATCTACTACACCACCGAGCAGGACAACCGGATCGCCAAGCTGGAGCTGGGCAAGGCACCCACCCCGATCCTCACCGGCATCCCCAAGGCCGGCAACCACGACGGTGGCGGCCTGGGCTTCGGCCCCGACGGCTTCCTCTACGCCAGTACCGGCGACGCCGGCCGGTCGGCCGCCGCGCAGGACCCGAAGAGCCTCGGCGGCAAGATCCTGCGGATCACCCGGGACGGCAAGGCGGCCCCCGGCAATCCCACCCCCGGCTCCCCGGTCTGGTCGCTGGGACACCGGAACGTGCAGGGCTTCGCCTGGACGCCGGAGAAGCGGATGTACGCCGCCGAGTTCGGTCAGAACACCTGGGACGAGATCAACCAGATCGACAAGGGTCGCAACTACGGCTGGCCGCAGGTGGAGGGACGCGCCGACGACAAGCGCTACGTCAACCCGATCACCCAGTGGCGGACCGCCGACGCGTCCTGCTCGGGGCTGGCCGCCGTGCAGCGGCTGCTGGTCACCGCCTGCCTGCGCGGCGAGCGGCTCTGGCTGGTCGAGCTGACCGCCAACGGCACCGTGCTCGGGCAGCCACGGGCCCTGCTCACCGGCAAGTACGGCCGGCTGCGGGCCGCGGCGGCGGCCCCGGACGGTTCGATCTGGGTGACCACCTCCAACCGGGACGGGCGAGGCAAGCCGGCACCGGAGGACGACCGCATCCTGCGGCTGGTCTTCGCGGACGGCGGCGCCGGCCGGAGCTGACGGGCTCGGCTTCAGGTCGCCGCGTCGCGCCAGCCGCACCGGAGTTGTCGCTCAAGGTCGCCGCGCGGCGCAGGAGTGAGAAGCTCGACGCTTCCCGCGGTTTCCCAAGATCCGTCGACGGGCAGGACAGAATCTCAGCATGGACGGCCAGGAGAACGAGCAGCGCAGCACCGGGGACGAGGCGGCCCCGGCCACCGGGCGCGCCCGCCGCTGGGCGTCGCGACCGCGGCGGAACGGACGGCCGCCGGGCTGGCTGCGCCGGCTCGGCACGGTGCTGGCCCTGCTCGTGGTCACGCTGGCCGGAGTCGTCGGCGGCACGTACGCCGGCGGCCATGTCAGCACCGACATCGGGCCGTTCCGGGCACAGCTCAACCTCAGCCCCTCGCTGAGCGGCGGGACGACCGTGGACGTACCGCCGCTGGGCGCGCTGCTGCTCGACAGCCACGACGGGCCGGCCTACCTGACCGTGGAGCTGGGTGCGCTCGACCAGCGGCGTACCGAGGCGCTGATCGACGACCCGGCGAGCATCAGCCGGGCCAGCCAGTCCGCCGTCGAGGACGTCCGCTCCGGGGTGATGCGCCTCGGGCTGCGGACGCTGGCCTCGGTGGTGCTGGCCACCCTGCTGCTGGCCGGGCTGGTCTTCCGGGACGTCCGCCGGATGGCCTGGGCCGGCGGGCTCGCGTTCGTGGTCGGCGCCGGCAGCCTCGGACTGGCCGCCGCCACCGTCCGCCCGCAGGCCATCGAGGAGCCCCGTTACGAAGGGCTGCTGGTCAACGCCCCGGCCATCGTCGGTGACGCGCGGCGCATCGCCAACGACTACACCCGCTATGCCGAGCAGCTCCAGCGGCTGGTGGGCAACGTCAGCAAGCTCTACACCACGGTCTCCTCCCTGCCGCTGGTCCAGCCCTCGCCGGGCACCACCCGGGTGCTGCACGTCTCCGACATGCACCTCAACCCGACGGGCTGGCAGCTGATCCGCACGGTGGTGGAGCAGTTCAACATCGACGTGGTGATCGACACCGGGGACATCACCGACTGGGGCAGCGAGCCGGAGGCGTCCTTCGTCGGCTCGATCGGCCTGCTGAAGAAGCCGTACGTCTACATCCGGGGCAACCACGACTCGGCAAAGACGGCGGCAGCGGTCGACCAGCAGCCGAACGCCATCGTGCTGGACAACTCCACCGTCACCGTGTCCGGGCTGACCATCGCCGGCATCGGCGACCCCCGGTTCACCCCGGACAAGGAGACCTCCCCGGCCGGCAGCGGGCTCACCAAGCAGGTCGCCGACCAGGTGATCGGGACCGGCGAGCAGCTCGCCACCACGGTCAACAGATCGCCGCGGAAGGTGGACATCGCCCTGGTGCACGATCCGGCCTCGGCCGGGCCGCTCTCCGGTACCTGCCCGCTCGTCCTCGCCGGGCACGCCCACGCCCGACAGGTGTCGAAGCTGCCGCAGCTGCCGGGCAAGCAACCGACCACGCTGATGGTGGAGGGCTCCACGGGCGGTGCCGGGCTGCGCGGCCTGGAGGGCGAGAAGCCCACCCCGTTGACCATGTCGGTGCTCTACTTCGACCAGCAGAAACTGCTCCAGGCGTACGACGACATCACCGTCGGCGGCACCGGTCAGTCACAGGTCAACCTGGAACGGCACGTGATCCAGGACCCGAAGAAGGGCGACCAGGTGCCGGTCACCCCCACCCCGACCCGGGGCGGTTCGGAATCCCCGTTCCCGCCATCCTCCTCTCCCAGCCCCACCACCACGGGTTGACGACCGGTCCACAACGGCAGACCCGACGACCCCCCGACCGGCACACCGGCGACGGCCCGGCTCGCCGCCGTCACGAGGCCTGCCGGCTCGCCGCCTGCGCGGGCGCGAGGCGTGCCGACTCGCCACCGGCGCGGACGCGAGGCCTGCCGGCTCGCCGCCGGCGCGGACGCGAGGCGTGCCGATTCGCCACCGGCGCGGACGCGAGGCCTGCCGGGTCCCCGCCGGCACGGGCGCGAGGCGTGCCGACTCGCCGGCGGTGGCGCCGCAAATCCAATCACTGCGGGTAATCTTTCCGCCTCCGAGCAGCTGACTTCTTTTCTGCCTTTGCTCTGCAGCCATCGGCGCAGCGGTACACGGACCGTCACCGTTGCGCGGATGGCTGCAGAGCGGCAGAAGAGGGAAGTGGCTGGTCGGGCAGGTGCTGCGTATGGGGCTGCAGAGCAAAGGGCCGATGGGTGTTCCTGGCAACCCCGGAATCGCCACCACTCAGAGTTATCAGGACCACCGTCACTAAGCGTAATCGCCGGCATCCAGGGGGACGGGGCGACGGCCCTGCCGCCGGCTGCCACCGGTGGCAGACCGACGGCCACCCGCAAGCCCTACCCGTAGACCCTCGCGGCTCCGCTGCGGCGATGAGGCCGCGAAGAGGCCGCCGCGGAGGCCGGCGGCGGGCAGAGCCGGAAGGACCGCTGCGGAGGCCGGCACCGGGCAGAGCCGGAAGGACCGCTGCGGAGGCAAGCACCGGGCGGAGCCGCAGGGACCGCCACGGCGGCCGGCACCGGGCAGAGCCGGAAGGACCGCTGCGGAGGCAAGCACCGGGCGGAGCCGGAGGGCACCGGGTGGAGCGGAGGGGTGCCGGCGGCGCCGGGTCAGCGCAGTGAGAGCGCGGCCAGCGCGGCGTTGACGATGCTGCCGGGCAGCAGGTCGTGCAGCTCGTACAGCTCCGCGACGCTGCCGGACTGGCCGAACTCGTCGACCCCGAGCGGGACCGCCGGGGCACCGAGCGCGGAACCGAGCCAGGCCATCGCGTGCGAGGCCGCGTCGTGCACGGTCACCACCGGGACCCGGTCGGCGAACGCCGACCGCAGCGCGCCGGGCACGCTCGGCACGGTCGCCGTCCGCACCCCCTGCCGCAGGGTCCGCTGCCAGGCCCGGTAGAGCCGGTCCAGGCTGGTCACGTCGACCACGTGCGCCGCGACCCCCTCCTCCGCCAGCTCCGCGGCGGCCGCCAGCACCTCGGGCAGCACCGCGCCGGAGGCGGCGAGCTGCACGACCGGGGCGTCCGCCAGATGTGGGTACGCCTCATGCGCGTCGACCAGCCGGTACGCGCCGGCCACCACCTGCCGGCGCAGCACCGCGTCACCGATCCGGGCCCGGGCCGCCTCGAAGGGCGCCTGGTCGATCGGGCGGGTGCTGAGCCGGAAGTAGTATGCCCCGTCCTCGGCCGGCGCGGCGGTGGCCGCCGGCGTCGAACCCTGCGCGATCTGGCCGAGCGCGTCGCAGAGCAGCCAGTCGAGGCTGCCGGCGTACGCGGGCTCCAGGAAGGTGACCCCGGGCAGTTCCAGGCCGACGGACGCGGTGATGGTCGACTGGTGCGCCCCGCCCTCCGGCGCGAGGGTGATGCCCGACGGGGTGCCGGCCACCACGAACCGGGAGCCGGAGTACGTGCCGTAGAGGAACGCGTCCAGGCCGCGCAGCACGAACGGGTCGTAGACGGTGCCCACCGGCAGCAGCGGCTGGCCGGACAGGTCCCACGCCAGGCCGAGCTGGCCGAGCAGCAGGAACAGGTTCATCTCCGAGATGCCCAGCTCGATGTGCTGCCCGGCGGGGCTCTCCGTCCAGCGCAGCATCCGGTCCTCGGTCCAGGAACGCTGCTCGGTGGGCGCGAACACGCCGGTCTTGTTGATGAACCCGGCCAGGTTGGTCGACGTGGCCACGTCCGGGGCGGTGGTGACCAGGTACGGCGCCACCTGCGGGTCGCGGGCCAGGTCGACCAGCACCCGGCCGAAGACCTCCTGGGTGGAGACCGGCTTGTTCGCGCGTACCCGGGTGGTCTCCGGCACGGTGACGCCCAGCGCCCGCTCGCGCGGCGGGCGGGACAGCGCCTCCCGGCGCTCGCCGGCCCGGATGCCGGCCTCCGACGCCGGGTCGAGGCGGTCCCACTCGGTCTCGGCGGTCAGGCCGTGCGCCGCCCGCAGCGCGTCGACCTGCTCGGTGCTGAGCAGCGCCGAGTGGTTGCGCGGATTGCCGGCGATGGGCAACCCCCACCCCTTCACCGTGTACGCGAAGACCACGCTGGGCCGGTCGGTGACCGCGTCGCACTGGGCGTACGCGTCGAGCATGGCTTCCAGGTCGTGCCCGCCCAGGTCGGTGACGAGCGGGCCGAGCTCGTCATCGGGGATGTCCGCCACGAAGGCCGCCACCTCGGCCGGCGCGCCGTCCAGGAACTGCTTGCGCAGGGCCGGCCCGGCCAACCCGAACAGCGACTGGTACTGCTCGTTCGGCATCAGGTCGATCCAGTCGCGCAGCGCCGCGCCGCCCGGCCGGGCGTACGCCTCGGCCAGCTTGCGGCCGTACTTGACCTCGACGACGTGCCAGCCGGCGGCCTCGAACTGGCCGCGCCACTGGTTGATCCGGATGCCGGGCACGACCCGGTCCAGCGACTGGCGGTTGAAGTCGACCAGCCACATCACGTTGCCGAGCCCGGTGGTGGCCGGGTCGGCGACCGCCTCCCAGATGTTCCCCTCGTCCAGTTCGGCGTCGCCGATCAACGCGACGAACCGGGAGTGCGGGCGGGCGCCGAAGTGCGCGTCGACGTAGCGGCGGGTGACCGCCGCGAACAGCGGCGCCGCGGCACCCAGGCCGACCGAGCCGGTGGAGAAGTCCACCCCGTCCGGATCCTTGGTGCGCGACGGGTACGACTGGAGGCCGCCGCGGGCCCGCAGCTTCGGCAGGTACGACCGGTCGAGGTTGCCCAGCAGGTACTGGATGGCGTGGAACACCGGCGAGGCGTGCGGCTTCACCGCGACCCGGTCCTCGGCGTCCAGGTGGTGGAACCAGAGCGCGGTCATCGCGGTCACCAGCGAGGCGCTGGACGCCTGGTGACCGCCGACCTTCACCCCGTCGCCGGTGTCCCGGTCGTGGTTGGCGGCGTCCACGATGCGGGTGGCGAGCCAGAGCACCCGGCGCTGGATCGCGTCGAGGACGTCGAGGTCGTGCTGGTTCACGGTGACTCCATCCGGGCGTCGCCGTTGACGCCCTCGCGAGGGGATGGCGCGGGTCGCGCGTACTCCGGGGAGGTCGAACGGCCGCCACCGGGTCACGGCGGCGGCCCTCCGGGTTGGGCTCAGCCCTGGGCGCCGAGACGCTCCAGGATCAGCTCGCGGACGGTCTTGGCGTCCGCCTGGCCGCGGGTGGTCTTCATGACCGCGCCGACCAGCGCGCCGGCCGCCGCGACCTTGCCGCTGCGGACCTTGTCGGCGACGTCCGGGTTGGCGGCGATGGCCTCGTCCACGGCGGCGGTGAGCGCCCCGGTGTCCGAGACCACCTCCAGGCCGCGGTTGGTCATGATCTCGGTCGGCGAGCCCTCGCCGGCCACCACGCCCTCCAGCACGGACCGGGCCAGCTTGTCGTTGAGCTTGCCGGCGTCGACCAGGCCCTGCAGCTCGGCGACCTGGGCCGGCGTGGCGCCCACGTCGGCCAGCTCCACGCCGGTCTCGTTGGCGCGGCGGGACAGCTCGCCCAGCCACCACTTGCGGGCCGCGGCCGGGGTGGCGCCGGCGGCCACGGTCGCCTCGATCAGCTCCACCGCGCCCGCGTTGACCACGGACTGCATGTCCAGGTCGGACAGGCCCCACTCCTGCTGGATCCGCTTGCGGCGCAGCCGCGGCAGCTCCGGCAGGGCCGCCTTCAACTCGGCCACCCAGGCGGTGTCCGGCGCCAGCGGCACCAGGTCCGGCTCCGGGAAGTAGCGGTAGTCGGTGGCGGTCTCCTTGGACCGGCCCGACGTGGTGTCGCCGGTGTCCTCGTGGAAGTGCCGGGTCTCCTGGACGATCCGGCCGCCCGCCTCCAGCACCGACGCCTGCCGCAGCATCTCCGAGCGGACCGCCCGCTCGACCGAGCGCAGCGAGTTGACGTTCTTGGTCTCGGTGCGGGTGCCCCACTCCGCGCCCGGCAGGTTCAGCGACGTGTTGACGTCGCAGCGCAGCGAGCCCTCCTCCATCCGCACGTCGGAGACGCCGAGGGAGCGGATCACGTCGCGCAGCTCCGTCACGTACGCGCGGGCCACCTCGGGCGCGAGCGCGCCGGTGCCGGGGATCGGCTTGGTGACGATCTCGACCAGCGGGATGCCGGCCCGGTTGTAGTCGACCAGCGACTCGGTGGCGCCGTGGATGCGGCCGGTGGCACCGCCGACGTGCAGCGTCTTGCCGGTGTCCTCCTCCAGGTGCACCCGCTCGATGCCGATCCGCACGAGTTCCCCGTTGACCTCGACGTCCAGGTAGCCGTCGAAGCAGAGCGGCTCGTCGTACTGGCTGATCTGGAAGTTCTTCGGCATGTCCGGGTAGAAGTAGTTCTTCCGGGCGAACCGGCACCACTGCGCGATCGAGCAGTTCAGCGCCAACCCGATCCGGATGGTCGCCTCGATGGCCGCCTTGTTGGCCACCGGCAGGGAGCCGGGCAGGCCCAGGCAGACCGGGCAGACCCGGGTGTTCGGCTCGCCGCCGAAGTCGGTCGGGCAGCCGCACCACATCTTGGTGTTCGTGCCCAGCTCGACGTGGGTCTCCAGGCCGATCACCGGTTCGAAGCGCGCGACGACCTCGTCGTACGCGGGCAGCGTCGTGGTCATGAGAACTCCAGCTTTGCAGGCGGTAGCCGGCCCACGGCGGCATCCGGACACAACGCCGCCAAGCCTACCGCTCCGCCTGCCCGGGCTCGGCCGGGCGTCACTCCGGTGGAGTGAAGCGCCGGCGGCGGTTGTAGGCAAGCACGAACAGGATGCCGCCGATGGAGAAGGCCAGGACGCCCAGCGACACCAGCACCAGGGGCGAACCCGGGCCGGTGATCGGCAGCCACCCGCCGCTCACCTGCGACGGCGAGGGCGTCGGCTGGGGCGCCGTGGTGGTCGGGTCGCCCGGGGTCGGCGTGGCCGTCGGGTCGGTCGGATCAGGGCTCGGGGTGGCCGTGGGGCTGGTCGAGGCCGGCGCGGCGACGACCAGCGACACGTCCCTCGTGGCGCTGGTGCTGTAGCCCTTCGCCCGCACGGTGAAGGTGAACGTGCCAACGCTGCCGGGGGTGCCGCTGAGCAGGCCGTCCGGGTCGAGGGCGAGGCCGTCCGGCAGGGCCCCGCCGGCCAGGGCGAACGTGATGGACGAGTCACCGTCGGCGGTGAACCGGAAGGAGTAGGACCGGCCGGCCGTGCCGGCGGGCGGGTCGCCGGAGGTGAAGGCGACCGCCGGCGTGGCCACCACGATGGTGGCGGCCTGCTCGGCGAAGCGGCCGTTCTTGTCGGTCATCCGCAGGGTGAAGGAGTAGCTGCCCACCACGGTCGGGGCGCCGCCGAGCGACGTCCCGACCACGAGCA